>NZ_JAMBQG010000001.1:0-975538 GCF_023369805.1 Parabacteroides leei
GTTATAGCGTTGGGGATCCACCTCTTCCCATTCCGAACAGAGAAGTTAAGCCCAACCACGTCGATGGTACTGCGTAAAAGTGGGAGAGTAGATAACCGCCGTTTTTGTCAGGTCGAAAGACTGAATGGTAGAAAGGAGTTAGTTCGTAAGAACTGACTCCTTTTCTGGTTTTATGACTATCCACAAATACATTATTTGTTTTTGATTTATATTAATTATGTGGACTTAGCAACAACTATTTGTGGAATAATTCTACGAAAGTATTCTTTATCAAAGATGCAGTTCTATCATGCAATAGGTTTATGTCGTTAATATTTAATAGTATAGCGTTTTTTAACAGATCGTATTGAACAATGGTACGATTATTTCATTCTTACAATAGAGAGATAGAACAATAGAAAATTTAAATGTCATTTATAGATATTAGTAATGGTAGGAGAAAGATTAGTAAAAGGAAGTATCGTATTAGTCGCCCTTTTAATGCTGGCAACAGGTTGTCGTAAAAAAGAAGAACCGTTGCGTCCCCTTGTCATTGTAGACAAGCCTCAGAAAGAAGATGTGCAAATATTTGGTGAATACGTAGGACGTATCCGTGCTGCGAGTTATGTAGAGATACATGCCCGTGTGGAAGGTTACCTCGAAAAGATGTTATTCGTAGAAGGTAAACAAGTTAAGCAGAACGAGCCTCTGTTTATAATCAATTCTGCACTTTATAAGGCACGTGTAGAAAAAGCAAGAGCACAGTTGAAGAAGAATGAAGCACAGGCGGCAAAAGCCAAAAGAGATGTGGAACGTTTGCAGCCCTTGTATGAACAACATGCCGCCAGTCAGTTGGATCTCGATAACGCATTGGCTTCCCTGGATGATTCAGAAGCTAATATAGCAATGAGTAGAGCTGACCTCGATCAGGCACAACTGGAACTCGGTTATACAACTGTAACTTCCCCGATCGCCGGATATATCAGTGAACGTTTTGTCGATGTCGGTGCCTTGGTGGGGCCCGGTGTTAATTCAAAACTGGCTGCTGTTGTAAAAAGCGATACGGTATTGGTTGACTTTAAAATGACAGCACTGGATTATTTGCGTGCTGAGCGTCGTAATATTAAATTTGGTGAGCAGGATACAACCCGTTCCTGGCAACCGACCGTCACTGTAACCCTTGCCGATAATTCTGAATATCCGGTAAAAGGAATTGTTGATTTCGCCGATCCGATCGTTGATCCACAAACAGGAACTTTCGGTGTACGTGCAGAATTAGCTAATCCGAATCAGAAATTACTTCCTGGACAGTTTACCCGTGTAAAACTATTATTAGATGTGCGTGAACGTGCAATCGTTGTTCCCCGGAAAGCTATCTCTATTGAACAGGGCGGTGTCTTTATTTATATTATCCGTCGTGACAATGTAGCGGAGAAACGTTTTGTACAGACAGGGCCGGAAATAGGAAATAATATTGTTATCGAGCGTGGTCTTGGTGAAAATGAATCCGTCGTTGTAGAAGGTTATCATAAGTTAGTTCCCGGTATGTTGGTTCGTCCGGTTCAGGTTGGTGATGATAAAGCAGTCGAAGCATATAGAGAGGAGGCAGGAGAATGAAACCGGGATTTTTTATAGATCGTCCCGTATTCTCGACTGTACTTTCTTTATTAATTGTTATAGTCGGGATTATCGGATTGATGTTGTTGCCGGTGGATCAGTATCCGCAGATCACGCCACCGGTTGTGAAGATTAGTGCCTCTTATCCGGGTGCCAGTGCCTTAACGGTGTCGCAGGCTGTCGCTACACCGATCGAACAGGAATTGAACGGTACTCCGGGTATGATCTATATGCAGAGTAGCAGTAGTAATTCCGGTGGTTTGACTATTACGGTCACTTTCGATGTGTCAGCAGATGCTGACCTGGCTGCCGTAGAAATACAGAATCGTGTGAAACTGGCGGAGTCGCGTCTTCCGTCCGATGTCGTACAAAACGGTATCACGGTGGAGAAGCAATCCGCCAGTCAGTTGATGACATTAAGTTTGAGTTCGGATGATCCTCGCTTTGACGAAATCTACCTGAGTAACTTTGCTACGATCAATGTGCTTGATGTTCTTCGCCGCATTCCGGGAGTGGGACGTGTGTCGAATATCGGTAGCCGTTATTATGGTATGCAGATATGGGTATATCCCGATCGTCTAGCCAATATGGGATTGACGGTGAAAGATATCCAGAATGCCTTGAAAGAACAAAACAGCGAATCGGCAGCCGGTGAGTTAGGAAAACAACCCGTTATCGATGTCGATGTCACTATACCTATTACGGCCCGTGGCCGTCTTTCGACGGTGAAGGAGTTTGAGGATATTGTCGTTCGTGCTAACCAGGACGGTTCTATCGTCCGTTTGCGTGATGTTGCCCGTATCTCATTGGAAGCCTCTTCCTATTCTACCGAAAGTGGAATAAATGGAGAGAATGCTGCTATCCTCGGCATTTATATGTTGCCGGGAGCTAATGCGCTGGAAGTCGCTGCGAACGTGAAGGAAGCGATGAAAGAGATCAGCCAGAACTTCCCGGAAGGGCTGGAATATAAATTCCCGTTTGATATGACGGAATATATTTCACAATCTATCCATGAAGTTTATAAGACATTGTTTGAAGCTTTGTTCCTGGTTGTATTGGTTGTGTTCCTGTCATTGCAGAACTGGCGAGCCGCTTTGATCCCGACTATTGCCGTACCTATTTCTTTGATCGGTACATTCGGGTTCATGTTGATCATGGGATTCTCATTGAATATGCTGACCTTGTTGGGATTGATCCTGGCTATCGGTATTGTGGTGGATGATGCCATTGTAGTTGTGGAAAATGTGGAGCGCGTAATGCATGAGGAAAAACTGACACCCCGCGAAGCTACCCATAAGGCAATGCATGAGTTGACCGGCGCCTTGATTGCAACTTCAATGGTACTGGCTGCCGTATTCGTCCCTGTAAGTTTCCTGAGCGGGATTACCGGTGCGTTATATCGCCAGTTCTCTATAACGATTGTCGTTTCAGTATTACTCTCAACGGTAGTCGCTTTGACATTGAGCCCTGCCATGTGTGCCTTGATCCTACGTCCGACAATCGGAAAGAAGAACTTCGTGTTCCGTAAAATCAATATCTGGTTACATAAAGGAAATAATAAATATATCCATTTATTGTCGAAGGCTATCGGGAATCCCAAACGGATACTGGCAGGCTTCGGTATGGTACTTGTTTTCATCTTTGTACTGAACCGTTTCATTCCGACCAGTTTTATACCTGAGGAAGACCAGGGTTTTTTTACAGTGGAATTGGTAATGCCCGAAGGAGCAACCCTTGAACGTACCCGTAAGGTGACCGACCGTGCTATCGAGTTTTTGGAGAAACAACCGGCTGTGGCCTATGTGCAAAACGTAACCGGTAGCAGTACCCGTGTGGGAACGTCACAAAGCCGTTCTACCCTTACCGTTATCCTGAAACCCTGGGAAGAGCGTAAGTCTTCCGGTATGGGAGTCGAAAATGTAATGGAAGTTGCCCGTAAGGAATTTGAATATTATCCGGAGATATTAGCTTATCTGAACCGTCCGCCTGTTATTCCCGGACTGGGAGAAAGCGGAGGCTTGGAAATGCAGCTGGAAGCTCGTGGAGAAGCCAGTTGGGAAAATCTGGTAAGTGCAACCGATACTTTTATGCTGTATGCATCGAAAGCTCCGGAACTGACCGGTGTGTCTTCGGCTTTGCAACCGCAGATCCCTCAGTTATATTTTGATGTGGATCGCGACCGCGCTAAGTTCCTGGGTATTCCGCTGACCGATATCTTTTCGACGATGAAAGCTTATCTGGGATCGGTATATGTGAATGACTTCAATATGTTCAATCGTATATATAAGGTCTATATTCAGGCGGAAGCACCTTACCGTGCGACTCCGGAAAGTCTGGGATTATTCTTTGTAAGAGCACAGAATGGTTCGATGGTTCCTTTGACCGCGTTAGGTACGACAAGTTATACAACCGGGCCCGGTACGATCAAGAAGTTCAATATGTTCTCTACGGCTGCGATCAGTGCCGTGGCTGCACCCGGATACAGTTCCGGAGAAGCGATGGCAGCTATGCAACAGATCGCCCGCGAACATCTGCCGGATAATATCGGTGTGGAATGGAGTGGATTGTCTTATCAGGAAAAGAAAGCCGGAGGACAGACCGGTATGGTGCTTGCACTTGTATTCCTGTTCGTTTTCCTTTTCCTGGCTGCACAGTATGAAAGTTGGATTGTACCGATTGCTGTATTGTTGTCGTTGCCGGTTGCTGCCTTGGGAGCTTATCTGGGGATTTGGGCTACCGGACTGCATAACGATATCTATTTCCAGATCGGGCTTGTTACCCTGATAGGTCTGGCGGCAAAGAATGCGATCCTGATCGTAGAGTTTGCCAAGGTGCAGGTGGATGCAGGTGTCGATGTCATCAAAGCGGCCATTCATGCAGCCCAGATGCGTTTCCGTCCCATTTTGATGACTTCCCTGGCTTTTGTATTGGGAATGCTTCCAATGGTATTGGCCAGCGGACCGGGTTCCGCTTCCCGTCATAGTCTCGGAACCGGAGTGTTCTTTGGTATGCTGGTGGTTATAACCGTGGGGATTGTGCTGGTACCGTTCTTCTTTGTTTTTATCTATAAGGTAAAAAAGGTATTGAGAATGGAGCGTGTCAGCCAGTTTCTCCCGAAAGAGAAATTTTTCCGAAAGAGAAAGCTGTTCCTTTTTATTGCGGTTGCGACGGTTGCGTTGGTTTCGCTTTCTTCCTGTAAGTTGGGAGAGAAGTATGCCCGTCCGGACTTGAATCTTCCGGTTCGGTTCGAAGGAGAATCGGATACTCTTTCCGTAGAGAACATTCCCTGGGAAAGTCTGTATGCCGATACAACTTTGCAGCGGTTGATAACAACAGCCTTGGAAAATAATAAAGATATGAAGATCGCAGCAGCCAGGATCAAAGAGATGATGGCAGCCAAACGCATCACTTTTGCCGAACAGTTCCCTGAAATCGGAGCGCGTATTTACGGACAGAAGGAGCGTTTGAACTATGGCGGTGATAATCCGAAACCCGATCCGGAATATGGGGCGAAGCTGACCCTCTCATGGGAACTCGACTTATGGGGAAACCTGCGTTGGGCGAATGAAGCCGGTATTGCAGCCTACCTGCAATCGGTAGAGGCCCGGCGTAGCCTCCAACTGACTTTAGTGGCGGAAGTGGCCGCTGCTTATTATGAATTGTGTGCTCTCGACCGGCAGTTGAATATTGTTCGTCAGACGTTGGAGGCCCGCCATGAAGGAGTTCGTTTGGCGAAACTTCGCTTTGAAGGTGGTCTGACATCTGAAACATCTTATAACCAGGCATTGGTAGAGTTGGCCCGTACAGAAACGCTTGTCCCCTCGCTGGAACGTCAGGTCAGGATAAAAGAAAACGATATTTCCCTTTTGTTGGGAGAATATCCCGGCTATATACCCCGTGGATTGTCTCTCGGCCAACAACGTCTGCCCGATGCATTGCCGGTAGGATTACCCTCTGCTTTGTTGGAGCGTCGTCCCGATATGCGGCAGGCCGAATTGAAACTGCGTGAAGCCAATGCCAAGGTAGGAGTTGCCTATACCGACCTGTTCCCGAAAATCAGTCTGACAGGTAACTTTGGTCTTGAAAGTGAAGAATTAGGCGACCTGTTGAAGAGTCCGGCCTGGTTCCTGGCGGGCGACCTGCTTCAACCGCTTTTTGCAATGGGAAAGAACAAGGCAAAGCTGAAAGTCTCGAAAGCCCGTTACGAACAGGAAGTTTACAGTTATCAGAAGAGTGTGATCGGTGCCTTTAAAGAGGTGAACGATGCTATTGTCACGATCCGCAAAGCAAAAGAGATTCGCTTCTCTCAGGAGCGGTTGGAGTCTGCGTCTGCTAAATACGTTAAGCTGGCAGAACTGCAATATATCAATGGAGTAACCAATTATATCGACGTATTGGATGCACAGCGTGGATATCTGGATGCCCAGATCAGCTTGAATAATGCCGTATTGAATGAACTGCTGGCGGTAGTTTATCTCTATAAGGCTTTGGGTGGAGGATATACAATTTCTTCGGAGGATATGCACTAAGGCCTGTTTGTCCGGGAAACGATCGTTTTGCAACCGGCCGGGACCCTGGTGGTATCGAAAACGATCGTTTTGATTGCCCCGTTGCCCTATTGGCATATTATTTACTGTTGTATAAACGTCAACTCTCAACTTATTCCTATCTTTGTATTTCTAAAAACAATAAAGACAGGAATCGCGATGCCATTAAATTTACAAAAGAATTTACCCGCTATTGAGCTTCTTAAAAAGGAACACATCTTTGTGATGGATTCCTTACGGGCTTCGGAACAGGATATCCGCCCTCTACGTGTGGTGGTATTAAACCTGATGCCGTTGAAGATAACGACGGAGACCGATCTGATCCGTCTGTTGAGTAATACACCTTTGCAGGTTGAGCTTGACTTTATGAAAATAAAGGGCCATACTCCAAAGAATACTCCGATCGAACACATGCAGGAGTTTTATAAGGACTTCGACGAAATAGGGAAAGATTATTACGACGGCATGATCATTACCGGTGCGCCGGTAGAGCAGATGCCTTTTGAGGAAGTGAGTTACTGGGAGGAAGTGACTACGATCTTCGACTGGGCACGTACGCATGTGACTTCTACATTATATATATGCTGGGCGGCACAGGCAGGGTTGTATCATTTCTATGGTGTACCCAAATATGATTTGCCGGCGAAGATGTTCGGTGTTTTCCGTCATACGTTGCGGGAGCCTTCTTTACAGATATTCCGTGGATTCGATGATGAGTTTTATGTACCTCACAGTCGTCATACGGAGATCCGCCGTGAAGATATCCGTAAGGTGCCGGAGCTGACGTTGCTTTCCGAAAGTGAAGAGTCGGGTGTTTACATGGCAATGTCGCGTGGAGGGCGTGAATTTTATATCACCGGACATTCGGAATATTCGCCTTATACATTGAGCGATGAATATATCCGCGACTTGAATAAGGGTCTTCCTATTTCGGTACCTCACAACTATTATCGTAATAATGATCCGGCCCAGGGCCCGGTTGTCCGTTGGCGTGGCCATGCCAACCTGCTCTTTACGAACTGGCTGAATTATTACGTTTATCAGGAAACCCCATTCAATATCGAAGATATCAAGAATCTGGGCAGCCTGTAAGGGCGGTTCGCGAACCGCCCCTACGGTCGCACCAATCAAATAACAACCAATAACAATATATGTCAATCAAACCTCGTCGTATAGAACTCCTGGCTCCGGCAAAGGATTTAACATGCGGCATCGAAGCTATCAATCATGGTGCCGATGCCGTGTATATCGGTGCTCCAAAATTTGGTGCGCGTGCTGCTGCCGGAAATTCATTGGACGATATTCGTACCCTTTGCGATTATGCTCATCTATATAATGTTCGTATCTATGTGGCTTTAAACACGATACTTCGGGAAGACGAATTACAGGAAGCGGAACAACTGATCTGGCAACTTTATCAGGTTGGAGCTGATGCTTTGATCGTGCAGGATATGGGAATTACCCGTCTGAACTTGCCCCCCATCCCTCTGCATGCAAGTACACAGACTGATAACCGGACACTGGAAAAGGTGAAATTCCTGGAAGCTGCCGGTTTTACCCAGGTCGTTCTGGCCCGTGAATTGTCGCTGAACGAGATCCGTCAGATTTCCGAACAGACGACTGTTCCGTTGGAAGTCTTTGTACATGGTGCTTTATGTGTCAGTTATAGCGGGCAATGTTACTTGAGTGCAGCACTTAGTGGGCGAAGTGCCAACAGGGGAGAATGTGCACAATATTGCCGTTTGCCCTATTCGATGGTGGATGCGAACGGGACAGAGATCGTACACGATAAACATTTATTGTCGCTCAAAGATATGAACCGCTCCGAGCAGTTGGAAGCGTTGCTGGATGCCGGAGTCTCTTCCCTTAAAATAGAGGGGCGATTGAAAGACGTCACTTATGTCAAAAATATAACTGCTTATTATCGTAAGAAGCTGGATACTATCTTGTCGCGACGTTCTGAGTACAGCCGTGCATCTGCCGGTAAAAGTACGTATGACTTTGAGCCGGTAGCAGAAAAAAGCTTCAACCGCGGATTTACCCCTTTCTTTTTGCATGAACGTACAAACGATATAACAGCCTTCAATACGCCGAAGTCATTGGGTGAACCTGTCGGAACCGTCAAGGAATTGAAAGGGAACTCGTTTACTGTTGCCGGTGTGAAGCAACTCAATAACGGGGATGGTCTGGTTTTCTTCAATAACCGGGGCGAACTGGAAGGATTCCGCGTGAACAGGGTCGAAGCAAATCGTGTCTTTCCGCTGGACATGCCGGACATAAAGCCGAAGACACCTCTTTATCGTAATTTCGATCAGGTATTTGAAAAGCAGTTGGCAAAACCGTCTGCCGAGCGTAAGCTTTCCGTAAAGATAGAGTTTTTGGATAACGCTTTCGGCTTTACCTTAGTGATGGAAGATGAAACAGGTGCACGGGTAATGCTTACTGAACCATTTACTAAAGAATTAGCCCGTCGTGACCAGTCAGACAATATCCGTACCCAGCTTTCTAAATTGGGTAATACACCGTTCGAAGCCTCGGAGGTTGTCGTACAGATGAGTGAAAACTGGTTCGTTCCTTCCTCTTTGTTGGCGGATATGCGTCGTAAAGCAGTGGAGAAGTTGCAGGCCGACCGTGCTATCCGCTATCGGCGGGAACTGGCACGTAAGGTGGAGCCGGCCAAAGAGATTCCGTTCCCTGAAAGGCAATTAACTTATCTGGGAAATGTGTCGAACAGCCGGGCAACTGCTTTTTACAAGGCACATGGAGTAGAGAGTGTTGCCGAAGCATTCGAATTGAAGCCTGAAAAGGATGTTCCATTGATGTTTACCAAACATTGCCTGCGGTATAGTATGGGATGGTGTCCGACTTATCAAAAACAGAAATCTCCGTATAAGGAACCGTACTATCTTCTATATAAAGACACCCGGCTCCGCCTGCAGTTCGATTGCAAGCGGTGCCAGATGTTGGTGTATAAAGCGGAAGAATAAGGAAAATATGCTACTTGTTGTTATAAACAATGATTCACTTTAAACTATAATATAACATCTACTAATTATGAAACGACATCTATTAGCCTTTGTACTTATCTTGTTTACTCTTGTATCTTGTGCAGATAAACCTCTCGATCCCTCTAAACCCGTCTATGTGACAGTAAAGACAACGATGGGTGATGTAACCGTTATGTTGTATGACGATACGCCGCTGCATCGGGATAACTTTATCAAACTGTGCCAATCCGGCGAATATGAAGGAATGTTGTTCCATCGCATTATCAAAGACTTTGTTGTGCAGGGCGGCGATCCTACCAGTAAAGCCCACGAACCCGGCGTATTATATGGCGATGGTGACGGAGGTTATACCGTTCCGGCCGAGATACTCCCGAACCATTTCAACAAACGCGGTGCCTTGATCGATGCTAAAGAAGGAGATGATGTGAATCCCGAACGTGCTTCTGCCGGTACTCAATTCTGCTTTGTACAGGGAAAAGTGCTGAGTGATGCCGAACTGGATCAGAAAGAAGCACGCATTAATGAAATCCGCCGCAATTGGCTATACTATAAATTCATGGATCAACTGAAGAAAGAAGATCCCTCGCTGGCTGTCGAGTCGATGGAAACGGAACTGACCAACCGTGCTTTGATCATGGTGGAAGATACTTTGGCTGAACTGGGACCGTACGTTATTCCGACCGAACAACGGGAGGTGTATAAGACGGTAGGAGGTGTTCCCCATCTGGATAGTTCGGTGACGATCTTTGGAGAAGTGGTTGATGGTTTCGATATTGTAGAGAAAATGTCACTGGTGAAAACCGATAAGAATGACCGTCCCGTACATGACGTTATGATCAAATCGACCAAGGTATTCCAGAAATAGGGTATTTCACAAAACAAGAAGCCTATTGTATGTTGTTCTATATAAAGTAATCAAACATACATATAGTCATGAAGAAAATAGTAATCATAGGTGCAACCGGCTATGTAGGTTCTGCCATTTTGAAAGAAGCATTAGGGAGAGGGCATCAGGTAAAAGCAATCGTACGGAATCCATCGAAACTGACAATCGTAAATCCGAAACTGACAGTTGTCGGGGGCGATGTTACCGATACCGATTTTCTATCCCGTGAATTGGCTAAGTCTGATGCTGTGATCAGTGCCTTCAATCCCGGTTGGTCGAATCCGGATATATATGATGAAACATTAAAAGGGTATGGATCCATCCTTTGTGCCGTGCGTAACTCGGGTGTTCACCGCTTTCTGATGGTGGGCGGTGCAGGAAGTCTGCTGGTCGCTCCGGGCCGTCTATTGATGGATGAACCGGATGTTCCTCAAAAGCTTTTACCAGGTATACGAAGCCTGGCTAAAGTCTATACAGACCTGTTGATTCCCGAAAAGTCGGTTGATTGGGTGTTCCTGAGTCCTGCGGCGAATATGGCGCCTGGTCAGCGTACTGGGAAATTCCGTTTGGGCAAAGATGAATTGATCGTCGACGAAAGTGGCGAGAGTGCTATCTCCGTCGAAGATTATGCCGTAGCTATGATCGACGAACTCGAACAGGAGAAACACCATAAAGAACGGTTTACCCTTGGGTATTAAGGTTAGTGCTTTGATGGTAGTTGTTTTACACTTATTATTATTATCTTTGCTAGGCAGTAAAGACAAGATAGAAGTAAAAAAGCATAATTATGACAAAGATTAAAAACATTGTATTCGATTTGGGAGGAGTCCTGATCGATCTGAGCCATGATCAGGCAGTCCGTCGTTTTGAAGAGATCGGTGTAGTGGATGCAGCGCAACTGCTTGATCCCTATGAGCAAAAAGGTATTTTTCTGGAAGTAGAGAACGGAATGATCACAGCCGACGAGTATTGCCAAAAATTGCGTGAACACACAGGAAAAGATTTGTCTTATGAAGAAATAAAACATGCCTGGTTAGGTTTTATTGTCGATGTTCCTCAATACAAGCTCGACCATCTGTTGAAACTCCGCGAACATTACAATGTTTATCTTTTAAGTAATACGAATCCGATCATTCAGGAAGGTTGGGCACGCACCGATCAGTTCAGTGCTGCCGGACGTCCCATCGGGGATTATTTTGATAAGATGTATACTTCCTATGAGGTGGGCGTGACTAAGCCTGATCGAAAAATCTTTGATTATATGATCGCAGATAGCGGTCTTATCCCATCCGAAACCCTTTTCGTCGATGATGCGAAGAGTAACGTGGAGGTAGGCCGTAGTCTTGGTTTTCAAACCTATCAACCTGCGAATGGAGAGGACTGGCGTGAGGCAGTCGATAAGATATTGAATCAGTAATTTCCTGGAGAATATAAGGAATACAAAAAAGCAGGCAGAAACAGTAATGCTTCTGCCTGCTTTTTATATATTTAAACGGCTATTTATTGGATACCGCGTTCGCGCAGTCTTTCCTGCCATTTCCAGGCAGAAGCCAATGTATCAGCCAATGTTTCTTTTGCAGTCCAACCCAATACTTTGTTAGCACGTTCCGGATTAGCCCACACCTTTTCGATATCACCTTCGCGACGGCCTACGATCTTGTGAGGAACTTTTACGCCGGTAGCTTTTTCGAATGTGTTGATCAGTTCCAATACGGTTACACCGTTTCCGGTTCCCAGGTTGAAATATTCAACATTTGCATCTGTTTTACCGCCCAGCATACGATCCATAGCGATCACGTGTGCTTTGGCCAGGTCGACAACGTTGATATAATCGCGGATACAAGAACCGTCAGGAGTATCGTAATCGTCACCGAATACACTTAGTTCCTTACGGATACCCATAGCAGTCTGAGTCAGATACGGGATCAGGTTCTGAGGAACACCGTTAGGTAATTCGCCGATTTCTGCACTCGGATGAGCACCGATCGGGTTGAAGTAACGCAGGATAATGCTCTTGAACGGAGCGTTTGCGTGAATTGTATCGCGGATGATTTCTTCGTTGATCTGTTTTGTATTACCGTAAGGAGAAGTAGCCGGTTTGATCGGTGCATCTTCTGTTACAGGCAGGTTTTCAGGATCCGGCTGTCCGTAAACGGTACAGGAAGAAGAGAACACAATGCCTTCGATATTGAATTCGGGCATCAGTTCCAACAGGTTGACCAGCGTAACAACGTTGTTGCGATAGTATTTCAACGGTTGTTGAACAGATTCGCCGACTGCTTTGCTGGCAGCGAACAGGATGATACCGTTGATACCCGGGTGAGCCTTCAAGGCTTCGCGGGTTCCTTCTTTATCTTTTAAATCCAGCTTGATGAATTCAGGGCGGATACCGGTGATCTTTTCGATGCCATCCAATACCTCGATATTGGAGTTTGACAGGTCGTCGATGATTACCACATCATAACCTGCATTCTGCAACTCAACTGTAGTGTGAGAGCCAATGTATCCGGTTCCACCTGCTACTAAGATTTTCTTTTTCATGCTAGTCTCTATTTAGATTAAATTATACGATTCCAGAGAATCCCATAAACGCCATAGCCAGTAAACCGGCTGTAATGAGCGCAATAGGGGTACCTTTCATACCTTCGGGAACGCGGGTCAAAGCCAACTGTTCTCTAATCCCTGCAAAGATAACTAAAGCTAGCGCAAATCCAATAGCTGTTGATATTGCATATACAACAGATTCCAATAAATTATACTCTTTTTGTATTACGAGGATAGCGACACCCAGGATACAACAGTTGGTGGTAATCAACGGAAGAAACACGCCGAGTGCTTGGTAGAGGGCCGGTGAAACTTTTTTGAGAATAATTTCCACCATCTGAACCAAAGCTGCGATGATCAGGATAAAGCTGATCGTCTGCATAAAGCCTAATCCGAACTTATCCAGGATATATTTCTGGACAAGGAAGGTGACGATAGTTGCGATAGTAAGCACGAATGTTACTGCTGCACCCATACCTGCTGCTGTTTCTACCTTTTTGGAAACGCCCAGGAAAGGACAGATTCCGAGGAACTGCGCTAATACAACGTTATTAACGAATACGGCTGCGATAAATATTAGTATATATTCCATATCTTTCGTTTTTTAATATCAGGCTTTACGCAATTTGTTTACAATAGCAATCAGGTAACCTAATGCGATGAAGGCACCCGGAGCCAGAACGAAGATCAGTGAACCATACTGTTCCGGCATCAAAGTTATACTGAATAGTTTACCGGTTCCCAACAGTTCACGAACGGCTCCCAGCAAAGTAAGTGCAAGGGTGAAACCTAATCCCATTCCTAATCCGTCGAAAGCAGAAGATATTACACCGTTTTTAGCAGCGAAAGCTTCTGCACGTCCCAGTACGATACAGTTTACAACGATCAATGGAATGAACAAGCCGAGACTGGCATACAATGCCGGAACGAAAGCTTCCATACACATTTGTACCACCGTTACGAATGTTGCGATCACGACGATGAAAGCCGGGATACGTACCATATCGGGGATCAGGTTCTTTAAAGCTGAAATAACCATGTTTGAACAGATCAGAACGAACATGGTAGCTAGTCCCATACTCATACCGTTCAGTGCTGAAGAGGTCGTACCCAAAGTAGGACACATACCCAGCAACAATACAAATGTCGGGTTTTCTTTGATGATACCGTTCATCAATACTTTCATATTATTCATTGTCGTTTCCTCCCTCTTTAGTGTTAGCGGTTGCACCTGTTACTCCATCGGTACCGGCGAATGCGCTGTAAGCGCGGTTCACTGCGTCCAGGAATGCACGGCTGGTGATGGTTGCTGCTGTGATAGCATCTACGTCGCCACCGTCCTTGGTTACTTTCAAGCCTCCGTCTGCCAGATTGCGTCCCAGCACACTTTGTTTGTTCTTATCCGTACTGAACCATTCCTGCATCTTGGCTCCGAGTCCCGGAGTTTCCGCATGTTGCAATACTGAATAGTTTAACAGTTTACCGGTTTTATCGAATCCGACGATCACTTTGATCTCGCCGCTAAATCCTTTCTTGGTGTTACTTTCAACGGCAGCACCTACGAATTCACCGCCTTTGGTAGCCGGATAGATCTTCAGTGAGTCGCCTTCGGCTGTAACGGCCATATAGGCATCTTCCGACGGTTTGTTGTCGAACTCAGGGGTAACAGCTTTGATAGCCGTTTCCAGCGCAGCCGCTTTGGAGGCGGCAATCGGACCGGTGGTGTACATGTTCACTCCGGCTAATATCGCTCCGGCCGCCACACAAATGATGGTAAGCGACAAAAGCATATTGGGTAATGTTGATTTTAGTTTTGCCATGCTTATTTCCCTCCAAAATGTTTAGGTTTGATATAACTGTTGATCAGCGGGGTAAATGCATTCATAATAAGAATAGCAAACGACATACCTTCCGGATAAGAACCGAACAAGCGGATCACTGTGGTCAGGATACCGATACCGACACCATACACCAGCATTCCGTTCTTGCTCATCGGGGAAGTCACATAGTCAGTCGCCATAAAGATAGCTCCCAACATCAAACCTCCCGACAGCAGGTGAACGAACGGGCTTGCGTATTGAACCGGATTGACCAGATGCATAATACCTGTAAATACAAATACCGTAACCAGGATGGAAACAGGAATCTGCCAGGTAATGATCTTTTTCCATAACATATAGCATAGTCCCAGAAGCAATGCCAATGCACTTACCTCACCGAGGCTACCGCCCATTTTACCGAGCAGCATATCGACGAGTGTAGGTAACTTGTCTAAAGCACCTTCGTTCATTAATGACAAGACGGTTGCACCCGTTGTAGCGTCTGTATAAGCTGTCAACTGACCAACTTCCGGCCAGGTTGTCATTTGTGCCGGGAAAGAGATCAACAGGAATACACGACCGACCAATGCCGGGTTGAAGATGTTGTTTCCTAATCCGCCGAACGACATCTTACCGATACCGATCGCAGCCAGCGCACCGATCAGGATGATCCATACGGGCAGGTTGGAGGGTAAGTTGAATGCGAGCAAGACACCGGTCAGGATAGCTGAACCGTCGCATACGGTCGGTTCCTTTTTCATCAGGAACTTCTGGATCAGATATTCAAAAAGGACACAGGCTATAACTGATGTTGCAGTAACGATCAATGCACCCAGTCCAAAATAGTAGAGGGATACCAGGAAAGCCGGAACAAGGGCAATCAGTACACCATACATATTTTTACTTATGCTGTCGCCGCCGTGGATATGGGGCGAAGGAGATACTATTAAATTATTTTCCATATTGCTCTTTATTATGACTTTCGTGCCCGTATAATACCCATTACTTTTCCTTTACCTGAACGGATATAATCCAGTAACGGACGGTTGGCCGGACAAGTATAACTACAAGAACCGCACTCGATACAGTCGGTTATATAATTCTTTTCTGCCAGATCCCATTCGGTGAATTCTGTTGCATTCATCAGCAGGGTAGGGTTGAGGCCCATCGGACAAACATTTACGCATTTGGCACAGCGGATGCAATCATATACCGGCTTGCGTACGGATTCCTCCTTAGTCAACAACAGTACTCCTGAACTACCTTTGGTAACCGGTACTTCCGGGCTGATCAGTGCTTTACCCATCATCGGACCGCCACCGATCACTTTACCTGTGTTTTCAGGGATACCGCCGGCCGCTTCAATCAGTGCACTGATCGGTGTGCCCATACGAACCAGGAAGTTGGATGGATTGGCAACCGCCTTACCTGTGACAGTTACGACACGTTCGAATAACGGTTTGTTTTTCATCACCGCTTCATATACCGCATAAGCTGTACCGACGTTCTGTACAACTGCCCCGGCAGAGATGGGGAGTGCCCCGCTCTTTACCTGTCGGCGGATCACAGCATCGATCAGCTGCTTTTCACCTCCCTGCGGATATTGTACTTTCAGCGGCATGATCTCGATTCCTTTATAGGCGGCAGCGAGTTTACCTAAATGAGCGATGGCATCGGGTTTGTTGTTTTCGATACCGATCACAGCCTTTGTTACGTTTACGGCTTTCATCAGCAGTGTAACACCAACCAGAATCTGCTCTGCTTTTTCCATCATCAATGAGTGGTCGGAAGTCAGATAAGGCTCGCATTCGACGGCATTGATGATAATGATTTCTGCTTTGCTTCCGGGAGGGGGCATTAGTTTGACCTGTGTCGGGAAAGTTGCACCTCCCAGACCAACGATGCCGGCGGCAGCAATTTTGTCAACAATCTCTTTGGATGGTAGCGGGCATTCTTTTACGAGTGCCTCGCTGCGATCGATGGATTCTTCCCATTCGTCACCTTCCACATCAATATAGATAGCGGGACGTTTGTATCCGCTAGCGTCGAGAGCATTGTCTATTTTGTTTACTTTACCGGATACCGACGAGTGGATATTTGCCGATACAAAACCTCCGGCTTTCGCCAGGAGCGTACCTACCTTGACCTGGTCACCTTTCTTTACCACAGCCTGGGCTGGAGCTCCGATATGCTGGCTCAATGGTATAATGACCTGCTTGGGTATAGCCAGTCCGGTGATTTTCTTTCCGGCAGACAATTTATTTTCGGGTGGATGTATACCGCCGATTCGAAATGTCCTTAGCATACTATTAGATTTTTATTTTTGAGTTGTTTCTTCTGTTGTTTTTGTTTCGGGCGCTGTTGCTGGCGTAGCTTCGGCTTTCGGTGCCGGTGCTGCTTTGGGCGTTACAGGCTTTACTTTGTCGGCGTCCACAGCCGGGGTAGCTTCTTTACGGGGCGGGAAGTTCAGTTCATGAATGGCTCCGGTAGGACATACGGCTACACATTTGCGGCACAGGCGGCATTTGCGGTAGTCGATGTAAGCCACATTGTTTTCAAGTGTGATTGCCTCGAACGGACATTCTTTCACACATTTACCACAACCGATACATGCATTGGCACAAGCTTTCTTGGCAACGCCTCCCTTGTCTTTATTCACACAGCTTACGAAAATACGGCGTGATTTCGGCCCTTTCTTGCGTAGTTCGATGATATTTTTCGGACAAGCCTTGACACAGGCACCGCAGGAAGTACATTTGTCCTCTACCACTTCCGGTAGTCCGGTAGTCGGATTGATGTGGATCGCATCGAAAGCACAAACTGTCACACAATCACCAAAGCCCAGGCAACCAAATGTACAGTTTGTTTCGCCACCATACAGGGAAGATGCAATGGTACAACTTTGTACGCCATCATAACGGTTGGTACGCGGACGGGCTTCACAGGTTCCGTTGCAACGGACAACGGCTACCATCGGTTCGGCTGCTGTAGCTTCCATACCAAGGATGGAGGCGACTTTTCCCATTGTTTCGGCTCCACCGACCGGACACAAAAGTCCTTCCAGCGAATCGGCTTTTACGCAGGCAGCAGCAAAGCCACCACAACCAGGATATCCGCAACCTCCGCAGTTGGCTCCGGGAAGTGCTTCCTGAACTTGTGCGATACGAGGATCTTCGTATACTTCGAACTTCTTGGAGGCGGCGTAGAGGAATACTGCACCGATGGCTCCAATGGCTCCTAATGAAATAACGGCAATTAAAATCATGATATTTGATCAATTAAGTTTTTTCAAGGTAAATATGAATTTTCTTTTTAGTTTTTCGCGTAAAAAGTATAGTATGCAGTAGTAGGGAACTAATAGTAATAGACCGGTTAACCCGCTGGTTGTTTCGTTCCATTGCAAATAATTTCCTGCTACAATGGCCGCGACTACAATGATCAACGGAAGAATGAAGGCCAGTAATACCGCTTGTAGTCCGAGTGAACTCTGACCGCTTAACGTAACTTCTTCGTTTACGTGGAATCTACCGGCGTTGGGATCGTTCACTTCAATGATTTTCTCTTTCTGGTCGGATGCGCTGCACATACCCTTTGCGTGGCAACCGGAACAGGCCGATTGTTGAATGATCCTGACAAAGATCGTATCGCCTTCGATCTTTTCGATTCTACCGTTGTGATTGATACTTTCGCTCATGTTTGTAATCTCGACATTGCAAAACCAGGGCAAAAGTAAGGATTATTTAGATAATATGTCACGATTAACAAAGTTTATTACAGAAATAATTGAGCTTTACTTACCATTTGTAATTAAAACCAAAGCTCAAGAGTTCATTGATCTGTAAATAACTGTCGAAGTCTTCGTTTTTCGCGATTCCGTCGTCATAACGTAAGTTAAGTGAAATGATGGTTGAGAAGAATCGGCTGATCGCCATATTCAGTCGGTTTTCAAATTCACCCTGGATACGTTTGTAGTCTGTCATATAATACAGGCGGGAATACCAGATGATATTCCGGCTAAACTGAAATGTCATAGTTGCATTGACGGTAGAACCGAATAAACTTTGCTTGTACGGGAATTCTTCCTGACCCTTTTTTTTCTGGAAATGACGACCCAAGTCGATATCTTTATCTAATGTACGTACGTACGTATAAGATAAAGGTGCGAGGTTGGCACTTAAAGTTACTTTTTTATGTTTTGACGACGCGAATGTTTTATCTAGGTCGTATTTCATACCGAGACCGATATTGATACTGAAAGGAGAGAGCAGTCCGGCTAGCTTAACATCCTGGTTTTCTGCATAACTGCTGAATAGCTGGGTTTTGAAATCCACATCCAGTGTATAGTACCACTTATTGAACGCTCTATAACCTAAGTTGCTATAAATACGGAACACATCATCTCCGACTTTATAGTCACGTAATGTGTCTTTAGGTGCTGTATATAAGTTATTCTTTATTTCGAGCGAGTTCGTAAACTTTATTTTATCCTTATTATAATTAAATGTAAACAGTTCACGGTTTGTCAGGTTCAGCGTGCTTACACCTCCTTTATGCCAGTTGGGGGAGATATAGTTTTGTGCAAACTGAATAGCACTTTCAAAATGAGAAGTCCAGTAGCGTATTTCCGGAATGAATTTTACCGGGGCATCTACGTCGCTGAAATCGGCTTCGCTTTCTATTTTGATTAGTTCCGGTTCGTAATGGGTTTTCTTGATTACTTTGGCTATAACTTTATCCTGAGGTAGGTCTCTCATCGAATAACGGAAGTAATCCGGATAGTTCGATTGTACATATTTATATGCTTTGTCTTCTATCTCCTTTTTCAACTCTTCCTGCTTGAATAAAGTATCGGGAGTGAACGGTAAAGGTAACTGTTCATTCTTTACCCAGAAGTTTTCTTTATAAAATGTAAGATCCTTCGGTAATAGTTCGCCTTTAAACACGATCGGCAAGAACAACGGGTTGACGATCACTGTATCGCGAAAGGTCATATTATTATCGAATATGGTAGAGGCGTCACGTACCAAGCGGGCCCAGTACATGGCTTCATCAGATATTTCCACTTCGTCCTTTTTAAGGAAACGAAGTAGATTCTCATTGGGTACGACCGGAGCGGAATACGACCGGTTCTGTTTTTCGAACTGTCCTCGCAGACTTATGATATTGTCCAGGTCCGGATCTTCTATTTCAATCATGGGGATAGTATCCGGTGCGTCACGTTGTGTTGTATTATTATTGACATTAGTTCCGGTAATAACAACCTTTTCCTGCGCTTCTGCCAGGCTTGCCAGTGATGTAAATATAGAAAACAAAATGAAGTACCTCTTGATAACCATAATACCTTATATTTTACACTCTTTAAGTATCTAGAGTGCGAAATTAGATAAAAAGTATGAGATGTGCTAATCTTTTACATGATATAACAATCTTAACTTATCTGTTTTTATAACGGGTAGTTAAACAAAATGTTATGTAAGTCAGAACTTTATATGCCGATGCCTTTCAACTAAGTTTTATATACCTTTCAACTAAATGTTTTGTTACCTAAAACTATTATTTTTTATGCATACAACTAAGTATAAGGTGTACTACTTATTATCTATTAGCTGTACTACATATATTATATAACATGTACTATATATATATTATAAGGTGTACAGATTATTATATGTATATCCTATTACTGATGAATACTGAGTTGTAATCCGGTTGTTAGTTTTATGGGAAGCGAGAAATAGTTTTCATGCATGTAGTATTTACCGGATGCCTATGCGGTTGTTTGTATTAAATTAGGGTCGAAAAAACTTCCATACCCTTGTCGTCTGAATGAAAATGACTAACTTTGCGGTTTCGAAATGCAAGTGAGCAATTAAAGATAATTAAAATATTACTATCGTGGCAGATACAAAGTACATCTTCGTTACGGGCGGCGTAGTCTCTTCATTAGGTAAGGGAATTATTGCTGCATCATTGGGTAAACTCCTTCAGGCAAGAGGCTATAAGGTTACTATCCAAAAGTTTGACCCCTACATTAATATCGACCCGGGAACATTGAATCCCTATGAGCACGGTGAATGTTATGTAACCGTAGACGGACATGAGGCGGACCTGGACTTGGGACACTACGAACGTTTCCTGAATGTGCCGACAACGCGGTCGAACAACATTACTACCGGACGTATTTATCAGAGTGTAATAAATAAAGAACGTAAAGGAGATTACCTGGGTAAAACAGTACAGGTGGTTCCTCATATTACCGATGAGATCAAGCGCAATGTAAAACTGTTGGGTTCGAAATATAAATTTGATTTTGTCATTACTGAAATCGGTGGTACGGTAGGTGATATCGAATCACTGCCTTTCATTGAAAGTGTACGTCAGTTAAAATGGGAACTGGGTAAGAACTGTATGTGCGTACATCTTACTTATGTACCCTACATTGCGGCAGCAAAAGAGTTTAAGACAAAACCGACACAGCATTCCGTGAAGCAATTGCAGGAATTAGGTATTCAGCCGGATGTCCTGGTATTGAGAACTGAACATTTGTTGAGCAATGATATCACACGTAAGGTTGCTTTGTTCTGTAATGTGGATGCAGATGCAGTCGTTCAGTCTGTCGACGTGCCGACAATCTATGAGGTGCCTCTGGTTCTCCAGCGTCAGAATATGGATGTAACTATCCTGAAGAAAATGGGATTGGAAGTAGGTCCGACTCCTGAAATGAAGCCTTGGAAGGAGTTTTTACAGAAGAAAACCAACGCTACCGAAACAGTTAAGATCGGTTTGGTGGGTAAATATGTAGAATTGCAGGATGCTTATAAGTCGATTGATGAATCGTTGTTGCAAGCTGCAATTTACAACGACCGCAAACTGGATCTGCATTTGTTCCATTCAGAAAAACTGAACGAAGCGAATGCTGCCGAACAATTGAAGGACATGGACGGTATACTGATCGCTCCGGGATTCGGACAACGGGGTATTGAAGGTAAGTTTGCCGCATTGAAATATGCACGCGAACACGATGTGCCTTGCCTGGGTATCTGTCTGGGTATGCAATGTATGGTTATTGAATTTGCGCGCGACGTATTAGGTTTGGCAGATGCAAACTCTACCGAGATGGAACCGAACACAGAATATAAAGTGATCGACCTGATGGAAGAACAGAAGAACGTAACCAATATGGGTGGTTCTATGCGTCTGGGGGCATACGATTGTATTTTGAAAAAAGATTCCAGAGCTTATAAAGCATACGGTAAAGAACATATCCAGGAACGTCATCGTCACCGTTTCGAGTTCAATGGTCAGTATCGTGAACAGTTTGAAGCTGCCGGTATGATGTGTACGGGTGAAAATCCGGAAACAGGATTGGTTGAAGTGGTTGAGATACCTGCGCTTAAATGGTTCGTAGGTGTTCAGTTCCACCCGGAATATAACAGTACGGTAGTTAATCCGAACCCGCTCTTTGTCAGCTTTGTAAAAGCCGCAATTGATAATAAATAAGAACGTTATAGATGGATAAAAACACATTATTAGGTTTTCTGCTTATTGGTATTGTTTTATTTGCATTTAGCTGGTTGAACAAACCGACGCCTGAGCAGTTGGAAGCGCAGCGCCGTTATCAGGACTCAATCGCTCAGATTGAACTGACCAAACAGCTTGATATGCAAAAAGAAGATAGCAAAAGCATAGCTGATAACTCTTTCGATAATTTGCCGGACTCTGTGAGAGAGGCCCGGCTGAAAAGTAATTTCGGAGTATTTGCCGATGCAATGACAGGTACCGACGATGTTACTGTTTTGGAAAATAGCCTCATTGAACTTCATGTCAGCAATAAAGGGGGACGTATCTCTTACGCTCGCCTGAAAGATTATACAACGTACGATGATAAGCCGCTGGTTCTTTTCGAAGGAAAAGATGCATCGCTCGATTTTACGTTGGTGACGGCTACTAACCGTGTATTGAATACCGGTGAAATGTATTTTACTCCGGTAAAGACACAAGATCCGAATCAGTTGATCATGCGTCTGAATACCGGTGAGGGTAGTTCGCTGGACTTTATCTATACGATCAAGCCGGACGACTATATGGTCCAGTTCGATATTAAAGGTTCCGGCCTGAACGGCGTACTGGCTCCAAGCACAACCGCTTTGGATATGGTCTGGAAACAAAAGATCCGCCAGCAGGAACAAGGTATCAAGTATGAAAACAGATATACTGCTTTGTATTATAAATTTCTGGCCGATGGCGTAGAGCAGTTGAGCGAAAGTAAAAGTGAAGATAAGAAGGTATCGGGCCGTCTGAAATGGATCGGTTATAAAGATAAGTTCTTCTCGTCTGTAATGATTTCCGGAGAAGGTTTCGAAAGTGCGACTTTCGATTCAAAGATGGTTGAGGCAGACGGTATCGTAAAAGAATTTAAGACTGCGACAGCTGTTCCTTTCGACCTGAGAGGAAATGAAGCAACGAGATTCCGTTATTTCTTCGGACCGAACAGTTATACTTTATTAAAGTCATTTGATAAAGGTGTTCCTGCGGACGATCAGTTGGATCTGGAGCAACTAGTTCCACTGGGTATGAGCGTGTTTCGCTGGGTGAACCAGTATTTCGTTATCCCGATGTTCGATTTCCTGGGTAAATATATCAGTAGTTATGGTTTGATCATCTTCCTGATGACAATAATCGTGAAATTGATCTTATTCCCGTTGACTTATAAATCTTATATGTCGTCTGCAAAAATGCGTGTGCTTCGCCCGCAGGTAGAGGAGTTGAATGTAAAGTATCCGGGACAGGATAAAGCAGTGGAACGTCAGCGTGCTACAATGGAATTATATAGCCGTGCCGGAGCAAGTCCGATGGCCGGATGTATCCCGATGTTGTTGCAGATGCCGGTATTGATTGCTTTGTTTATGTTCTTCCCGTCGGCAATCGAACTGCGTCAGCAGAGTTTCCTTTGGGCACATGACTTGTCAACTTATGATGCAATC
This sequence comes from Parabacteroides leei, assembly GCF_023369805.1. Taxonomy (NCBI): domain Bacteria; kingdom Pseudomonadati; phylum Bacteroidota; class Bacteroidia; order Bacteroidales; family Tannerellaceae; genus Parabacteroides; species Parabacteroides leei. The sequence continues at coordinate 23,386 of NZ_JAMBQG010000001.1, forward strand.
TTCAGTTGGAGCAAATATATTCCTATTATCACTCCGTATTTTGGTAACCATATCAGCTTATTCTGTCTGCTGATGACAGCAACCAACATTGTATATACGAAATATAATATGGAAATGACTAATACCGGACAGCAACAAATGCCGGGAATGAAGGCAATGATGTATATGATGCCGGTGATGATGTTGGTATTCTTTAACCAGTATGCATCCGGTCTTACTTACTACTACTTTGTCTCTACTTTGTTTACGATTGTCCAGACACTGGTGTTCCGTTATACGATCAATGAAGATAAGTTGCTGGCCAAACTGGAAGCAAACAAGAAGAAACCGCAGAAAAAATCAGGCTTCATGAAACGTTTGGAAGAAGCGCAACGTGCTCAGCAGGAACAATTAAAGAAACAAAAACAGCAGAAAAAGAGATAAAAACTTTTTTGTTAGTATAAAAGAAAAGGTGTGTCGATCCGGGAGGTCAGGCGCACCTTTTCTTTTTCTTAAAGTTGAAGATGTTAATAAAAAATTGCATATTTTGATCAGGTTGTTGAATTTTAATGCCTGGGAGAGAGTTTTGTCGTTTTATATTCATATATTTGCAATATTAGGTTATTGGTCAACGTGTGGTTGTTAGGTTGTTGTTGACGACTTTTGAGGATTACGACAGGACCTTGTTTTATCGTTTCTAAAAAATACATAAGATGAGTAAGAAGGAAAAGCTTTTACAAGGAGTTGTAACTGGGGTCTTTGTATTATCATGTATCATTTTTTTCCAGTTTTTCGGTTCGGAACATTTGTTTGAAAAGGAGCAGGTCGTTGACTTATCGTCGCTATCTGGTGCTGTGTCCGAATGTCAGGGTAAACCGGCATTGCTGGCCTGTTCTTTGGCTAAAATACTCTCATCTTTAATGGTTCCTATCGGTGGGGGTGCCTTGTTGATTACTCTTATCCTGTTGTTAGAGTGGTGGGCTTTCACTTATATATTGAAACGTTTTCATGTAGGAGAGATGGCTTTTTTATATGCCTTGCTGCCTGTCGTGTTGGAGTGGGGGACTTATTGCAGTCAGAGGTATCATCTGGCTTCTATCTTATCGCTGGTGATTGTTTTATTATTGTTTTGTGGCTATATGACTATTAAGAATAAACTGTTGTCGATGCTGATAGGGTTTGCCTTATTGTTTATAGTGTATGCACTGGTTGGTAGCAGGCTGTTCATTTTCGTCATTCTGGTTTTGCTGTATGAAGCGGAGATAGGGGAAAAAAGATGGGTGTACTGGGCTTTACTATTGATAACAGGGATTGTTTTGCCTGAATTTCTTAAAAGTGTATATGGGCTTTCGGAAGCAGATGCATATCAATATCCCAATCCATGGCTTCCGGCCTTCTTTCCGGCTATAACAATTGCTTCCGTATTGGTTATTACACAGTTCAAGGCAATCCGGCATTTGCCTGCCAACGTATGGTCAGTATCTATTATGTCCGGACTGCTGGTGTTATTTGTTATAGTTTCTGTTTTTAGCCATGCTGTTCCCTAAGGAAAGCCAGAGCTTTTTCCATGTCTTCCGGCGTGTCGATACCGATCGTTTCCTGTGAAGTGATGCCGACTTTTATTCTATATCCGTTTTCAAGCCATCGGAGCTGTTCCAGGCTTTCAGCCAGTTCGAGCGGTGATTGTGGCAGGCCGGTAATTTCTTTTAATGTATCGGCGCGGTAGGCGTATAATCCGATATGTTTATAATAGGTGTGATTGGGCAGCCATTCCTGATAGTTCTTGCCTCTCATGTAGGGGATAATCGAACGGCTGAAGTACATGGCTTCACTGTTCTTATTCAGGACAACTTTCGGTGAGTTGGCATTGAATAGCATCGTTTCGAAGTCATCGTCCGGACGGAATGGTTTCACCAGAGTGGCGATTTGTGTGTCGGCATTCGAAAAACAAGCTTTCAATGTGTCTATTTGTTCCGGATGGATGAAAGGCTCGTCTCCTTGGATATTGACGATTACGTCGTAACCTTCACCTACTTTAGTATAAGCTTCGTAACAACGGTCTGTCCCGCTTCGGTGTTGATCGGAAGTCATAACAACTTCTCCGCCGAAAGACTTTACGGCAGCTTCAATGCGGTCATCGTCAGTTGCAACGCATACTGCATCCAGAACATCTTTTACTTGTTCGTAAACACGTTGTATCATAGGCTTTCCGGCCATATCAGCCAAAGGCTTTCCCGGAAAGCGGGTTGAGGCATATCTTGCCGGTATTATTCCGATAAATTTCATACTCCGGTTATTTATTTGTTTATTTATTAAATCGTTATTTTACTGTTTTTCCTTCACTGAGGCGTACCACTTTTTCGTGCTCACCTACAATCCATACAATGTCGTTTTGTTCAAAAACAGTAGTAGGAGGCGGATTTTTGATTGAATGGGCATCCCGCTCGATACCGATGACCAGACAACCGGAATTGTCACGTATTCCCGATTCGAGAATGGTTCGTCCGATCAGTCCGGAACCTTCGCTGATAAAGAACTGCTCCATGTTTACCTCTTTTGTTTCCTGTCGGTTATTCAAAGATTCTTTATAACGCTCTTCTATGTATTGCCGGAAATGGTTCAGTTCGTCGTCTGCACCGACTACGATCAGTTTGTCGAAAGGGTAAAGTCGTTCGTTTCCACCCGGGATATTGATACGTCGGTCTCCTCGGATGATAGTAACGATGTTTACGTTACATTTTTGCCGGAAATTCAATTCTTTCAGTGTCTTTCCCATACTGGGCGAATTTTGTTTGACTTCGAAGTCGGCCAGATGGAGATCACGTTCCAGCAAGTGACTTGCAAACCTTTGTTTGATGGGGGCATTACGTTCATTTTCCATTTCCCGTGCTGTCAGGTTGGTGAAAAAGTGACGTTCCATCAGGATAGATTGCTTTTTAAGCCATTTGGAGAGAATAACAAGGGTTATTACTGTTGCAGCGATAGCAAAGGCTATTCCGGCAGCAGCATTCAGCAGGCGCGCAACAGGAAGCATTACAAGGCCTATGCATAATATGATGCGTAATACGATCAGGGAAACCAGCGGGCCCCGGTTGTATTTGCTGTCGTGCCATAATTGCTCGTATTCGACGGAGTGGTTCTTTTTCATCATGATCGCCCGTAACATCGGTGAGATCAGTATGAGGATCAAAACCAGTGAGATGACTTCTCCTCGTATGCCGGGTAGCTTGCTGATGATGAATGGGGCGATGAATTGTAACCAGATAAATATCAGAACCAGTGTGACGGCTGTATAAGTTCCGACAATACGTATCAGCGCTTTCAATAGCTTGTTCCAGGCACTTTTCTGCCGGATCGTATTAGAACCGGAGGAATAACGTTCCAGAAAACTTTTCCAACTGGCAGGAATGGTGCGTTCTGCTATTTTGTAAGCAGGTTCAGCCATTCGTATCATATATGGAGTGAAAAAGGTCGTTATAACGGAAACGGCAACAACGATCGGATAAAGGAAATTGTCCGTCACTCCAAGAGTCAGGCCCAGAGAGGCGATAATGAAGGCAAATTCACCTATTTGTGCCAGTGAAAAACCGGATTGGATAGCGACTTTTATTGTCTGCCCTGATAATAGGACACCAAAGCTGCCGAATAATATCTGCCCAACCATTACAACGATCGTTAATATCAGGATCGGTATTTTATATTCCCAGAGTAATACCGGATCTATCAGCATACCCACCGAAACAAAGAAGATGGCTCCGAAAAGGTCCTTTACCGGTTTCACTATATGTTCTATATGTTCGGCATCGATCGTTTCAGCCAGGATCGATCCCATTACAAAAGCTCCTAATGCTGAAGAGAATCCGGCTTTAGTGGCAATCATCACCATTCCGAGGCAGAGGCCGAGGCTGACAATCAGTAATGTTTCATCATTGAGAAATTTCCTGGCTCTTTTCAGGAAAGAAGGAATCAGGTAAATACCCACAACGAAACAGAAAAGCAGGAAAACGGCGAGTTTGATCACGCTGTCCAGTAGTTCCATACCTTCGACATGCTTGCTGACGGCCAGGGTGGAAAGCAGTACCATTAACAGGACGGCAAATAAATCTTCTACCACCAAAATTCCGAATACTACACCTGCAAACCGCCGGTTGCGGAGTCCCATATCATCGAAGGCCTTAAATATAATTGTTGTGGACGACATGGAAAGCATTCCACCCAGAAAAAGACTATTCATATGCCCCCAACCCAGCGAAAGGCCTGTGATATATCCGAATGTCATCATTCCGATCACGACCGTTATTGCTCCGATAACAGCAGTACCCCCGACTTTCATCAGCTTTTTGAAACTGAAGTCAAGTCCTAACGCAAAAAGCAGGAATACAACACCTATATCTGCCCAGATACGGATACTTTCTATGTCTGTAACGGTGGGAATTTCTTTTATGGCTGGTCCGGCCAGGATTCCGGCAACAATGTAGCCAAGTACGACCGGTTGCTTCAATCTCTTGAAAAGCAAAGTAACAAGTCCTGCAGAAATCAATATTACTGCCAGGTCTGAAATTAATGAAGGAATCTGAGACATGCTTTCATTCTTTTTCCGTTGGCAAAGTTAGACATTTATTTTAATTTTGTCGGTCAAATAATGTGCCAAAATGAAGAAGAAACATCCGATAGAAGCATTGATAGAGCAGGGCGAGCATCAACAACTCGACTTTAAGTTCGAGGTGAGTGACAGTAAAAAGATAGCCCGCACCTTGTCTGCTTTTGCCAATACCGATGGCGGTCGGTTGCTGATAGGAGTGAAAGATAACGGAAATATTTCCGGTGTCCGTAGTGAGGAAGAGTATTATATGATAGAGGCCGCTTCAAAAATGTACACCCGTCCGGAAGTTCCTTTTGAAGCAACCCGTTGGGAGATAAACGGAAAAACCGTGCTGGAGGTTTATATAGCACCCAGTGAAGAGAAGCCTCATCTGGCACCGGATAAAGAAGATAAATATAAAGCTTATATCCGTGTAGCAGACGAAAATATATTGGCGAACGAAGTCCTTATGTTGTCCTGGGAAAAGAAGCATAAGCCGGATGGAACTTTACTGAAGATAAGTAAGCCGGTGGAACGTTTGTTTGTCTACCTCGATGAGCATCCGTATATTAATGTAAGCCAACTTTGCCGGATTGGCCGCGTAAATTATTACACGGCCAAGAATATCCTGAGTGATCTGTTGGCAATCGATGCCCTCCAGTATGTGGTTATAGATAAGCGTATCCTGTATCAACGTATACCGGGGGCAGATCTGCCTTTATAAATGTAATGTTTCTACGTATATCTGGGCATTCTCGAAACGGACGACTTTGACCTTTGTTCCCTTTTCTATAAAGCCGGAATCGGATACACCATCGTATAATTCATCGTCAATGATTACTTTGCCGGAAGGACGGAGCACTGTAAAGGCTGTTCCCTCTTTTCCGATAAGAGGTGTGAGGGAAGGAGAGGAGTGAGCTTCTTCCAGGTCTTTATGGAGTGCTACTTTCTGCATCAGGCCTTTTGCTCCGATTTTATTGGATAGCCAGATCGTTAAAACGAATCCGAGACCGAGTCCGAACAATACTGTCAGGCAGGCTTCTCCGATTTCTTTGGTAGAAACGCCTTCAAAGTTGAAATCCGTATTATTGAGTAGGCTAAGGGTCAGGCCTGCAACCAGGAAAATTATACCACTGATCCCGGCTATCCCAAAGCCGGGAATAACAAATATTTCTGCAGCAATAAGTAGCAATCCGATGATAAATACCAATATTTCCCAGTTTTGAGCCAATCCGTCCAGATACAAAGGTGCAAAATATAAGATAGCAGCAATAATAGCTGCCGCCGACGGAAACCCTAATCCCGGCGTTTGCATTTCAAAATAAATCCCACCTATAATAATAATGATAAGCAGTGATTGTAACATCGGATTCATGAGGAAACCTTTCAGGTCGTCGAACCAGGAAGGTTTATATGTCTTCAGTTCATAGGCGTTATATCCCAGATATTTGGTAATTACTTCATCGGGAGTTTCTGCTATCCCGTCACAATACCCCCATTGTTGTGCTTCGTCAGCGGTGAAGGTGAGCACTTTCCCTGTATCGATCAGGTTAGGGATGACTACCCGCTCGTCTACCATTGCTTCAGCAATCAGAGGGTTTCTTTTCCATTTGAAAGTGGTGTCTTTCCCCTGAATGATCGTGTCTTTTCCATGAGCTTCCGCTGTAGAACGTATCATGGAACGCATATACGACTGGTATTTGTCGGGCATGGCAGTTCCGGTTTGATTGACTACCGTAGCTGCACCGATATTGGCTCCTTTCCTCATAAAGATTTTTTCACAGGCAATCGAAATGAGTGCCCCGGCTGAGGCTGCGTTGTTATCGATAAAAACATAAACGGGAACTGGATTGTACAGGATTGCCGTACGCATTGAATCTGCCGCTTCGAGCAATCCGCCATATGTGTTCATATGGATCAGGACAGCGTCGGCGCCCAGTGAGTTTGCCTCTGTCAATCCGTTACTAAGATAAATACGAGTCGTATTATCTATCTCTTTTTTTATATCAATCTGGTAGATGAGGTGCGTATCTTTAGCTTCTGAAACAAAGGTTGTTACGAGTAGTATTAATAACGTGCACAAGATTCCTGAATTTTTCATCATATTGTCTAATTATCTATGTTTTTTATACATTGTTGAAAATTGTAACTTTAAACTTGTAAATTTTATAAATTCACAAGTTTAAAACTTGCAAATGTTGTTCATTCTCAGTGATATTTACTATAAATATATTAAGTTACGATTTTTAATATTAATATTCATCAAAGCTCCATTTTTTTCAGGAAAAATTCCTATATTTGTATTGTCTCTCGATAGTGAGAGGCAATACTTAACCGGTATTAACCTTTTATAAATAAGTAATAGTATGAATGCGTTGCAATTTCAGAAAAAATTACTGAGCATGCAAGAAAACATGATGAATTTTGCACTGATGCTCACTGCAAATCGGGATGATGCCCAAGATTTGATGCAAGACACAACGCTGAAGGTTTTAGACAATCAGGAAAAGTTCGTTGACAATATTAATTTCAAAGGATGGGTCCTGACCGTCATGCGTAACATTTTCATTAATAATTATCATAAGATAGTTCGTACGCAAACAGTAGTAGACCAAGGTGTTGATTTGTATAATTTGGATGTCGTAAATGATTCAGGATTTGACTCTCCGGACGGAGCCTATCAAATTCAAGAGATTACCAAGGCTATCAATGGGTTGAACGATGAACTTAAAGTTCCTTTCTCAATGTTTTTGAGTGGTTATAAATATAATGAGATCGCAGATAAATTGAATGTACCGCTGGGAACAGTAAAGAGTCGTATATTCTTTGCCCGCCAGGAATTGCAGAAAGTTTTGAAGGATTTTCGCCTTGGATAATGGTTAATATTCTAACAAACAAGTTAATAAAAAGAAGGAGTATTCGAAAGAGTGCTCCTTCTTTTTTAATATATGGATTATAAAAATGACATATTAATGAATAAATCCGTACTTTTGCCGCAAAAATCAAGAATATAATGAGAAGTTTTGCAAGTGATAACAACTCCGGCGTCCATCCGTTGATTATGGAAGCTGTGATTAAGGCTAATGAGGATCACGCAATAGGATATGGTGATGACCCCTGGACAGCAGCCGCTGTAGCAAAGATTAAAAGTATATTTGGCGAAGAGGCTTCCCCTTTCTTTGTTTTTAACGGTACCGGAGCCAATTCGGTGGCCTTGCAGGCTGTTACACGTCCTTTTAATAGTATATTGTGTGCAGAGACTGCACATATTAATGTAGATGAATGCGGTGCTCCGGCACGTATGACCGGATGTGCGGTAGTAACTATTCCGACAAGCGACGGCAAGCTCACCCCGGAGTTGATCAGGCCCCGTTTACATAACTTTGGCGTTTGCCATCATTCGCAACCTAAAGCGGTATATATTTCACAGGTCTCTGAATTAGGTACTGTTTACACGATAGAAGAGGTAAAAGCAATAGCAGATCTGTTGCATGCCCATAATATGTATCTTCATATGGACGGTGCCCGCTTGGCAAATGCCTGTGCTTACCTGAACTGCTCCATGAAGCAGGTTACAGTAGATGCAGGTGTGGATATTCTGAGTTTTGGCGGAACTAAAAATGGTATGATGATGGGAGAAGCTGTTATTTCGTTCCGTCCTGAAGTAACCGAAAATTTGCAATATTACAGAAAGCAATCTGCCCAGCTTGCATCTAAACTCCGTTATTTGTCTGCCCAGTTCATTCCTTATCTGGAAAATAACTTATGGCTTGAAAACGCCATGAAAGCTAATATCAGTGCTGCGAAATTAGCAGAAGCATTAAAGCAATATCCTCAGATACAATTTACACAGAAGGTAGAAACGAATCAGATATTCTTTACTATCCCTTCCGAACCTTTGAAGAAACTGCTGGAACGTTATTTCTTCTATATGTGGAATGAAGAAAATAATGAAGCACGTTTGGTTACTTCATGGGATACGACAGGAGAAGATATAGCCCAATTTGAACAGGATTTGAAAGACGTAATGGGAGAATGTTAATCACTAAACAATAAACATATGAAACACGGAAGTGGGTTGATGGCGGTACTTTTTATGTTATTGCCGTTATGCAACCTTTATTCACAGGAGAAGGATGCGAGGGAAGATAATACCTTGCGTATAATGAGTTATAATATTCGTAACGGGAGAGGAATGGATGATGTTTCCAACTTTCAACGTACGGCGGATGTAATCAATAAAGTGCGGCCAAATGTTGTCGCCGTACAGGAAGTGGACAGCGTGACAGCCAGAAGCGGCCGGACCGATGTATTACGTGTATTGGCAGACAAGACACTGATGTATCCGGTATATGCCCCAGCCATTGATTATGATGGAGGAAAATATGGTATCGGTATGTTGAGCAAGGAGAAACCACTTAGTCATCGTTATATATCTCTTCCGGGAAGAGAAGAAGAACGTGCTTTGCTGATCGTTGAGTTTGAAAAATATATTTATTGTTGTACCCACCTTTCCCTGACAGGGGAAGATCGTCTGGCTTCATTGGATATTCTTCGCAAGGAAGTTGCAAAAGCCAGTAAGCCCCTTTTTATTGCCGGTGATTTTAACGCTCACCCGGATTCGGAAGTCATTGAAGGTATACAGAGAGATTTTGTGATCCTGACAAATACCAAACAACCGACTTTTCCGGCAGATGAACCGACAGAAACAATCGATTATATTGCAGCTTATGCAAAGGATACTACGGCCTTTACACGCCTTTCCACGTGGGTTGTCAATGAACCGGCTGCCTCCGATCATCGTCCGATCGTAACGGATATCGTTTTCAAGCAACCGGCTGACAAGATTTTCCGTACGGAACCTTATTTACAGAATCCCGTAGGGAACGGAATTACGGTTATGTGGCAGACAACTGTTCCTACTTACAGTTGGGTCGAATATGGTACTAATAAGAATCAGTTGAAGAAAGCGCGTACTATCGTGGATGGTCAGGTGATCTGCAACGATTTACAGAATAAGATCAGACTGAATGATCTGGAACCGGGTAAGACTTATTATTATCGCATTTGCTCACAGGAAATCATGCTTTACCAGGCTTATAAGAAAGTCTTCGGAGAAACGGCTGTTTCCGATTTTCATACATTTACTTTGCCGGAATCATCTACTTCCGATTTTACAGCCATAATCTTTAATGACCTGCACAAACATTCTGAAACATTACAAGCGTTGTATGGCCAGGTAAAAGATATTGATTATGATTTTGTCATCTTTAACGGTGATTGTATCGACGATCCGGCCAATCATGATGAAGCAACACACTTCCTTTCCGAACTGAATGAAACAGTCGGGGCAGCCGATGTTCCTGTCTTTTATCTGCGTGGCAACCATGAGATTAGGAATGCTTATTCGATAGGTTTGCGCAAATTGTTCGATTATGTAGGTGATAAGACGTATGGCGCTTTCAACTGGGGCGATACACGTATCGTGATGTTGGATTGCGGTGAAGATAAGCCCGATGACTTTTGGGTTTATTACGGTCTGAATGATTTCTCCGCTTTGCGTGACGCCCAGGTCGGTTTCCTGAAAGAAGAGCTGGCATCCAAGCCTTTTAAACAAGCTGCTAAGCGCGTACTGATTCATCATGTGCCTATTTATGGAAAAGATGTAGACCGCTACAATCCTTGTCTGGAATTGTGGGGTGGTTTACTGGCCAAGGCTCCGTTCAATGTATGCATCAATGCGCATACTCACCGTCATGCTTATTATCCGAAAGGGGCTGCCAATGGAAACAACTTTCCGGTCATTGTAGGTGGTGGTTACCGGATGGATGGTGCAACAGTTATGGTCTTACAGAAGAAAGGTAAGGAAATGACGCTGCGGGTATTGAATGCTAAAGGCGAAACCCTCGAGGATTTAAAACTGTAATACATATATGAAGTAAATATGAAGATTAGCACTGAAGAGTTAGAAGAGACTATCATTCCGGTAAAAGAAACAGACCTGATTTACGGTATAGATGACCGACCCCCTTTGAAAGAGGCCTTGTTTGCAGCCTTGCAACATTTGCTGGCCATTTTCGTCGCAATCATCACACCGCCTCTTATTATAGCCGGAGCATTAAAGCTGGATCTTGAAACAACCGGATTTTTAGTGTCGATGGCTCTTTTCGCTTCCGGAGTGTCAACCTTTGTACAATGTAAACGGATAGGCCCGGTAGGAGCCGGGCTGCTCTGTATACAGGGAACCAGTTTTTCGTTTATCGGGCCGATCATTTCGGCGGGATTAGCAGGCGGTTTGCCACTGATCTTTGGTGTTTGTATGGCTGCTGCCCCTGTTGAAATGGTTATCAGCCGTACTTTTAAGTATATGCGTACTATCATAACTCCGCTGGTTTCAGGAATAGTCGTCTTGCTGATCGGATTAAGTCTGATTAAGGTCGGTGTGGTCTCTTGTGGAGGTGGTTTTGCGGCTATGGACAACGGAACGTTCGGAAGTTTGAAGAATATCGGAGTTGCCGCAACCGTTTTGTTGAGTGTATTATTCTTCAACCGTTGTAAGAATAAATACTTGCGTATGAGTTCGATCGTGCTGGGATTATGTATCGGTTACGGACTTTCTTTTGTATTGGGAATGGTAGATATGAGTGCTGCCACATCCCAAAACCTGGCGGGGTTCAATATTCCGATGCCTTTTAAATACGGATTGGATTTTAATATATCTTCTTTTATTGCTATCGGTTTGGTTTATTTGATCACAGCGATTGAAGCAACGGGTGATGTTACTGCCAATTCGATGATTTCTGGTAAATCCATTGAGGGTGAGGGGTATCTGAAACGTGTTTCAGGTGGCGTATTGGCCGACGGTGTAAATTCTTTTGTAGCCGGTATCTTTAATTCATTTCCAAACTCTATCTTTGCACAGAATAACGGAATTATCCAGCTTACCGGCGTTGCCAGCCGTTATGTAGGTTATTATATAGCCGGAATGCTGATCCTGCTGGGATTATTCCCGATTGTTGGTGTGGTGTTCTCTTTAATGCCTGATCCTGTTTTGGGAGGTGCAACCCTGTTGATGTTCGGTACTGTGGCCGCTGCGGGTATCCGTATTATTGCTTCGCAGGAGATCAACCGGAAGGCTACACTGGTTTTGGCTGTTAGCCTTTCTCTCGGATTAGGTGTGGAATTAATGCCTGATATCCTGAAAACGGCTCCGGAAGCTATAAAAGGTATTTTTGCATCCGGTATTACAACCGGCGGTCTAACTGCTATAATAGCCAACATTTTCATTCGTGTAAAAGAAGATAAAGAAGATAAAACACAATAAAAACAAATGGAATTACTTAAACAGCGTATTCTGCAAGACGGCAGATGTTATCCGGGAGGTATCCTGAAGGTGGACAGTTTTATAAATCACCAGATGGACCCGATGCTTCTGTACAAAGTTGCCGAAGAATTTATCAATCGATTCAAAGGAGAACATATCAATAAGATCGTAACGATTGAAGCAAGCGGTATCGCCCCGGCCATTATGGTTGGTTATATCCTGCAACTGCCGGTGGTATTTGTAAAGAAAAAGCAACCGAAGACGATGGAGAATATGCTGAGTACGGTAGTCCATTCCTTTACCAAAGACCGTGATTATTCTGTTTGTATCAGCAATAATTTCCTGACGGCAGACGACCATATCCTGTTTATCGACGACTTCCTTGCATTCGGTAATGCCGCTATGGGAATGATCGACCTGGCTCAACAGGCTGGTGCGACAATTTCCGGTATGGGTTTTATTATCGAAAAGGCATTTCAGGATGGAGGAAAAGCTTTGCGCGAATCAGGTATCCATGTGGAAAGTTTGGCTATTATCGACAACCTCGACGATTGTAAGATCACGATCCGTTAAAAAGAAACCAACTAATTGAGTAAAGATAATGAATACAGAAGTAAAAGAAAGATTACTCGACAGGGTGAAGACCAATCCCTATGTAAACCATTTGGGGGTACAATTCACTACTGTCGAAGATGGGATCGTTGAGGCACGTATGCCCTTGCACGATGAACAACGCCAATATAGTGGTGTTATTCATGGAGGTGTATTGGCTGCCTTGGCCGATACGATCGCCGGATTTGCCGCCTATACAATGACTCCGTTGGATAAAGATGTATTGACGGCAGAACTGAAAGTGTCCTTCCTGCGGGCAGCCTGGGGAAAAGAGTTGATTGCCAAAGGAACAGTGATCAAACCAGGACGACATGTACATTTCAGCGAATGTGAGATTTATTGTGATGATAAACTCGTAAGCAAAGCATCCGGCACATTCAGTGTCGTACAACCACAGGTGTAGACAAAATCAGTTTTATATCGAAAAGCGCAGGCAAGCAGTGTTTTTCATAATCGGCAGCTTCAGGATATCCTCTTGCTGCCTTTTTTCTATCCGTACGATGATGGCACGGTTAAAGCCCCCATGCCCGATAGCCAGGATACGTTTGCCCGGAAACTCGGTTTGCAGGAATTCCAGAAACTCTCCGGCTCTTTTATATAAAGCCTCCAGGCTTTCTACACTTTCAGGCAGGTTCTTGAAATCCATTTCGTTGGCAACCTTTCCGGTATAGACACCCCAGTCCATTTCACGGAGCAGGGGAGTCTGGACAGGTTCCAGCCCTTTACGACGGGCAACAGCCATGGCTGTATCGTAACTTCGTGCCAGGTCGCTACTGACAATCACGTCGATCTCTTCTTCTTCCAACAGGTCGGCAAGTTGTTCCGCCTGTTGTTTTCCCAACTCGGAGAGATGCCCGGGCATTTGTCCCTGCATGATACGCAACTTATTCTCTTCCGTCTCTCCGTGACGACTTAGTATAAGCGATATTGTTGAAGTCATATTATTTATACTTGATCCATTTTACCATTTCCTTTATACTCGGTTTCTTTCCATACATAAGGATACCGACCCGGTATATCTTGGCTGATAACCAGACAATGCCGATAGCCGAAGCATATAGTAAAGAAACAGATAATAACTTCTCCCACAAAGGTATTTCAAACGGGATACGTACCATCATGACGATCGGTGAAGTGAACGGTATCATCGAACACCAGAAAGCCAGCGGGCCGTCCGGATTCTCCATGCTGTAAATACCGGCATACAACGCAAAGATCATAAAAATTGTAACAGGTGCCATAAACTGTTGCGTATCTTCCTGGCTGTCTACAGCCGAACCGATAGCCGCGAATATGGATGCATATAACATATAACCGCCAATGAAATAGATAATAAAGGAAATACCTATTTCTGCGATATTGATGGAATTAATAATTCCCATAATCTCATTACCGGAAGAAGAGGCCAATGCATTCGTATCCACCATTCCCATCTGCGGGCCGGCTTGTAGGGCACTCATATCAGCCCCTCCCGAGAACATGAGTCCTCCTACGCTAACCAGTACGGTCGTGATAATCCCCCACAGGAATACCTGTGTCAGACCGACAAAACCAATACCGATAATTTTCCCCATCATCAGATCGAACGGACGGACTGAAGAAATCATTACCTCGATGATGCGGTTGGTCTTTTCTTCCATTACCCCTTGCATCACCATCGCACCATACATCATAATGAACATATAAATAATGAACGTGAATACCATTCCGATCACGGATGCTACGGTGGCCGACGATGTACTTTCCTGTCCGTCTTCGCTCCATTTGATGGTTTGCACATTAAAGTTGATCTTACTTTCCCGGATGATCTCTTTCAGATTGGGGATATTGAAGGAAGCAAGCTTTTCGCTTTCGAGTTGTTTACTTAATGTCTGGTTAACCAGCCGGCTCAGTTCGACGGGTACTTGCTTCTCCGAGTAGAGAGTTGCCGCCTTGGGGTTGTTCAACAAATCGTCTGTAATACTCAGGAAGGCGAATATTTCCTTATCACTGTTCCGGCGATAGTCGTCTAACGTCTTGTTGCTATGGACGAAGTGGTAACTTTCATTGTTTTCAAATAGCTGGGCATATTTTCCTGTCGTATCGATAATGGCGATATTACGAACCTCGTCTCCTTTGATAGTTGACAACCATAACGGAACGAACACCAGTGCAGCAAACAAAAACGGGGTTAATAGTGTAAGCAGGATAAACGACTTTTTACTTACCCGGCGCAGATACTCTCTTTTGATTATAAGTCCTATTTTATTCATGCCTGTGTCGTGTTTGTACCTGATACGGTGTTAATAAATATGTCGTTCATGGATGGTAACTCTTCGGTAAACGAGAGAATTTCTGCCTGTCCCGATAAAGTGGACAGTAGGGCAGAGTTGCTGATACCTTCCGCCTTATGGATTTGAAGTTCGCGTATCCCGCTCTGTTCTTTTTCGGAAAGTACGGTAAAGATATCTGTCTGATCGTTTTGCAGGGAGCTATCCGAGGTAATGCGCAAAGTAAACGTATTGTTCCGGAAACGGTTCCTTACTTCCGTTACATTTCCGGAAAGGACGACCTGTGAACGGTTGATCAGGGCTATATTATCGCATATTTCTTCCACTGATGCCATATTATGGGTGGAGAATATGATCGTATGTCCTTTCTCTTTCAGTTCCAGTATTTCCTGCTTCAGCCGTTCCGCATTCACCGGGTCGAAACCGCTGAACGGTTCGTCGAATATAAGCAGTGCCGGTTCATGAATAACGGTAATGATGAATTGAACTTTCTGTTGCATCCCTTTCGATAACTCTTCCAGTTTCTTGTTCCACCAGGGCATGATGTCGAACTTCTCGAACCATTGTGTCAGGCGTTTACGGGCCTCCTGATAAGATAAGCCTTTCAATTGTGCCAGGTAGATAGCCTGTTCGCCGACTTTCATTTTTTTATAAAGACCACGTTCTTCCGGCAGGTATCCGATCTGGTATATATCCTCCGGCTGCGATTCACGTCCGTTGAAACGAACGATCCCACTGTCGGGAGCCGTGATACGGTTGATGATACGGATCAGTGTGGTTTTGCCGGCACCATTAGGTCCGAGTAGTCCGAATATCTTTCCTTCGGGTACCTGGATGCTGACTTTGTTCAGGGCAAGATGATTGGCATACTGTTTTACCACATCTTCCGTTTCCAAAAAGTTCATAGGCTATAAGTTATTGTTACATTTTTAATACGATACGTTCTCCCAATTCTTTACTCAATACATTCTTTATCTCATTCAGGTGAGTCAGCTTTCTCATCAATTCGAACACCTGATCTTCATTTCCTTTCAGATGTGCTTCCTTGATGCCTAACTGGGTCTCTTTGATCTGGCGTATAATATAAGCATCCTTCATGGCATATATTTCACGTATAACCAGCTGATCCAGTTTGTCTTCTTCCTGTTCCAGTTCACGATACTTGCTATGATATTTGCTCAACTGATATTTTTCGCTTATCAGGTTCGCTGCCAAACGGCTGACGTTCGGGTCCGGATGGGCCAGGAAGTAACGGTTGGCAATAAATCCCTCGTTCTTGCATCTCTCGGCTGCTTCGTCGAGCATGCTTTTGAAGATCGGGGTATAGAAAGTCAGATCGTCACGTTCCAAGTCGTAACGGATATATTCGGCAACATGCATAACGATATGTTCGTTTGTATCCTCATCCACATAGTCGAACAATACTTTCTCGCCGTACCGCACGATATATTTCAGTAACGTAAGTTCGTATATCTCATAAGGCGAACGTTTCGGCTGAACGGCGCGGACCGCTTCCAGCGGTTGTACCGGCGGAAAATCGGGTGGTGGAACCTCCATAGGCCCTGTCTCTTCCATCGGATATTCTTCCATGGGTGGAGGAGGGGGCATATCGTCCGGTAACGGCGTTGCTTCGTCCGATGGCGGCAAAAAGCTATCCTCTACGATCGGCTGGTAACCGGGAATATCCGGATATTCCGGTATCATACTCATCGTATTCGATACCGGAGGTACGGGCTGTGTCTGGTTGTTTTGCCTTTCTTCCTTATTTAAACGGATTTTATTGACTTCGTTCAGCAACACCTGTTCGTCTATCTCCATCATCGCACTGCATTCGCGGATATAGATGGAACGGGCTATATTATCGGGGATGATGGCTACCGTGCGGATAATATCCGTGATCAGCGACGAACGTTTGATCGGGTCGGTTCCTGCATCATCCAGTAATAAGCGGGTTTTAAAACGGATAAAGTCCGTTTCGCTCTGCTTGATAAATTCAGCGAACTGGCTGGCATTATGTTTACGGGCGAACGAGTCCGGATCTTCACCGTCCGGCAGCAGAACCACCTTGACGTTCATTCCGTCTTCCAGCAACAGGTCGATACCGCGCAGGGCGGCTTTGATACCGGCGGCATCACCGTCATATAATACGGTGATATTATTGGTGAAACGATGTATAAGCCGTATCTGTCCCTGTGTAAGAGCCGTACCGGACGAGGCGACCACATTCTCTATACCCGCCTGGTGCATGGAGATCACATCGGTGTAACCCTCTACCAGGAAGCAGCGGTCTTCCTTCACCATTGACTGTTTGGCGAAATAGATACCGTAAAGCTCATTACTCTTATGGTAAATCTCGCTTTCGGGCGAGTTGACGTATTTGGCTGTTTTCTCGTCCTTTTTGAGCACGCGACCACCAAAAGCCACCACTTTACCGCTCAGAGTATGTACCGGGAAGATCACACGACCACGGAAACGGTCGTTCACTCCTCCGTTATCGTAAACAATGACTAACCCTGTTTTTTCAAGGAATTCTTTTTTATATCCGCTTTTTGTTGCCTCTTTATACAAGGCATCCCGTTGGTCGAGACTGTATCCGAGTTGGAATTTGCGGATGGTGTCTTCGCGGAATCCACGTTCGGCAAAGTAGCGTAGTCCGACGGTTTTTCCTTCTACATGTTCGTACAGCTGGGTTGTAAAGTATTGTTGTGCCCAACTGTTGACGATCAGCATACTTTCCCGGTCGCTTTTCTTTTGTTTTTCTTTATCGGTAAGTTCCCGTTCCTGTATCTCTATATTGTATTTCTTGGCAAGAAAACGTAAGGCATCGAAATAATTCAGCTGTTCATGCTTCATGATGAAGTGAACAGCCGTGCCGCCTTCGCCACAAGCAAAGCACTTGCAGATATTTTTGGCCGGAGAAACGTAGAAAGAGGGTGTTTTATCAGTATGGAACGGACATAATCCTACATAGTTTATCCCTCTTTTGCGTAGGGTAACGAATTCTGAAACAACATCCACAATGTTTGCAGCGTCAAGTATCCGGTCTATGGTAGGTTGATCGATCATTTATTTCCTTCCTTAATATAATGGGTCACAAATGTAGTGAATTTATTTGGAAACAACCAATGTCTGAACTTGGAAACGAAAATAGTGATTATCGGGATGCATAACTCATTTTATTTCGAGTAGTTGAATGTTTTAGTTAATAATCACTATATTTGCGGTTATTCCTATTATTAACAATTATATAAATAAACCTGCTATGAACGAAATTCTGATAATCCAAAGTAAGATCTACGAAATACGCGGTCAGAAGGTTATGCTCGACAGAGATTTGGCTGAATTGTATCAAGTAGAGACACGTGTATTAAATCAAGCTGTAAAGCGTAATATCGAACGGTTTCCTGAAGATTTCATGTTCAGACTGACCAGTAAAGAATGGGAAACAATGTCGTCACAATTTGTGATGACATCAGTTGGTAAGCGTCCGAAATCGGCTATACCATTTGTCTTTACTGAACATGGAGTTGTTATGCTATCGAGTGTACTTCGCAGTGATATAGCTATACAAACCAGTATTTTGATAACGCGTGCCTTTGTTGCTATCCGACATTTGACTATGAATTTTCCGATAGGTAAAATTGCAGAACTTCAACATGAAATGAAAGAGTTGAAGGAATATGTCGAAGAAGTGTTTACCGACTATAACGATATCAATGAAGATACCCGTATACAATTAGAATTGATTAATAAAACCCTAGCCGAGTTGCAAGTTCAAAAGAAACTCTCGGACAAGTCTCGTAATCCGGTAGGATTTGTCAAACCCAAGTAAATATCACGTTCATTAGAAGATTGTTATTCCCGTTCCGCCTATCCCCATTAAAGGAGTTGGTGGAACGTTTTTGTATGGAGTTGCGCAAAAAGCGTCCATTATGCAACAAAGATATAGAATATTTCCAGCAGACAAAAAAAGGAGATTATTTGTTTCAATAATAGAAAAATGTGAAACCTGCCTGTTCCATTATGACGGCGCCTGTAGGGGCGGTTCGCGAACCGCCCCTACCAACGACACTACATTCAAATCTGATAAATGCTGAACCTGTTGCTATCTCCATTGGTAGATTGTCAAATTATTAATAAGATTCTCCCTTATTATTTCTCGTTGTACATGAATAATACATATATTTGTAGAGTTATTAACATAAAACACTTAATTATGAAAGAATTAGATCCGAAAGCCATGGCAGAGAATGAAAGAAAAGAGTTGCAGGACCGGTATATCCGTTTCGATTGGGCTATCAAACGCTTGTTGCGTCAGAAGGTCAACTTCGGTGTGCTCAATGGTTTCCTGACCGTGATGTTGCGGGAAGAGGTCAGTATCCTCGAAATCCTCGAAAGCGAAAGCAACCAGGAGAGTGCCGACGATAAGTTCAATCGTGTCGACATCAAAGCCTTGAACAGTAAAGGCGAAATCATTATCGTCGAAATCCAGAACACCCGCGAAGTGCATTATCTCGAACGCATCCTCTATGGCGTAGCCAAAGCTATCACCGAGCATATCTCCCTGGGTGAAGGCTATCAGAAAGTGAAGAAAGTCTATTCCATCAGCATCCTTTATTTCGATCTCGGTGTCGGGACAGACTATTTCTATCACGGTCAGAACCATTTCACCGGTGTGCATACCGGCGACCGCCTGCGGATCAACGTGCGCGACCGCGACGCGGTCATCACCCGCCTGCCAGCTGAGATTTTTCCCGAATACATCCTGATTCGCGTAAACGAGTTCGACAAAGTAGCCACAACCCCTCTCGACGAATGGATCAAATACCTGAAAGACGGTACGATCCGTCCCGACACGACTACTCCGGGTCTTCGTGAAGCCCGGGAAAAACTGAAATACTACTCCATGTCCTCGCAGGAGCGTCATGCATACGACGAACATCTGAACGTAATCATGATCCAGAATGACGTTCTCGACACTGCCAAATGGGAGGGGCGGCTTGAAGGTTTGGCAGAAGGAAAGGCAGAAGGTTTGGCCGAAGGAAAAGCAGAAGGTCTTGCCGAAGGAAAAGCCGAAGCCTTGCGTCAGGCGGCTGCCAATATGAAACGCATGGGGATGGCGGCAGCCGATATTGCTAAATGTACAAAGTTGTCGGTGGAGGAGATAGAGAAGTTATAGCAAGTTTTGACCCTACTTTTCCCTTGATGGAAAAGTAGCCAAAAGATCAAGGCTGCACCTGGTTCGCTACTCCGCATCCTACGTTCGCTGTCGCCTCCGAACTCGCTTCGCTCAAACAGCGGATGCTCCGGGCGTTCACTCCGGTTGCTGCGTTTAACGCTCGCCAGCTGAGGCCTTTCAAAGGAAGCGGAGCTTCCTCTTAGGATTGCCGATACTGTCTGTTAAAATGAAAAGCTCCTGTTATATTATATAGGTGTCGGTATCGGCCATCCCTAAAGAACGCTTTGCGTTCTCTGACAGGCCTTCGGCGGGTGAGCGTCCGCGAAGGGGAAAGACGAAGCGACCCGGAAAAATCCGTTGTTTGAGCGAAGCGAGTTTCGGATTTTTCAAGCGTAGTCTTTCACCGTAGCAGCGAAGCCGGTGTAGCCTTGAACTTTTGGTTACTTTTCTTTCAAGAGAAAAGTAACATTCAACTTTGACAAACACTGAAACATACCAGTATCATTCATTCATCAAAAGGGAAAAAGAATCATGAAGTTGATCTTTTGGGGACTTTTTTTCGCGTTTTTAAGTCGAGTCGCTTGAGAAAGAGATTTTATTGTTGCGCTTTGATATTCTTTTTGTAGATGGAAAGTAACATAGTCCATCAAGAACTATGTTTAAGCGTTGCAAAGATATACAAAATAATGTAATCGCCAAAAATGTAGTCATTAAATTTATTGGCCTGAGAGTAATTATTCTACAAATATTACCTTTTTTGCTCACCTTTTTTATACTATCAGGGTACCAAAAGGAGTATTCTTTATTATTATGATTTCTCTGTTTATATGTCATTTGTACGCTGCAAACGATGTGTGGTTGCAGATAAGCCTTGATATATGGCTTGTTTGCCGTGGTTCTTGATGGACTAAACGGTTTTTATCAATCGGTATCAATCCTTAATTCACAGGAGGTTATGTTTTCGCCGAACTATCATAAATGGGGGAGAACCTTGTTTTACCCCATAATTTTTTACTTGGGAGATACTTATATAAATGATGTATCCTTTATCCGGGTTAACCGGTAATCCGGGAGAAAATGAGAAGATAGACTGGAACAAAATATATCAATAACTAAAAAACAGAGAGTTATGGCAAAAGACCCGACTCAGAAGACGAAGCTTACACTGAAAGCCCTCGATCTGGCACTAACCCAGGATATTACAAACGACTGTTACCTGCAACCTAAGTTGCAGAAATGTCTTAATATGCACGACCTCGCCAGTGAAGTAGCCGCCCTCAGCACCCGCCAGGAGGACGTGGAAGAAATAGCCCGTACCGGCAACCAGATCCTGCGACGTATGATCTGGTATCTCTCTTCCGGTTATAGCATCACCACCCTGTTGGGATATTTCCGTCCCACCTCTCAAGGTGTTTTTCTCGAAAGCGAACTCACGTCGGCCCCCGACCGCAACCGCCTGAAACTCGGTGTCGCCTACTCCATGAGCCAGGAAATGCGCCAGGCGCTTGCCGATGCCGAGATCGACGTCGAAATACAAAAGTCAGTCAGTGGCCCGCAACTGTTTACCGTGGTCAGTGCACAGGATGCACAAAATCCCGAAGCCGCAGCCCGTGGCGAAGGCATACCTGTCAGTGCAGGACAAACCTGTATTATTAAAGGTAAGCATATCAAGGTAGGTGGCGAAGGCGACCAGATAGGCATCACTATCCGTCGTACCGATGGCGATTCGGGCGAAACCAACTTCTTTCCTGTGTCGAAACTCTATCCCAATACACCTACACAAGTCGGTTTTGTGTTACCCGCTACGGCTGCCGACGGCTCCGTCTGGAGCGTTACTCTTTGCACGCAGCTTACCGGCAACGGCTCCACCCTGCTCAAAGAACCTCGTACGGCAACGATGCCGGGCCACTTTGTGGTAGGCGATGTGACCGATACACCCGGTGGTGGCAGTGGAGAGGATGACAGACCGGAGATCGAATAAATCAGGCGGTCTGTTCAAAGCCGAGTGAGCGACCCGCTCAAAGGTAAGAGAGCAAGCTACTCACTAGTAAGGGGGCGCCGCGCTCAAAGGAGAGTGAGCGACCCATTCAAAAGTAATCGTATTTTTTTAATTACACTATTATTAATATCAAGCAAAGTAAAATGAAAATGAAATCAGTTTTTCTGTCAATGCTGGCGATAGCGGCATTGGCTAGTAGTTGTTCAAAACAAGAATTCGTTGATCCCCCGGGTCCTCAGGAAGGTACTAAAAAGTTGGTAGACATCATCCTTAGCAGCGGTAAACAGACAAAGGCGGCAGGAGCTGCAACTGTGGCTGAAGATAAGACGATCAATGATGTTACCGTATTTTTCCTGAATCCTACGGACCAGATCGTTTCTAAGCAATGGGTTTCAGCAACCGGTTTGACGGATAATGAAGATGGGACTGCAAAAACGGCAACCGTAGAAACAAGAAGTACGGCCTCTCAAATGATGGTAATAGCCAACCTTGGAAATGACCGTACTACGGGAACTCTCAACGTCAGTACCAAAGCCCAACTCGAAGCGGTTGTGCAAAGCCTTATAAACACCGACACTCCTCCGCTTCCGGTACAGGTAAAAGGAGACGTTCTTATGTCGGGTATAGGAGCGGTTGAGGACATGACAGCCGATACGGGCGGAGGTAATTCGACTGCAACTTCAGCGGTTACTTTAAACTTCGTTGCTGCAAAAATCAATTTGTCGAAAATCGAATTAGGAGCTGACGTAAAAGGTATATACGGCACGGATTACAAATTCACACGCGCCTTTTTGCTGAACGTACAGACAAACTCCTGGTATTTTCCTACTGCTAACAGCTATATACCTACCCCGAAAGCGTATGCAAACGGAGTAGCATGGGAGGGTAACTGGGGAACAGATCCCGGTTACACTGTTGCTGCCGATTTCAATCAGTCACTTAACTATCCTGATATGAATGCAGCCAAAACAGATATTGCCCACTGGTATGTTTTCGAGAATAATCCGGCTTCGGTTGCCTCGTCAGAAAATCCGACAATCCTTGTTGTAGAGGTTGAATGGACAAAAACAAAGGCAGATCCTACTGAGGGTGTAGAAGAGGTAAAAGTAATGAAAATGTTCAACGTTATTTTCGCTCCCGGTGATAAAGGCGAAATCAAAGCAGGACAAGCTTATAATGTAGCCCTGACATTCAACGGTGACTTCCGTCCTGAAGACGAAGGTGGTAACGGTGGTGGTGGTGACGATAATCCGGACCAGCCGAACGTCAACGCGAATGTAGCTATCACGGTAACTCCGGCGGATTGGACAGATCAATCTACAGAGAAACCATTCGAGTAAACAGCTCTGAAAGAAAATCTATCAAACTGCCCTCTTCCGGTGCTTGACACAGGAAGAGGGCTTACAACCAGTTCCAGGCAAAACACGCTGGCATCGCTGCCGGTATATTATCTGCAATAAAATAAAAAAATGAACGAAAACAAACATACATATCCCGGTTCCTCCCCGTGGCGGTTGCGACACCTGTTGCCGCTGCTCCCAGCCGTGCTCTTGTTTACGGTCGCAGGTTGCTGGAAGGATAGTCTGCCCGGCGTAAGACAGTTGAAGCTCAATTTCTACAACGCTTCACAAGCCGGTTCCGGCGCGATTCGGGAGATAGAAGTTTTTGTATTCGACGACCAACAACAACTGAGTAACCGCGCCACCGGCACGATCGACGGGACACTCTCACTCGATCGCCCTCGAACCACGACCCTCCATTGCATAGCATGGGGAAACAGCAACGATAAAAGCCTCAGGCTCCCGGTGCTGCAACCAGGTGACCCGCTCGACGGAGCATACCTCACCCTCACACCGCTTTCGCCTGCAAAGGACGGAACGCAATACCTCAACACGCCCCCCAACTTGTTCAGGGGAGCCATCGAAACAGACAACAAAACGATCGCCAGCCAGCCCTCCTTCAATATGAAGATGCAGCCGACCACGGCGTCTATTAATATAACGATCAGCGGACTGGCGGAAAGCACCCCCACGGAAACAGGCGACTACGCCATCGTAGTCAACGGATCGCCTGCCCGCATCGACTTTGAAGGAAACTACAGCGGCAATGCCGTTCACCGCCTGACAGGTTCTTTCAATACCCAAAAAGAATACATCATCCCGCCCTTCCGCCTCTTCCCCTCTGTTGCAGGCAAAGGAATAAGGATCGACATCGACCACAATGGGAAACTGCTGGAAAGTATCACGAAGACAAGCAACGGACAGCCGCTCCTCCCCGAGAAAGGCAAGGAACTGGCGTTGCTTATCAAATTCATCCCCGGCGGTGTAGAGGTAAAACTGCCCGGAGAGGGGCCGACCGATGTTGAAGTGGTTTACCCAAAATAACAGTACCGGAATAATTCAGATAAAACAAACAGACAAGATATGCACATGAAACACCTATTGAAGATAAAATCAGCCGCAGCCATACTGTGTGCCGTCGTTCTCTTATGCGGCTGTAATAACGAGATACGAACAGGAGGCGACCAAAGTGGTGGCGAAGAAGGCGAATTCACGACAGTAAACCTGTCGGTAGGCCTTGCTGCAGGCGAGCAGACCCTCGTTTCCAAAGGATTGACCGATGGGCAGGAAAACGCTATACATAACCTATATATACTTGCATTCCAGCCGGATGAAGCTGGAGACCATAGACTGAGATACTATGCGACCGGGAGATCGGGAACCGGCGGTAACGGGCAATTCAACTTTACCCTCCGCCGCAGCGTATCAGGGGCAGCCGATACAAAACTGCTCCTGATCGCTAACCAAAACCCTTATTCACTGATAAACACAGGCATGACATATGAGGAGGTACAAACTGCTTTAACCAGTAGTGAGTTGATGGGTGGACCGGCATTTGCCGACACCGGAATACCGATGTTCGGCTTTGCCGGTAACAACCCCGACACACTGCTGGAAATAACCGAAGGAATGACACTCAGTGCCAACCTGCTGCGTGCCGTAGCCCGGGTGGATGTGGGAGTAGGTACTTACAAAGAAGCAACCGGTGAATGGGACAAAGGGAATGTCGATTTCGAGCTGACAGAAATTTATGTATTTAAACCTCAAAACAGGTATACGCTCATACCGCTTACAAACAATCTGGAATACATAAACGACATTCCCTCCGTCACCGACCCTTCACCGGTAGGGGAACAGAGTACTGCCAACTTTCAATACACTATTACAAACAACACCTCGTGCAAAGCCGAAATATACATCCCGGAAGTTCTCTTAATGGAGGGAACCGTCTACGACACGAACCATGAAGAACGTATCGCCCTCGTTATCGGAGGTACACACAAAAGTAAAAAAAACTACTACCGCATCGACTTCACGACTGCCCGGACCAATGCGGCAGGAACTCCCTTACACGACGTCTTGCGCAACCATATCTACCGCTACTCCATCACCAACGTAAGTCAAGCGGGATATACAACTGCCGGAGCTGCCTACAGCGGAAAACCGGTCGGACTGAATCTCACGGTCGACATTGTCGATTGGCAAGCTGGAGTCGAGAGCAAGCCTAATGCGAATATGTTGGTGAACATGAATTTCGGGGGAATAAACGGAGCAATTAAAACGGGTACGATGAAAGAGAACGGAGTTTCGAAAGAATTTACAGTCAAGGAGAAAACTGATAAATTTGTAACAGATGACTGGAAAGTTAAACCCGGGCTCCGGTATAACAATTTAATCGGAGAAGCCGCCGATAACCTCTACAACGGAACCTTCAATGGTGGCCTGTACACAGGTGTCCAGGATGCTTTCTCCAGGGAAGGCCCCTATGCAAAACTGGTTATCGCCCCCGATAACGCCACGGAAGCTGTCATGTGGAGAAGCACACCTAAAGGAACTCCCAAAAAGGACCGTGTATTGGATGCCAAAAAGGCCTGCTTGGACTACCGCGGACAAGGAAGGAGCGATTGGCGCCTGCCCAGGTTGTCGGAGCTGTGTCTCTTGTGGCTGAACAGGGTATCGATCAACCAGTCCAAAGGGTTTACTTCGCTTGGTGTCAGCAGTGTAACTTATTGGACCGGCACGGAGGGCGGAAAAAACGACAAGGCCTATGCCGTAAATGCAGCAGGGGAGATCACTCTAAATGAAAAGACAAAAAAGTTTTCGGTAAGATGCGTTCGTGAAATCAGATAATAACAACAGCTAATATGCACATAGATATGATCATAAGAAAAAAAACAACCCGGATATGGGTGATAATAAGTGTATGCTCCCTGGGGCTATACATCACCGCCTGTGATAACGGCGAGTTTCCCGGAAATGAGAAAGAGACGGAAGGCGTAGATATCCGCTTTACCGCTTCCATATCCGACAGCCCGTCCTCCAGAGCTGCTAACGGTGCCGATATTTTGACAGGAACGGCATTTCCCGATGGTACGCACAGATTCGGAATGTTCATCACCGACAAAGAAGGAGCTGCCGTGGCAACCGGTTCGAATGATAATATGAAAGTGATTCTCAATCGGGCAACCGGTTCGGATACATGGGACTTTTTCGATAAAAACGACCAGACACTCTCCCTGAAAATAAAACATGGAGATTTTATCAACCTGGTCGGTTATTCCCCGTGGACAGCGAATGCAACCGCTACCTCCGTACCTTTCGACCTGACCGGTGACGCAGCAACATGGAAAGACCTGCTTTATTTGTCATCGCCGACCGAAGAACAGCAGGTGCTCGATGCAAATCCTATCGAATTGACATTCTCCCATGCCTATTGCTGGGTGACGGTCGAGTTGTCGAAACTGACGGATAAGAACGAAGTGCCTGTTAAGGCTGTCAGCATCGAACATGGTTATAATGCTCAAAAAGGGGTAATAAACAAGGGGACTATTAATCCAAAGACCGGTGATGTAATCAACGGAACTCCGGGGCCTATTACGATAAATTGTGCTACTCCCGTAAGTATACCATTGGAAGGGGGTGGAACATCCCCCTCCGAATTCAGTTTCCTCATTCCGTCATTCATGAGTGCGGATATTAATGATTATGATATTGTGATACGGGTCACTACCGAGAACAACGGTGTTACCGAAGTCCTCGCCTTCCCCTTGGCAAAAGCAAATTTGAATAATGCAAATGCAAATCTGTACGGTTTCCAAAAAGGCATGCATAACACTTACCATATCATATATAATAATTCAGAAATGATACTTTCATTAGCCGACTGGCAGGAAAACTTTATTAATGCTTCGACATTGGGAGGAGGGGTATCGGGGACACCGATTGCAGTAGAACTTTTACCGTCCTGGGGCATGAATGCCCTTAAATTAGATCTGGCTAATCACATTTACCATACTTATCTGGGAGAAGTCGCTGAAAATAATAACGGAGAGTACATGACACTGGAAGTAACTGGTAAGCCGCCATTATTCAGTGGATGGCTTCCATTTATGCAAAAAGAAGCAATTTATCCCAAATTAATGGTTGCCCGAAATTTAGCAATGGGAGGGGCCCCCGTCCCCTGGAAGGATGAAACAACCGGAGTCCTTATGGCCAAACAGGCTTGCGCGGATCTTAGGGACGGAGGGTATAGAGATTGGCGTTTGCCCAGAGTAAGTGAATTGTTTTTCTTTGTATATCAGACGCCGGATGGCATTAAGTTAAATGCCGACCAACTTTGGAGTGCGACAGAATTTGATGCTGACAACTGTTATTCAACAAATAAAGGCAATGACGATCAGTGGATATTCCCTGTAAAATCTTCAAAAACAGAAAATCTTTATGTACGCTGCGTAAGAGACTATAACAAATCTAATTCCATAATTTAAACCCGGATAGCAATATGACCTACATGAAACAAATCATATACGCAATAAGCCTTATATTTCTGTTGGGTGCCTGCACAGACGAAAAATACGGCGACACTTTCTCACCGGAAGTCCATGAGCCGGGCGAACCTGTTCCTGTAGAACTGGTATTGAACACACAGCCTGTACAGTCCCCTTTGTCCTCAGGTACAAAAGCAGGCGGTGATGTCGTTAGCTCGACACAGGTATGCAAAGGGATGGAAATAAGTTTGGTGGGAACCCCGGTAACCCGGGCAACCGTTGAAAGCGAAATAAAGAATTTCCAGATATTTCAGTTTAGCGGTACTGAGCTGACAAGCACCTTGATAAGAAAACAATTCATTAACGGCAATTCCGTAAAAGATGTCTTACTATCACCATCCGTTCCGGGAAAGAAAGACAGGATCATCATAATAGCGAATGCCGGAAATAATACTTTTGGTTTGCAGGAAGGTACTTCAACCCTGAACGATTTAAAAGACAAGGCAATTGGCTACAATGAAGCTAACAAGGCCTTCCCTTCCCATTTCCCCTTACTCGATATCGGTACGGACGGTACTATACCCTTTTCCGGAAGTGCGGATGTGATTGTTGTTGCCAATAAACAGGTCGACATCATGCTTTATCGCACGGTAGCCCGGGCGAAGGTAAATATCTCCCTGTCATCCGAGATGCAAGGCAAAGGGTATACAACCTGGACCTACCAGTTTATGAGTATCCCCAAAAAGAGTTTTTATAGCCCGGAAAGCGGGCAGGTGCCCGCTTTCCCCGGGGAAAGCGTCGGATATGCTGATTATATACAAAAAACGATTTTATTTTCCAGTCCTATCGACGTGTATTTGCCGGTCAACCTTCACCAGCCGGTTCCGTTTACAACACCGGAAAGGCGGGTAATCAATGCTCCCGCAGGCGCAACCTATCTTCAGCTTATGGGGTTGAAAATGAATGGGAACGTTATCAACCGGTCGGTAATCTACCAGATCCATCTGGGAAGCAATTTCACCGACGATTACAGCATTTCGTCCAACTATTCATATACGTACAATATCAGATTAACAGGCGAGAACGATGATGACTCGCGTGTTATCAAGTTCATCCCCGGATACTTCGGCGGTGCTCTCAAAATGTATGATTCGAACGGTAATGTGACATCCAATCCGTCTAAAGTTCTCACCTGGCGATACGATAAGAAGATTGAAGTATATATTACCGATGTGAATGATCCGGGTGGTATTAAATGGCTGGCTTCCGGCACCATGCCCGACTTGAACAGTCTGATGGACGGGCGGCAGAATTCCTGGGATTTAAGAAATCAAACCTCCTATTCGGCACTGCAAAGATGCATCGCTCTGAATGGTACTCCGGCACCCTCGACTATCAGCGATATGGAATGGTACATGCCCTCTTATGGCCAGTCGCTCGGTATTTATGTAGCCGGATCGAGTACACTCAGAACATTGCCAAACACATATTACTGGTCGTCCACTGCCAACACCTCATTTGCATGGGGCACGCAAGTGTGGACCGGCGCGAGTACCATGCAAAACGGAGGTAGTCTTTATAACCTTCGATGTGTTAAAGATTTAATTCCAGGAAACTTAGTGGCTGAATAAAAGTATCGGTATGAATATTAAGACAGAACATATGAAACGTAAATTATACATAGTTGCCATCGCATTATGCCTGCTTCCGGCTGCTGCGGCGTTTGGACAGGAATTAAGAAAAGAGAAACTGAGAGGAACCGCTGGTACAGCCGACAAAGATTATGCCGTCTTTTATTCCGTCGGTATGTCCGAAAACAGCATCTGGCCGCTTGGTATGGATCTTTCGACAGACGGTGCAACTATCCGTCATACGCACGACGGAGGTAACGGGAGCAACACCGGTGTGGACGCTAAAATCCCCTTCCGCTTTATCATTGCTCCGGCAGATGGAGGTTCCCTGAATAATTGGGCGGTTGCCATGGGCTTCAACGCAGGTGCCAATACCAACATCGATCAGGACGGAAGTAGCGCTGCTACGGGATGCCGTAGTTACGGCACCACTGAATTTCCCGACGGCTGGCGCATGCCGACTCAGCGGGAGATGATGATAATGTGGTTGTTCAGGGAGGGGATAAACAGCATTTATACCGGTGGAAAGATCGGTAGTGACACGGAAACCCGGTACTGGAGCGCAACAGAGATGAATGCGACCAAGGCATGGTATCTGAATTTCAGTACCACCGTACCGCAATCGACTGTTGAGATAAAAAACACCGCTTTCAAATACAGGTGCGTAAGAGACTTTTAACTCCCAAAAGACAGACAAGATGAACCGAATAGACACCATACTGGAAAAGGAACGGACCAATACGGACAGGATCTTTTTATACCTGTGCCAGGATCGGCTGATGGCCTTTGGCTATTCAGCCTATTATGCAACTTTGCTTTTCCCCGAACTGGAAGTGGTTCAAGGTGATAATACCGCAGGTGTGAAATTTGTTTTCACCAACTTCCCGCCGACTTACCTGTTCTCGCTTTCCGAACGGTTGACGGCTTTAATAGGAGATGAATATATAGAAGTTGCCGTACCCCAAGAAATAAAATCTCACCGGGATCGATTCGGTGACTGGATGGACAAGATTCAAAAATAGTAAATATAAAATTATGAACAAGACAGACTTTATTACCGAGTTAGCAGCGCGTACCGGGCGACCGGCTACGGAAGTACGTAAATTTGTAGATAAATTTTTTGCACTTGCCACCGAAGTCCTGGCGCGTGAAGAAGATGTTTTATTTTTGGGGTTCGGCCGTTTTTCTCCCCGTAAACAAAATGCACGCTTGGTGCGTAACCCCAAAACCGGTGCTCCGGCTATGTTCAACGGGCGCACTACGGTTCGCTTTAAACCGGGTAAAGATCTTTTCAATATGATAAATCAGAAATGAAACATATAAAACGACTAACAACTGTCCTCTTGACCGCCTTGCTGCTGGCAGGGTGTCAGGAGGAATTACCTCATTCGGCAAGCATTGAAGCAGGAAAGGAAAACCTGTCGTTCACGCAGGCCAGCGGATCGCAGACGGTGAAGGTCACGACAAGCCATGCCTGGACTGCCGTTTCGTCGGGTGGCTGGTTGACCGTATCGCCGGATAAAGGCGAAGCGGGTACCCACGAACTGGCGCTGACGGCGGCAGCCAATGTGTCAACGTCGGCACGGATAGCGCAGGTGGATATACAGGTAGGCCATAAGATCAGTACGATCAAAGTGTCGCAGGCACAACGGGATGTACTGGGGTTGGACCGCAACTCGGATGTGGTGTCCTGGCCCGCAGGTTCCGTGGAGTTCACCCTTTCCACCAATCTGGCGGACTATAAGGTCACGAGTGATGCCGCATGGCTGCAACCTTCCAACCTGAAATCGACGAAGGAGGAGAAGCTGGTATTGGCTTACGAAGAGAATAAAAGTTATGAGGCACGTACCGGGACAGTGACCGTAAGCAGCGGCAAGCTCTCCTCGAAGGTTGTGGTGACGCAGGGAGGACGCGGAGCCTTGTATTTCGTGATCAGTCGCGACACGGTGGAAGCCGCCGACGTGCGGTACGAACTGTCTCTGATGAAGAATACGGAGTCGAACGGGCTGCGTCTCATCGACAATGCCCCGTGGATCAGCCTGCCTCCCCGTAGCAAAGCGGTGCCGGTGGAGGAACGTGTCCGGTTGACGCTTCAACCGAACACCAAGACGGAGCCGCGCAAGGCACGCCTGGTGATAAAGGATACGGGCACGGGTGTCCTGATTACTGATACATTTACGCTGGTGCAGCGGGGACGGGAGAATGTGCTTCAACCGGAAATGCAGTCGTACGAAGCTGCGGTAACGGGCGAAACGTTCGATATCCCGGTGACTGCCAGCGGCCCTTTTGAAGTGGAACTGCCCGGGGATGCTCCCTGGCTGAGCGGGTCGACCGGTGTACAACTGGGCGGCACGTTGCGGTTTAAGGTGGAAGAGAATACGCGGCCTGAAGCGCGTGAGGCGGTGATCGTCCTGCGCCTGCAGAGCGAGGTGCCTGTCGAAGCGACCATTACCGTTACGCAGGCGGCTGCCAAGGTAACGGACACGGATCTGATTCCCCGCCTGTATAACTTGCTGGAGGGGAGTGTGGTGATAGAAACCGTGCCGGTGAACCTGGGGGCTTTCCGGGCAACGATCGACTATGATGCCGGAGAGGTTTCGAACTGGGTACATGATATCTATTCCAGTGGCGGAAAACTGCATTTCCGGGTAGAAGATAATATGGCGACCGGCAAGCGCAGCGCCACGATCTCCCTGATTCCCGAGGATAAGGAAGCAGTGGAGATCCGGGTCAACCAGAGCGGTTCGGAAGGCGCTTATATCGAGCTGAATACACCGGGGACACTGGCTTCATTCATTGATTTTTCGAAGAAGTACAAATATGAGTCTATCCGCCTGGTCTCGGAGAACGGGATCAATGCGGATGATATCAATACGTTGCGCAATAAAGAGTTGGCGATTAAAGATATAAACCTGGCAGGTGTTGTTATGGTGAATCTGCCGGAGGGGGCGTTTGAAGGAAACCGGACATTGCAGAAAATAACGTTGCCCGAGGGATTGCTGTCGATAGGAAACGCGGCGTTCGCGGGTAGTCGTCTGAAAGAGATCAAGTATTCAGGGGCACTGATGCTACAGGTTATTGGCGAGCAGGCTTTCGAGGGATGTTCCGGTTTGAAGATCGACGGTGTCTTCACCTCCAGCCTACAGTCGATCGGTGAGCGTGCCTTTGCCGGTGCATTCACCGAGAGCGAGTCGAACGAGCTGAACTTAATGGGGGCCTCCGGCCTGCGGACGATCGGTAAGGATGCTTTCCGGGCGTGCAATACGTTGACAAAACTGATACTACCGATGAACCTGGTGGAGATTGGCGAAGGTGCTTTCTGCGAGTGTTATAATTTGTCGGGGACACTGACTTTGCCTACGTCACTGGCTACGATCGGTGGGGAAGGTTTCTATAATTGCAAGAACCTGACGGGAACGTTGGTGCTGCCGGCCTCCCTGAGTCAGTTGGGCGAACGTGCCTTTATGAGGTGTACGGCGCTGACGGAGCTGGATTTGTCGAACTGCCGTTTGACGATGATCGGTGCGGAGGTGTTCAAGGAGAGCCTGTCGACTACCTCCGGCAAACTAACGGTTCCTTCGGGGGTGAATCTTATCGCTGCCAGTGCCTTTGAAGATACGGGTTTTACGGAAGTAGACCTGCCAGCAACACTGGCGCTGATCGAGCGGAGGGCCTTTTATAATTGTAGGAATTTATTGACAGTAACCTGTCGCCGTACGGGAACACTGCCGGTATTGGATGCCGACTATCCGGCGGAAACATTCGGCGGGGTAGATATAGCGGGACAACGTACCCTAAAGGTCGATCCGCAGTCGGTAAAAAGCTACAAAAGTGATCCGTCATGGATGGAGGCGACACCGGCAGAGGGTAGTATCAAGTGGAGTATTGAAGGATATTAGCAAGATATTGAACCCCAAATGACAGGTTTTGTAGGGGCGGGGTTTACCCGCCCTTTGCGACAATAATATAACAACCGATGGAGAAGGGCGGGCAGACCCCGCCCCTACCAACGACACTACATTCAATTTTGATAAATATTGAAACATTCAAACCTTACAAAATCAAATAAACGAATAAAGATTTAATTATAATAAAATGTACAAACAATTACTATTACAAGGATGCCTGGGACTTGGCCTTGCACTTACTTCCTGTGCCGGACAGCGGCCACTGACAACGACGGTGGAGGCTGTAATCCCCGCTCAGGCTATTATCCCTATCGAACAGGAAACGGTGAACCCCGGTCAGCTATCCAACTCCGACATACGGAACCTTCAGATTCCGCAGTTGCGGGTCGATGCCGCTTCGGTCTACCGGGAAATGTTGCTCTATACCGACCTGGAAGACGAGAATGTACCCCAAAACATCACCGAACATCTGACGGCTTTCATCGACTATCCGGCAGGCAGCGTTAAGCTGAGTCCCAAATACGGGAATAACCGTGCCGAACTGGAAAAACTAAATGACCGCCTTCATCCGTTGCTGGATTCCCCGAAGAAATTGAGAGTCAAGTTAACCGGCTATGCCTCACCCGATGGCAGCACGAAAGAGAACGAACAACTGGCAGGCAACCGTACGATCCAGTTTAAGAACTATCTATTGAAACAATATAAACTTCCGGACGATGGCACAGTGTCGGTAGACTGGGGTGGTGAAGACTGGGAAGGGCTGCGTCGTGTGGTGGCCGCTTCAGACAAAGCGTATACGCGTCAGGTACTCGCTATCCTGGACGCAACGACTAATGCCGACGAGCGTCGTAAACAATTACGCAATCTGGAAAAAGGAGCCGTTTACAAAGATTTGGAGAAAAACGTCTTTGCCCGCTTGCGCCGGATCGAGTTGGCTGTAACGGGTGAAACGCAGGCAGTAAACGCAGCCGGACAGGACCCTGTCGAATTGGACGAACTGGCAACCCGGCTATACACGGCACCTAAAACCTTGTCGCAGGAAGAGTTCCTACGGATCGCAGCGATATACCGTCCGGGAACGGAGCAATACCGGGAAGTCTACGAATTGATGGCCTACCGTTTTCCCGATTGCCGGGTGGCGCAACTGAATGCGATGGCGGCAGCGTTGTCGTTGGGAGATAAAGAGTCGGCGCGTATTTTCGGGCAGCGTTGCGCAGACGATTCCCGTTCGTATATCAATCAGGGTGTTTTGCTCCTGATGGACGGCGATGCGAACGGCGCGTGCGATTATTTCCGGAAAGCCATGTCCGAAACCCCACGTCGGGCGAGGAAGAATCTGGAGGTGGCGCAGGAACTGATGGAACGGCGTTGAGCACAGGTTTGTAATGAATAAAAGGTGTATATAAATAAGGTATATATAAATAAA
This sequence comes from Parabacteroides leei, assembly GCF_023369805.1. Taxonomy (NCBI): domain Bacteria; kingdom Pseudomonadati; phylum Bacteroidota; class Bacteroidia; order Bacteroidales; family Tannerellaceae; genus Parabacteroides; species Parabacteroides leei. The sequence continues at coordinate 58,123 of NZ_JAMBQG010000001.1, forward strand.
AGGAATAGGCTATGAATAAGACAGAACTCTCTCGCGCCATACGGAAGGCAAGAGGTTGCACAATGGCGGAAGCAAAAGGGTTGCTCGATACGTTTATGGAGGTCTTTACGGAGCAACTGGCCAATGACAAGTCCATAAACCTGCAAGGTTTCGGTGTCATAAAACCCTGGCATCAGACTCCCCGTCGTGCCCGTAATCCTAATACCGGCAAAATGGTCATCATCCAGGCACGTATCAGCGTCAAATTCCGTCCCGGAAAGCTGTTGTTAGATGCACTCAATAAACGTGGCCGGATGATGTGAATTTAGAAATGAAATAAAAAGATTAATCATAAATTAAACTGATATGATGGGGGAAGAAGATCGTAATCCGGAAATCATCCGGAGAGTGGACGAGCAACTGAGTAACGTCCGGAAAGAGCAACGGGTCATGAGACTTTGGGGCGGTGTGATACTGGGTGCCAACCTGTTGCTGCTGGGCGGCTTCCTGTGGATGTTGAGCCAGGGGGCAAAACAGCCTGTACCGGTGGAAACCGGCTTCCAATTCCCCACACCCGCCACGCCTGCCGAAGAGGACAGCAGCATCTGGGTAGCCGATATCGTCCCGAACGACAGGGGCAACACGGATAACGTGAGCAACATAGATAACACTGATAACGTGGATGACACAGAAAACGTAGATGACGTAGATAACGCAGACCGCGTGGATGATATGGATATGCATGACGACACCGCTGCCAACAATATGGACGAGGCGGTTGAGACAAACGATAAAGATTACGCAGAGGACGCAGAGGACGCAGAGGACACAAAGAACGTGGACGATGCGGACAACACGGAGGAATCCCCGTTGCCGCCCGTCCCTGTCGTTGTCGCTGTTGCCCCGGCAACTACTCGTCGTCCGGTAACCGTCCGGCCACCCGCTGCAAGGACTGTCAGAAAAGTCGTGCAGCCCCGTCGTCAAAAGACAGTGGCATCCATTCCGGCCTATATCATTACACGACCGGGAATGACGCTGCGTTCGCTGGCACGTCTTTATTATGGTAGCCAGGTGTTCTGGGTCTATATCTACGACCGGAATACGAGGGTTCTGTCCTCGCTCGATACATCCTCCTTCGATGCTCTTCCTACGGGTATCCGACTGGAACTGCCCCGTTCCGCCGACTACGGGATGGATGCCACCGAGCCCATATCGTTGCAGCGGGCCTGCAACCGGGCGAAAAGCCTGGCGAAACAATGAAAAGAAACAACAATTAATCAAATAACATACGGACATGAAACTACGTACACGATTCTCCGGACTGCTGGTCATACTCTGCCTGTTGGCCGTAACTGCTACCGGACAGAGTTACACCATCCATTTTATCAAAGGAACGGAACGCATCAACCACCAACGGCTGCAAACGGCCAATAACCTGGAGGAACTGACCACGCTGTTGTCGGACTGCCGCCACCAACTGGCTACGGGAAAATATACCGTCTCGTTAACCGCGCTTCAAAGTGTCTCGAAACGCTACGATCCTGCTGCCCGCGAACTGGCGATAAGACAGGCTACCTTTCTGCAGGAGTATCTGACAGGGAGCTGCTGCCTGGACGACCCCGACTTGTTCGAGCTTGATGTCGATGCCCGTACCGACCTGGATAACCGTGTGATCGTAGAACTGAGGAAACACCCGGCTGTAACCGATCGGCAGCCGGTCGTTTCACCGCCTTCAAAAAAGGGTACGGAGTCACTCCCCGGACAGAAGGCCGCGTCAGAGCAAGCCGGAGCGAAAGAGGCAAAGATGGTGAAGAAGGTAAAGGTGACGAAGGATACAAAGGATCCAAAGGTAAAGGTGACGAAGGTTAAGGATACAAAGGCTGAACCCGTGACTAAGACTACGCCGAAATCTGCACAGAAGCTTGCACCGAAGTCTGTGTCTGCAAAGACGACCGCAACGACCGTTTCGGCTACCGCACCTGCCAACCGTTTCCTCCTGGGATCTGTCGGGCTGGGGGTAAAGACGAATGCGCTGCTGTTTGCCGGGCTGCTGCCGGACGGGTCGATGTATTCTCCGGTGGCGAATGTAGCGGGGGAGGTGTATTTTATGGATCGTTTCTCAGCGCAGGTGTTGTTTGCCTATGCGATGCCTTACAAGAAGGGCGATCCGTATAATCTGTTCAGCATGACGTGTCTGATGGTGGAACCACGCTGGTGGTTGTGGGGCAATAGTCGTTTCCGCGGGTTGTATGCCGGAGTCTACGGGCAGTACGGTACCTTCGATGTGAGTATAAAGGAGAAGCTGGAGGATAACAGTACCGGTTCGTTCTATGGCGGCGGAGTCTCTGTGGGCTGGCTTCAACCGGTCTGGCGGGGCTTCTATGTCGAGGCGGGAGTGCAGGTAGGCTATCGTATCGATATCGTCGATGTCTACGAATTCACCCCCGGTAGCCCCTACAAGAAACTGGCAACCTATCCCCTTAACAGCTTTACGCTGCAAGGAATGAATTTGTCGGTAGGGTATCGGTTTTAGGTAGTCTTTTCTTCTTTTGATATGGAGGAAATGGAAATATTAGTTATCTTTGTGATTGACAAAAATAATCACCATTATGACAAGTATCGAGTTAAGAACATCCATATTGACAGAAATAGCCTCTATCATGGATAACGAAGAACTGATGAGGCAAACACTTGCTTATTTACGTAAAATAAGGCAAAAGAATATAGATACACCTTGTCGCTTTACAGTGGAAGAACTGAAAGAAGAGATTGAATTGTCGGAAGACGATGATCGTCACAATCGGTATTACACAACAGAAGAGTTGCGCAAAAAGCATCCATTATGCAACAGATGAAACTAAGATGGATGAAACGTGCCGTCAAACATCTTGATACAATCTATGATTTCTTGGCTAAGAAAAACGAACAGGCTGCAATAAAAGTGTATAATGAATTTCTTGATACTGCAGATACTTTATTAACTTTTCCTTTAGCAGGAAAAGAAGAAGATGCATTAAAAGACAATCCGATGATTTATCGTTCTTTAGTAGCTTGTAAGCATTATAAATTAATATATCGTGTAGAAAAGAATATTATAAAGATCCTTGCAGTCTGGGATTGTCGGCAAAATCCAAAGAAACTAAAAAGAGTTATTTAAAGACTTTTATCTATAATTATTCCCGTCCTGCCCGCTCCATTCAAAGGAGTCGGCAGGACGTTTTCGTTTCCGTCATGTCCAAAAAGGTTGTAAAAAGTATAATAACAATGTTTTTTAATATGCTGGCAACCTATCCCCTTAACAGCTTTACGCTGCAAGGGATGAATCTGTCGGTAGGGTATCGGTTTTAGGTAGTTAAAGCAATGCTACCAGTTCTTCAAATTGTTCTTTATTGAGAGCTTTGCTTCTGACCTTGCTTCGGTAGGAATAAACCGTAGCCAGCGAATATCCCAGGAAATGGGCGATATTGCTGCTGTCGTTTATTCCGAGCCGGATGAGGGCGAAGATACGCAGTTCGGTCGACAGGATCTCACCGGATTTTGGATATAGTTTTCCCTCTTCCGTCATCAAACCGTTGAAAGATTCGGTGAAGCGGGGGAAGAGCCGCAGGAATGATTTGTCAAACTCGTTGTAGAAGTTTTTCCGCTCGTCGCGTATGAACTGTTCGGACTTGATCGTCTTGAACAAATCATCCAGCTTGGAGGCCATTGCCAGTTTGGCGAGCGAACGGCGATACGTATCCAGTTTATCCAGATAGATGACACATTGGTTCAGGTAGAGTGCGATGTATTCCTCTTTTATTTTGCTGGCCTGGCTCAGTTCCTTGTTGATTTCCTGCAACTGCTCGTTGGCGGCACTTACTTTCTTACGCATAAGCGATAGCTTTTTCATCTGGCGGTAGAGGTAGAAGATAGTGATCAACAAGAGGAATGCCATCAGGCTGATACTGATAAGCAGGGTACGGGTGATCTGTTTCTCTTTCTGTATTTTCAGTTTATATACTTTATCCACGATCGGGAAAAACTCGGTCACTTCCACCGAACGGAGACGGGCGTTGCAGGCAACTGCATCTTCCATTGAACAGCTCAGGTATTTGTATGCCCGTTCGATATCCCCTTTTTCAAACATCAGTAATGCCAGTTTTTGCAGGGATATGTATTCACGTTTGGCTGCTTTCAGGTCACCGATCGCTGTTTGTGCCAGGTAATAGATTTGTTTTTCCGTATCTCCTTTTTGGGCGTATGCCTGTGACAGGTTATATAATATGTATATGACGGATTCTGTACCTTGGGCCTTTTCCAGTTCTTCGTTCATCAGGCGGATGGCTTCGTCGGGATTGCCGTTTACGATCAGCCGGTCTGCCAGAACGATATTATGGTCGGTACCGTCCGGGGTGACCGCCAGGATCGAGTCGCGGTAAGCGTTTGTCTGGGCGATATATTTATGACGGTCGTTCGTACGGGTGTAGTCGGCTATCCAGCCATAAAAGGTACGACAGGTATAGTAATAATAAAGTAATGACCTTTCGCTTAAATCTTCTTTTTGTATTTGTTCCAGTTGTTCGGGAACTTCGTTATAAAGTCCCATGATGCCGAGAACCTCCGCCCGGGCTATCCGCAGGTCGTTCTTATAGGATGAATTACGGAGCGAGTCGATCAATGTCTCTCTTCTTTCCAGACAACGCAGAGCCGAGTCTGCCTGAAAATGCAGATAGATACCGAACAAAGTTCCGTAAAGTTCATATTTACTTTCCAGCGAAGAGGTCGTTTTCAACAGACTTTTAATGCTATCGGCTTCCTGCTTTCTCTGCTGCTGAAAGAAAGGTTTCTGCGCAATCGTGCGATCCAGTTCTTTTAATAGGGATAGATTCGTTTTGTCTTTTTCAGAAGCATAAGACAGCTGAAAGCAGAACAGAAATAGGAGAATGGCTGATATCGTTTTAGTCATAGGAGTGTTTTTCATTTCATTCGTGACAAAGATAATAAATTACCGTTTCATTCTCTTTTCAAGAATAATTATTGTTTGTCAAAGAAAACATAGTCACTATTTTCTTTCTAATGCGTTTTGATTTTTGTCTTGTCTGTTTGTGTTTATGTATCTGTAAATCAGTTGTAAGTGTCTTTTATGCGTTTTGATTTTTTTTCTAGTGAAAGTTTTCGGTTGACTAACCCTCTACATTTGCTTCCGTTAACAAACAAATCATCCATGAAACAAATTATTATTACGATTGTATTATGTCTGACCTTCAATCTGCCCGGAATATCGGCTTTGAATGTGCAGAAAACAGAACCGGCATTCTGGTGGTCCGGCATGCAGAATACCGAATTACAGATTTTATTATACGGTAACGATATCTCCACAGATAATGTCTCTCTGTCGGCATCGGATATCCGTATCAAAGAAATTGTCCGGTTGGAAAATCCCAATTACTTATTAGTATATCTGGATTTGACGGAGACGGCTCCGCAACAATTCGATATCATTCTGAAGAAGAACGGTGAACAGGCTGTTATCCCTTATCAGATCAAAGATCGTAAAGACAGCCCTGCCGGTGCAAAAGGATTTGATGCCTCCGATGTATTATATCTGATCATGCCCGACCGCTTCGCGAATGGCAATCCCGACAACGACCGTGTTGCGGGAATGTTGGAAAACAAGGTAGACCGTTCCGATTCTTTTGCCCGTCATGGCGGTGATATTCAAGGAATAGAAAATCATCTGGATTATTTTACCGATCTGGGTGTGACAGCTATCTGGTTGAACCCCATTCTTGAAAACAATATGCGCGAAGGTTCTTACCACGGCTATGCAATCACCGATTATTATTCCGTCGACCCGCGTCTGGGTAACAACCAGGATTTCTGCCGGATGGTAGAAACAGCTCATAATAAGGGTTTGAAGATTGTGATGGATATGATCTTCAATCATTGCGGTAGTGAACATTTCTTCTTTAAAGATAAACCGTCCGATAACTGGTTCAACTTCCAGAATAATTTTACACAGACCTCTTACCAGACCATGCCGCAGATGGATATACACCGTTCGGATTACGACAAGACGAAAAGTGTGGACGGCTGGTTCACTGAATCCATGCCTGACCTGAACCAACGGAATCGTCATGTGGCTACCTATCTGATACAGAATAGTATCTGGTGGATCGAATATGCCGGGATAGACGGTATTCGTCAAGACACACATCCGTATGCAGACTTTGAGATGATGGCACGCTGGTGCCGGGCAGTCAAAGCGGAATATCCTGATTTCAATATTGTCGGCGAAACCTGGCTCGGCAGCAATGTCGGTGTTTCTTTCTGGCAGGAAGATAGTAAGGTAGCTTATCCCCGTAATTCTTATTTGCCTACCGTGATGGATTTCCCGTTGACCGGTCTGATGTCATACGTGTTCGATGAAGAAACGAACGAATGGGACAGGGGACTGGCGAAGATTTACGATTATCTGTCACAGGATATTGTGTATGCCAATCCGATGAACCTTTTGGTATTCCTGGATAACCACGATACCTCACGTTTCTATAAAACGAAACCGTCTTCCGACCTGAACCGTTACAAACAGGCGCTGGCTTTCCTGTTGACTGTCCGTGGAATCCCCCAGATCTATTACGGAATGGAAATATTGATGGCCGGTGATAAAGCGAACGGCGACGGTGTTTTGCGTAACGACTTTCCCGGAGGATGGAAAGGAGATAAAATCAATGCATTCATTCCGACAGGACGCGATTCGTTACAGACGGAAGCCTTCACCTATATGCAGAAACTCCTTCGGTGGCGTGCCGGGAATGAGGTGGTCGCCAAAGGTTCCTATAAACATTTCATTCCGCGCAACGGCGTTTATGTCTACGAAAGACGATTGGGAAACCGTTCCATTGTCGTTCTCCTGAACGGTACGGATGAAAAGAAAATGCTAGACCTTGCTCCCTACCGGGAAGTGCTTCCTGCCTCTTCGGCTAATGAGTTGTTGAGTGGCAAGAGTATCCGGTTGGATTCTTCCCTGTCTCTTTCCGCAAGAGATGTTGTGATCCTTGAATTTTAATGTTAATATAAATCATATAACACCATGAAACGTAGTATTTTGTTTTTGGCCGCATTGTTCGGCTGCTGTGCGGTGTCATACGCCCAACAATTACTCTCACCGGATGGAAATCTGAAAATGACTTTCAAGCTGGATGAAAAGGGCGCACCGGTTTATGACCTGAGTTATAAACAGAAAGAAGTGATCAAACCCAGTAAATTAGGACTGGAGTTGAAGAAGGAAGATGCGGATGCCGCTGTCGACTTCGAGTTCAAACAACGCAAAGATGTCGCAGCGTTGGATAAAAAGACGAACCTGTATGACGGATTCAAAATAACGGATACCCGCACGGCTGCTTTCAATGAAACTTGGCAACCGGTATGGGGAGAAGAAAAAGAGATTCGTAATCAGTATAACGAACTGGCTGTTACGTTGGATCAACCGGCAAACGACCGTTCTATCGTTATCCGTTTCCGCCTGTTCAACGACGGGTTGGGGTTCCGTTATGAATTTCCGCAGCAGAAGGAGCTGAATTATTTCGTGATCAAGGAAGAAAAGTCGCAGTTTGCCATGGCAGGCGACCATAAAGCGTTCTGGCTGCCGGGCGATTACGACACACAGGAGTACAGCACGATGACTTCCCGCCTGAGCGAGATCCGCGGGTTAATGAAAGAAGCCGTTACGCCTAACTCTTCACAAACTCCTTTCTCCCAGACCGGCGTTCAGACACCGTTGATGATGAAGTCGGAGGATGGTTTGTATATCAACCTACATGAGGCTGCTTTAGTGGATTATTCCTGTATGCACCTCAATCTGGATGACAAGAATATGGTCTTCGAATCATGGCTTACTCCGGATGCCAAAGGGGATAAAGGGTATTTGCAAACCCCGTGCCAGTCTCCGTGGAGAACAGTTATCGTAAGTGACGATGCGCGTGACATCCTGGCTTCACGCATTACCCTGAATCTGAACGAACCTTGTAAACTGGAAGATGTTTCCTGGATCAAGCCGGTTAAATATATCGGTATCTGGTGGGATATGATCACCAATAAAGGAACATGGGCTTATACGGATGAGTTGAGCAGTGTCAAATTGGGCGAAACGGATTACACAAAGGTAAAACCGAACGGTCGTCATTCTGCCAATACTGCTAATGTGAAACGTTATATCGACTTTGCAGCTGCCAATGGTTTCGACGCCGTCCTGGTGGAAGGATGGAATGAAGGTTGGGAAGACTGGTTCGGAAAGAGCAAAGACTATGTATTCGACTTCGTAACTCCTTATCCTGATTTCGATGTACAGGAAATCCATCGTTATGCGGCAAGCAAAGGTATCAAGATGATGATGCACCATGAAACTTCAGCTTCCGTACGTAATTATGAACGTCATATGGACAAAGCCTATCAGTTCATGGTAGACAATGGATACAACAGTGTGAAAAGCGGTTATGTAGGTGATATTATCCCTCGCGGCGAACATCATTACGGACAGTGGATGTGTAACCATTATCTGTATGCCGTAAAGAAAGCTGCCGATTATAAGATTATGGTAAACGCCCATGAAGCGACTCGTCCGACCGGCCTGTGCCGTACGTACCCGAACCTGATCGGGAACGAATCGGCTCGTGGAACCGAATATGAATCGTTCGGAGGTAATAACGTCGACCATACCACGATCCTCCCATTCACCCGTCTGATCGGTGGACCGATGGATTATACGCCGGGTATTTTCGAAACGCATTGTAGTGCGATGAATCCGTCGAACACCTCACAGGTACGTTCTACGCTGGCACGCCAATTGGCTCTTTACGTAACGATGTACAGTCCGCTTCAGATGGCTGCCGACATTCCCGAACATTACGAACAATATGCCGATGCCTTTCAGTTTATCAAGGATGTTGCTCTCGATTGGGACAAATCCCTTTATCTGGAAGCTGAGCCGGGCGATTATATCACGATTGCACGCAAGGCAAAAGGTACAGGTGACTGGTTTGTCGGTTGTACGGCAGACGAGGACGGACATGATTCACGTCTCTCTTTCGACTTCCTCGAACCGGGTAAGAAATACATCGCAACAGTATATGCAGATGCAAAAGATGCCGACTGGAAAAATAATCCGCAGGCCTATACTATTAAGAAAGGACTGTTGACAAACAAGAGCAAATTGAATTTGAAGGCTGTCTGCGGTGGTGGCTACGCTATCAGTATCTTCGAGGTGAAAGACCTGAAAGATATAAAAGGGTTAAAAAATCTATAAGGTAAAAGGATTGTTAAGGTTATTAAGTAAACTTGTAAAGAACTTAAATTTAAGCACATGAAACGTTTAAGGTTTAAAGCTTTGTTGATACTCATCGCAGGCTTGTGTATGTCCATCTCTGTGTTTGCCCAGCAAATAACAGTGAATGGAGTTGTGAAAGATCCTACAGGAGAACCGGTTATCGGGGCGAATGTCATTATAAAAGGGACAACGAACGGTACTGTCACGGATGTAGACGGTAAGTTCGTGTTGTCTGCATCCAAAGGTCAAATACTTTCCGTATCGTTTATCGGATATCAGGCAGTGGAACTACCGGCTGCGGCTAATATGAATATTCTCTTGGAAGAGGATTCCCAAATGCTGGAAGACGTAGTTGTGATCGGTTACGGTACGGTGAAGAAGAATGATGCCACCGGATCTGTAACAGCTATCAAACCGGACGAGAAAAACCGGGGATTGCAGGTGAGCCCGCAAGATATGTTGATGGGTAAAGTGGCAGGTGTATCGGTTGCTTCTTCTACCGGACAGCCCGGTTCATCGTCGACGATCCGTATTCGTGGAGGTTCTTCCTTATCGGCTAAGAATGACCCGTTGGTGGTTATCGACGGGGTGATTATGAGTAATAGTGCTCCCGACGGATTAAGTAATCCGTTGAGTACGATCAACCCGAATGATATCGAGTCTTTCACCGTATTGAAAGATGCTTCGGCTACGGCGATCTATGGCTCCCGTGCATCGAATGGGGTTATCATCATCACGACAAAGAAAGGAAAGAGCGGCAGTGTGAAGATTAATTATAGCGGAAATGTATCAATCAGCACCAAACGTAATAAAATGGATGTGATGAGTGCCGACGAATTCCGCGATTATATTACTAATTCACCGAATACGACGGAAGGTATGCTGACTGCGTTGAATCTCCACCCGGGTGTCAGTACTGATTGGCAGGATGAAGTGTTGCGCACGGCTGTTTCAACCGATCATAATATCAGTGCCTATGGCTCTGTGAAGGAATTTATGCCCTATCGTGTCTCTTTCGGATATACCGACCAGAACGGTATTCTGAAAACGTCCAACTTCCAGCGTTATACGGGAAGTGTTTCGCTGACTCCGACTTTCTTCAATGACCATCTGCATGTAAATCTGAACGGTAAAGGTGTTTATATCAAGAACCGTTTTGCCGATACCGGCGCTTTGGGCAGTGCCGTTTCTTTCGACCCGACCAAGCCGGTATATAATAATAGTAAGTATGGTGGTTACTTCACCTGGACAGGTGATTATACGCCTGACGGAACTAGATCGACTTCTGCCGGCGTCAATCCGGTCTCTATGTTGGAAATGAAAGACGATCGTTCGACAGCCAAGTCGTTTATCGGTAATGCACAGTTCGATTACAAACTGCACTTCCTGCCCGAACTGCGTTTCAATATGAATATGGGTATCGATTATGCAACTGTGGATGGTACGAATTATGTCGATCCGAACGCTCCCGGTTCTTACCAGCCGGATGATGATGCAACCGGAAGTAACCGTATTTATGGTAGTTCGCATACCAACAAACTGTTTGACTTCTATGCGCAGTACGCGAAAGAGTTACCGACGCTTGCCAGCCGCTTCGATATCATGGCTGGATATTCTTACCAAAGTTATCAGACTAAAACGGATAATGTGACTTATTACCTGTCCCGCAAGCCTGAAACATTCGGACAGAACACAACGGTAAGTAACGAATTTAAGGAAACAGATACTAAATATGTACTTGCTTCTTTCTACGGACGTATGAACTATACGCTGATGGAGAAATATCTATTGACTTTCACTCTGCGTGATGATGCCTCTTCCCGTTTTGCCAAAGACAAACGCTGGGGGTTATTCCCTTCACTGGCTTTGGGCTGGAAGATTAATGAAGAAGGTTTTATGAAAGATTTCAGCAACTTGGACGAACTGAAACTGCGTTTAGGCTGGGGTGTCACCGGACAACAGGACATCAATCAGGGAGACTATCCGTATCTCTCTTTCTACAGGGATGGAAAAGGAGGAGCGATGTATCCGACGTATGATGCCGCAGGAAATGTTACCTGGGTAAATGTAATGGCTCCGACTGCTGCCAATCCGAATTTAAAATGGGAAACAACGACTACTTACAACGTCGGTTTTGACTATGGTTTCCTCAACGGCCGGATCACCGGTTCTGTCGATGGTTATTATCGGAAGACGAAAGACCTGATCAATGCGGAGGTAAATGTTCCGGCAGGAACGGACTTTGCTGAGTATGTGGTTTCAAATATCGGTTCACTGGAGAATAAGGGAGTTGAGTTCTCTATCAATACACGACCGATCGTAAGCCGTGATTTCAGCTGGGATCTGGGATTTAATGTAGCTTACAACAAAACGAAGATCACGGAACTGACCTATAATGACAATTCGGACTCTCCGGGTAAACGTTACGAGTCGACAGGTGGTGATGGAGGTTTACGCCTTAAAATTCATAGCGTCGGATATGCTCCGGGCTCATTTTATGTATTCCAGCAGGTATATGATGCCGATGGAAATCCGATCGAAGGAGAATACGTAGACCGTAACGGTGACGGTGTGATAACCGACAATGACCTGTATCACTATAAGAACCCGGTGGCAGATGTCCTGATGGGCTTCAATTCGAAATTTACTTACAAGAGTTGGGACTTCGGTTTCAACGGACGTATCAGCTTGGGTAATTACAACTTTAACGCAACGGCCGCCAATGCTGCATTGGGCGTCAACGAATTGTTCGGTAACAATGCGTTGAGCAACAAACCTGTATCAGCGTTGAAGACTGGTTTCCAGTCACGTCAGCGTCTGTCCGACTACTTTATACAGAATGCCTCATTTCTGAAGATCGACAATATTACGTTAGGATATAATGTCGACAAGTTTATCAAAAGTAGCTGGAATGCCCGCTTCTATGCAACCGTACAGAATCCGATCATCATCACCAAATATGACGGTTTGGATCCTGAAGTAAACGATGGTATGGATAACAATGTCTATCCGCGTCCGCTGACTGTATTATTCGGAGTTAACATTAATTTCTAAAACGTATCGATCATGAAACTGAAAAAATATATATCGTTAGGCATTGCTTCTTTATGTTGCGTCTGGGCTACTTCCTGCCTGGGAGACCTCGACCAGGAGCCTATCCTGGATAAATCCAGCAATTCTATTCACAACGAAGCCGATTGCCAGTCGTTTCTGGCAAAGATATATTCCGGCTTCGGATTGTCGGGCAACTCGTCTGACGCAAGTGTCGAACCTGATTTACAGGGGGGAGACCAGGGTTCGCTGGTATTTCTCCGCGGGCTGCTCTCCTTGCAGTTGTTCCCTTCCGATGAGGCTATCTGGAACTGGGCGGACGAAGGTATCGTTGAATTATGCCAGATCGACTGGGATTATACGTTGCCTTATGCTTATTCTTTCTACCAGCGTGCAATGCTGAATATCCGTTATTGTAAAGAGTTCCTGGATGTGTATTCCGAGGATAGCAATATCCCTGATATCCGGAAATACCGGGATCAGGTACGTGGCTTGCGTGCCATGAACTATTACTACCTGATCGACCTTTACCGTAATCCGGGGCTTGTATGGGACGATAGCCCGACGGACGATAAATCATGGAAACCGTCACAAATAGGGACACAGGCTCTCTTTGATAAAATCGTTGCCGAACTGGTCGATCTTTCCGAGAACGGTAATCTGGACGAAACACCTTCTATGGCAACATACGGTCGTGTGACCAAACCGGTCGTTAATACGCTCCTTGCCAAAATGTACCTGAATGCGGAAGTGTATGTCGGTACACCGATGTACGACAAAGCTGCCGTTTATGCTAAGAAGGTGATCGATGCCGGTTTCGGTCTGGAAGATAATTATGCCAACCTGTTCTGTGGAGAAAACCACCTGACCGGTATGCATAAGAACGAGATCATCTATGCAATACCTTTCGACAATGTAAACGCCAAGAGCTTCGGTAGTACGATCATGCTGACTGCTGCTGCTTATGGCGGCGATATGGATCAAACCTGGTTCGGAATGTCTTCTTCATGGACTTGCCTGAAGCCGACGAAGCAAATGATTGAATTTTTCAGTGAAAGCCCGGATGCCGGAACCGATAGTCACGGCAGTCTTGTAAAGAAAGATAAGCGATATGCTTTCTTCGATGGTGCCGGTACACGTACTCCGGAGTCGAAAATGCAAGACTGGAACACCGGTTACCTCTGCTATAAGTTCACCAATTTGGGCTGGGATGGAGCTGCTGTAACGCCGACACCCGATCCGAATACCGATTTCCCGCTGTTCCGTCTGGCAGATATCTATCTGATCTATGCAGAATGTGCAGTTCGCAATGCCTCCGGAACCAATAAGGCGCAAGCCGTTGAGTATGTGAATCTACTACGCGAACGTGCGAATGGCGATAAGAGTGCCAACATCACTTCTTCCGACCTCTCCCTGGATTTCATCCTCGACGAACGTGCTCGCGAATTATACTGGGAAGGCCAGCGTCGTTCCGACCTTGTCCGCTTCGGTAAATTCACCAAAGATTATGCCTGGGCCTATAAAGGCGGAACGCTGGAAGGCGTAGCAAACATCGATAGTCGTTTCAACATCTATCCGATCAGCGACCGCGACCTGACAGCCAATCCGAATCTGGTTCAGAACCCGGGTTACGAATCATTGAAGTAATAACATCTAAATCTGTAAACAAATGAAGAAACTTAATATATTTATTCTTTTCCTCTCCGGTTCATTATTATGGACCGGTTGCGGAGACGACAGAGATGATAATCCGGTATTCCAGGAACCGACAGAGTTTAACCTGAACACTCCGGCCCAGGCTTCCGATGTATATGACCTGAAGAATCTTTCTACGATCGAACTGACTTGTTCGCAGCCCAACTATGGTTATGTGGCTTCGACTGATTATAAGGTACAGCTCTCTTTGGAAAATACCTTCAAGGATGCCGACGAAGCAGCGGGAACAAAAGCCAATTATGCCACGCTGTCCTCCACTTACATCCTACCCGACCTGAAAGTGGATGCCATGGAGTTTGCTATGGCTTTATTGGACTTATGGAAAGTATCGAACGGGAGTACAGAGTTGCCGGAAACACCGATGCCGGTCTATATCCGTTTGAATGCCGCTTTGTCGAACAACGGAATGGGACAGATTACTTCCAATGTAATCGAACTGCCGAAGGTCTTGGGGTATAACGTAGAACCTCCCGTATCTTTACCTGCTCAAATGTTTCTGGTAGGTGACTTTGCATCCGGAAGTAGCTGGGGCAAATGGGTAGAAATGATTCCGGTAACGGATACTCCGGGCAAATTCTGGTCCGTACAGTATTTCGGAGGTAATAATGTGATGAAGTTCAATGCCCAACCCGCATGGGATGGTAACCAGGTAGCTTATTCGGAAGGTCTTGTCCCTGACACATCTGCCTCTTATGCCGGTGTATCCGGTGTGGATGATGGCAGTGGCGGACAGAATATCGGAGTGAAGAATGCCGGCTGGTATATCATGGTCGTTACTTCTGCCCTGGATGGAAAAGCTTTGAGTTATACCCTCGAATTCCTTTCTCCCGATATCTATCTGACCGGTGATCCTTCCGGCGGTTGGGATACATTTGATGAGGCACGTAAGTTTATCGTTCCGAATGGAGAAGGTGAGTTTGTTTCACCTGCTTTTGTGGCTTCCGGTGCCTTGCGTATGTGTATCAAGTTGCCGTCGACCGATTGGTGGCGCTCCGAGTTTACCATTCTGAACAATAAGATTGAATACCGGAAAAATGGAGGAGATCAGGAAGCTGTCAACGTCTCTGCCGGCCAGAAGGCTTATCTGAATTTCCTGGATGGCACAGGGCGTATCAAGTAGTTTTCCCGTAATTTATCCGTCAGATTTTAATTTCTGGCTTACGATTTTATTCTTCGATTAGTTATCATTTGTCTGTCGACAATTGTGAGCAAGCCTGTTGATGATTATGAACAGGCTTGCCGACAATTGTCGACAGACTTGTTTATAATTATCGGCAGCCAGGTTTGTCGGGTCTGTTTTTTGCTTTGTTCGTATGGTTTTTAAGAAATGGACGTAATATTTCTCTCTTATCTTCGATAATATTATATCTTTGTATTATAAAAACGTAATACTATGATAGTCAAAATGCTTTGCTTGCTGGCATTTCCTTTGATTTTAAACTCATGTCACGGTCAGCAAGCGACAAAAACAGAAAATACGGATATAACACCGCGAACGTTTGAAATGGTATCTGTCCCCAGTATGATAACAGATCCGGGAGAACGTGCCAAATATTTAGTCGAACATTATTGGGATAAGTTTGATTTTACGGATACAGCTTATGTACATCTGCCGGAGATAACGGAGCAGGCTGTTTCCAATTATATCGACCTGATGAAATATGTAACTCCGGAGGTTGCTTCATCTTCTATTAAAAGTATGATGCATAAAGCGGAAACTGATAGTACTGTCTTTGCTTATATGGCCGACCTGTATGAAAAATATCTGTACGATCCTAATTCCCCGATGCGTGATGAATCTTTATATATTAATGTATTGGAATCGATCCTGTCAGCTTCTGTTTTTGATGGCGCGAATAAGATCCGTCCTGCCCATTTACTGGACCTGGCCTTGAAGAACAGGGTAGGGGAACCGGCAACGGATTTCACTTATACACTTGCCGATGGGAAAACGGGTACATTATATAATGTAAAAGCCCCTTATCTTTTATTGTTTTTCTATAATCCGGATTGTCATGCCTGCAAAGAAATAACCGGACAGATACAGGACTCTCCATTGATAGAAAAGTTGCAAAAAGATAAGATATTGAAGATACTTGCAGTTTATCCCGACGAAGATCTGGAAGCCTGGAAAAAGCATATACCGGATGTTCCGGCAAGCTGGATAAACTCCTATGACGAATCAGTCTCTTTAAAGAACGATGAAATATATGATCTGAAGGCCATACCCACACTTTATTTATTGGATAAGGACAAGAAGGTCATTTTGAAAGATGTCACATTTAACCAGCTGGAAGAATTTTTACAAATACAAACTAACTAAGTATGTACATTAACAAATTGAGTATGAGAACAACGTTATTATCTTTAGCTTTTCTGGCGGGTGTCGGCTTAACAGCATCCGCACAGTTAAAAATCGGAGGGAAAACCATTAACACCAAGAAAGTTGTAAGTGCAGCAACCGACGTAGCTAAGGCGGTCACTTTGAGTGATGCGGATATTGTAACTATGAGTCGCGAGTATATCGAGTGGATGGATACCCACAATGAAGTGGCAGGTCCCGATACCGAAATGGGACAGCGTCTGGAGAACCTGACAAAAGATATAAAGGTGGATGGCCTGAACTTGAACTTTAAAGTATACAATGTAATTGACGTAAATGCGTTTGCTTGTGGCGACGGAAGTGTACGTGTTTGTGGCGGTTTGATGGAGATTATGGACGACAATGAAGTAATGGCTGTTATTGGCCATGAAATCGGTCATGTACTTCACTCTGATTCGAAAGATGCGATGAAGAATGCCTATTTGACTTCGGCAGCCAAGAATGCGGCAGGGGCAACCAGCGATGTTGTTGCTAAGCTGTCTGATTCTCAGTTAGGCGATCTGGCTACAGCCTTGGCCGGTGCCCAGTATTCGCAAAAGCAGGAGAATGAAGCAGATGATTATGGCTTTGAATTCAGTGTGGCAAATGGTCTCGATCCGTACAGCATGCATAATTCATTGAATAAATTGATGAACCTGAGTGAGGAAGCCCCCAAGTCATCTAAATTTCGCCAGATGTTTTCAAGTCATCCTGAGACAGCTAAACGTGTCCAACGGATGAAGGAGAAAGCTGAGGCATATGAGAAAAATAAGAATTAAGTGTTAGCATTCTTTAATAAGAGGGATGTTTTATTGAAATATTACTAAAATGATTGCTTTTATGCTGAAAAACTATGCTGAATAACATAAAGTGTTTATATTTGCACTGTGTTTTTCATGGTATTAGATTTAAGGTTAGCAATGAAGATTGGTTGTCGGGAGACAACCTTTTCTTTTTTATACACCTAACTAATCATTTTCAAACTTTCCCTCTTTTAATTCCGAAATAATATTACTTTTGTATAGTTACTATAAATTTATATGGTGTGGATACAAAAATAAAATTACGGGTTCAGGGGCTGACTAATAGTCAGATCCAGTCGGGTGCGTATGCATTGATACTGGCTGAGGAAGACGGGGCTCGTCGTATACCTATTATAGTAGGAACATCAGAGGCACAATCTATTGCTATTGCATTGGAACATATTACGCCTCCCAGACCTCTTACTCACGACTTGTTTGTAACTTTTGCGCAGGCTTTCGGCATTCAGTTACGTGAAGTTTTTATTTATAAGTTTGAAGACGGGGTATTCTATTCCGAATTATTATTCGATGACGGAATTACCCAGGTGCGTCTTGACTCGCGAACCTCGGATGCGATAGCTATCGCTTTACGTGTAAAATGCGATATTTATACAACCGACCAGATCGTTACCGAATGCGGTGTCGTTTTGGAAGAAGCATCTTCTATGCGTGATAAGGATGATGATGAATATTCTTTATTGGACAAGGAACCGGAAGATATCGAAGACGAGGAAGAGTTGAAGAAATGGCTTTCTCTTCTGGATGAAGAAGAGTTGACCGAACGGCTGGATGAAGCTGTCTCTGATGAGAATTATGAATATGCGAAGATGTATAAAGACGAGATCCGTCGGCGTGAGGAGGAGGACGAAACAGAATGATAGAACAACAGAGCGGGATTAGCCTTGAATCGCTTTTACGTGGAATATTGGGTGTTGTATCGGTTTTGGCTGTGGCTTATGCCTTGAGCTATGACCGGAAGCGGATCGACTGGAAGTTGATAGGTGGAGGTCTTTTTATGCAGCTTGTATTTGCTTTGGCTGTTCTTTATGTTCCTTTTGTCGGAACGGCACTCGAGTTGGTGGGCAAAGCTTTCATTAAACTGATGGACTTTACTCAGGCCGGAGTGGGTTTTCTTCTTGGTCCGTATGCAACGAAAAGCAAGGGGTTTATATTTCTGATCCATTCTCTGCCGGTCGTTATTTTCTTTTCGGCTTTAGTCTCTCTTTTTTATCATTGGGGAATTATCCAGCGTGTAGTAGGTGCTTTTTCCTGGCTATTACGAAAATTCATGAATATTTCAGGTGCTGAAGGATTGGTTACTTCCGGTAATATATTTATGGGTATGACCGAGTCACCGGTATTGATCAAGAATTATCTGCCGGCTATGAACCGTTCCGAAATATTCCTGGTAATGGTTTCGGGAATGGGTACTATTGCCGGAACAGTAATGGCCACTTATATAGGTATGCTTTCCGGTGGTGATCCGGTAGCGAGAGTTCTGTTTGCCAAGCACTTGATATCAGCATCTTTAATGGCTGCTCCCGGGTCGATCGTCCTGGCTAAAATGCTCTGTCCGCAAACAGAAGTTACAGTCGATCATGCTGCCTGCCTGGAAAAGAAAAGTGCTCATCCGACAGCCTTGGATGCATTAGCGGCCGGGACTTCGACGGGTATCCGTTTGATGGTAAATATTGCAGCTATGCTATTGGTGTTTATTGCATTGGTTGCTTTGGCAAACTATTTGTTGGAAGGATTGATCGGACGATATACCGGCTTGAACGACTGGATTGTTTCGGTAACAGACGGAAAAGCACACGGATTGACATTCCAGTTTATACTAGGTGTGATCCTTGCCCCGTTCATGTGGCTGATAGGGATTCCTTCTTCCGATATTATGTTGGTTGGTTCGTTACTGGGACAAAAGACGATACTGAATGAGTTTGTCGCTTATTTTCAGTTGCAGGAATGGAAAGATGCCGGTATGTTTATGTACCAGAAATCTATATTGATGTCTACTTATATTTTATGTGGTTTTGCTAATATCTCTTCCATCGGGATTTTATTGGGTGGAATGGGTGTGTTGGCCCCGGAGAAGAAAGAAATGATTACCCGTTTCGGATTTCCGGCCATGATAGCAGGAGCATTAGTTTCTGTTCTATCGGCAACCATCATTGGTATGATACTTGGATAATTGAATATTGATAATCGAAAATTAAATAATTGTGCAGATATTTTATACTCCGGATATAGCTGTAAATCCGGAATTACCGGAAGAGGAAGCAGGTCATTGCATCCGTGTACTTCGCTTGACTGAGGGCGATGAAATTTTACTGACTGATGGTAAAGGTTCTTTTTATAAAGCGGCTATCAGCCGTGCTCATCATAAACATTGTGAGGTGTCTATCCTGGAAAGCTGGGAACAGCCGGCTTTGTGGAACTTCCGTCTTCATATAGCAGTTGCTCCTACAAAGAATATGGATCGGATGGAGTGGTTTGCTGAAAAGGCAACAGAGATAGGTATTGATATCATAACTTGTCTGAACTGCCGTTTCTCGGAACGCCGGGAAATAAAACCGGCCCGCCTGGAAAAGATACTGGTCAGTGCGATGAAACAATCGCAGAAAGCGACCTTGCCTCAATTGGCCGGAATGACAGATTTCAAAGCATTTGTAAGCCAACCGTTTGATGGCCGTAAGTTTATTGCCCATTGTGAGGATGGGGATAAATCATTACTGAAACAGACGTATCATCCGGGCGAGAATGCTTTAGTAATGATTGGCCCTGAAGGGGATTTCAGTCCTGACGAAATAGAACTGGCCTTACAGCAGGGATTTGAACCTATCTCATTAGGTGAGAGCCGACTGCGTACGGAAACGGCTGCACTGGTCGCTTGTCATACGATACATGTACTGAATCAGTGAGTTTTAAAAGATTTCTATCAAAGTGATAACCACTAATAAAACGAATATGACAGAAAAAGAAAAATGCCATCTGGGTCTATTGTATGATGCTAATTATGATAGAGAATTGCTACTGGATCGTGAGAAGGCAAAAGAATTACTTTATGATTATAATCGTTTGCGCCCTTCCCAACAGAAAGAAAAAACACAGTTATTGAAGTCTTTTTTGGGTAAGACCGGCGAAAATCTGATTATCGAACCTCCTTTTGCCTGCGATTATGGATATAATATAGAGATAGGAGAGAATTTTTATGCCAATGTAAACCTGGTAATACTGGATGGTGCCAAGGTTAGTATCGGTGCAAATGCATTTATTGCGCCTAATGTCGGTATCTACACAGCCGGTCATCCTTTGGATGCCGAACAGCGAAATCGAGGATTGGAATATGCCCGCCCTGTAACTATCGGCAATAATGTATGGATAGGTGCAGGCGTATGTATTCTTCCGGGTGTAACCATTGGCGACAATACAGTGATCGGTGCCGGCAGTGTAGTTACAAAAGATATACCATCGAATGTATTGGCAGTAGGTAATCCTTGTCGGGTAATAAAAGAAATAAAGTAATTATTGAATATCTGCTAATATTCGTTTGACTGTATCAAATAGAGGAGGCAGGTTGTTTTTGATTGTTTCGAAAACAACATCAGCATCACTCCGGGGGCGTAAAGTAAACTGTGTCATGCGCTTTTTTTCTTTCAAGCTCATCGGTCGGGGATCGGCCAGCGCCAAGGGGGTGCACCAGCACTCCCGACGAGCGTAAAATTACAACAACTTAAATCTATCTCCAAACTTTATCGCCAGTTGTTGGGCAATGGTGCCCCAATTAGCCAGTGGCATAGTCCATTTCTTGCGTATGTTACGATAAGCGAGGTAGACAAGCTTCTCAAGGGCGGTGTCATTAGGGAACACGCCCTTGTTTTTTGTAACTTTCCGTATTTGCCGGTGGTAGCCTTCAACGGTATTCGTCGTATAAATCATACGACGTATATCGGATGTGAACTGGAAGTATTCAGTGAGCTTTTCCCAGTTGTCCTGCCACGACTTGATGACGATAGGATATTTCTCTCCCCATTTCTGATCTAAATCAAGAAGCTCCGTTTCAGCGGCATCCTTGCTGACTGCACTGTAAACCCGTTTCAGATCTTTAAGAAACTCCTTCTGGTGTTTACTGCCGACGTATTTGATGGAGTTACGTATCTGATGGACGATACAAAGTTGCACTATGGTATCAGGGAATACGCTTTGGATGGCATCCGGGAAGCCCCTCAGACCATCGACACAAGCTATGAGAATGTCGTGTACACCGCGGTTCTGTAAATCGGTCAGCACATTCAACCAGAAGTTTGCCCCCTCATTCTTAGAGATGTACATCCCAAGCAAATCCTTACGACCGTCCTTATCTATAGCCAATACGTTGTAGATTGCACGGGTAACGGCACAGCCTCTCTCATCCATGACTTTATAATGAATGGCATCCATCCAGACTATCGGATAAATATAGTCCAGGCTACGCGAACGCCACGCTTTTATTTCCGGAAGTACCCGGTCAGTGATGGAACTGATTGTTTCGGCAGACACACGGTTACCAAGATTCTCTTCCATCCAATCGCTTATTTCACGTGTACTATTACCAAGGGCATAAAGGCCGATTATGCGGTCAGCAACACCTTCCGCAAGAATGGTCTCCCGCTTCTTTATAAACTGAGGATCGAAGGTGGAATTACGATCACGGGGGGTAGAAACGGTCACCTCACCCATAGAAGTTTGCACCTGCTTCTGCATCTTGCCATTACGACGGTTGCCACTCATGCGTTCATCCTCACAAAGATGGGCATCCATCTCACCTTCTAAAGCTGCATTTAAAATGCACTCCAATAACGGGGCAAAAGCTCCGTCCTTACCCAACAATGGCTTGCCAGCCTTGAGCTGCTCGATTGCCTTGTTCTTGATACTTTCAAAATCAAATTCTTCACTCATAAAAAAACTGTGTTAGCAAAGTTAATACTTTATTTGGTTGCTTTGCTGACACAGTTTAAATTACAGCCTCTCCACTCCGTCATAATGGTGAGATATGTAATCTCTCATTCGGATTACTCTTTTCCAGGGAATTTCTGGATATTGAGCCAATAGTTTTCCTTTTGATCTTTCATCGATGGTTTTGATGTTTTCACCAATAGTTTGTATAAGCATGCATGCTGCATCCAGCTTCTCCATTCCGTTCTCTGTCAAAAGATAATCTTGAACAGAATGGATTGATTGATTTCTTTGCTCAATAGTTTGTATTGTTTGTAGTACTCTTCGAAGCAAAAGAACGATCTCTTCTTTATACAAGTATACCATCTTTTTGAATGTTTTTGTAAAGTAGAGAATTTAGGTTATCACGTAATCTTAATAAATCGATTTTATATCCGGTCCGTTCTTCCAGGTCGTCATGAATGTCTCCCAAGATATAGGGGTTGGGAATTTGTATATCAATAAAAACATCCAAATCACTGGTCGGAGTCTGTTCTCCACGTGCTACGGAACCAAAAATTCCTAACTTCTTTATTCCATATTTGGCAGAAGCCTCTTGCTTATATGCATGAAGGATTTCTATAATTTCCTGAAGACTTTTCATAATCCAATTATTATCAGTGATCTATTTGTTTACAAATATAATGTTTTGATTTTAATACAAGTAAATATAATCATAAATATTATGAAGAAAAGGGGGAGCCGGAAAACTTTGTGTTGGTTAGTTTGGTTAACAAGGGTTAATGCGTGTGAAAAAAGAGGGCTAATTATGAAAAAAAGATTATCTTAACCATCAATTATCGTAGAATCATGGTGAGTTATGATTATCCTAATTATCTGAGATGGAATGATAAAAGCTGAGAAAGTACTTCAACAAAAAATATCCCATACCATTCAACCGCAGCGTAAGAATGGCGGTTTGGCAAAGATGATTGACAATCGTCCTATGATTCATACTCTCGATGCAATCCGACCGCTACTTCAGCGAGCTGCCATCGTTCAGTCAGAAACCCAGACATTCGATGCCACCGGAAAGCATATATCACGAGGTCAGACAAACCCGCCAAAAGTGGTAAATACACTCAATACCTATCATGAAGTGATTAAAGATATGTCTGATACTCCTTACCAGAATGCACATATGATGGCCGCCACTTTTGGTGGAGCAAATGCTGCAGATAATATAGCCGCATGGAATGAGACTATGGAAGACCATTGGGGAGAGAAGGAAAATGAAATTAGAAATGGTGATTTGACCACCCTTCCGGAAGCCAATGAAACAGGAACAGTCACCACCAACGTGAATATGCCGGAGACTTGGTCTGCCCAAACTCTCGGTGAGGAGATTTATGATACTGCCGCATCGGAAATCCATAAGCTAACCAATTGGACTCCTGTGCCAATGGGTGGAGGAAAAGTCGCTCCGGCTTTATTACCAACAGATATTATAGCCAAAGATGCAGATTTTAAGACACGTGTAGCTACACGTGTGAACAATGATATAGGTAATGCCATCACAAAGATGCCGGATCAGGCTACGATTTCATATAATTCTACCCATAGGACTACTCCACGGAGTTTAACGACTACTTTCGCTAATCAAGATGAAATAGCTCATCCATTGGTCTCTACTGATGCAGTTAAATGCGCCAAGTTTGTTTCAGGTTTAAAAGTTCTGGGAAGTGTGAAGGCACATAATTTGAATATCCCATAGTTCCCAACCTGTTTTTTAGTAAATTACCTCCCCTTTTGTAGCAAGGGTGATTTCGTTAAAAAGGGAGCTTTGAGACAGCTCTGGTAAATATGAAAGCTAATTTCAAAGTTAAACAACGACCTAAATTATGTAATTCTTGCATTATACGTGTCATCCGATGATTGTAGAAAAGCAGGAAAGGGACTCATTATACTTGTTAAATCTATGTTTATTGGGCTATTTATAAACCGCTACAAGTGGAAGATAGCAACTTGTTATGTTACCAAATGAATGAGAAAAAAGCAGCATAGGCAAAAGAAAATATAGCAGAACTGTAAAACATAAAAAAGGTTGTGCCAGCATTTTGACACAACCTCTTCTTTGAATATATGATAACTTATTCCCATTCAATAGTAGCATTGGGTTTCGGAGACATATCGTAGCAAACGCGGTTTACGTTTTTGACTTCTTTCAGGATACGATCTGTGATCTTCATGAGGATAGGCCAGTCTACCGGTTCGATTGTAGCAGTCATGGCATCTACTGTGTTGACGGCACGGATGATAACAGGCCAGTCGAAAGAGCGGGCATTGTCCCTTACACCGACTGATTTGAAATCAGGTACAACAGTAAAATATTGCCATACTTTCTTATCCAGTCCGGCTTTCTGGAATTCTTCGCGTAGAATAGCATCAGCTTCACGAACAGCTTCCAGTCTGTCGCGGGTGATAGCACCCAGACAACGTACACCCAGGCCAGGACCAGGGAACGGTTGACGGAAAACCATCTCATAAGGTAAACCGAGCTCCAAGCCACAAGCACGAACTTCGTCCTTGAATAATTGGCGCAAAGGCTCTACCAGTTCGAATTGTAAATCTTCAGGCAGACCACCTACATTGTGGTGAGACTTTACCATCTTGGCAGTCTTTGTTCCGCTTTCTACGATATCCGGATAAATAGTACCTTGAGCCAGGTAATCTATACCGTCCAGCTTGCGGGCCTCTTCTTCGAATACGCGAATGAATTCACCACCGATGATTTTACGTTTTTCTTCGGGATCGGCAACACCAGCCAATTTATCCAGGAAACGATCGGTTACATCTTTATAGATCAGGTTGGCTTTAAGCTGGTTTTTGAATACTTCGACCACATCTTCCGACTCACCTTTGCGCATCAGACCATGGTTTACATGAACGCAAACCAATTTGTCGCCAATCGCTTTCAAAAGTAATGCAGCAACAACCGAACTGTCGACGCCTCCCGATAGAGCCAGTAAGACTTTCTTGTCTCCAACCTGACGTCTGATAAGTTCGATCTGGTCGTTGACGAAGTTTGTCATGTTCCAGTTTGTTTCTGCTTTGCAGGTATCGAAAACGAATGATTTGACAGCATCTTTAATAGCTTCAACGTCATTGGTGAATTCAGCGAGTTTTACTTCACATTGCGCTTTATCATGACCGGCAGCCATAACAGGAAAACCTGCAGTATAGATGGCCGGATCGACGTCGATTGCAACACCATCGATAACATTGTTCGGTCCACCGTTAATAATAATACCTTTTACATTAGGCAACGCTTTTAATTCCGCAACGGTAATGTCGTGTGGATAAATTTCACTGTATACACCCAATGCACGGATTACTCTAGCCAATACCGTATTTTCATGACTTCCCAGGTCTAAAATAACGATCATATCCTGTTTCATCGTATTCCTCCTAAAATTATTAAGTTAATTAGATTATCCTTCTTGTATTCTTATTCCCACTCGATTGTTGCAGGCGGTTTGGAACTGATATCGTACACGACGCGGTTCACCCCTTTTACCTTATTGATGATCTCGTTGGATACTTTTGCCAGGAATTCGTAAGGCAGCTGTGCCCAGTCGGCAGTCATTGCATCGGTCGAAGTTACGGCACGTAAGGCAACCGTGTTTTCGTAGGTACGTTCATCACCCATTACACCGACAGACTGGATCGGAAGCAGGATCACTCCGGCTTGCCAGATTTTGTCATACAATCCCCATTCGCGCATCAGCGACATATAGATCTCGTCGGCATCCTGCAGGATACGAACTTTTTCCGGTGTAATATCGCCTAAAATGCGGATACCCAAACCCGGACCCGGGAACGGATGACGTTTGATCAGATGCGGCTGCATTCCCATTTCCATACCGACGCGGCGAACCTCGTCTTTGAAAAGAAGGCGAAGCGGTTCAACCAGCTTCAGCTTCATGGTATCGGGAAGACCTCCTACGTTATGGTGACTTTTAATTACTGTACCGGTGATAGACAGAGACTCGATCACATCCGGATAGATAGTTCCTTGTCCCAGCCATTTGATATCTTTCAGTTTGTGCGCTTCCTGGTCGAATACATCGATAAAGCCTTTACCGATAATCTTGCGTTTCTGTTCCGGATCGGAAACACCGGCCAGTTCACTGTAGAATTTATCTTTTGCATTTACCCCGATCACATTCAGTCCCAGATGTTCGTAATCTTTCATTACGTTTTCGAATTCATTCTTACGAAGCAATCCGTGGTCTACAAAGATACAGGTAAGGTTTTTACCGATAGCTTTGTTTAGAAGAACAGCTGTAACAGAAGAATCGACACCTCCCGATAACGCCAGGATCACTTTGTCGTCACCCAGTTGCTCTTTTAGTTCGGCTACAGTCGATTCGATAAATGAAGCAGGGGTCCAGTCTTTGGCACATCCGCAAATATTCAGGAAGTTATCGAGTAATTTTGTTCCGTCGGTGGAGTGGAATACTTCCGGGTGGAACTGTACACCCCAGGTTTGTTCGCCTTCAACATGATATGCAGCCGCCTTTACATCATCTGTGCTGGCGATTACTTTAAAGTTGTCAGGAAGCAGGGTTATTGTATCGCCATGCGACATCCAAATCTGAGAACCTGTGTTGATCCCTTTCAATAGTGGATCTTCGTTGTTAACGTACGACAGGTTGGCACGTCCATATTCCCGTGAGTTTGCAGATTCGACATTACCACCAGATGTGTAAGCCAGATACTGTGCCCCGTAGCAAATGCCGAGTACCGGATATTTTCCGCGAATTTCGCTTAGATCAGCTTTAAAAGCATCGGTGTCGTAAACAGAATACGGGCTACCGGAAAGAATCACTCCTTTTACGTCGGTTGCGTCATGCGGAAATTTGTTGTAGGGGATAATCTCGCAATACATGTTCAACTCTCTGACCCTGCGGCCAATCAATTGAGTTGTTTGCGAGCCGAAATCAAGAATAATAAGTTTCTCGTGCATGCAGTGTTATTATTTAATTGAGTGGGGCAAAGGTAGTAATTTTATTTCTAAAATATTGTAACGCGTCTCCCATATCTGACTATGCAAATGTTGAATGATATCCCTCTTTCTTAAAAAGTGTATAAATAGGCAGTATGTGTTTTAATACATCCGATTAAACATTACCTTTGTACGTTCATTTTATCAGGAACCGTATGGATACAGAAAAGAAAGAAACAAAGGAAATAAATAAGCTCTCATTATTAATCATGGCGATCATCGTGTTATTACTGATTATCGGTGGTGCCGGGTATTATATTTATCAGCAGAAACAGCAGATGACCGACTTGGTCCAGGCTTATGATTTGGATAAACAGACATTGGAAGACGAGTTTAATGAGTTGTCTATGCAATATGAGGGATATCAGTTCAATGTCGGTAATGATTCTTTAATGAATCTTTTGTCTACGGAACAGGCAAAAGTGCAGCGCCTGATGGAAGAGCTTCGTACAGTGAAGGCGACTAATACCAAAGAAATAGCCCGCTTGAAGAAAGAGTTGGAAACGCTTCGTAAGATTATGCGTAATTATGTTGTTCAGATCGACTCTTTGAATAGAGCGAACGAGCAATTGCAGGTAGAGAAAAAAGAAGCAGTTCAGAAATATCAGCGTGCCACTTCGCAGGCTGCGACATTGAAGAAAGAAAAAGAAAAGTTGTCCGAACGTGTTACACTGGCAAGCCGCCTGGATGCAACGGGTATCACAGTCACTCCGGTCAATTCCCGTGGAAAGCTGGCGAAGAAAATCAAAAAGATGGAACGTTTCGTAGTCGATTTCCGTATTGCAAAAAATATAACTGCTCCGGTTGGAGAAAAAACTGTATATGTACGTATTCTGAAACCTGACGACGATGTGCTTGTAAAGAGCCGTGCAGATGTTTTCCCCTTCGAAGGAAAAGATATTAATTATTCTATGAAGAAACTGATCGAGTACGATGGAGAAGAATATCCGGTTACGATGTATTGGGATATCGAAGAATTCCTTTCTCCGGGTTCCTATCGTGTAGATATTTTTATCGATGGAAATATGATCGGAAAGAGAAACTTCGTTCTGGAAGATTAATAATGGAGACAGATAACCATTTTGCAAAACTTTTAGCGGATCTCCCGGAATCCCTGGCACGCGATGACGTTTTTGTAAATGAATTGAAGAATATCTCACAGGTGGTATCTGTCGATAAGGGAGATTATCTGCTCCGTACAGGTGAACTATGCCAGGATGCCTATTTTATCAATAAAGGCTTATTCATTAATTTATATGTAAGTGAAAAGGGAGATGAATGTGTAACAGGTTTCTCCTCTGATTATTTATATCCTTTTCTGTCTGCCATCGGATATTTTACGCAGGCACCATCCGAATTCGAAATCAAAGCGTTGGAGTCGGGCGAACTGCTCCGTTTTTCGCGTGTACATATAGAAGAACTATCTTTGCGTTATCCGTTATTTGCATCCTATTATCAGAATGCGATGCTTACTATCATATCAAAACTTTATTCTATGTTTGCTATCCGGCAGTCGTGTACCGCCGAAGAATTTATCAAATATCTTTATAATCATTACATGTGGATCATGCAGCGTGTTCCCGATAAATATATTGCTCAATATATGGGAATCAGCAATGCGTGGTATTGTAAGCTGAAAAAGCGCATCTTTAATTGAATTAATTCAATTTTATATTTAAAGTAAACCAGTACTTTTGCATCGATAAATCGTACATTTGTCTGAGAACGGTGAATGTATATCTGTTTATGTGTAAACAATCGGTGATAACCTGTTGTTTTTTATTTAGGAATAAGGGTGATAAATTGTTTTATAATATAAAATCTCCGGATGAAAAAACAATAAAAAGATGAAACGGATTATCGTATTAGTAGGGTTATTGGTCTGGTCTGGTTATGCAAGTTCCCAACAGACGTTGACATTGGAAGAATGCCGGAATCTGGCTATCCAGAATAATAAGGAGTTACAGATCTCCGGGCAAAAAGTGAAAGCCGCCGACGAAGAGCGGAAGGCCGCTTTTACCAAATACTTTCCACAGCTCTCAGCCATGGGGGGATATATGTGGAATCAGAAAGATATCAATTTGTTGGATATGGATGCTTTGAGTGCTAAGCTCGGTTCGGCTTTGGGACCGATCGCTCAACTGCCTGTGTTCGGACAATTAATGGGAGGTATCGATGAGATGCAGCATTTGGATGTTCAGAACATCTGGGTAGGCGGTGTTTCATTGGTTCAACCTGTTTTTATGGGAGGAAAGATCGTCTCTTACAATCAAATTACCAAATATGCCCGTGAGTTGGCAGAATCTATGAATGACCTGCAGTTGCAGGAAGTCATTTATAAGACCGACGAGACTTACTGGCAGGTCATTTCGCTTGTCAACAAGAAAAAGTTGGCTGACGCTTATGTCAATCTATTACGGAAAATGGATAGTGATGTGACGGCCATGATTACGGAAGGTGTAGCTACACAAGCCGATGGTTTGTCGGTTAAGGTGAAACTGAATGAAGCAGAAATGGCGCAGACTAAAGTCGATAACGGATTGGCTCTTTCACGTATGCTTCTTGCCCAGATATGCGGACTTCCCCTGGATGATCCGATGGCTTTGGCCGATGAGAAAATTGAGGATTTTCCCGTAAAATCAAATGAGGTTTCGGCCAATGTCAATGAAGCGTTCGCTAATCGTGATGAATTGAGAAGTCTGGAACTGGCTGCCAGGATTTACCAGAAAAAAGAACGCATCGTGTTGGCTGATATGTTGCCCAATGTAGCCCTGTCTGCCAATTACCTGGTGACTAATCCAAATGCATTCAATGGTTTTAAAAACGAGTTTGCCGGAATGTTCAATGTAGGAGTGATGGTCAAAGTCCCGTTGTCCGGCTGGTGGGAAGGTACTCATAAGAGGAATGCCGCCCGTGCGGAAACACGTATCCAAAAACTTCAGTTGATGGAAGCACGTGAGAAAGTGGAGTTACAAGTGAACCAGTCTGTGTATAAGGTGAATGAAGCGAACAAGAAGTACATCGCCTCATCCCGTAATATGGAAAATGCAGAAGAAAATCTTCGTCATGCCAACCTGGGCTTTGAAGAAGGCGTAATTCCCGCATTGAACCTGATGGAAGCACAAACTGCCTGGGTATCCGCGCGTTCCTGCCTGATAGATGCTCAGATAGAAATGAAACTAACGGAAGTTTACCTGACCAAGGCGATGGGTAAGCTGTCTGTCAATGAACAGAAGTAATAACAATAAAAATATACAGAGATGAACGAGAATAAAAAGTTTTCGATCAGCAACATGATGTTGGCATTTATCACGGTATTAGTCGTGATCGGATTAGTCGCACTGACCGGTTTCTTTTTGCTGACTCCTCCCGATGATATTATAATGGGGCAAGCCGAAGCAAACCAGGTTCGAATTTCAGGAAAAGTACCCGGACGTGTAGAATCTTATCGATTCGATGAAGGTGATCGGGTAAAAGCCGGTGATACATTGGTCTATTTGAGTACTCCGGAAGTTTTAGCTAAGTTGCAACAGGCGGAAGCTGCCCAGAAGGCTGCTGAAGCACAAAGTGCCAAGGCGATTAAAGGAGCTCGTGTACAGGAAATAGCCGGAGCTTATGAAATGTGGCAGAAGGCACAGGCCGGCCTTGAAATAGCAAAGAAATCGTATACCCGGGTTCAGAACTTATATGAAAAAGGGGTAATGTCTGCCCAGAAAAGAGATGAGGCCGAAGCTAATTATAAAGCGATGGTTGCTACTGAGAAAGCTGCGAAGTCGCAATACGATATGGCGATGGATGGTGCCCGCTCGGAAGATAAAGCGGCTGCAGCAGCATTGGTGCAACAGGCAGGTGGTGCTGTTGCCGAAGTTGAATCGTATTTGAAAGAGTCGGCTTTGGTCTCACCGATCGATGGAGAAGTCTCCGAACGTTTTCCGCAGGTAGGAGAGCTGGTAGGGACCGGAGCTCCGATTATGAATATCACTGATTTGAATGATATGTGGGTTACTTTCAGTGTTCGCGAAGATTTACTGAAAGATATCAAGATCGGTTCCGAATTGAATGCTTTTATTCCTGCACTCGACAATAAGCCGGTTAAGCTGAAAGTCTATTATTTGAAGGATATGGGATCGTATGCAGCCTGGAAAGCAACTAAAACGACCGGTCAGTTTGATTCGAAAACGTTCGAAGTACGTGCCCGTCCGCAGGAAAAGATTGCTGACCTGCGTCCTGGAATGTCCGTTGTAATGAAGAAAAAAGGAAACGAAATATTATGACATTGAAGCAGGGTTTACATAGTATCTGGAAGGTTGCGAAGCGGGAGGTACAGCGGTTGACATCTAAACCGGTCTACTTCTTCTGCATGCTGATCGCTCCGGCTCTCTGTGTCATCTTCTTCCTGTCGTTGATGAAAGACGGACTGCCGACCAACCTGCCCATTGCAGTGGTCGATATGGACGGTTCTGCCACTTCCCGCAATCTGATCCGCCAGCTCGATGCTTTTGCACAGACGGAAGTTGTCTATAAGACCGCTTCTTTTGACGAGGCACGCCGGGAAATGCAAAAGGGAAATGTATATGGGATTTTCTATATACCCAAAGACTTTTCTGTTGAGGCAACAACGGGTAAACAGCCTACGCTTTCATTCTATACGAATGCAACCTATCTGATTGCCGCATCATTGCTTTTCAGGGATATGAAGACGATGTCCGTACTGGCCGGTGCATCGGTCGGATTGCAGACCGGACTGGCTAAAGGGTTTACCACCGACCAGATCATGGCACAGTTGCAGCCGATCGTAATCGACTCGCATGTCATCGGTAATCCCTGGCTGAACTATTCGGTTTATCTGAATAATACGGTTTTGCCCGGTGTATTGCAGCTGATGATCTTTCTGGTTACCGTTTTCAGTATTGGAACGGAGATCAAGTATTCAACTTCACGGCAATGGTTGCAGACCGGAGGAAACTCTTTGACTGTAAGTTTGCTAGGTAAGTTGCTGCCGCAGACGGTGATATTTATCGTGGTGGCCATGATGTGTTGTGCCGCTTTGTATGGTTTTAGCTCCTTCCCGCTAAACAGCGGCTGGATGCCTATGATATCGGCAATAATTCTGTTGGTATTGGCTTCACAGGCTGTCGGTGTGTTTATGATTGGGGTTTTGCCTACTTTGCGTCTGGGCTTGAGTTTTGCCAGTTTGTTCGGTATGATTGCGTTTTCTATTGTCGGTTTTTCTTTTCCTGTCCTGGGGATGGACCCGACTTTGCAGGCGCTGAGTAATCTGTTTCCGCTTCGTCACTATTTCCTGATCTATGTCGACCAGGCGTTGAACGGAAGGGATTTATTCTATACATGGACTGAATATGTCTGGTTGGCAGGTTTCCTGATCTTACCTTTCCTGATCGGAAGGAATCTGAAGAAGGCTTTGTTGTATTTTAAGTATATTCCGTAAATCAGAAAGTAATGAAAAGAGAACATCGTTTACGATATATAATAAGGGAGGGAATACAAGATACCTTTTTTATCTGGAAAGACGAACTGAAGAATGTATTCAAAGACTCGGGCGTTATGATCTTCTTCTTCCTGGTTCCGTTTATCTATCCTCTTCTATATGCTTTCATATATAATAACGAGGTAGTGCACGAAGCCAAAATGGTGGTAGTCGACCAGTCTGATACCTATCTGAGCCGTGAGTATATCAGGAAGGTTGATGCTACTGCCGATGTAAAGGTGGTTGCGGTCTGTACGGATATGGAAGAGGCGAAGCGAATGATGGATGAAAAGAAAGCCTATGGCATTCTGTATTTTCCCAGTGAGTTCAGTAAAGACATCCATAGAGGAAAGCAGGCTACTGTTTCATTGTATTGCGATATGAGCGCATTGTTATTTTATAAGGCGTTCCTGTTGGCTACAACAGAAGTTTCGCTTGAGATCGGAAAGGAGATACGTACGCAAAACCATCCTTCTTCGACAGAAGAGCAGGAGAAAATAACGGTTAATCCAATTCCTTATGAATCGGTTGCCATCTTTAACTCACAGAACGGTTTTGCCAGTTTTCTGGTACCGGCCATTCTGATATTGGTTATCCAGCAGACGCTGATCCTGGGTATCGGTATGCTGGGAGGGACAGCCCGCGAGAAGAACCGCTTCCATAGCCTTGTTCCGGTCTGTCGTCATTTTAACGGGACATTGCGTATCGTATTGGGTAAGTCGTTGACTTATATATTGCTATACATTATCGTTTGTATATGGGCGTTGGCGGTAGTACCGAAACTGTTCTCGTTGCCCCAGGTCGGGGAACCGTGGACGGTGATGTTGTTTGTTTTACCCTATTTATTCGCTTGTATATTCCTGTCGATGACTTTATCCGGGTTTATGACGAGCCGCGAATCTCCCATGCTCGTGTTTGTCTTTACTTCGGTAATTCTGTTGTTTATCTCCGGCGTATCCTGGCCGAAGGAAGCAATTCCGCCATTCTGGAAAGTGGTCGGTTATCTTTTCCCGTCTACACCGGGAATACAAGGGTTTATCCGGATCAATACGTCGGGAGCGACGTTGAGCGAAGTAGCCCATGAATACCGGACTCTTTGGATACAGGCCGGATTTTATTTCATAACTTCCTGTATGATTTACAGATATCAGATCATACGTAGTCGTAAATTGATAATAAAACAATACCGATATATGAAGATGCAACGGATGTTGCACCAGAAGGGGTAGTTTATTGACTACCCCCTTTTCTTTTTGCTGATTTTAACGAAATAATGTTAGAATCCTTCAAATATAGTCTTACTTTTGTACAAATTCTCAATCAAACTTAATTAATTTAGTACTATGCAAAACAGACGTGACTTTTTAAAGCGAGCCTCTATGATGCTTGCAGGAGGTATAGTTGCACCTCAGTTATTATCGGCTGGAAATGGGGCGGTTTCCGGATCGTCCAAACGTATCGGTTTACAGTTGTATTCTTTGAGAGACCTTGTAAAAGATGAAGGAATTCAGGCAGTATTGGAAGCAGCTTCTAAAATGGGATATACAAATCTGGAAACAGCGGGTTACGATAATGGTAAGATCTACGGTATGGCTCCTGCTGAATTCAAGAAAAGGTGTAATGACCTCGGTATGAAATGTACGAGTGCCCACCTGGGACAAGAGTTCACTAAAGAGAAAGAAGCAGAGGTGATGAGTTGGTGGGATCAGGCTATTGCCGCTCACAACGAGTTGGGTGTTAAATACATGGTTCAACCTTGGATGCCTGTAAACGATAAAACGACTCTTGACGACCTGAAGATGTATTGCGACTATTTCAATACGGTAGGTTATAAGACTGCTGCTGCCAGTATCGCATTCGGTTATCATAATCATGCTTTCGAATTCCGTAAGATAGGAGATCAGTTGATCTATGATTTTCTATTGGATAACGTAAGTCCTAACCATGTATTCTTCCAGATGGACGTTTACTGGGTGAAAGAAGGTGGTGCCGATCCTGTGGCTTATCTGAAAGCACGTCCGAGACAGTTCAAGACTATCCATATTAAAGATGACATGGAAATCGGAGCAAGCGGAAAGATCGACTTCAAACCGATCTTCGATCAGATGAATGCCAATCGGGTAAAAGACTGGTATGTTGAAGTGGAAGAATACACAAACAACGATCCGGTTGAAAGTTGCCAGCAAAGTTTCGACTTCCTGAACAAAGCGGATTATGTGAAATAAATGTATTGAATAGATAGTTATTCGTTATAAAGGCGATGCTTGTCGGATTGCAAACCGATAAACATCGCCTTTTCTTTTGATTAAAAGGTCAGATAGCCTTTATACACGCAATAATATTATTCCAGTCGTTAGCCAGGCTCGTCATATCCGGATATAATAAATCGGCGCCTGCATCCAGCAGTACTTTGTCGGGGAGGGGACCGGTGTTGACTGCAATGGTGAAGATACCGGCGGCAGTTCCTGCTTCGACACCCATAGGAGCATTCTCTACTACGAATGCTTCATTTGCTTTTACTCCGGCTTTTTCCAGTCCCATCAGGTAAGGTTCGGGATGAGGCTTACCGTACTTTACATCGAAAGCTGTAACCATTTTTTCGCGGGTAAAACAACCGGGATAAGTATGTTCCAGTTTATTGATCAGGCTGTGTTGCCCGGAACCGGTGACGACCAGTGTCTGTAATCCATGACTTTTAGCCTGCTTTAGTACTTCTCCGGCACCGGTCATTGCTTTACCGTCGTTGTATTTGTTGAAGAGCATTGCTTTTTCGTCATATATTTCCTGTTTCTCTTTATCTGTTGCGTCACGCTGAAATGTACGCTGGTATAACTCATTGATGGTACTTTCTCCGGTACGGCCTTCAAACATATAGAAATCTTCTTTTACGGCCTGAAGTTGATGGTTCATTGCTGTTTCGTACCAGGCTCGGGCGTGGAAGCGCATTGAATCGTAGAGTACACCATCCATATCGAAAAGTACAGCTTTGGGGGAAAGATTATTCTGCTTATGTTTTAGCAGATAACGGTTGATAGCTTCTTGTATCATTATGTTCATATTCTTAATAATCTTTACAAAGTTACGAAAATTCTTATACTTATTTCCTATCTTTGATGTGAACAACCTGTAAAGCCTATCGGGCTCGAGTTAGGAGGGCAGATTGCAGGTTTTGTAGAGGTCGGTTCCGGTCATATGGGAACGATAGAAAAGCGGGTGAATCCGGAATTAACCAGGTTCACCCGCTTTCTTTTATAATAGTTGAATATCCGATTTATAGTTTTGCACGGATAGCTTCACTTTCTTTTTCATATCCGGGCTTGTTCAACAGCGCGAACATGTTCTTCTTGTAAGCTTCAACACCCGGTTGGTCGAACGGATTAACGCCCAGCATATAACCGCTGATACCACAAGCTTTTTCAAAGAAGTAGAACAATTGACCGATGTAATAAGCATTTACTGCCGGCATCGTGATCTTGATGTTAGGAACGCCACCGTCAACATGTGCCAGCTGAGTACCCAGTTCTGCCATCTTATTTACTTCGTCCACGCGTTTGCCTGCCAGGAAATTCAATCCGTCCAGATTTGCTTCGTCTGTCGGAACGATCACTTTGTGTTCAGGCTCTTCTACGGATATTACTGTTTCGAAGATAATGCGTTCACCTTCCTGTATCCATTGACCCATAGAGTGCAGGTCGGTTGTCAGGTCGACAGAAGCCGGGAAAATACCTTTTCCGTCTTTGCCTTCGCTTTCACCGTATAACTGTTTCCACCATTCGCCGATGTAATGAAGTTTCGGGTGAAAGTTAGCAAGGATTTCAATCTTCTTACCACTCTTATATAATTCGTTGCGAGTTGCAGCGTAGATAGCCGACAGATTTTCTTTGAAAGGAACTTCGATACCTGTTGCTTTTTCCAGGGAAACAGCTCCGGCAACCAGATCGCGAATGCTAATACCTGCTACAGCGATAGGCAATAAACCAACCGGAGTCAGTACGGAGAAACGTCCGCCCACATTGTCAGGGATGATAAATGTCTTGTAACCTTCCTGGTCAGCCAGTGTACGAAGGGCACCTCTCTTGGCATCGGTGATAGCAACGATACGGTGTTTAGCCTCTTCTTTGCCAACAGCATCTTCCAATTGTTTTTTCAACATACGGAATGCAAGGGCAGGTTCCGTAGTCGTACCTGATTTAGATATATTGATCAGACCGAATTGTTTACCTTTCAGTACTTCACACAGTTCATACAGATAGTCTTCACCGATATTTTGTCCGGCATATAAAACAACCGGGTTCTTACGGTCGGACTGTAGCCAGTCAAAGCTGTTGTTCAGGGCTTCAACTACCGCTTTTGTTCCCAGGTAACTTCCTCCGATACCGATAGCTACGACAACTTCGCATTTGGAACGGAGCACATTAGCAGTATTTTCGATGTCAGTTAACTCTGCGTCTGTGATAGAAGAGGGAAGATGGAGCCAACCCAGAAAGTCGTTACCTGCTCCGTTTCCGTTATGTAAAGTGGCAATACATTCGTTTGCCTTGGCTTCCTGTGCGTACACCTGTTCCTTTGTAACAGCGCCCAGTGCCTTGTCGATGTTAAGACTGATGTTTTTCATACCTATTTAAATGTTTCTGTCAACTGCCGTATAACGGTAGTCGGCGATTTCTTTTCATATAATATATCGTATAAGGCATCCAGGATCGGCATGTTTACCTTATATTTCTCATTTATTTCATGAATACATTTTGTCCCGTAGTATCCTTCGGCTATCATTTCCATTTCAAGTTGGGCTATCTTGACAGAGTAGCCTTTCCCGATCATAGTTCCGAAAGTACGGTTACGGCTGAAACGTGAATAAGCTGTCACCAGCAAGTCTCCGAGATAAACAGAGTCGGTTACATCCCGTTCCAGGCTATGTACCGAATTCAGGAAATTCCGCATCTCTTCGATTGCATTACAGATGAAGACTGCCAAAAAGTTATCTCCGTATTTCATACCGTGGCAGATACCGGCAACGATAGCATATACATTTTTGAGGACGGATGCATATTCTATACCTCTAACATCTTTGCAACAGTAGTTGTTCAGATATGGATTTTGAAACACCGGAGCTACAGCCCGTGCATTTTCTATCTTGGAACAAGCCAGCGTGATATAGGAGAGGCGTTCGAGAGCAATTTCTTCTGCATGGCACGGACCACCGATCACTGCAATATTTTCTTGCGGAACATTATAATATTCCGTAAAGTAATCTGCGATCAGCATGTTTTCATCCGGAACAATACCTTTGATGGCTGAAATGATAAACTTATCGGTCAAAGGAGTAGTCACCTTCATCAAATGTTGTTTCAGGAACGGAGAAGGTGTTGCGAAAATCAAGGTGTCGGAATCCTCGATTGCGGTGTTGATGTCTGTATAAAAATTAATTTTGTCCGTATCGAACTTGACGGCAGAGAGATAACTGGGGTTATGCCCTGTTTTTATAAAATCATCCACCTGGTCCTGACGGCGCATGTACCAGTTAATGCTATCCTGTGTAGAAAGTACAATCTTGGCTAAGGCAGTAGCCCAGCTACCGCCTCCCATTATTGCAATTTTTCCGGGTAAATTCATGGTATATATTATTTAGCCGCATTTGCAATCCACGCTTCAACCTCTTCGGCCGCAGGGTTTTGCAGTTCCAACTTATACTTCTTGTTCATTTCGCAAAGCTCCTGACGTAACTTGTTAGGATTTAACTCTTTCAGAGTATCAACGGTTATATATCCGGCTTTTTGTAAAGCAGGAACCCAAGCCTCGTCGATACCTAATGCAGCATATTTATCAGCGGTGTCTTTCTTTACTGTTTTTTCCGGACGCATCTGCGGGAAGAATAATACTTCCTGAATAGTTGTCTGGCCTGTCATCAACATCACCAAACGGTCGATACCGATACCGATACCGGATGTCGGAGGCATACCGAATTGCAGTGCACGCAGGAAGTCCTGGTCGATGAACATCGCTTCGTCGTCCCCCTTTTCACTCAGTTTCAACTGATCTTTGAAACGTTCTTCTTGGTCGATCGGGTCGTTCAACTCGCTATAAGCGTTTGCCAGCTCTTTACCGTTCACCATCAATTCAAAACGTTCGGTCAGTCCCGGTTTGCTACGGTGCATTTTGGTCAACGGGCTCATTTCAACCGGATAGTCGATAATGAATGTCGGCTGGATGAATGTGCCTTCGCAGAATTCTCCGAAGATTTCATCGATCAGCTTACCTTTACCCATCGTATCGTCGATCTCCATCTTCAATTCTTTACAGATTGAACGGATTTCATCTTCACTCTTGCCTTCCAGGTCGTAACCGGTCTTTTCCTTGATGGCTTCCAGAATGGGCAGACGGCGGAAAGGAGCCTTGAAGCTGATGGTTTTGCCATCGACTACGGTTTCGCATGTACCGTTGACAGCCATACAAATCTTTTCCAGCAGTTGTTCCGTGAAACTCATCATCCAGTTGTAATCCTTATACTGCACATACAGTTCCACGCAGGTAAATTCAGGGTTGTGTGTCCGGTCCATACCTTCGTTACGGAAGTTTTTGCCGATTTCGTAAACCCCTTCGAAACCGCCTACGATCAGTCTTTTCAGATACAGTTCGGTAGCGATACGCAGATAGAGGTCGATATCTAATGAGTTATGATGCGTGATAAACGGACGTGCACTGGCACCTCCGGCGATAGACTGAAGGATCGGAGTTTCTACTTCCGTATATCCGGCTTCGTCGAGCACGGCGCGCATTGTTTTGATCACTTTTGCACGTTTCATGAAAATATCCTTTACGCCATCGTTTACGATCAGGTCGACATAACGCTGACGGTAACGCAGTTCGGGATCGTTGAAGCCGTCATAAGCTACACCGTCTTTGTATTTAACGACCGGCAGCGGTCTGAGTGATTTGGACAATACCGTTATCTCTTGTGCATGTACGGAGATTTCACCCATCTGTGTGCGGAATACAAAACCTTTGATACCGACAATGTCTCCGATATCGAGCAACTTTTTGAAAACGACATTATATAAATCTTTGTTTTCGTCCGGACAAATATCATCACGGGAGATATACACCTGTATTCTGCCTTCAGAATCCTGCAGTTCCATGAAAGAAGCCTTACCCATGATACGGCGGCTCATGATACGTCCGGCAATACTTACAGGACGGGGTTCGGCATCGTCTTTAAAGGATGCCTTTATTTCATTGGAAAATGCATTTGTTACGTACTCGGCAGCGGGATAAGGTTCTATCCCCATTTGGCGCAATTGCTCCATGCTATTGCGTCTTATGATTTCCTGTTCACTCAGTTCTAATAGATTCATTACGCTATTATTTTGTATAATACGGCGCAAAAATACAAAACTTTTCTCACTTATCGGTCAAAAGTGCGTGGTAGTTTGATCATTATGTATAATTATCCTCTTGAATTGCGGCAGGAAGAGTCTTTAATATTCGTTCTTTTTCTTTCAATTGTTTGCTACTATTTATTTATGATGTATCTTTGCAGAAAACCTTTGATAAATATGGTGTATCTAGTGTTGTTGGATGGTAAAGGAGAAAGAATATTCATTCATATTCTTTTATTTTTGTTCATATCATGCGCCGTTTCTTCGGCAAGTTTAAAGGATAAAGATTATATTCTTGTGTTGAATTCATATACTGAAGCATCACCTTGGTCGCGTAATATTATTACATCGATTTATGATCATTTGGTAAATGGCAGTGACGAAGTTGCTGTATATACAGAACACTTGAATATGTTGTCGCTCGATACGGAAGATGACTTGAAAACGTTTAAAAACGAGCTGTTTAAGAAATATGAACAGCCTCCTCTTGCAATTGTTATTATGGGAAATAGTGCATATGCTTTGTTGAAAGAGGAGTTGGACAAACAATGGGGGAACGAAATACAGACATTGCTTTTTGTAGAAAAAGATTATATAGGACCGGCAGATTGTTATCTGTCCAAGAAAGTAGTTTTGCCGACTGAACAATTGCCTATATCCCAGGTACTGAAGGAAAATAAAAAACTGACAGTTATCTACATTCCCGACAAAATACGTAAGACTATCGCGTTGATGAAACAGCTGATACCGGATATGAACCGTTTGCTGTTTCTTTCCGATAAACGGTATGTCAGCTATCAGAATCGGTTGGAGGTTGAGGAAATAATTAAAAAAGATTATCCGCATGTACAATTGGAGTTGCTGACGGCTGGTGAGATAGATACGGATAGCTTGATAAATGCGATGCAGCTGGCTGATAAGAGAACAGGTATTTTGTTCTTTTCCTGGTACAGGGTTAAGGAGCAATATGGGAATATCGTGGTAAGTACCGAAACTTATCGGATGTTGGGTGCATACACCTCTTTGCCGGTCTTTGTTCTTAATGACATTGATCTGAAATCGAGCGGTATGCTTGGAGGATACCTTTATCCGAGTTCGAGTATAAAGAGTATTGTCCAATATGCGGTAGCTAAAATATTGGAAGGAAATCCCCCTCATAGGATACTGGAACCTGATGGCCCATATCCGGTTATGAACTATTCCGTTTTTGAGAAGGTGGGGTTACCTTTTACGGCTGTACCGGCTGATACCGTTTTTTATATGAAACCGCTTGGTTTTTGGGAGCAGTATAAAATACATTTGATTTGCGCCTTGTTCTTTGTTGTTATTATTGTTTTTGTATTAATAGTCAGCTATCTGAATAAGAAGCACCAGTTTCAGAAAAAGGAATTGGGTTTGATGAAGAGTTATAGCCGGTTGGTCAATAATATGCCCATCTCTTATATGAAACAAAGGATTTTGTTTAACGAAGCGGGCATGCCGATCGACTATATAACGCTGGATGTGAATATGGCTTTTGAAAAACAGTTTGTAGCGAGGCATCAGGTTGTCGGTGTAAAGGGGAGTGAGATACGGAATGATCAAATGATGGAATACCTGAGTGTATGTAAACTTGTTCTCGGGGAGAACAAGATAGTCGATTCGCAGTATTATTCCCGGCATACGGATCGTTATTACAGTATGATCATAGTTTCTTCGTCCGAAAAAGATTGCATAGACTTGTTTCTTATTGATACGACCGACCTGTTGAAAACCCAACAGTTGCTTCGTACCTCTAATTATAAGCTGTCGATGTCGTTGGATGTGGCCAATCTGGTTCCCTGGAA
Source organism: Parabacteroides leei (assembly GCF_023369805.1). NCBI lineage: Bacteria > Pseudomonadati > Bacteroidota > Bacteroidia > Bacteroidales > Tannerellaceae > Parabacteroides > Parabacteroides leei. The sequence continues at coordinate 100,010 of NZ_JAMBQG010000001.1, forward strand.
ATGGAATTTGAAGGAGAGGATTATCTATTGCGACGTGAATCATCCCGAAGAGGTGAAAAGTCCCGATTCAAGTGCTGAGTATTCTTTGGCTGTGCCGCAAGGGTTTTATTTTGACCGGATCTACAAGGAAGACCGTGGGCGGATCAGAAAAGCCTACCAGGATTTGATCGATGGTAAAGTCGAGCGGATAAAAGAAGAATACCGGGTATATCAACCACAGAGCAGTAGTCATTCATTTGACTGGTTGGAGGCGTATGCGACAGTGAGTGAGAGAGATGAAAACGGTTGTCCGGTGTCGTTGATAGGTTCGTCTCTAAAAATAACGGACCGTAAAAATATCGAACAAGAGTTGGTGTCTGCCCGGAATAAGGCGGAAGAATCCAACCAGTTGAAGTCGGCGTTTCTGGCAAATATGAGCCATGAGATACGGACTCCTCTTAATGCGATTGTTGGTTTTTCCAATATATTGGCTTCGACGGATGAAGTAGAGGAGAAAGAGGAATATATCAATATTATTGAAAGTAACAATGTGCTTCTTTTGCAGTTGATCAGCGATATCCTGGATTTGTCGAAGATCGAATCCAATACGTTGGATTTCGTAAATGTGGAGGTTGACATAAATGCTTTGCTCCATGAGTTGCAACAATCCATGCAACTGAGAGCTTCTGATAAAGTACAGGTCGTATTTGAGAAGACAGTCTCCGAATGTTATGTCCTGACACCTAAAAGCCGCCTGATGCAAGTGATTACTAATTTAATGACAAATGCAATCAAATTCACGAAAGAAGGATTTATCCGGTTCGGATATTCGATCGATGCGAATAAACAGCTTCGTTTTTACGTTTCCGATACTGGTAGCGGCATTCCGGAAGAGCAACAGAAAAAAGTATTCGAACGTTTTGTTAAGCTCAACAATTTTGTGCCGGGATCAGGTTTAGGACTTTCTATTTGCCAGATGATCGTTCATTATATGGGTGGAAAGATCTGGCTTGAGTCGGAAGTTGGAAAGGGTACCACTTTTTGGTTTACTTTCCCTTATACTCCGGTTGTAAAGAAAACTGTTTCCGTTCCGGTTTATGAGAGGAAAGAAGTGGAAAGCGATAAGATAGTGATCCTTATCGCTGAGGATAATGAGGGAAATTTCAAACTCTTTGATTCTATATTGAAACATGAGTATAATCTTTTGCATGCCTGGAACGGAAAAGAGGCGGTTGAACTTTACCGGAAACATCAGCCCCATCTCATCTTGATGGATATAAATATGCCGGAGATGAATGGATATGAAGCAACCGGCGAGATCCGTAAGTTGTCAAAAGATGTGCCGATTATTGCAGTTACGGCATACGCCTTTGCTTCCGACGAACAAAAGATTATGGATAGTGGTTTTGACGGTTATACCGCAAAACCGTTAAATGCGAAAGTGCTGAAAAAACAGATAGGAGATGTTTTGAAGATGAGGTTGTTAGTTTTGTAATATTTCGCGGATAGCTTCCGGCAGGAAAAAACGTATATCTTTGCCTGCCCGGAGCGATTGGCGGATAAAGGTGGAAGAAATCTCGATTTGCGGAGCCTCTACATAACGTATATGCGGCATACTGTTATCCAGCTTCACTTCATATCCTCTGCGAGGGTAGATCAGAATCGGATAATTGGCAATGATCGTTTCGGATTCTTTCCAACGGTTGATCAAAGTCCAGTTGTCCGCCCCCATAATAAAATGAAACTCCCGTTCGGGGTACAACCGTTCGAGGGCACGAAGCGTATCGATTGTATATGTAGGTTGAGGAAGTGAGAATTCGATGTCACTGACATGGAATTTCGGATAACCTGCGATGGAAGCCTCCACCAGTTTGTAGCGAAACCGGTCGTCCATTAATTCATCTTTGGCTTTCAGAGGGTTATGGGGGGTGATAACGAACCATACCTCATCCAATCCCGCAAATTCACACAGCCAGTTGGCCAGTGCCAAATGGCCGATGTGAACCGGATTGAACGAACCGGAAAAGATTCCGGTTTTCTGTTTCCTGTTATCTTTTACCGTTGTTTTTTCCACTTTATAAAGTTGAATGCCTGTACGCCGAATACAAGTCCGGTTGCGAATGCAATAAGATATTCTTTATAAATGAGACCGGCAATGCAGGTTCCCAATGCCACGATTCCGGTCAGTGCGAAAATATATCCCCATTTACGAGATAGTTGCCCCTTGTTATTCATTTTTTGACAGAAAATCTTTTATTACTTTCAATGCTTCGGCCTGTGCTGTCGCAAGGTCGTCGTTTATAATGCAGACATCGAAATGAGGAATGAACCCCAATTCAAATTCCGCTTTTGCGATACGGCTTTCGATCACTTCGGGAGCATCCGTTCCGCGACCTTCCAGGCGTTCACGCAGGTGATCGATACTGGGGGGCTGAATGAAAACCGACAAAGCACGGTCGCCATAGAACTTCTTGATATTGCAGCCGCCTACTACATCGACGTCGAATATCACGTTATTACCTTCGTTCAGGATGCGTTCCACCTCGCTTTTCAGAGTCCCATAATATTTATCGGTGTAGACTTCCTCATATTCCAGGAATTCATCGGCTGCGATGCGTGCCCGGAATTCGTCGGGAGTCAGGAAGTAATATTCCACACCGTTCTTTTCTGTCCCACGCGGCGCACGGCTTGTTGCCGAAATGGAAAAATGCAGGTTCAGGTTCTGTTTCAGCAGATAGTTGATAATGGTTGATTTACCTGAGCCTGACGGAGCAGAGAATATAATGAGTTTACCAGCCATATTATAAAACGTTTAGTACCTGTTCTTTGATCTGTTCCAATTCGTCTTTCATCTGAACGACGATCTTCTGCATTTCAGCATGGTTGCTTTTCGAACCGAGGGTATTGATTTCGCGTCCTATTTCCTGTGCGATGAAACCCAGTTTTTTGCCTTGTCCATGTCCGTCCTTTATTGTACTGATGAAATATTTCAGGTGGTTGTCGAGGCGGTTCTTTTCTTCGTTGACATCCAGTTTCTCGATGTAATAGATCATTTCCTGCTCGAAGCGGTTCTTATCGTAATCCTGGTTTGCCACCTTTTCAAGGTTGTCCATGATACGCGTTTTGATCTTTTCGATGCGTTCGCCTTCGTATTCTTCTACTTCGGTGAGCAGGCGGGCAATGTTGCCGATTTTTTCTTCAAACAGTTTCTGAAGCATGGCACCTTCCTGGATACGGAAGTCGCAAAGATGCTTGATGGCCCCTTTTACAGCAGTGAAAACAACTTCCCATTCGCTTTCGTCTACCTCTACAATTTCCGACTTGATAACATCCGGCATTTTCAGTAATGTCTGGAACCAGTCTGTAGGAAGTGCGATATTCAGTTTGTCAGCGATGTCTTTGATCTGGCTGTAATAACTTTCAAAAGCAGTGAGATTAATCTGTGTAGGAGTATCTTTTCCTATATATTCAATGTAAATGCTGAAATCGACCTTGCCCCGTTCGAGCGACTGAAGCAGCTGGCTACGGATTTGCATTTCTTTATCTTTGTAGATAGACGGAATGCGGGTTGATAAATCCAGTTGCTTGCTGTTGAGCGCTTTTATTTCTACGGTTACCTTTTTTGAAGGAAGTTCGGCTGTAACCTTACCGAATCCAGTCATTGATTGTATCATTGTTCTAAAAATTTGTGCAAAGATAGCTTATTCAGTTGATAGTTGACAGTTGACCGTTGACATTTATTCGTCGCGATAGAGAAAAAGTTTGTTTTTTTCGCTTTGTTACAGAGACGATTTTGTACTTTTGCGGCCAATTAATTCGGTTGATAACTGATAGAGTAGTTTTGAAAAATATCTGTCACTTGTCAACCGTCAACTGTCAATTATTATGTCTTGCATTTTAAATATTGAAACATCGACCTCTGTCTGCTCCGTTGCTCTGTCGGCCGGCGGTGAGGTGCTTTTTGAGAAAAGTTCGTTTGAAGGTCCTTCACATGCTGCCTTGCTGGGCGTTTATGCGGAAGAAGCCATTGCGGCAGTGAAAGCGAAAGGCTTGAAGCTGGAGGCTGTAGCTGTCAGCAGCGGTCCCGGTTCATATACCGGATTGCGTATCGGCGTATCGGTTGCCAAAGGATTATGTTTCGGATACGGCATTCCATTGATCGGCGTTCATACATTGGAAATACTGGCTGTTGCAGCTTTGAAACAGCAGCCTGCCGACAAGGATACTTTGTATTGTGCGATGCTGGATGCCCGCCGTATGGAAGTATACGCAGCTATTTACGATGCGGATTTGAAAGAAGTTCGCGGAACTTCGGCTGATATAGTAGACGCCGATACCTATGCTTCTTATCTGGAAAAAGGCAAAGTTTGCTTCTTCGGCAATGGTGCTGCCAAATGCCGTGAAGTGATCGCTTCCCCGAATGCCATCTTCCTGGATGATATTCATCCGTTGGCGGTTAATATGATTCCCCTGGCAGAAAAGGCATTCGCAGCCGGTCAGTTTGAAGATGTAGCTTACTTCGAACCGTTCTACCTGAAAGAGTTCCAGGCTACGATCGCTAAGAATAAAGTGCTGGGGTAGGTTATACCTCTTCGCACTTTACCATATCCCATCCCCGGAACTGCAATAGCAGCCGGTGTAGGGTTGTCCCTTCAGCCAATTCTTGTACTTTTTTGTCTTTACTATATTGGTATAATAGACTACGTCCTTCTTTTGCCTGTGCTTCAAGCTCCTTATCTGTTGCATTACGGGTTGCATATTTTAGTTCGAGGATGTAGCTGTGTTTTATATCGGGATAACGCTGTCTGTTTGGCAAAAGGAAAAAGTCACAATATCCGTAATTCATTTCCAGTGTCTTGAAGTCGGCATCATAGAAAGGGGCATATTCGTGTGCAAACTGATTAATGATAATACTGCAATACTCATTAAAGCTTGACATCATATCGCTTCCCGGTAATGAACATCCTGCTTTCGAGAAGTCGAAGTAAAGGACCTGATAGCGGTTACGTTGATCGGTCGGATGTTTTCCGATCCACAGATCTCCGAAATATTTGTCAAAATTCTTCTGTTGCAAAATGTCATAGTAGGTACGCATCATACTTAAGAACAGGCTTTTCCCGAAACGCCTCGGACGAATGAGGAAAAGATAGCTGGGCATCTTTTCAATAAGCGGCAAATACTCCGTCTTATCCACGAAATAAAAATTATCGTTCCTCATCCGGTTGAAATCGGATATTCCGTATGGTATACCTTTTACTTGATTCATAATGGCAACTTTTTAATAATGAATACAAAGTTAATTTATTCCGGTAAATAAAGCAATGATCGTGAAGATTCCACTATCATATTCCTATCATCTTATCTAAAGTAATTTTTGAAAATAACTATCATACTATCATTGTTTTGTTTAATATGTTGTTTATTAGTCTTTTATATTATGATGGTTGCTGTTTTAAACTATCATTCAACTATCATCAACCATCATTCATGATAAGTGTGTTGTAATGCTGAAATCTATAAATAGACAGGTCGGAAATATATCGTATAAAATGAAATAAACTATTGAAAAACATTGCTTATGTGCTGTCTTTTTATTATATTTGTAAGGAGGAAAAGGTGTTGACATCCGGGTCTGAATACCCCTGAGACCCGGGTGTGAGCATCGTTCAGATCCGGGTGTAAAATGGGGTGAAATGCCCATTTTGGTGAAGTTTTCTAGTATTATTATTAAAATAAAGTACTGACCTATGGCACATTTCTATGTAGTTCGCACTAAATCGGATAAGACAGGTCCGATAGAAAAGAAACTGTTTTATGGAGTACCCGTTACGACGGGGCGGATCACCACCGAGGAGTTGGCGGAAGAGATCGCTGATCGCTGCTCATTGACGCGCGGAGATGTGCTTGCCACAGTCTGCGAGATGAGCGACATTATTCTTGAACGTTTGAAAGAAGGCTATTCCGTCGAACTGAAGGATATGGGTGACCTGTATCTCTCGGCTGCGAGTAAAGGGTATGAAAAAGAGAAGGATTGCACGCCGCATCGGGTAAAAGCGAAACGCGTTTGTTTCAGGATGGGCGCGCGATTACGTAAAGAAATGCAGTTTTTTAAATTTGAAAGATACCCGTTCGAATGAAAGTAAGCCAATATCGTTATAAGAAAGACCGGCTTATGTTACAGATACGTAGCCTGGAACCAGTGGTGGAGATGTTACGCTCGGATAAAATGGGAGTACAGGTGTCTAATGTCCGTACCAGTTTACGCTTTTCATTGCCGGGGCGTACGAACGAGTGGATACGGAAATTGCCTGTGATCGTGTGGGGGGCAACATTTCTGCGAAAAGACGGGAAGGTACAGATGAAAAACTATACCGGGTATGTCGTTTTGGAAGTGAACGGTTTATCCGGCCCGGAAGAAGCCGCATCGATACGTGAGGAGGCGGCTGCCATGCCTCAGACCATGCTGGCTTTCATTGGATTGAGCGGCAAGTCCGTGAAGATTGTCGTGCCTTTTACGCTGCCCGATGGCAAACTGCCGCGTAGCCGGGAGAAAGCCGTTCTTTTTCATGCGGCGGCCTATCAGCTGGCAGTCAAGCATTTTCAGCCTCAGTTGAGCAGCATGGTCACGTTGAAAGAACCGTCGCCGGAACGGGGAACGCGTGTCAGCTATGATGCCGGACTGTATTATAATCCGACGGCTGTATCGATCCGGATGGAACAACCGTTACGGATGCCGGAGGAAAGCGAACTCCGTATCGTTCAGGAGGTTCCGCTTGATCCGATCGAACGCCTGTTGCCGGGTGTGAAACGTAACACTCAGATTGCAACCCTATTCAGTATCGTGCTGTTGGAGGCGGTCCGTAAGTTTGCCGGAAAGGAGAGTGACGATCTGCATGCATTGTTTACGGAGATGGCACACAATAGTTGCCGCCTTGGGATTCCCGAGGAAGAGGCGGTAGGGTGGATCTTACGGTATGAGGCTTTGAAGCCTCATGAATTGCTGGTGCGGCAGGTATTCCGGGGAGTTTATTTATTGAAGAAAGCGATCGGAGGTAAATTGCCTTTGCCGGAATGTCTTTCGATGGTGATGCAACTGGATGAATTCATGGCAAGACGTTATTTCTTCCGGATGAACGAGATGAGCGGGGAGGTGGAATATCTCGACCGTTCGGTCATACAGTTCGCGTACCGGCCTTATACCCAGAAAGTGCGTAACAGTATTTGCCTGGAGGCTCAGAAAGAGGGGTTGAATGTGTGGGATAAAGATATCGACCGGTATGTATATTCGGATCAGATACCATTGTTTCATCCGATCGATGCTTTTCTGGCGAATCTTCCGGTATGGGATGGCAAATCGCATATTCGCGAGATGGCTGCGCGGGTTCCTAACAATAACCCGTTATGGAGTGATTGCTTTTATCGTTGGTTTTTGAGTATGGTAGCTCATTGGATGCAGCTGGATAAAGAACACGGAAACAGTACGACACCATTGCTGGTAGGTGACCAGGGATGCGGCAAATCGACCTATTGCCTGAACTTGCTGCCTCCGTCGCTTCGTCCTTTTTATACCGATAGCATCGATTTCGGTAATAAGAAGGAGGCAGAGCTGGCTTTGCATCGCTATGCTTTGATCAATATCGACGAGTTCGATTCGGTAAAGGCTTCGCATCAAAGTTTTCTGAAGCATGTTTTGCAAAAGGCCGTGGTCAATGCCCGCTTACCTTATCAGAGTACGACGCGCAGCCTGCGACGTTATGCAACCTTTATCGCTACCAGCAATAATTTCGATCTGCTGACCGATCCGACCGGAAGCCGTCGTTTTATCTGTGTGGAGGTGGAAGGTCTGATAGATTATCTCCAGCCGGTCGATTACGAGCAGCTGTATGCCGAAGCAAAAGAGATGTTGCGCCGTGGCGAACGGTATTGGTTTACGCATGAGGAGGAGACGGCAATCGTTGAGAACAACTGGCGTTTCCAGCAAATTCCTGCGGAAGAGCAATTGTTCCTGCGTTATTTCTGTATTTCAGAGGATACGGAAGGGATAGAGCCTTTGCTGGCATCGGAGATATTGGATATAATTGCAGAGAAACAACCCGGTTTTGTTATTACGAAGAAGATGATACTCAACTTTGGTAAACTTTTGAAGCGAAATAATGTACCTAATAAGCGGATGACGCGAGGGACTTGTTATTATGTTGAATTGATAAGAGATTGATTATTAGTGTTATGGGCGAATTGTGAATGATGGTATGATAGGTGCTATGATAGTTGAAAAATAGAACTATCATAGTGCTAATAGCTTTGTAGTAAGTAGTTTGTGTTAGAGAATGAGAGTATGATAGTTAGATATGAGATATTTTACTATTTACCTAACAAAGGGGGTTTTAACCCCCTTTGTTATTATTGAAGATGATACTATCAATAGTGATGTGCATCAAGTTTTAGTTCATTCGGTGCCAGCGTCTTTCCATTTTCAGATGACAATAATTTCCAAAATACAGTTTTCTCGCTTTCGTTGTAGACCAGTGAACCTTTGTGTATTCCACCATCTTTAGTCGAATAGGTGATCATGACCGTGTTTCCTTCCAGCACAGCAGACTCCAGTTTCCCGTTTTCTCCCTTATTATCTTTCATGGAAATGGAAGCTACTTCTCCTTTTTTTATTTCTCCGTCTTTGACTTTCAGACTGACAGCAAAGGTTTTGCCTGTAGAAGGATCTGGTTCTTTGGCGTACCATGTTCCGTTAAAAGCTGACTTTTGTGCAGAGGCGAAGAACGTGACTAAAAGAAATAAAACAATCAGGGTTTGTTTCATCTTCCGGTTATGTTAGAATTTTAAACTGACACCCAGACTCGCATAAGCAATTCCGTATCCAACTTCGGCAAATGCTCCGAAATTGTCTGTAAAAAAGTAGCGGGCACCCACTTGGATGGCAAAACCTATTCCACTTCCGTCTGCACTACCGATTGCACTTTCATCATATCCTTCAGCAATCGCTTTTGCTTTTACAATTTCATAACCCAGCATTAACCCAGCGTAAGTATCCAGTTTGTCGACAAACTGATAATGTAGGTTTCCTCTTACACCGATCATAATATCATTATATTTCCAACCAACTTTTACCTTTTGAAAAGTTTGTTCGTCTTTATCCGAGTAATATCCCAGATAACCGCCAAGTCCGATGGAACCGTTTCCGTCAAACAGATTATCGACAATGCCACGTTCGTATGATACGGCAACCGGGATACCGCTACCGACTCCTACACTGGCACTTACCATATTATCTCCTTTTTTGAAAACGTCTTGCGCCTGAATAGTTAAGGCTGACATGATAAATGCGAAAAATAATAATACTTTTTTCATACAAGTTTGTTTTTTAAGTGTTTATAATTGAAAGTTATATTTTCCACAAAGGTAAATAGTTGTTTATTTGTAAATCTTGACTTAGATTAAGAAAATCAAAGTAAGAAAGGTCTGTTGACGGGTTTATTGTAATGGAACAATCTGTGGTATTTCATTTTTGTAATCAGGCATACATTGCCCGATATCGGCTTTGCGGTAACTGGGATCACATAGCAGATAGCGTTTTTTGTTAAATTGTATATAAGTACCGGGGATATTCCCGTTTAAGGCAACTCCTGCAACAACATGGTTGCTATATTTTAATAAAATAGTATCGAGTTTCAGTGTCTTGCGAACTATATAGGCAAATAAAACCGCCCGGTCTTCACAATCGGAGAAGGGATAGAAGAATGTTTCTTCGGGAAAGAACGTTTTCTCGTATCCGAATTGTTCTTCGTCTGTCTTATAAGTGAAAGTTGATTGGCAGAAATGGAGCAGATCATTTAATGTCTCCGGTACGTTTTCAAGATCATTGAATTGGTTCAGAAAGGAGAAAAGACTATCCTCGAATATAGGGTCAGCCACGGCATTTGTATAAATGGTTAAATCGGTAGAAGGGATATTTTGAAAGAAGCGGGTACGCTCTCTATTTATTGTTATGTTAAAGCTGGTATCCTGATAAGTATGGAAAATGTCGAATGAATCATTTCCCAGATCCATATTCTCTTTGATTTCCAATGAAAGGACTTTTTCGGTTTTGTTTTTAAATAGAGGAAGTGTCCTGACGATCGTAGAAGATTGGAGTGCCTTATCGGTAAACAAGAAATACTTTTTTTTATCTTCGTACAGAAAAGGTTGATTATAAACGATTTCCCGAAAAGGAACAAGTAGTACTATAGTCTGGTCGATGATGCCGAGACGTACGTTATACCCATAACTGAATAATATGAAATGCCTGAACAGAGTACATACATTTTCGTCAGAAAGTTGAGGCAGGTGGTTGCAGACTTCTTTGACAAGTAAAAATAATCCCCAGTCGTTGAGTTTATGCTTTATTTTGAATGAGAAGATATCAGCTATTAGCTGATCGGTTTCTTTGCATCCGAAACTTTTCCACAAATGTCCGATCTTATCTTTCCCGGTTCCATTAAGTACGGATGGGGGTGGGGTATGAGTTAGAGGAAAAGTGGTACCATAAAAAGGTATGATTGCCTGGTATGTCTGTTTTTCCTGTTGTTGTGAGTTGATTTCTATTGGAGGAATAAATGTGTTATCCGGCGTATCACCTATTTTGTATGAAGTTATTTCATCGGAGTAAATAGATTGGTTCGGTAATGCATCGGGTATTGTATCCGGCTTAGATTGGTTGAATCGGTTCAGTCCTTTGTAAAGCTGGAAATCAATCCATGTTTGTTGAAGATATTTTGCGTATTCCTGTTCTCTTTGTCTTCGGAAGTCTTTGTATTCCTGACGTAGTTGTTCCAATAACTCTCTGTCGGATTCGGATTGCTGTGCATGGATATAACTCGTACATAATATGAAACAGAGCAGTAGTCGTATTGGTCTCATGGCAATAGAAAGAATAAAAAGGTGTGTTACCTTCGCTATTGCAGGTAGCACACCTTCAGTTGATTATCTGTTTGTTTTTACTGCGTTTTTTCAGAAGTATAAATAGTTTCTACTTCGGCAGCTGTCAGTGGCCGGTCGTAGAGACGTACATTATCTATTTTCATATTCATGGCGTCTGTAGCCTGACCGTCAAGTGTACCGCCTATCTGTATTTTAGTGCTGGAATCATCATTACCGACGTTATATTTGGCGGTTAGGTTGTCCGCCAGGTTTCCGTCTATGTACAATAGTTTTTCCACTTTGTTATCCTTGTTGGCAGAAGCAGTGAAGACAATAGAATGCCATTTCCCGTTTTGTAATTGTTTCACCGGATAAGTAAATGGATCAGGTTCTATAGATCCCATGAGTGGCATACTGAAACCTTCGTGAGAAAATCCGAATTTGTTATCTTCCACGTAAATTCGCGGATAGCATTCTCCGATCCAACTTTTACTGACACCTCCGATGATGTATCCAAGTGATCCGAAATCTTTGATCCAAAAAGAGATAGAGTAACTGTACTTACCCTTTAGCGGATTGTATGGTATATTTACTAGTTGTTCCTTGGCTGCATTGAGGAAAAGGGCTTTTCCTTTTCCGGATGGTGAGTCGGTTGTAAACTCTGGTTCGTTCAGGGCTACCCCATTCATTTTGTTTCCACTGATATCGCTTGCATCACTGTTGTCGAAAGTGTAATAGGCCAGCAGGCCGGCTGTGATATTGATATCTTCGCCGGGAGTTTCCGGATCATCCGGATCGGGAGTCGTACTTTTACTTTCGGCAAGTACATTTATTTCTGCCGTTCCGGAATTGGAGGTAATGATGATTGTCGTTGCATTAGTTTTTCCGGCTTCCAGTTTGCTACGATCTATTGTGATGCTGACCGGACTTTTTTTGTCAGCGGCAGTAGTGCCGGATATAGGGTCTATATCTTTAATCCAACTGCAATCTTTTTTTATGTTCCACTGAATTTCTGTTTTTCCGGTGTTTACTACTTCGAAAGCAAGAATGGTATTGTCTTTTCCGAAATTGAGTTCTGTCTTACTGGTTGCCAGATTGCCGGTGCCAGGTTTTAATAAGATATCGCATTGTGCCGTTTGTCCTGCGATGATGGAAACTCCGGCCGTATTGGTTTGATAACCGTCTTTAGAAACCTGTAAGGTGTACTGTCCGGCTTCCAGGTCGTTGTATTCAAAACGTCCGTCACTGCCGGTTGCAGTTTTTTTACCTCCCGGATTTAGGGTGACGCTGGCTGTGCGGATTGGTTCACCGGTAGTTTCATCCGAAACGTATCCATGTACATTACCGTTTACTTCCGCTTCGTCTTCCGTACAGGAAGAGAGCACTCCGCAAAAAAGAATCGCAGAGCAAGTCAAAATCAAATACTTAAGTCTGTTCATGTTTATAGTTGTTTATTATGTGAATTAAAAATGATAGGATAAACCGACACCATTACAATCGGGAGAGGCTACCGGATAATAGGTTATTTTGTTTTTCCGGATAATTGTTCGTTTAGCTCCGTTTGCTACCAGAGCGTCGACCAGGTTATAGACATATAGAGCAGCGGCTCCTCCTATACAGATATTCCGGAATGTAGTGCAGTTATTGGCTTTGGTAGAGTAGTTACGAATATGATCGGCATTCTGCGTTTGCCGTATTTTCTTCCTGTAATTGCTTCTCATGCTTTCGAAAGAGATAATACCTCCGGCAAGAGCTACTTCTCCTCCCATGATACATAATCCTTTGGCTGTACTGCCTTTGTATAATTGTCCCCAGCCGGGTATGATCGAACGTGCAACGGCACTGATCCCGTATTTGCGCGTGAAGCGTATCTGGTCGAATACGGCCCGTTTGTTGCTTTCCTTCGCGATCATATATAAGGTATGTAAACTATATTTACAGGAACCGTCCGGATAGCAGATGTATTCCCAGTATTCGTCTACTTTGTTGTAAATGATTTTTTGAGGCTGGCTTTTTATATCATAATTATATTCGAAGTAAGACTGGATATCTTCTTTGTCGTTTACCATATCTGATGTGGTACGTATCCGTATTTCGCCGGAAATATCCATCTCCTTTTTAATATATTCGGACAAGTCTGTCAAGCTGTTATTGCGTGCCTGTTCCAGCGTCGATGATTGATTGACGATGGTGCGATAATAAAAAGTATTGTTTCCGGGGATAGGAGGATTGTCCATCCACGATGGACGGATCTTTTCGGAGTGCCCGGTTGTTTTTTGTGCCTGTATGTTGGTGAATATGGTTAACATGCAGATTAATAAGACTATTCGATAAGTAAAGTTATTCATGCTGTGAGCGTATTAGTTGAGTGCAAATATATTTCTGTTGTTTCAAATAAATCTTAATATAGATTAAGACTCTTATCTTATTATTTTCGCTTCTGTATTTTTTAATGCCGGCATAGCCATCCCTATTCCTGCATTAATATAGCTCGGATCACAGATCATATATCGTTTGCCATCTATCTCCAAATGATCCCCGGGTATATTTTCATCGAAGCAAACAGCTGTAGCTATATGTTGAGGGTAGTCCAGTAGAACTACGTTCAGATTTAAAAGTGTACGTATTAAGAAAGCATATAGTACGGCACGGTCTTCACAGTCGCAGGCCGGATAGTAGAAACATTCATCGATAAAGAATGGTTTTTCGAAACCGAATTGTTGCTGATCTGTTTGGTATTTGAATGCCGTTTGTACGAAATACAATAGAATACCGGCTGCTTCTTTTGTTGTTTTCCCGTGAATAGCTTTCTTTAAGGATGGAAGAACCGAAAGGCTTACTTCCTGACTGGCCGGTGCTTTCAGGTAAACACTAAAATCACATTGGGGATATTCTTTATATAAATCGATCAGAGATTTATTTGTATTTGCATTTATAGCGATCTGCCGGTTTGAATAAACCCGGGAGTAAAGAGTCTCTGCCGACATTGTTTGTCCGGGTAATATATACATACTAACTTTTCGATTGGATAGGTCGAAATCTTTTTGGAAAGTGTAAACCGGTTGACGATTATATGTTTCGTAGCCAAATATAAAATATTTCTCATTGTCAATGTTCAGGTACATTTTATTATAGAGCATACAATCGGTGGGAATAAGTAACACCAGCTGATCGCCACTGCGTCCGCATCTGACTTTATATTCCGATTGGCATAAAAGAAACATTTGTATGATAATTTTTGAATTGTTGTCGGATTCTCGACATAACTTGTCGGCTAACTGGCGAATGAACAGGACATAGGCCCAATCGCACCAATGGTTCTCTTTCTTCATTTGAAGAGAATGGCGTATAAAAGGTTCATACGAGGTTTGACTGAGTGACTCCCAGGCGTAAGCAATCTCTTTTTCCGATATGCCGGATAGGATGAACGGCTCTTTCAACCATTCGTCTTTCTCTTGTGCGGAACTGGGATTATTAACTGGTCTGTCGACAACTTTCGGAATATCGACCGGTTTATATCCCGGGTGCTTCTGTGTGAGTAGAGGTTCTTTAGGGCTTGGCTTGGCAGGTCGTTCTACCGGATTTTCCTGATGATAACCAGTCCAGTCTTTCTGTAGAAATTTAGAAAAAGCTTCATTCTCTTTTCTTCTGAAGTCTGTGTATTCTTGTTGCTGTTTCTGTGCAAAGTGTATATACTCCTCTTGAAGGGATTGTCCCTGGAGAAGAGAAGTTGTCAACAAACATAAGAAGTATAAAAGAGGATGAAGCCGTTTCATTATTTGTGAATTGTAAGATGGGGGGGCGTAAAGTAAACTGTGTCATGCGCTTTTTTTCTTTCAAGCTCATCGGTCGGGGATCGGCCAGCGCCAAGGGGGTGCACCAGCACTCCCGACGAGCGTAAAATTACAACAACTTAAATCTATCTCCAAACTTTATCGCCAGTTGTTGGGCAATGGTGCCCCAATTAGCCAGTGGCATAGTCCATTTCTTGCGTATGTTACGATAAGCGAGGTAGACAAGCTTCTCAAGGGCGGTGTCATTAGGGAACACGCCCTTGTTTTTTGTAACTTTCCGTATTTGCCGGTGGTAGCCTTCAACGGTATTCGTCGTATAAATCATACGACGTATATCGGATGTGAACTGGAAGTATTCAGTGAGCTTTTCCCAGTTGTCCTGCCACGACTTGATGACGATAGGATATTTCTCTCCCCATTTCTGATCTAAATCAAGAAGCTCCGTTTCAGCGGCATCCTTGCTGACTGCACTGTAAACCCGTTTCAGATCTTTAAGAAACTCCTTCTGGTGTTTACTGCCGACGTATTTGATGGAGTTACGTATCTGATGGACGATACAAAGTTGCACTATGGTATCAGGGAATACGCTTTGGATGGCATCCGGGAAGCCCCTCAGACCATCGACACAAGCTATGAGAATGTCGTGTACACCGCGGTTCTGTAAATCGGTCAGCACATTCAACCAGAAGTTTGCCCCCTCATTCTTAGAGATGTACATCCCAAGCAAATCCTTACGACCGTCCTTATCTATAGCCAATACGTTGTAGATTGCACGGGTAACGGCACAGCCTCTCTCATCCATGACTTTATAATGAATGGCATCCATCCAGACTATCGGATAAATATAGTCCAGGCTACGCGAACGCCACGCTTTTATTTCCGGAAGTACCCGGTCAGTGATGGAACTGATTGTTTCGGCAGACACACGGTTACCAAGATTCTCTTCCATCCAATCGCTTATTTCACGTGTACTATTACCAAGGGCATAAAGGCCGATTATGCGGTCAGCAACACCTTCCGCAAGAATGGTCTCCCGCTTCTTTATAAACTGAGGATCGAAGGTGGAATTACGATCACGGGGGGTAGAAACGGTCACCTCACCCATAGAAGTTTGCACCTGCTTCTGCATCTTGCCATTACGACGGTTGCCACTCATGCGTTCATCCTCACAAAGATGGGCATCCATCTCACCTTCTAAAGCTGCATTTAAAATGCACTCCAATAACGGGGCAAAAGCTCCGTCCTTACCCAACAATGGCTTGCCAGCCTTGAGCTGCTCGATTGCCTTGTTCTTGATACTTTCAAAATCAAATTCTTCACTCATAAAAAAACTGTGTTAGCAAAGTTAATACTTTATTTGGTTGCTTTGCTGACACAGTTTAAATTACAGCCTCTAAGATGGTTATTCTGTTTTGCCCATTTCTTCTTCAAAAAGTTTTTTAAACTTCTCGTATTCAAAATCAGTTCTTAGCGTTTTGTCTTCCTGTATGTTTTTCACAATATCCTTTAATAACTCCTTGTTGGCAAATTCAACGGCAACGTACACCTTATAATTCCCATCCGGGCTTTTCATGGTTTGTTCGCATATAGTGCGTACTCCGTTTAACTTCCTGTTGACAACTGTGCGTGCCATTTCTTGAAAACGCCTTTTACTTTCATCATTTTCTCCATTCTGATAGGATGAAATATAATCTTCTGTTAATATTTTGACCTTTGCTTCAATAGCTGTCGCTATTTCCGACCGTGCGGAAGATAAAGCCTTTTTCTTGGCTATGTTCATATCTGTCGATAATCCCATCGCGCTGGCACGCACATATTCATTGCTTGTGGAGTAGTCAGGACCTGAACAAGGAACAATGACTACTGTATCACCTTGTGGAATCTGTTTGGAACTACCGCAAGCGGTAAAAGCAATTAAGGAAATAGAGGTTGCTGCCAGCAAATAATAGATGTTCTTCATATTGTTCTGTATTTATAATTAGTATGATTGTTTATTATACTTGTCGTGCTTTGCTGTTTTGTGGCAAATGTATAGTTCTTATTTGTGATAAATCTTGATGTAGATTAAGAAATTCTGGCTGTCTGTGTTGTTATATTTGTCATGAAATACAGGCGTTGAAGCTATTCATTAGCAAATTAAAACAGAGAGTTATGACAGGCAAGATGGAAAATCTCATATCGGAGATAATCAGAAAAGAATGTGAGCGTTATAGGCTTGTTGAATGGGGATTACTTTCATCAGTAGAAGAGGAAACTGATATTTTGTGCTCGTTACTATCCCTACCAGCGGATGAAACATGGGAAGATCGGGAGAGGTTCAAACAGTGGAGAAAGGAACTTCTGACTCTTTTTTATTCAAGGATGGATTATGCGGGTTTTCTTCAGAAACAAAAAGATATGGAACCGTTTCAACGTTTTCTGTTTTTTATGAGAAAGCGGATGGTTGATCGTTTATGGCAGAATAATACATTGCCCACTATTGACGCAGACCTGGTAATACCTCCTTATACTTTGGCATATAAATTCTCAAAAATGGTTGCACAGGATGAGAATATCCTTTTGTTTCGTGAGTTTAATACCATTAAGTCTCCTTTAGACTTGGAATCTCGGTGCGAAATGGCTTGTGGCAGGCGTTATCCTTTGGGGTTGAATAATTTATTTCATTATCTAAAGAAAGAAGATAAAGAATTTTGGTCTGTTATTTATTTGTTGGTGAAAAAAATGGCGGAATATGTCACTTCCAACTATCTTTTCTCCAAACTATATAAAGAGGAGACAATAGCGGATATATGGAGTGACGTATCACTGCTATTACATGATAAGACAGTAGCCGGTTTGCTTCCGGTATTTGAAACAGGGGCTCATTTCAGGCATTATATTGGTCGTATTTGTATGAATAAGTGTTATGAGGCGGAGCGTAGGAATGCTGTGAGAAAAGAGTTCGTATCGTTGGATGATCCGGTCGTTATATCTGATGTAATCTCTCAATCGATTGATACTAACAGCTGTTTAGAGAGGGTAGTGGACATGGGGAATCCTCTTCTGGACGTTGATATGCAAAACGAATATGAGGTAAAATGTGCTTTTATGGTTGTCTTGTGGGATAGGAGTGAACCTTGGTATAGCAAACTGGTCTCCGGACTGGAGAATAAAGTGGAAGTTCTGCGATTATATTATATCGGAGGTCAGTCGTATCGGGAGATAGCGATAATGCAGCTACCGGGGGGATCAGACAATGATATCCGAAAATTAGAAAATAAATTGCGTCAGGATGTATCGCGGGTACGTAAAATATTGAAAGAGCGTTTTATGGAAATGCTTTTGAAAGGAGGAAAGGAGGATTGATATGGCTGCATGTAAAGAGTATAAAGAGAAGGAGCTATTGGCTTATTTACAGAATAAGATGAACCGGAGTGAAACGGAAGATTTGCAGTTTCATTTGATTCGTTGTAAGGTTTGTCGGGATACTTTGAGGCGAATGAGATTAATGGTTGAGGAAGAAACTTTTGTTAGAGTTAGGTTTGAATGGTATAAACAGTATAAATGGTATGCTGCGGCGATAGGATTGCTTATAGTTGGTTCGGTCGGAGGTTATCTGTTTTTCAGTATCTCTGAAGGAACGGATCATCATTTGGATATGGATAAAGTGCCAACATATCACTCGGCGGATTCGGTTGAAATAAGTTTGGATAGTCTACTTCAAAAGGATAGCATACTGGTTTTGGATAGTTTTAATACAAATTCTTCTACCCACTGATAACTTTGACCTCACGGGTCTGATCTTATTTTAGATTAAGAAATATTTGTTGACGGTTCTCTAACTTTGTATATAAACAATACCCTGGTTTTTATCAGTTCTAGGCTAATAAAAGGATCTGAGGTGTTTTTGTTAATCTAAACTGTCACAAATTATGGCTTTGTGTCAATTAGAAATAGAAAGTATTATCTAAAGAATTGATGATGATCGAACAAAAGCCAATAAAGAGGAATATGGAAGACTTATACGATGAGACCTATAATTTGATGTGTCGTTATTTGAGAGAATATTATCCGGTATCTGATGAATTGTGTGATGACTTGTTTGAGAAGTGTCTTTTGGTCAGCTTTAAGAAAGGAGAGCTTTTTGTCAGTGAAGACCGAGTATGTCATAATGTATATATTATTATGAGAGGATTTTGTTCCTGCTTTTATGTGAAAGACGGTAAGGAATATATACTTTATTTTTTCAAGGAGGGCGATTTTGGAATGCTGTTTCATACTTTTCTTTCACGCCAGAAAGCATTTCTGAACTTAAAAGCGACAGAAGATACACTTGCCATTTGTGTTAGTCGGGATAATTTTGATTATTTCTGGCATAAATATCATGATTTTGTATTGCTATTTTATAAAGTGCTTGAAAGTTATGTGATAGGATTGGAAGAAAAGCATTATCTGATGCGTAGTAATTGTGCTGAAGATCGTGTGAAACATTACAGCGAAACGCATGAAATCCAGTATTTGATGAGACATGTACCTCAATATTGTATCGCTTCTTATTTGAATATGACCCCTGAAACTTTTGCCAAGATTCTGGCTCGTCGGAATAAAAATATATAAATAACATAAACAGTTTTTTTGTTCAAACAGGCGTTTCTCTTTTGATTATATTCTTTTTCATGTATCTTTGTCTTGAATGCAGTGTTTGAAGCAAAGAGTTGTAAGACCTGCAGTATATGAATCAATGAGAAGCGTTTAAAAAATATTATCCTTAATCTGGAAATCTCGACAATTTCTTAGCGATAATAGGGATAGTAGGCAGCAAACGCTCACGTTTCTTTTCTTGTTAATAACATACATTGTTTTGTATGATCAGGATAAAGGGCGTGGGCTGTTGTTTATACTTATTATCGTGGGCAGTCGAGAGCCTCCAGATTGAGTGTAGATTACAGTTCCTGCGCCTTCTTTATTTTAATACATCCATTCCGGGAACTGATGGATATTTGAAATGCCAAGCTTATGTATGATTATTTGAAACAGTATTATCCGGTTTCTGACGATTTTTGTGAGGTATTGTCTACCTTATGTGAGCAAAAAGTGTTTTCAAAAAAGGAGTTGTTAGTTTCTTCGGGATCTGGATGTAACAATTTGTATTTTATATCGGAAGGTTTTTGTGTCTGTTATTTTGAAAAGGATGGAAGAGAGTTTGTTGTCCGTTTCTTTAAAGAAGGGGATGTTTGTACGCCTTTACATAGTTTTTTAGGTCATAAAAAATCATTTTTTTGCGTAAGGGCCAATGAAAGAACTACTGCTCTTTGTATCAGCCGGAAGAATTTTGACTATTTGTGGCAGCATTTTGATGATTTTATCTGTTTGATTTATGCTGTTTTAGAAAAGCATGCTGTAGAGTTTGAGGAACAGTTTTATTGGATGCGAAATCTGTCGTCGGTAGAGCGTATTCGGCATTGTATAGAAACGCATGAGATCCAGATACTTCTTCAAAGAGTTCCCCAATATCTGGTCGCTTCTTATTTGCAGATGACGGCTGAGCATTATGCTAAATTGCAGAGTCGACTCAATAAAGAATAGCTTTTAATAATGTACTTTACCTGATGTTTATTCAGAATCGATTGTCTTCTTTAAACTAAATTACGACTTATACTGTTTTAAGCTCAAGTATATAAAATAACAGGATAAGGTATGAAAAAGAAAAATCTATGGTTGATCATCGGGGTGATAATTGCAATTGTTCTCCTGATGGTGTGGTTATTCGTCGGGACGACATTGGAAGAAGTGACAAATCCGGAAACTAATCCGATGGAGATTGAACAGAATGTTTGAATATCCGCTCTAAAATAGAAGAGATAAAAAAAGCTGTATCAACTAAATGATACAGCCTTTTCTTATTATTTAGCTTGCTATTATCCTAAGAATCCTAACAGGATACCGGCTGCTACCGCAGAACCGATTACACCTGCTACGTTCGGACCCATAGCGTGCATCAACAGATAGTTGCTTGGGTCATATTCCAAACCAACGACCTGAGAGATACGTGCCGAGTCGGGCACGGCAGATACACCGGCATTACCGATAAGCGGGTTGATCTTGTTACCTTCTTTCAGGAACAGGTTGAAGAACTTAACGAACAGTATTCCGGCACAGGTTGCGATTACGAAAGATAATGCACCCAGACCGAAAATCTTAATAGAGTTCAGCGTCAGGAACTGTGTAGCCTGTGTAGAAGCACCTACGGTAATACCCAACAGGATCGTGATTGTATCGATCAGCGGACCGCGGGCTGTTTCAGCCAAACGACGTGTTACACCACTTTCTTTCAACAGATTTCCGAAGAATAACATACCTAACAAGGGTAGACCTGAAGGTACAAGGAAACAAGTCAATAACAGACCTACAATCGGGAAGATGATCTTTTCTGTGGAAGAAACGGCTCTCGGCGGTTTCATACGGATCAAACGTTCCTTCTGCGTAGTAAGCAGTCTCATAAACGGTGGCTGGATAATAGGTACCAACGCCATATAGGAGTAGGCCGACACCGCAATGGCCCCCATCAGGTTCGGAGCCAGTTTGGAAGACAGGAAGATAGCCGTAGGACCGTCGGCACCACCGATAATACCGATAGCACCGGCCTGGTTCGGTTCGAATCCCATCTGAAGAGCGATGATATAAGCACCGAAGATACCGAACTGGGCAGCAGCACCGATCAACATCAACTTTGGATTGGATATCAAAGCTGAGAAGTCGGTCATGGCCCCGATACCGAGGAAGATCAATGGCGGATACCATCCGGAGGTTACACCCTGATAGAGGATGTTCAGTACAGATCCCTGTTCGTAAATACCTACCTGAAGTCCTGCATCTTTGAAAGGAATGTTACCGATCAGGATACCGAATCCGATAGGGATCAGAAGCATAGGTTCAAACTCGTATTTAATTGCAAGGAATATAAAGAGCAAACCAACCAGTAGCATAACGAGATGCCCTGGAGTTGCGTTATATACTCCTGTGTAGGTGAGGAACAACTGTAGGTTATCACCCAGGAATGACATAAAACTCTCTTGCATACTCTTATCCGATTACAACGAGATCGGCACCTTCCAGTACAGAATCTCCTTTATGTACTTTAATTTCAATAATCTTACCGTCGCGGTCTGCGTTGATGTTGTTTTCCATCTTCATAGCCTCGAGAATAAGTAGAACCTGTCCTCTCTTAACAGTATCACCTACATTACATTTCAGTTGCAGTATCACGCCGGGAAGCGGAGATTTGATGGCACCCTGTGTGGTAGATGCAGCCGGGCGGGTAATAACCGATTCGCCACTGGGTGTGGTCGGAGCCTGTGCCGGACGTTTCAGAGTTACCATTTGTTTTTTTGCCGGTTTTTCCATCTTTACCTGATAGGGAGTACCGTTTACTTCTACTTCAGCGATATCGTCGACCACTGAATTGATGTGTACTTTATATACGTTGCCGTTGATGGTATATTTAAAACTTTTCATTCTTGTTTGTTTTTAGAGATAATTACTTTCTGGGTACATCACGTAAACTATAGATTTTCGAGCTCCACGGAGAATAAGTACGTGCAACTTTACGAATGGTAAGGACAGTGTTCTCAACATCGTGGTTGTCGTCGCTCATTTCATACAAAGCAGTGGATATTGCAGCAAAAACTTCTCCCGATACCTCATCCGGAGTGCTGGCTGAAACCGGAGCTCCGGCTTTCTGAGCATTACGCTTGCTGGCTGCAATAGCTGCTTTACCTACCTGTTTAAAGATAAGGAAGAGGAGGAGTAATCCCATGAACACAACAGCCATAGCTGTAATGGTCATACCAATACCCAGAGAATCGTTCGTTTTGAAGTTTTCAATCTTTTCGTTAGAGTCTAACGTCAGGTTGTTTGTGCTGGGAGTAACTTTAGGAAGTATACCCCATTCTTCTCCTCCGTCGATTATTCTACCGTAGCTAATGTCACTTTTCTGTGCAGCCGGAATAGTAATTTCATCGATCAGTGTTTTACCGTCAGCATCGTATAGACCGATATAATTCTCTTTGGACGGATCTAATGTGAAGTTGACATGGAAAGTACCACGGCTCGGTTCTCCGTCAGCCCAGAATAATGTATGCTGGCGGGGCGGTATTTGAGTAAGTACATCACCCTTTGGAATTGGATATTTCTTCGGATTGTTTTTGTCATCTGTCAAAAAACATCCTGCGATATTGACCGTTCCGGCAGAAGTATTGAATAACTCTATCCAGGGGTGGCGTTTGCCATAGTCGTCAACGAAATTGTCGTCGTTGATGACCAGCACTTCATTTATTCGCATGGAGGTTGCACGCTGTGCCTGTGCTCCGAATGAAACGAGCAACACGAACAGTAGCAATACTCCAAATCTTTTGTTAATCATATTCATTTCCTGTTTTAAGAATTATAGAGGCAGATTGTCATGTTTCTTAGCAGGATTGCTTAACTTTTTAGTCTGCAATTGTTGTAATGCGCGAATGATGCGGAAGCGTGTGTTACGCGGTTCGATCACATCGTCGATATAACCATATTGAGCAGCATTGTACGGGTTTGCGAATGCTTTTTTGTATTCCGCTTCTTTCTCTGCTGTTGCTTTTGCAGGATCTTCGGATGCGGCCACTTCTTTTGCGAAGATAACTTCTACTGCACCGCTCGGGCCCATTACTGCGATTTCTGCAGTCGGCCATGCGTAGTTCATATCGCCACGCAGGTGTTTAGAACTCATCACGCAGTAAGCTCCACCATAAGATTTACGCAGGGTAACTGTAATTTTAGGTACAGTTGCTTCACCGTAAGCATAAAGCAATTTAGCTCCGTGAAGGATTACACCATTGTATTCCTGTCCTGTTCCCGGAAGGAATCCCGGAACGTCAACCAATGTTACCAAAGGAATGTTGAATGCGTCGCAGAAACGAACGAAACGACCGGCTTTACGTGAAGCATTGCTGTCGAGACATCCGGCCATAACTTTTGGCTGGTTGGCTACGATACCAACTGTCTGTCCGTTGAAACGGGCGAAACCAACGATAATATTTTTGGCGTAATCAGCATGTACTTCAAGGAATTCGCCGTTGTCGATAATTGTTCCGATCACTTCATACATATCGTATGACTGGTTGGTATTATCCGGAATGATATCATTTAATACATCATCCAAACGATCGATAGGATCGCTGCATTCGATCAGCGGTGTTTCTTCCAGGTTATTCTGCGGAAGGAAGCTGATCAATTTGCGGATCAGTTGCAAGCCGTCTTCTTCTGTGTCGACAGCGAAATGGGCAACACCCGATTTGGTTGTGTGTACGCTTGCACCACCCAGTTGTTCCTGGGTTACGTCTTCTCCGGTAACAGTTTTTACAACTTTCGGACCTGTCAGGAACATATAGCTTGTTCCGCGTGTCATGATGTTGAAGTCTGTCAGTGCAGGAGAATAAACGGCACCGCCGGCACATGGGCCAAAGATACCGGAAATCTGTGGAACAACACCTGATGCCAGAATGTTACGCTGGAAAATCTCGGCATAACCGGCCAAAGCGTTCACACCTTCCTGGATACGTGCTCCACCCGAATCGTTCAGACCGATGACAGGGGCACCCATCTTCATGGCCTGATCCATTACTTTACAGATCTTCATAGCTAATGACTCTGACAAAGCACCGCCGAATACTGTGAAATCTTGTGCATAGACGTAAACAAGGCGGCCGTCGATCGTACCATAACCTGTTACAACGCCATCACCCAGGAATTTTGTTTTTTCGATACCGAAGTTGGTACAACGGTGTTGAACGAACATATCGAACTCTTCGAAACTACCTTCGTCAAGTAACATGGCGATACGTTCGCGTGCTGTGTACTTGCCTTTTTTGTGCTGAGACTCGATTCTTTTTTCTCCACCACCGAGACGTGCTTGTTCGCGAAGAGCGATAAGCTCTTTTACTTTTTCAAGTTGGTTACTCATTGTATTTCTGATTTGTTGTTAGAAATGAAGTGTTTTTATTATTTTTTGCCTGGCATGCAAAGTTCTGTCAGAACGCTGCAGGTAGATTTCGGGTGAAGGAAAGCAATGTCCAAGCCTTCAGCACCACCACGGGGAGCTTTGTCGATCAGCTTAACACCTTTTTCTTCTGCTTCATTTAAAGCTGCCTGTACATCGGGTACGGCAAATGCGATATGATGAATGCCCTCGCCTTTCTTTTCTATGAATTTAGCGATAGTGCTGTCTTCGCTGGTCGGTTCCAGTAATTCAATCTTTGTCTGGCCTACTTTGAAGAAAGCTGTTTTTACTTTTTGGTCTGCAACTTCTTCGATGTTGTAGCATTTCATGCCTAAAATTTCTTCGTAATACGGCAGACAAGCTTCGATGCTTTTCACTGCAATACCCAGATGCTCAATATGTGTAATTTCCATGTCAATAATAATTTAAAAATTTATAATGCTTTTTGTTTTGCAGGCAAAGGTACATTCTTTTTCGAAGAATCAAGAAAAATTTCATCAATTATTAAAGCTAATAATGTGTCATTTTGCCAATAATTAAAAGAGCCAATGAAAGGAGGTATCTTTTATTGGCTCTTTACTCTGTTATATGATTAGTATATTCTTAGAAATCAACTATCAGACGGGCATTAAGCTGTCGGCCTGTCAGGTAGTTCGGTACGGCAAACTGCTGGTTGTCGATGTTGGTAATCCAGTAGTATGAACTTACATTTTTTATATCAAACAAGTTGAATATATCGACTCCGACCCAGATATTCTTCAAGTGGCGGAAAAAGCCCCGATCCATGATTGCGTCCGACTCCCCGGCAAGCTGGTAGGAGAATCCCAGGTCGACACGTTTGTATGCCGGAGTACGGAATACACTTTTTACATCCTCGTATTTCGTCCGGGGGGCAATGAAGGGCAGACCACCGGAAAGAACACCTTTCAGATTCAGCTTTACACGTTTGTATCCCGGGAAATAATCCTGGAAGAAAAGTGAGACATTGTATCCCTGGCTGTTAGGCATCGGAACGGTAACCTGGTCGCGTATCGTTTGTTCGGCCTTCATTAGCGAGAAACTGATCCATGAGTCGGTGCCGGGTACGAATTCGCCGAAGAATTTGACATCGATACCCATTGCATGTCCTTTGGCGCAGTTCTCTCCGTAATAACGGATCTTGACGTTGTCGACAGTATAAGGGATGAGGTCGTCCAGTTTTTTGTAATATAGGTCGGCACTTACCTTAAAGTTCCGGTCTGCCGCACGGAATGTATAATCTCCTCCCACAATGAAATGGATGGAACGTTGCGATTTGATATCTTTATTCAGTGCAATAATATCGTTCCCCGATTCATCCCGTACAGTCGTACGTAGTTCCTTATAAAACGGTGATTGATAGTAAATACCGCTTGCAGCCCGGAATGTGAGGTTCTGGTCGAAGTTCGGAATGAATCCGAGAGATACACGCGGGCTGATGATAAACTCTTTGTTATAACTCCAATAGCTTCCGCGAAGGCCGCCTACCAGTGTAAACATCCCTTGTTTTGTACGGAACTTAAAAGCATCCTGCACATAAGCGGATAGCCGTGTGCTGGACAGGTCATTATTGGAATAAAGGTTGGAGATAACGTTTACGCCTGTTCCCGTTTGTGGGAGCGAATAGCCTGCCGAGTCGCGTTTTTCCCATTCGCTGATACGGTCGTTGATTTTTTCCATCTGTACGGTTGCTCCCCATTTGATCGTATTGTTTTTGATGCGTGCGCTACCGTAATGTCCGGCATTCATAATGGTTGAGTTTAGTCGGTTGCGTGCATGTTCATGATAACGGGCAACGGAGAGAGGGACTTGTTCTTGCTCATTTTCTTCCGCAGCATCTCCCAGCCAGTATTCGCCGGTGATGTCGTATGTTTCTATTTCCTTGCTGGTGAAGGCGGAAGCCTGGATACCCAGTTCGGTATTTTCGTTTGGATTGTGTTTTAATGTCAATGCCCCGAATAAGGTCTGGAACTTATCACTTTCGCGACTGTTAGGGAAAGCTACTTCGAATCTTTTAGCATTTTCGACCGTGCCGAAAGTTGTTTCGCGTTTATGCGGTGTGTATTTGAATGTGTTTGAAGCCAGGTTTCCCAGGAAATTAACTTCCCATTTGGGAGCCAGTTGATAGGTCATGTATGACTGGAGATCGACGAAGTCCGGCTGATATTCAGCGTCTGTGTCCATCGTTTTAAGCAATGAACGGCCTGTTTTGTAACGAACACCTGTAACCTGTGTGAATTTGCCGATCGAACTACCCACGTAGGCATTTGCTCCCAGCAGGCTGGCAGATGCCGAACCTTCGAATATTTTTGGTTTTTTATATTTGATATCGAGTACCGAGCTCATTTTATCTCCATAGCGGGCTTCAAATCCCCCGGCAGCAAAATTGACCGACTCGGTCATGTCGGGGTTGATAAAACTCAATCCTTCCTGTTGCCCGGAACGTATCAGCAAGGGTCGGAATACCTCCAGTCCGTTCACATAAACGATATTTTCATCGTAACTACCACCACGAACCGAATATTGTGAACTCAATTCATTGCTGGATGAAACACCCGCGAAAGTCACTACCAGGCTTTCGATACTGCCACCGGCCGGATCGGGTAGGAGCTTAACCCGATTAGCGTCGAGTGTTTCAAGGGTTGTCGTCTGTTTACGGATGGCAGTTGCAACCACTTCTCCCAGGTCAATACTGGTATAGTTCATTTGTACATTCAGGCGCATGTCTTGTTGTACGCTTGGTAGAATACGTTCGGCTTTATTATATCCCAGACACGAGAAAATGACGGAAACGGAGTCTCCGGGAGACGTTGTGAGCGAATAATATCCCTTTTCGTTGGTCATCGCTCCGTTCAGGGTGTTTTTTATCTGTACAAGAACCAATTCAAGCGGACTGCCATCGGCGTCACGAACATATCCTGTGATTTTAACATGCTTTTGTCCAAAAGCACTGATAGAAAATAATATAAATAGCAGTGCAGCTATCGCACGAATCTTCATAATTAATAATGTTATAGCTTTACTAACGCGAAAAATAAAGGAAGCGTATATTCAGCATGTAAAAAATCTTTATCTTTGCCCTATGGGGAATGCGTTCCCAACATAAAGAATTTAATTAACAGCTACAAAAATAAGATAAAAATGGACAGCTTTGCAACTCTTATCAAGAATAGAAGAAGTACACGTAAGTTTACCGACCGGTTGCTTTCGCCCGAACAAGTGGAGATGATACTGAAAGCTGCATTGATGGCTCCGGCATCCAAACGTAAAAATCCCTGGCAGTTCGTGGTTGTGGAAGACAAGGAAATGTTAAAAAAACTGGCTGCCTGTAAACCGGCGGGTTCGTCTTTCCTTGAAGGTTGTGCCCTGGCTGTTGTGGTGATGGCAAATGTGATGGAAAGTGATGTCTGGGTGGAAGATGCCTCGATTGCTTCCATTTACATGCAACTTCAGGCGGAAGATCTGGGGCTGGGAAGTTGTTGGTGTCAGATTCGTAACCGGCAGACGGAAGACGATACGGATGCGAATGTGTATGTCCGTAATCTTTTGGATGTCCCTTATCAGCTCGAAGTGTTATCGATTATCGGTTTCGGATATAAAGATCAGGAACGTAAACCATTTGACGAAGCACATTTGCAATGGGAAAAAATACATCTCGGTACCTATAAGATGCCGGAAGAAAATAGTGAAGTATGAAAATAGTATTCATAGGTGCCGGTAATCTGGCGACTCGCCTGTCGTTAGCTATGCAGCGGGTCGGTATGCAGATCGGGCAGGTATATAGCCGTACTCAGGAGAATGCCCGGCAGTTGGCTGTTAAGTTGGGGTGTCCCTGGACTACAGATCTTTCTGCTTTGCAGCCGGATGCGGATATGTATGTTTTTTCACTGAAAGATACGGTTCTGGCTGAAGCGATCGCAAAGGTAAAGCCGAACAACGGTTTGTGGATACATACTGCCGGAAGTATGCCGATGAATATTTTTGAGGGACACGCCGCACGTTATGGCGTACTCTATCCTTTACAGACATTCAGTAAGGGACGGGAGGTGAGCTTCGATGTGATCCCGCTTTTTCTGGAAGCCAATACCCAAAAGGATGCCGACTATCTGAAGAATATAGCCAGTGCGCTTTCGGAAAATGTCCGTTTTATGTCATCGGAAAAACGGCGTAGCTTACACCTGGCTGCTGTCTTTGCCTGCAACTTTACCAATCATATTTATGCATTGTCCTATAAATTGCTTGAAGAAGAAGGTATCTCTGCCGATGTACTTTTGCCGCTGATAGATGAAACGGCAGCAAAGATACATCTCATGTCGCCGGCTACCGCTCAGACCGGTCCGGCAATCCGTTACGACGAGAATGTGATAAATAAACATCTGGCTATGCTGAACGATCCCGATATGAAATCGATCTACCAGCTTTTGAGCCAGAGTATACATAAGGAGGCCCAAAATGAGTAGTATCAATTATGACCTGACAAAAATAAAAGCATTTGTGTTTGATGTAGACGGTGTCTTGTCGTGTGATGTGGTTTCACTTCATCCAAACGGCGATCCGATGCGCACGGTTAATATTAAAGACGGATATGCCTTGCAGTTGGCGGTGAAGAAAGGTTATCATGTCGGTATCATTACCGGAGGGTATACGGAGGCTGTGCAGATTCGATTTTCCCGGTTGGGCATCGAACATATATATATGCGTAGCGCCGTAAAGATACACGACTTCAAAGATTTTCTTCAAAAGACCGGATTGAAGCCGGAAGAGGTAATGTATGCCGGTGATGATATTCCCGATTATGAAGTCATGCAGCAGGTAGGTTTACCTGTCGCTCCTGCCGATGCTGCTCCGGAAATCAAACAGATTGCAAAATACATCTCTTTGCGCAAAGGGGGCGAGGGTATTGCCCGCGATGTAATTGAACAGACAATGAAAGCACAAGGCCATTGGATGAGCGACGAAGCCTTCGGATGGTAATAACAAGAAAAACAATATGCTAGCAAACTTACAGAAATATCGAATTGTGCTGGGCTCTAACTCTCCCCGCCGAAAAGAACTGCTTGCCGGACTCGATCTCGAATTTGACGTGGAAGTGATTCCTGGCATCGACGAATCGTATCCTGATACACTACCCTTTGAAGACATACCTTTATATATAGCACGTAAAAAAGCGGAAGCATATCTTGAAAAAATGTCTGACAACGAACTGCTTATCACAGCCGATACGATTGTTGCTACTTATGATCGCGTGTTGGGAAAACCTGCCGATCGTGATGAAGCTATCGAAATACTTGGTTATCTGTCAGGTCATGTACATGAAGTTGTGACTGGAGTTTGCCTGAGCACCAAAAAGAAAACAGTCTCTTTTTCCGTTGCTTCAGCGGTCTGTTTTGCTAAATTGGAAGAAGAGGATATTATATATTATGTAGACAAATACCGTCCTTTCGACAAGGCCGGCAGTTATGGCATACAAGAATGGATCGGTTATATAGGTGTAGAGGCTATTAATGGGTCATTTTATAATGTAATGGGGTTGCCGGTACAGCGGTTATATCAGGAATTGAAGAAATTTTGATTAAAAAATACCAGTAATCCTTGCATAATATATTCGGAAACAGTAATTTTGCGGTCTGAAATTCTGCAGAGGGTAAACAAGTGATACTTAATATGTATCCACCCCCGGGACATAACCTGTTTAAATATAAAAAGACAGATGTACGTAATCGTAGAAATTAACGGACAGCAGTTCAAAGCTGAAGAAGGAAAGAAATTATTCGTTCATCACATTCAGAACGCAGAAAGCGGAGCTGTTGTTGAGTTTGACAAAGTATTGTTGGTTGACAACAATGGAGAAGTTAAAGTAGGTGTTCCTACCGTAGAAGGCGCAAAGGTAGTATGTGAAGTACTGTCTCCGCTGGTAAAAGGTGATAAAGTGCTGATCTTCCACAAGAAGAGAAGAAAAGGTTATCGTAAACTGAACGGTCACCGTCAGCAGTTCACTGAAGTGAGTATTAAAGAAATTGTTGCTTAACGTTTAAAGGAGAAAAGAAGAAATGGCACATAAGAAAGGTGTGGGTAGTTCTAAGAACGGCCGTGAATCACAAAGCAAGAGATTAGGTGTTAAGCTTTTTGGTGGTGAAGTTGCTAAAGCTGGTAACATTATTATCCGTCAGAGAGGTACAGTTCATCATCCGGGTGAAAACGTTGGTATCGGTAAAGATCATACGTTGTACGCTTTGAAAGATGGTGTTGTTACTTTCCGTAGAGGTAAAGAAAACAGATCTTTCGTTTCTATCCAGGAAATCGTAGCAGAAGCATAATTCGCTTTACTCGAAAGAATAAGAAAAGCGGAATGTCCGAAAGGAGGTTCCGCTTTTTTGTGTTTGGTATCATCGGGATGAGGCTAATGTTTGTTTTGGGAGCTGAATAAAACGGTGAAAGCACTTCCAGCACCTTCCTGGCTTTGCACATGCAGCTTTCCGTTGTGGAGTTTGACGATTTCCCGCGAAATACTCAGTCCGATACCGTTACCGTTCTTTTTAGAACTGAAGAACGGGATAAATATCTTGTCA
Organism: Parabacteroides leei; assembly: GCF_023369805.1. Taxonomy (NCBI): domain Bacteria; kingdom Pseudomonadati; phylum Bacteroidota; class Bacteroidia; order Bacteroidales; family Tannerellaceae; genus Parabacteroides; species Parabacteroides leei. Next base: position 131,293 of record NZ_JAMBQG010000001.1, read on the forward strand.
CGTATCGCATCGGATATACCGCATCCATTGTCGGCAACGGTGATGTAAGGATGTCCTTCGTTATCACAGCCGGAAAAAAGATGGATTTCCGGACTCTCCTTTTCTTTTACGGCATAAGTCGCATTGGTGACAAAATTAATTATCACCTGTTCGATCAGATCCCTGTCCATATAGGCTGTCACGTCCGCATTATCTGTTTTAAGAGTGAATCCGATCCCTTTCTGCTGCAAAGACGGGTTCATCAGGGAATGAATAGCGTTTAACAGTTCATAGAGGTTGTAGAATTTCATGTCAGGCACTATTTTCTGGCTTAAACTACGATATGTTTCGGCAAATCGTAACAATCCGTCACTCCGCCGGTGAATGGTGTCCAACGCAAATTCCATATCTTCCACATCCGGTTCCGACAGCGGGGAAGAAGTTTCTTTCAGTGCATGTATCTTCCTTCTGAGCGTATCCGAAAGAGAGGAGACGGGTACGATAGAATTCATTATCTCGTGGGTCATCACATTAAGCAACCCTTTCCAGGCGCCCGATTCGACCTCTTCCATTGTGGCGCTTACGTTGTGGAAAGCTATCAGCTTATAGGTTTTTCCTCCTGTTTGAAAGACGGAAGCATTGGTCATTGTTTTGATGGTTTGTTTCCGGGCATGGATAGTCATCAGGGTACTTTCATTTACCGGAATATCGAGTAATTCATTGAACAGGTCTTCGTTCTGTTTTTTCAGCCAGTTGATATTCTTGATATGAGGAATGTTGAGCATCGTTGTAAAAGCGTCGTTCATCCATAACGTTTCATAGGTTTCTATATCGTAGGCGAGAATGCCGGTGTCGACCAGTTCCAACATTTCTTTCAGATAATGTTGCTGGGCTTCTTTTTCACGTGCCAGGTTCAGGAAAGCATCCGTGATGGTTTGGAAGCGCGGATATTTTTTTGAAAAGTCTTTGTAAAGAATCGACTCGGCAAATTCGTCGATTTCCCGGTTTGTTTTTCTCCGTACATATATTATATATATAAGGAGCAGGACGATTAGGATGGATAACAGGATGGTCATAGTCCGTATTTTTCTAACCGGCGGTATAAAGCTCCCCGGGTCAGTCCCAGTTCTTTGGCCGCTTGTGATATGTTTCCGTTATGTTTTTGGATCACCTGCTCGATAGCGGCTTTTTCCAGATCTTCCAGGTTGTGGGTAGGTATCGTCTGGTTGTTTTCTTCCGGTTGTTCCATAGGCGAGAAGGTGATATCCTCGGCTTTCAGCACATTGCTGTCTGACATGATAACACCTCTTTCTATGGTATATTGCAATTCGCGTACGTTTCCCGGGTAATGATACAGCATCAGTTTCTTTTTGGCTGAGTCGGATAAACGGAACTTTTGCTTGAAATACTTTTTCTCATACATCTCCAGGAAATGTTCTGCCAACAAGATAATATCTTCACCCCGTTTACGGAGAGGGGGTACCGTTATTTCTACCGTATTGATCCGGTAAATCAAGTCCTTACGAAAACGTGTCTCATTAGCCAGTTCCCGTAGCGGTAGATTGGTGGCGGATAACAAACGGATATCCACCGGTGTCGGTGAATTGGCACCCAGACGTGTTACCTCCCGGTTTTGTAATACGGTCAGCAGTTTAGCCTGTTGTTGTAAAGTGATATTACCTATTTCATCCAGAAAGAGTGTACCCTTGTCGGCTGCCTCGATCAATCCGGTTCGGTCTTCGCGTGCATCTGTAAAGGCTCCTTTTTTATGTCCGAAAAGCTCACTTTCGAAAAGAGTTTCTGTCAGGGAACCTACATCCACTTTTATATACGGGTAGTTCCGGCGCAGGGATAACTGATAGATATAACGGGCTACCAGATCCTTACCCGTCCCGTTTTCTCCCAGTATTAGTATATTGGCATCGGTAGGTGCTATCTTTTGTAATTTATGAAACAATAGCTGCATACTTTCCGAAGCTCCTACAATCTTTGCATCTGTTTTCCTTTCATTTATCTTTTCTTTGACATCGGAAGATGTTTGCTTGTGAAGCGTTTCCGTCAGGATATTTATCAGGTTTTCATTATGCCAGGGCTTGACGATAAAGTCGGCTGCCCCTTCTTTCAGGCTTTTGATTGCCAGATCGATATCTGCATAGGCGGTGATCATGATGACGGATTGGGCAGGTTTCCATTTCTTTATTTCCTTCAACCAGAAAATACCTTCATTGCCCGTATTGATGGAACTTCTGAAATTCATATCCAACATAACAATGTCGATATCGTTGGTCATGATCAACTTATGGATATTTTCAGGATTTGTTTCAGTCAATATCGTTTTTACTTCCATCTTCAGCAAGAAACGTACTGCGGTCAGAACGTCTTTATCATCATCAACAATCAGTATATTTGCCTGGTGTAAGTTCATAATAACTCTTTTTAGTAGATTGCAAATATATCAAGAATGAGGTGAATCCCAAAGTTGTTTCTGTTTTTTGTCCACAGGCATACAGAAGGTGTCCGTTAATGGACACTTTGGAAATTGTAGTATTTGATTAATAGGTTAATAGATAGAGTGTTAATGTTTTGGTACGCTACTTGTTCCTGATTATGTGTAATATGCTGAATAACTTATAAGACTATGATTAGAATAAATGATTTGAGAAAAGTATACCGGACGGATGAAGTAGAGACAATTGCGCTGGACAATATGTCGTTCCATGTAAAGGAACATGAATTTGTTGCTATCATGGGGCCTTCGGGATGTGGTAAATCCACTTTATTGAATATCCTGGGATTGCTCGACGATCCGACTTCGGGTTCTTATCTTCTTAATGGTGTCGAAGTGACCGGCCTGAATGAAAATAAACGATGTGACTTGCGGAGGGAGAATATAGGGTTTGTTTTCCAGAGTTTCAACCTGATCGAAGAACTTACCGTATTTGAGAATATTGAATTACCCCTGGAGAATTGCGGAATGAAGGCTTCTTTGCGGAAAATGAAAGTGGAGAAGGCTTTAAAAAGCGTTCTGCTTAATCACCGCCGTAACTATTTCCCGTCACAACTTTCCGGTGGACAGCAGCAACGGGTGGCAATTGCCCGCGCCATAGTCAATGACCCGAAACTGATCCTGGCAGATGAGCCGACCGGCAATCTGGATAGCCAGAATGGTCTGGAAATCATGGACCTATTGACATCTCTCAACGATGCGGGTACTACCGTCGTTATGGTGACGCACAGCGAACATGATGCCCGTTACAGTCATCGTGTCGTTCACATGTTGGATGGAAAACCGGTTACGGAAAACTTCCTGAAAGAATTGGCTTACACTACAAACTAAAAAAGTAATACTAATGAATATAAGAAGATCTATCCGGATCATTTTCCGGAGCAAAACATATAGTTTTTTGAATATCATCGGGCTGGCAATCGGAATTACTTCGGCAGCGCTTATCTTCCTTTGGGTCGAGAGTAAGGTGAATTTTAATAAGGCAATATCCAATTCACCGAATATATATGTCAGTGCATTCAACTATTTCTCCGCTTCAAATGAATGTGATACTTATTTCGAATCGAATAATTCGTTGAAAAAAGCATTGGATGATGAGTTTCCCGAAGTGAAAAGCAGTGCAAGATATAATAATGAAACATTGGTTTTCATACCTGAAAATACAACCAGTTCTTTTGAAGAAAAAGGAGCTTATGCCGACTCCACTCTCTTTAATATGATCGGTATGGAATTCTTGTATGGTGATGCTTCCTATGTTTTCGAACCGCAATATTCGATCATTCTCAGTCGTTCGATGGCTCGGAAGATTTATGGGAAGGATAATCCGATAGGTAAGGGCTTGATCAATGAAGGTACTATCTATCAGGTGACGGGAGTATTTGAAGATATGCCGGATAATACCTCCTTTCAGTTTCAGTGGGTGATTCCTTTTCGTGTTTCGGAGCAGGCTCAGAGAAAATATTTTGATATAGATGGTTGGGGGTATTCCTGGTTGCAAACCTATGTCGAACTACAACCCAATGTCGACCTGTACCGATTGAATGAAAAACTAAAAGGGTTGGCTTACCAAAAAGAGGGTGAGGATTATAATTCTTTACAAATATTCCTTTATCCTCTCAACAGAAAGTTATTGTACGGGCAGTTTGAGAATGGGGTGGAAACAGGTGGAGGATATATTAAAACAGTTTATCTTTTTTTCCTGATCGGTATACTTATTCTGGTTATCGCGTGTATTAATTTTATGAATTTATCGACTGCACGTTCACAGAAACGAGCATTGGAAGTCGGGGTCAGAAAAACATTCGGAACCAAGCGGAAATACCTAATCTGGCAATTTCTGATGGAGTCGGGAATAATCATTACAATTGCTCTTTTGTTATCGATCGGGTTAATCTGGTTGAGTTTGCCTTTTTTTAACGAATTTATAGAAGCTCAGCTGACCTTTAACCTTTTCAATCCGGTAATTCTGACAGGACTGGTTACAATAGGTTTGTTTTGTACTTTCCTGGCTGGTGGATATCCGGCTTTATATCTGTCTTCTTTCAATCCGCTGATCACTTTGAAAATGCAGAAAGTTAGTAAAACAGGAGGAGCAGCATGGATCCGCCAGGGGCTGGTTATTTTTCAGTTTACGATGGCATTTATCTTGATTAGTATCACCTTTGTTATCTATCTTCAGATACAGTTGGCACAAAAACGTAATTTGGGAATAGAGAAAGAAAATCTGATACATTTCCCTGTCACCGAAGAATTATGTAATTCATCTTCTGCTGTGCAAAATGAATTAAAGAATACAGGTATGGTAGAAAACTGTGGATTCTCAAGTAGTCCGCTTTTGAAGTCCTATCTGGGAACAAATCCCTGGTATTGGAATGGGAAAGACCCGAACGATGATACATCTGTTTTTTTCAATTTTGTGTCGGATGGCTTGATTGATGCTGCCGGGATCAAACTGATTGATGGAACCGATATTGATCCTGCCAAAAGAAATGAGAAAGGCAGCAGAGGCGTTCTTATTAACGAGACCCTTGCAAAAAGAATGGGAAAAGAAGGACGTATAGGAGGTAAACTCGGCCAGTCACCGGATAATAAATGGGAGATAGTCGGCATAATGAAAGATTTTGTATTCGAGGATCTTTATGCGCTTCATCCTGGGTCGGTGTTATTTTGCTATGGTCCCAAAAGGACTGAATATTTGTTTGTCCGTCTGAAACCGGATGTAGATACATTTGAGGCTATAGGCCGGATACAAAAAGTATTACGTTCCTTTACGCCGTATCACGCATTCGAGCCGACTCTTATGACTGATCGCTTCGAGCAAATGTTCGGAGATGAGCGTCTGATAGAAAAGTTATCGGCTTTATTTGCGGTCCTGGCTATTTTCATTTCTTGCTTAGGATTATTTGGGTTAAGTGCTTTCTCTGCCGAGCAACGAACGAAAGAGATTGGTGTCCGAAAAGTATTGGGAGCTAAAATAACAGATATACTCTTCCTGTTGGGGAAAGCGTATATGGTACTTTTACTGATTGCTTTTATAATAGGTATCCCGGTCTCATTTTATGCCTCCAGTTATTATCTGAAAGATTATGCCTATCGTATCGAGCTCGGTTGGGATATTTTTGCCGGAGTAGCTTTGCTGATCACCCTGATAGCCCTTCTGACGGTAAGTTTCCAGTCGCTGAAAGCTGCTATTGCCAATCCGGTAAAGTCGATAAAGACGGAGTAAGGCTGACTTTTTGAAAATTAAAGCAAGGTATTACCCCTGTTGATGACATCTGATAAAGAATATTTATAATCTGTATCCAGTAGATTATGATATTCTTTACAGAAGTTGTCGTATATGTTTTTAGCCAGCCCTCGCTTGCCTGAGTTGCAAAGAATAGAACACTTGGTATATAGTGCATCTTCATTGATATAATCATGCAGGAAAAGCGTATCGGCAATCTGCAATTTAAATTTATTGTCGAAATCGTACGTTTTATCATTCAGCAGACGGGTCAGGATATCGATGGTCTGACTAGAGAAGTTGCTCTTAAAGTTATCCACCCAATCGGTTTCTAGGTTTGGAAGCAGCGTGCCGCGTAATAATAACTCCAGCAGTTTATTTAAGTTTTTCTGGCTTAACGATTGCTCGTTCATGATTTCATTCAAATAACGCATGGCTTCTGCATAATCGCAAACTGTATCTTTACTGAAACGGATTGTCCAGAAACTGTTTTTACTGATAATTTCGATACCGCCTACTTTATCGACCAGAACACGTAGTTTACTTAAATATACATTTCGGTTGTTCTTTGCCGATTCTTCTATTTTATCACTCCACAAATATTGGATCAGCTTAGAGCCGGAGATTCCGTTTTCCTGCTTGACGGTGAAAAGGATCAACAAAACAAACAACTGTTTTAACATAGGAGTGAACTGATCGGTAATATCTTCTCCGTTCTTATCCTTTACACAGAATCTACCTAAGAAGCGAATACTTTGTTTGGAAAAGTCGTAATAAGGTTGCTGAGGTTCTGTTTGTGGTATGACAAGCCCTTCCTGTTGGTCCGACATCTCTGTTATAACCGATTCGACCGGCATTACTGTCCCAGATACTTTTTCCGGCTCTGTCTGCTGTTTCCTTTTCTGTCTGGATAAGAAAAATACTCCCGTACTTAATATAACAAGGCCGATCATGTATCCGATATAAGCCGGAAGTTGTGATTTTCCCTCTTTTTTTCCCTGATACAAACTATTGACCGAAAGGGGAGGGAAAGAGATAGAATAGATGGATACTGACGATGTTTTGTCTGCTTTGGTCTTATTAATCAAAGCAAATAGTTTATTATTCTTGGGGGAATAAAATAAATTAGTATAGACATAGTGAGATTCCATGTTTTCTCCGAGCGGCAGGGTTATTTCTTCCAACTCTTTATTTTTAGGATCGATCTTCAGTAAAGCTCCTTTTTCTTTGACAGCGAAGACATAGAAACAATCATTGTCTTTGTCATAAAACAAGTTCTCGCCAGGTAGAAAATCAACTTTGACATTCTGGGCTTCCCATATCTTCTGTACTTTTAATGTGCCGAGATCTACGGCGTATAGATCATAATAATAGTGAGGGTATAATTCCTGACGTCCGGATTTACAACCTCTGCCGCCAAAGATATAGAGTGTGTTCCCGACGATCACGGATGCCGGAGAATATCGGGGATCGATATCTGAAAGTGTGATCGTATTTTCAATTGTATTATTGTAGGGCTTTAATTTAATCAGTTCGTTTGTGTATTTATAAAAACCATATCCGCCGAAAGAGATGATCGAAGAATCTTCAGGTGAATAACAGGCTGTATTGTTCCAATACCGGTGTTCCATTGTCGGTTTGTCACTGTGATCCCATCGATTGGTTTCGAAAGAAAAGGTGGAATGCGTCTTTTCATCGATGTTGTATGATAATAATAAATGTCTTTTCTCATCGTATAATAGTTGGTTGGGTGCATTGGCGGCAACACTTCCCCCTTCCACTTTGATGATGCTGAGAGTTTTCTTTTCTGTGTTGAAAACCTGAATCTCCTTGGAATCCGGAACTATATAGAATTCACTTGTTTGAGGATTGAAAGCAAACAATGTATTTTCTGGAATATTGCCAGAGTATAGTTTTTCCCAGTTTACATGATTATCGATCAACCATTTCGGGTTGATAACCTGTGCCGGAATATGATTGACAGAGTCGTAGCAAATAGTACGTGCATGTTGTTTCAGTTTCCAATAGCGGATTAGTTCTTTATCCCGTACAATTTTTATATCTCTAAGATTAACGGACGCGACTTCGGATATTTCGAAGTCTTTGAATGTGGATATACCGAAGCTAATTCTCGCAGATTTTGCTTTTGACAAGGCGTCGGGTGTGGATATCTCTGTTGTTCCATATAACATTCTGACATTTCCGGTTTCTGTATTTAAGGAAATCTCGACGGGAATCCACGTATTGCATTTGGTAGTCAGCGGCAGTTGATGGGTCGATTCATTTATGACCAGCATGGGGTAACGTTCATTATTGTCGCCTGGTGTAAAAATTAAGTCGATATTTTCGTTATTATCAGTGAGGATACGGAAAACCAATCCGAAAATGTTGTCTTCACGAATATACATATTGAATGAAAGATTCGTTTCTTTTCCCAGTTTGATCGATTCTCCGTCTTCCAGTATCAGACTGGAAAAATCGACTCTCTCTGATGGATATGCCTGGATAAACAATCCATAATCAACCGCATTGGCATGTGATAATTCCGTAATGAGTAATAGACATATAATTAACAGTGCTTTCATTTCAGTTATTCGGTATTATCTAGTGTGTAGCAAATATACATGTTTTTTGATAATTCCCTAACACTTTTTTGTCATAATGATATTAAAGAGGCCGGCTGTCTCAGCCGGCCATTCTGTTAATAATCTGTTTTTAGTTACGTTTCGGCATACCGAAACTCAATGGTTTTTCTTTGCGAAGCATTTTTCCTGCTTCTCCGCTTAACCAGAGATAATGGTCGGAAGGCATACCGTCCATGTCGATAAATTGGATAGATTTTCCAACCGGAGGATTATCGGAACATTTGAATATCGCAGTTCCTTCGTTCACTTCATCGAACATGGCTACATAGAGCATTGTTACTCCGGCATTGATGGCAGTGGAGATTTGTTGCCAGAAGAAACGGCCTCCCTGTCGTGGGATGGAACCGGAGGGTTTTATGTCATCCGGAAATTCGAAACGGCTTAGATTATGCCAGCTGAATCCGGGGTAAACACAAGGAACATAGTCTATGCCATTTTCTTTACACCATTCCATATCGGCAAGAATAACATCACGGTAACGGTCCATGTCATTATGAAGAAGCGGTGTGAAACGTTGTACCATCCATGGTAAAACAATGTCAGCCTGTTTGATCAGTGTATGCAGGTACGGATCATGTATACAGTCGGCATTCAGGTCACGCCAGAATGTCGGAACTCCCAGCATAACGCTGCAACCTCCATATTCAGGATCGTTTTTGAGGAAATCGATAAAACGTTCTAATCCGATATTACGGATATCGTAAGGGCGGTCGGGGAAGCCAACACCCCAGATTGTAACCAGTGGTTTGCCGTTGAAAAATATGTAGGTCTGTGTTCCGGACTGATTGGTAACTTTTAATGAATCTACCAGGTATTTCCAGTCTTCAATCAGTGACGAGCAATCTTGTCCCGATGCTTTTAAACCGGACAGGTCATACATGACACCGATTGCCCGTTCATATTTGGAAGCTGCTTCCATGGCATTTTTTAGTACTATATTACGTTCAGCCCCCGGTTGTGCGGCACTGAAGAAACGTTGCATAAAAACACCGTCCAGTCCGTATTCCTGCATCCATTTGAAATGCAGATCAACCGTACTTTTATCTTTTGAACTAAAAAAACGGGCAGCTGTCCCATCCTTTAGTTTTAATCCTGTCGGGTAGGTTTTTTCATACTCGGAGACATCCGGCCACATATCTATACGGGTATGTTCTTCATCCGGATACATCATGCTTTTGTCCGGTTGGCGGAACCAACCTTGATAACCGGCCATTACAAGTCCCTTGTAAGACGGGTACTTGGTTGTTTTGGAATGTTTGTTTCCCGCGGCATATCCGGCACTGCCGAATATTAGAAAAGCGAGGAGTAAGTAAATGCTTTTTTTCATGATCTGAATATTTTAAATGATTGAACAATATATTGCAATTCGGGTTCTTAGTCGGGCTTAATCTTCCTTTCTCTTTTATTTTCCGACTGTGGCTGATCTTTTTTCGCCAGAAGGAAATTCCCCATAACCAAATAATCCATATTTGAATACATGAAGTCTTCAAATGCTTCTTGCGGACTGCAGACGATCGGTTCTCCCCGGACATTAAAGGATGTATTGACCAGGACTCCTATTCCGGTTTCTTCCTTGAAGTCTTCCAATAGTTGATAAAGCCGGGGATTAGATACTTTGTTGACCGTTTGTAACCGTGCTGAATAATCCATATGTGTGATGGCAGGCAGAATGGAACGTGGTTGATAAAGCCGCTTGTACAAATCATCATCCTGGCTAAAAGTTACAGGAAACTGATGTTGCTTTTTTATTTGTGTGACAGAAAGCATATAGGGAGATGGTTTTGCCCGATCGAAGAAGAGCAGAGCATCTTCTTCGATTACACAAGGTGCGAAAGGACGGAATCCTTCTCTAAACTTGATCTTCAGATTTAAAGTCTTTTGTATATCCGGGTTCCTGGGATCACCCAGGATACTCCGGTTGCCTAACGCACGCGGGCCGAATTCCATCCGCCCTTGAAACCATCCGATAATGGCTCCTTCAGCCAATAACAGACTGGCAGTCTTAGTCAACTGTTGAAAATCATTATAATAAGTGGCGTGGGCAGCCTGTTTACTCAGAAAACATCCTATCTCATGGTCAGAGTAAGATGGTCCTAAATAGGCATTTTTCATCATATCTTTTCCTTCGGATAGATACCGAGGATGTTCCAGATAAATGTGATATCCTGCCAGAGCCGCTCCTAAGGCTCCTCCGGCATCTCCAGATGCAGGCTGAATCCATAGGTTTTGAAAAAGCCCCGTTGATTCCAGTTTTCTGTTGGCTACACAGTTGAGTGCAACGCCGCCAGCCATGACCAGATTTTGACAGCCAGTGATTTGCCGGGCTGTTTGTGCCAGGCGAATTAGAATTGTTTCAGTAATTTGTTGAATCGCAAAAGCTAGGTTCATATGTTCTTTTTTTATTTCCGATTCGGGCTCTCGCCGCGGAAAACCAAAAAGTTTTTCCCATTTGCGGGCTTGTATCATCGTTAAACCGGTTGCAAAATTAAAATAATCCATATTGAGGAGTATTGAACCATCTTCACGGATGTCAACTAGCTGGTCAATGATTTTATTTTTGTAAGTCTCCGTTTCTTCGTTTTCTTCTCCGTAAGGTGCCAGTCCCATCAATTTGTACTCTCCGCTATTCACTCTGAATCCGAGAAAATAAGTAAAAGCCGAATATAACAGGCCGACAGAATGAGGAAAGTGCAACTCTTTCAATATACGGATACCGTCGGAATTACCAATGCCGATTGTTGTCGTAGCCCATTCTCCGATGCCGTCGACAGTTAAAATGGCAGCATCTTTAAATGGAGAAGGATAAAAAGCACTGGAAGCATGAGATAAATGATGCTCGGAGAAAAGGAGTGGAGCTTTTGTAACTCCGAAAAACGATAGTTCTTTACGGATCATACTGCGCATAAACAGTTTTTCTTTTATCCATACAGGAATGGCTTTAATAAAACTGCGCAGACCTTTTGGTGCGAAAGCATGATATGTTTCCAGCAAGCGTTCAAATTTTAGAAAAGGCTTGTCATAAAAGACGATCGCATCCAGTTCTTCGAATGTAATGCCGGATTCTTCCAATGTATAGCGAATGGCTTCTGTCGGAGACTTCTTATCTTGTTTAATTCGGGAAAACCGTTCTTCTTGAGCAGCAGCAACGATCTTCCCGTCCACGATTAATGCGGCTGCACTGTCATGGAAATATGCCGATATACCTAAGACTGCTGTTTTTTTCATAAAAGCAGAAGTTAGAAGATTGTATAGATAAAAGGAGCAAGTGCAGAGCCACTTGTTAAGACGATCAATAGAGACAGAAGTAATAAGACCAGAATGAGTGGGATCATCCAGTATTTCTTCCTTGTTTTCAGGAAATGAAATAATTCTTTTATGAATTCCATGAGCCGATATCCTTTTCTTTAAATGGTTTTAGAATGCATTTATTAAATCACTTTTCTCAAAAAGATGATCTCTCTCCGTGAGAACCGATTGCTTATCTCTTTTAAAAGCATGGAGTTGCAGACTATCCTTTTTATTCAGTCTCCTGATGTAAGCAACCGGGGTTACTATACAGAAGAAAATGATGCTGAGTAATAAAATCGAGATGAAACCTCCTAGTGCTTCTGAAAGTTTGAACCAAATTCTGGCAACCGGAGTGAAAATATCCGGTTTTAATAAAGCAATCAGGCATAATACGATAGCAGCGACTAAAAAAAGTGTTTCATTTGTGAAATAGGCCGACAGGCAACAAACCAGAACCAGGACAAGACCGAATTCTGTATTCTGCTGTCTGCTTATAGGGTATGTAATTCGTTTATTCATTTATATTCTTTTTTTATTGATATAATTCAGAGCCTGTTGATAATGGACCTTTTGATGTTCCAGAGCCAGCATACAGGCTTTTCTCATATAGAATGCCGCTTTTTCTATCCGGTCGATTCTCGCATTATCGATAGCTGCTTTTTCATAAAAAGCAGGATCCTCAGCATATTCCAGAACAGAACTTTCGGCAATGGAAAGAGCTTTGTCTACTTGATTCAGCCTGTTGTAATAAATATATAGCTGGTTATGTGCGTTCAGCCATCCGATTTCTTTGCGGAATAGCCTGGCAGCCATAATTTCTTCCGGATTATTTTCCGGGATGGTAAGAGTTTTATACCGTTTGTCATTGAAAGGCCAGTGTCCTTTCAGGTTTTGGATACGAAGATTTCCCGCTAAAGAATCGATGACTGAAACAGGCATTTCTTCAGCCAGTTGTTTTTCGGTCAACTCGCTTTTTGTTACGGGTAGCAGTTTGCTGCTTTGTAATGCATTATAAAAAGCATTTGACATTAAATAATAGCCGGTAAGGTTCGGGTGTACATGGTCTGTAAATAGATTATCTCCCGGGAGATTGCCTTCGGAATGATTACGGAACTCGCTCCTGGTATCTGCCAGAAAAATATCCGGATAAATCCGGCAGAGACTGTCAATGATGTTGTTCAATGCTTCCGGAGCTCTGAACCGTAATTTGTCATGTTCCTTGGCCTGAATGAAGTAGGTTTCGGCTAACGGATAATCCTGCTTTGACAGGGCTAGTGTGGCTGATTCATAATAATCGGTTGAATCATTGATAAAGGGTGGCAAGTCTTTTATATTACTTACCAGATTGCTAATAAACACAGGTATATGTTGGTCTTGCAGAATACGGAATGTTGCATCCATATTCACTCTGAATTGATGAATACCTTGGTAATAAAGATCAGATTGAAAGGGTATATCTTGTTTGTCTGCCATCATTTCCATGCGGGTGACATCCTGTTTCATACCTTTTGTATTCAATCCGTATGTTTTGTAGTAAAGATTGGTTAAAAGTTGAACTGTGCGTAGCTGGCGTAATGAAATTATGAAATGGACCAGTTCCGGATTACTTCCGATGTACTGGGAGGAACCGATGCCCAAAGCACCATAATATTCGTTTTGTCCGCAATAGATGCAGACGGCATCCGGTTGGAATTTTGCTAGTTCTTTAGCAAATCCACGTACAGTATAGGAATTGACTGCTGTTAATGAGAGATTGATGATTTCAAATTGTTTGTCCGGGTAAGAATGCATAAGCCGGTATAATAACCAGCGGTGGAAAGAACCGTTGTGAAAATAAGGATATCCGATTGTTGTGGATTCTCCGAGAACAAAAATCCTGAATGTATGATTCTCTTTTTTCTTTTTGAAAAGTTCCTGGTTCCCAACAGCTGCAAAATCAGGGGTAGGGAAATATTTCCGGGAAGCATGCGGATTGAACATCAGGAATCTTTTATCTCCGGGAAATTCGGTAAAAAGGCTTAGATCATAGCCGTAGTTACAAAGACGAAGCGTAAATTCCAGTATGCCAATCAACAGAAAAGGCAATAAAACCGCAATCATTTTGAATAACTGGGTTACTTTAGGAGTAATATGTTTTTCAGACTCTTTCAAAGAAATATGATTTAAGGATAAAAATGTCTCATAATAACCGTGGCAGTTTCTTGTTATAATAACCATCACGGTTATTATGAGACGACTTTATATAGTTAGAAAATCAATAGAGTATTAATATCCTGTGTTCTGTGACCACGCCGGATTTCTGACCATTTCCTTGAATGGTATCGGGGCCAGATAACGGGTTGACGGATCCGCTTTATAAGTCGGGTTCAGCTCATTCTCATTTTCTGTGGCTCTAGCTGCCATTACTTGCGGTAATAGTTGCAGGCGGACGATATCGAACCAGCGGGTTCCGAATTCACCGGCACATTCATAAGCTCTTTCGTAAACGACTGAGTCGCGGAATGCTGTTTGTGAAAGTCCGGAAGTCAGACTCGGAAGTCCGGCACGTGTTCTGACCTCGTTGATTGCACTGTAACTTTCAGTTGTAGGTCCCCCGTTTGCCATACAGGATGCTTCTGCATAATTCAGTAACACCATGGCATAGCGAATAATATCCAGCGCTTTGTTTGTACTCGGATTCATAGAGATCAATTCTGTTTCTGTTTCGGTTACACCGTCCCCGCCCAGACCTGCACGGAATTTTTTATAATATGGGTGTTGTACACGTGTCTTTGGAGAATCCCAGGGTACGAGATCGAATGTCTTCGTTTCCTTATTTAACAGTTTGAATGTTGTATAAAATGTCTCGTCCGTCCGTTTACATTTTGGTGCATTCTTATAAAAATTGATTTCAGAGTAGTAATCATCCCAACCGGTTTGTCCGTTCAATGCTTCTTCTTCCAGAGGCACGCAGGAAGAACCGAAACTTCTTTGGGGCAGCCCATTGTCGACATTGTATTCGAGGGCGAAGACAACTTCTGAATGATTATTTGTCTGGAATACTTCCAGATAATCTGAAAGTAAGGAATAGGCATTGGAATTCATTACCTCTTTAGCCATACTGGCTGATTCGGCATATTTGGACTCGTCTTTTAAAGGCCATCCTGCCATTGTCAGATATACATCCGCCAATAATGCTTTGGATGATAGCTGGTTGGGTTTTCCCGGAATACTTGTTTCCGGTAATTTACTGATAGCCTCTTTCAGGTCTGTAATAATTTGTTCGTAAATAGTCGTTACAGGTTCTCTGGCAGGTCTTTCATTCACATCGATCGGTGCCGTTATCAGAGGCAGATCCCCGAATGTACGGACTAAATAGTAGTAACATAATCCGCGTATGAAGAGTGCTTCTCCTGCCGATTCATTTTTTGCAGTTTCTGTAGAGTTTTCTACTTTTTCGTAATTTGCAAGGATATTATTTGCCTGGTAGATCGCTTTCCAGGGACCTTCCCATTGTGCTACCAGGCTTGAGTTATTGGCACTTCCCTGCAAACGGTCGAATTCGCGCATGTCTTCTTTATTCAGTCCCGGGTCGGTTGTTAAATCGTCAGCACCGAAATATGAAGTCATACGACTGGTAAATCCCCATGATCCGTCTACGGCCAAAACGCGGAACATAGAAGCTACGGCGCCGTCCAGGTCAGACTGGCTTTTAAAGTAAGTATCGGGAGTCAGGTCCGCTCTCGGATCTTCGTTCAGGTCCTGACATCCGGCCAGCGATACCACAGATAATAACGAGAATGCTAAATATTTAAATTTCATGATATTTCTTTTTTGAATTACTAAACTAAACTTGTTTCTGTCTTATTTCAGAATTAGAAGCCGACACGGATACCAAATGTATATGATCTCGGATTCGGAATAACACCCATTTCAAGACCTTGGGTAAGTGCGTTTGTTCCGTTATTTACTTCAGGGTCATATCCTGGATAGCTTGTGATGGTAAACAGGTTCTGTGCACTGACATACAGTTCCAGATTGTCTACGAAGAGTTTTTTAGTAATAGATTGCGGAACTGTGTAATTCAAGGCGATATTCTTCAGTTTGACGAAGCTGCCATTGTATACATAGCGGCTGCTGTTGATGAAGTTCTTGCTCGTATTACTGAAATGAGGATTGTCAGTCTCATGTTCCGGGGTCCACATGTTCAGTGCTTCCATGGTAGTCGGTGATTTTGCCTGTCCCTGACCGCCCCAGATGTAAGCCATGGATTGAGAATAAATATCTTGTCCGATAGATCCGTAAAACATCAGATTCAATGTAAAGTTCTTATATTTTAAGTCATTGCTGAAACCAAAGGTGAAATCAGGAGTTGCATTACCTATACGCTGCATGTCGTCTGATGTATAAGCATGGTCACCGTTGACATCTTCATAACGTGCATCACCGGGTTTCATACCAAACTTAGCTGCTTCTTCAGCTTCACTACTTTTCCAGGTACCCAGGAATTTGTAGCCATAGAATTCTCCTAGCGGACGTCCTACTTTCAGATAAGAGATTCCGGATTGTGCAGAACCGATGTTATTGACTTGTACATTATCCAGACCTTCCAGATCGACCACTTTGTTGCGGTTCAAAGAGAATGTTAAATTGGTACTCCAGGTGAAATCCTTGTTACTGAGAGGGATACCACCGATATTCAGTTCTATACCCTTGTTATTTAATTTGCCCATGTTACGGTCATAGCTTTCGCCTCCCATATAATAAGGAGAATCATATTGGTACAGCAGATCGGTAATGTCTTTATTATACAAGTCCATTGTAAAAGTCAAACGTCCGTTGAAGAATGAAGCATCGATACCGATGTCGGTTTGTTTGGTTTTTTCCCATTTCAGACTGGAGGAGGTCGGAGCCCCTAACGGAGTGGTTACACTTGACGTAACGCCATCGAAGAAATAAGGTTTATCCACCTTGATTCTTGGAATTGTAGCAAAAGCTCCGACTGCCTGGTTCCCTGTAAGACCGTAGCTGGCGCGGATCTTTAAACCTGAAATGACCGGAGAATCTTCAAGGAACTTTTCCTTTGCAATGTTCCAACCTAAAGCGACAGAGGGAAAATTACTGTATTTGTCTGTCAAGCGGGAAGATCCGTCAATACGCCAGCTGGCTGTAACCATATATTTCTCTTTGAAAGAATAATAAACGCGTGCCATATAAGATTGTAGGGCATCGGCCGTATATCCGGAAGTCGTCTGCTGGCTGGCTCCTAATCCAAGGTTATAATATCCCAAAGATTCGGTAGACAGATTTCTGGCTTCCCCCTGATGCCAGATCTCTTCGTATTGAGACTGTTCATATAATAAAGTGGCAGTCAATGAATGGTCGTCGAAAGTCCGTTGGTAAGTAAAATAATTACTATTTTGCCAGGAAATGATCTTTTGCGATTTAACGGTGGCACGCGCTCCGTTTACCATACCTTCATCTGTATTGGAGTCACGCAAAGACTGTTTAGTCGTGTTATTGCGCGTGTACGAATTTGTGGTCGTAAATGTCAGACCATTTATCGGAAGGTGAACCGTCAACTGTCCCATACCGGTTACCAGGGTCGCTGTATAATCTTCCAGCTGGGATTCTGCCTGGGCAACAGGGTTGAAACCGTTTGAACCATACGTCGAGTTCTTGATATAAGCTCCGGTTTCCGGGTCACGGACAAGTGATGTCGGATCCCAGATATTTGCTTGTGCGAACGGGTCTGTCAAGTCTCCCTGATAATCCGTGTTGCGGCTTTGAGGTTGCAGATAGGAGAGGTTCACTTTTACATCTAACCATTTGTAAGGCTTCAAATCTAAGTTTGCACGCAAGTTCGCTTTCTTGTAATACTGGTTGATGATCAGACCGGGTTGATTTACATAGTTAAAAGACAAACGGTAACGGGCTGCCTCGGAACCGCCGGACATGTTTAAGTCATAATTCTGGGTCCACGGCTTTTGTTCGATCTCTTTATGCCAGTCTGTGCCTCCCCATTGTTTGAACTCCTGTAACTGGGTCTCGTTAAAGGCGGCAGAACCTCCGGTCGAGATATTTGTTTCATTAACCACTCTGGCAAAATCATAGGCATCCATCAGATCCAGGTGTTTGGCGATGCTCGACTGGCTCCACCAGGCATTGAAATTAATTTTAGTTTTGCCTGCTTCACCTGATTTAGTAGTGATCAGCACGACACCATTCGAACCGCGTGATCCATAAATAGCTGTGGCCGATGCATCTTTCAAAATTTCCATTGATTTGATATCATTGGGATTTAAAGAAGCAATGTCGCCCCCCACTTGTCCGTCGATCACATATAATGGCTCTGTTCCTCCTTTGATAGAGTTTGCACCACGGATCTTAACGTTTAATCCTTTGCCGGGCATACCGCTGCTACTGACAACCTGTACACCGGGTGCCGTACCTTGCATCGCTTGTTCGATACGGGTGATCGGACGTTTTACGAATTCATCTGATTTCAATGAGCTGCTGGCACCGGTCACATCAGATTTACGTGCAACACCGTAACCGATCGCAACGACTTCATTCAAACCGATTGCTTCTTCACTCATTGTAATATTAATTTGTGATTGGTTGGAAACAGGAACTTCCTGTGTCTGCATACCGATAAAAGAAAATACTAAAGTGCTTCCTGACGGAACGTTTTCGATCGTGTATTTACCGTCCATATCAGATGTTGTACCAATGGTAGTTCCTTTCACAATAA
The DNA here is from genome assembly GCF_023369805.1 of Parabacteroides leei. Classification (NCBI taxonomy): domain Bacteria; kingdom Pseudomonadati; phylum Bacteroidota; class Bacteroidia; order Bacteroidales; family Tannerellaceae; genus Parabacteroides; species Parabacteroides leei. The sequence goes on from NZ_JAMBQG010000001.1 coordinate 149,670, forward strand.
TACTAGCGCCAGGAATCGGATCACCATTTATGTCATAGACAATACCTGTGATTTTCTTTTCCTGCATAATTTCATTCTGAATCTTCGGACCGACTGCCGGATTAACGTCAGCAGCATATAAGACCGGAGACAGAGACAGTGCTAATGCCAAGGCACCAGCTCTTTGAAAAAATAATCGTTCTTTGTGATAATCTTTTTTCATATTAATTTTTATTTGCGTTAACGGAAGTAAAGTAAGCGGGCGGCTATTAATAAACTTATTAATTCCTGCTTAACAGTGCTATAAAAATGAATTAATATTCGATTAATATAGTTTATGCGGATTTTAATTCCATATTAAGGTCGTTTTCGCGGTTCTGTTAATGGTGGAACAGTAGTTTTGCAGCGTACTCAATCTTAATATCATGAATATAGAAATAAAAAAACTAAAATGGTGTGTGATGCTGGGCTTGTTTTCTTGTTTATCAGGCCATGCACAACAAAGTCAGGTTGCATCGGTCGCGGCATCGTCCAACGCTGGAAGTGTGAGTCGTGTGTTCGATGGTGATTTGCAGACATCCTGGATGCTTTCTCCGGCAGATTTGTCGGCAGGGCAGTGGCTGATGTTTTCTTTACAACGACCAGGGGATGTGAAAGAACTGACAATACATGCAGACGGGGTTACCAAAGATGAATTACGCAATATGCTGGATCTGTTTATTACGTATGATCCGATGAACCTGGGTGAACCGATTAAATATTCAGTGAAAGGGAATAAGAACAAATTTGTACTGATGTTCTCACCAAAATATGGTGCACATATAAAAATGGACTGGAAAGGATCATCAGAAACAGCACTTTCATTGCAGGAGGTAGGGGTTGCCTTTGCCAAAAGTCAAGAGAAAAGCGATGGCATTTCAATAGATAAAGTATATATGGACCCGGATCTCCCGGTAGAAGACCGTGTGGAGAATTTATTGTCACAGATGACAACCGAAGAGAAAATGGAGTTGATACGTGAAGGCTGGGGGATTCCCGGAGTACCCCGTTTGGGAATTCCGGCTATTATGAAAGTGGAGGCTGTCCATGGTTTTTCTTACGGCAGTGGAGCTACTATTTTCCCGCAGGCAATCGGGATGGGTGCAAGCTGGGATAAGCAACTGGTCGAAAAGGTGGCAGGAGTCATCGGAGATGAGACAGTCAGTGCCCATGCAAAACAAGCTTGGTCTCCGGTATTGGATGTGGCACAGGATGCCCGTTGGGGACGTTGTGAAGAGACATTCGGTGAAGATCCAGTGTTAGTCTCCGAAATAGGAGGTGCCTGGATCAGAGGGTACCAGTCCAAAGGGCTTTGGACGACTCCGAAACACTTTGCCGGTCACGGTGCACCGCTTGGAGGACGTGATTCTCACGATATCGGATTGTCTGAACGGGAATGGCGGGAAATACACCTGGTTCCTTTCCGGCATGTGATCCGTAATTACGATTGCCAGTCCGTAATGATGGCTTATTCCGATTACCAGGGAGTTCCGGTAGCAAAGAGCAAGGAATTGTTAAAAGGTATCCTGCGTGATGAATGGGGATTCGACGGCTTTATTGTGAGCGATTGCGGGGCTATTTCCAATATGACGTCCAAAAAGCATTATACGGCAAAAGATAAGATAGAGGCTGCCAATGAAGCACTGGCTGCCGGAATCGCGACCAATTGCGGCGATACATATAATGACAAAACAGTCATAGAAGCAGCAAAGAACGGACAGATCGATATGGATAATCTGGACTTTGTATGCCGTACAATGCTTCGCACGATGTTCCGTAACGGTCTGTTTGAATACAATCCGTCTCAATTGTTGGATTGGGATAAAATTTATCCCGGATGGAACACACCGGAACATAAAGAAATCGCCCGCCAGGCAGCCCGTGAATCGATGGTTTTACTGAAGAATGAATCCGGAACATTGCCATTGTCTAAATCTGTTCACCGTATAGCTGTTATTGGTCCGGGGGCAGATGATTTACAGCCGGGTGATTATACACCGAAATTGCAGCCCGGACAATTAAAATCCGTTCTGACTGGAATAAAGGCTGCCGTAGGCAAGCAGACGCAGGTAATTTATGAGAAAGGGTGTGAATTTTTCCATAAGACAAATACGGATATTGAAAAGGCGGTCCGTGCTGCAAATGAATCGGATGTAGCCGTTTTAGTGCTAGGGGACTGTTCCACAAGCGAAGCCCTGTCAGGAATCCAGCAGACCAGTGGGGAGAACCGCGATTATGCCAGTTTGGTTTTGCCGGGCGATCAGCAGAAATTGCTGGAAGCCGTTTGTGCGACAGGAAAACCTGTTGTTTTGATTCTTCAGGTAGGGCGACCGTACAATCTGACTTATGCAGCGGAGCATTGTGATGCGATCCTGGTAAACTGGTTCCCGGGACAGGAAGGCGGACCGGCAACGGCAGATGTCTTGTTTGGTGATTATAACCCTGCCGGGCGTTTACCGATGACATTTCCACGGGATGCTGCTCAGTTGCCGTTGTATTATAATTTCAAAACATCCGGTCGGGTATATGATTATGTGGATATAGAATTCCAGCCCCTCTATCATTTCGGCTTTGGATTGAGTTATACGACTTTTAGCTATTCGGATTTGAAAACCCGTGTCGAACCGGACGGAAATGTGAATGTACAGGCTACAGTGACGAATACCGGAAAAGTAGCGGGCGACGAAGTCGCTCAATTATATGTGACCGATATGTACGGCAGTGTAAAGACACGTGTGATGGAATTAAAAGATTTTACCCGCCTGCACCTGTTACCGGGTGAATCGAAAGTAGTATCTTTCAGCTTGACTCCATATGAATTATCGCTCTTGAATGATCAGATGGACCGTGTGGTCGAAAAAGGAGAATTTAAGATCATGGTAGGAGGGAAAAGTCCGGATTATGTGGCTGCCGATAAAATAAAAGACAGTGTCGGGTTCAACAACGATAAAGAAGGTGTGAATACGACGATTGAATATCCTTACGCATTCGGGGCTGATTTCGATATTCGTGTAGCAGGAGTAGAGGATAATCTGATGCAGAAAAAGAAATATGCATTGGTTACCGTAAAAAATAAGGGAAACTTGATGGATACGGGTAAAGTGATGATGTATATCGATGGTATCCGGCAAGGGGATGTCCGGCATTATGAACTAGCTCCGGGCGAAGAAAAGCAAATCTGTTTTGAATTGTCTACTCCTGAATACCAGGAATTGCTTTTTACAACTAAATATAAAAGTGCTCGACTTATAACGAATAAATAATTATAGCATGAAAAAACTGACAAATATTTTAGTGGGGGCAACATTCTGCTGGTGCATGGCTGCCGGTAGTTTATATGCCCGGCAGGCGGAAAAAATGCCTGTGGATTATGTGAACCCTTATATGGGGAATATCAGCCATTTGCTGGTTCCGACCTATCCGACGATTCATTTACCCAACAGTATGCTGAGGGTTTATCCTGAACGTGGCGATTATACGGGGGATGTGTTGCACGGATTACCTTTGATTGTAACCAGCCACCGTGGAAGTTCGGCTTTTAATTTAAGTCCTTACCAGGGTGATTTGGAAGGAGTCCGACCGGTTGTATCTTTCAGTTACGACCAGGAGAAGTTGAAACCTTATTATTATGAGGTTATACTTGACGACCAACAGACGTATGTGAAATATGCTCCTTCGCATCAGTCGGCTGTTTATCAGATTGATTTTACGCAAAGTGATCAGCCGGTTTATTTGATGTTGAATTCAAAAAATGGAAAGATCCGGGTAACCGGAAATAGCGTGAGCGGCTACCAGCAGTTGGAAAATAACACACGGGTCTATATTTATCTGGAGTCGGAAACCCAACCGGGAAAAGTAGGAATATTGAATGGATCAGCCATAGATTGGGACAGCCGGGAGTTTGAGGGTAAAAATGCCTGTGCAGTTTTGAATTATGGCAATCAACCGCAAACTTTGCAGCTTCGTTATGGCATTTCGTTTATTAGCGAAGAGCAAGCCAAAGAAAATCTGCGTCGTGAGCTAAAGGAATATGATGTTATGAAACTCGCTTCCCAGGGACGTGATATCTGGAACAATGCTTTAGGTAAAATTAAAGTAGAAGGAGGTGACGATACAAATAAAACGGTTTTCTATACTTCTTTATACCGTGTGAGCGAACGTCCGGTTTGTATCAGTGAAGGGAATCGTTATTTTAGTGCTTTTGACGGAAAAGTACATGAGGATAATGGAAAACCTTTCTATACGGATGACTGGATCTGGGATACATATCGTGCTGCCCACCCGCTTCGCGTTATGATCGATGCCGAACGTGAAACAGATGTAATCAATTCTTATTTGACTATGGCTGAACAGATGGGGGATGACTGGATGCCGACATTTCCGGAAATAACCGGCGATTCCCGCCGGATGAACTCTAATCATGCCGTGGCTACTGTAGCAGACGGATATATAAAAGGTTTGCGTGGCTTTGATTTGCAAAAGGCCTATCGTGTATGTAAGAAAGGAATTGAAGAAAAGACACTGATACCCTGGTCCGGAGCTCCGGCAGGTTGGTTGGATGATTTTTATAAGAAGAACGGCTATATTCCGGCGTTGGCTCCGGGTGAAGAAGAAACGGTACCGAATGTTAGTGATTTTGAGAAGCGGCAACCGATTGCCGTGACATTGGGTACTTCGTACGACCAATGGTGCCTTTCACGGATAGCAGGTGCCTTGGGAAATAAAGAAGACCAGGAACATTATATGAAATGTGCCTATAATTACCGGAATGTATATAATCCGGAAACCGGTTTTTTTCATCCGAAAGATAAAGACGGAAAGTTTATCGAACCTTTGGATTACAGTTTTGACGGAGGGCCGGGGGCACGTTTGTATTACGGAGAAAATAATGGATGGGTTTATCGTTGGGATGTCCCCCATAACGTGGCAGACCTGATTGAGCTGATGGGGGGACGGGAGCAATTTATCTGGAATCTGGATGCCATGTTTGTGCAACCTTTGGGACGTGGCAAACCGGAATTTTACGCTATGATGCCGGACCATACAGGGAATGTCGGACAGTTTTCCATGGCAAACGAGCCTTGCCTGCATATCCCTTACCTATATAATTATGCCGGTCAGCCCTGGAAGACGCAGAAACGGATCCGTACATTATTGAAACAATGGTTCCGTAATGATTTGATGGGCGTACCCGGAGATGAAGACGGAGGCGGTATGTCTGCTTTTGTAGTCTTCTCTTCGATGGGATTTTATCCGGTGACTCCGGGTATTCCTGCTTACAACATCGGAAGTCCGATATTTACTCATGTTACCATGAATCTTAGCAATGGTAAGATATTTGAGATAGAAGCACACGGATGTTCGGAAGAAAATAAATATATCCAGAGCGCAACATTGAATGGGAAGGAATGGAATAAACCCTGGTTTACACATGTCGAGATAGCCAATGGCGGTAAATTGGTACTGATCATGGGGAATACAGCAAATAAAACCTGGGGTGCCGATGCGGACTGTGTACCTCCCTCTGTAGAGAATTTGTCCGGAATATAAATTAAAAAGAAGATACTTACATGAATACATATAAAACAATAGTAAGCTGTGTGTTGGCCGTTATGATATCTGCCTCTGCTTTTGCGCAGGAAAAGATGTTGTTCAGAGATGAAAAAGCTCCGATAGAGGATCGTGTCAATGACTTGTTGTCCCGATTGACTGTTGAAGAAAAGGTTGGTTTGCTGATAGCAACTTCGCCGGATATACCTCGTCTGGATATTCCCCATTATTATCATGGAAACGAAGCGCTGCATGGTGTCGTACGCCCCGGACGGTTTACGGTATTTCCCCAGGCTATAGGGTTGGCTGCTATGTGGAATTCGGATTTACAATATAAGATAGCCACGGCTATTTCGGATGAAGCCCGTGCCCGTTGGAATGAGTTGGACGGGGGAAAGAAGCAGACGATGCTTTTCAGCGATCTGTTGACATTCTGGTCCCCGACAGTGAATATGGCTCGTGATCCGCGTTGGGGGCGTACACCGGAAACATACGGTGAAGATCCTTGTCTGTCGGGAGTATTGGGGGCTCAGTTTGTCCGTGGGCTTCAGGGAGATGATCCGCGTTATCTGAAAGTGGTTTCTACCCCGAAACATTTCGCTGCCAATAATGAGGAGCACAACCGTTTCGAATGTAATCCCCGGATTTCAGAAAAACAGCTGCGTGATTATTACCTTCCGGCATTTGAGTCTTGTGTACGGGAAGGGAAGGCTGCTTCTATCATGGCAGCTTACAATGCGATCAATGATGTTCCTTGTACCGTCAATCCGTGGCTGTTAAATAAGGTATTGCGTGAGGACTGGGGATTTAACGGATATGTCGTATCCGACTGCGGTGGTCCGTCATTGGTGGTAAGCGGTCATCATTATGTAAAAACGAAAGAAGCCTCTGCCACTCTTTCTATCAAAGCAGGTCTGGATCTGGAGTGTGGTGATGATGTATACAAGCAACCTCTGTTGAACGCGTATAAACTGGGTATGGTCAGCATGGAAGATCTTGATCGGGCGGCCTTCCGGGTATTGCGTGCACGCATGCAGTTAGGTTTGTTTGACGATCCGGAATCGAATCCTTATAATAAGCTGGTTCCGTCTGTTGTCGGTTCGGACGAACATCGGGAGCTGGCGTTGGAAGCTGCTCGCCAGAGTATTGTCTTGTTGAAGAATAAAAACAACATGTTGCCGTTGAATCCGAAAAAGTTGAAATCAATTGCTGTCGTAGGTATCAATGCCGGAAGTTGTGAATTTGGAGATTATAGCGGAGCACCAGCCAACGAGCCGATCTCTGTATTGGAGGGTATCCGCCGCCGTGTGGGCAAGGAGGTAAAGGTTGTTTATGCTCCCTGGAAATCAGCAAAAGACGGTTTGGAGTTGGTCCAGGGCGATAATTTCCCCGGAGGGTTAAAAGTGGAATATTATAACGACACAGAGTTGAAAGGCGAACCGGTTGTTCGTGAAGAGCAATGGATCAATTTTGAGCCGGCCAATCAGGCACCGGATCCATTTTTACCGAAATCACCATTGTCCATTCGCTGGACCGGTAAATTACGTCCGACTGTATCCGGTCGTTATGCGTTGACTTTTACGTCCGACGACGGTTGCCGGTTGATGCTGGACGGTAAAAAAATTTTGGATGCCTGGGAAGGTCATGCTGTGCGTACAGATACGGTAATGGTCGATTTAAAAGCTGACAGGACATATGAACTATGTGCCGAGTATTATGATAATCGTGACTATGCGATTGCCCGTCTGCAATGGCGTGTGCCGGAAATTAACAAAAAAGATCGGATCGACCTGTATGGCGAAGCTGGCAAAGCCGTTCGCGAATCGGATATGGCAATAGCCGTCTTAGGTATCAACAAATCTATCGAAAGGGAAGGACAGGATCGGTATGATATCCAATTACCTGCAGACCAACGTGAATTTATCCAGGAGATATACAAACTGAACCCGAACACGGTGGTTGTGCTTGTGGCCGGAAGTTCATTGGCTATTAACTGGATTGACGAACATATCCCTGCAATAGTAAATGCCTGGTATCCGGGAGAGCAGGGAGGAACAGCTGTAGCCGAAGTGTTGTTTGGCGATTATAATCCGGCAGGCCGTTTACCTCTTACTTATTATAAGAGTTTGGATGAACTACCTCCGTTCGATGATTATGACATTACGAAAGGGCGTACTTATCAATATTTTCAGGGAGATTGCCTGTATCCGTTCGGTTATGGTTTGAGCTATACGACATATGCATACAGTAACCTGAATGTGGAAGACAAGGGGGACGAGTTGGCTGTTTCGTTCCGGGTAAAGAATGCCGGGAAAATGGCTGGTGACGAAGTGTCTCAGTTATATGTGAAAACTCCGGAGGCTAATGGTCCGCTTAAACAACTGAAAGGTTTCGCCCGTACGCATTTTGAGAAAGGAGAGGCAAAGACTGTGACTATCACAGTCAGGAAAGAGTCATTACGTCATTGGGATGCCGGACAGGAAAAATTTGTCGTTCCCGAAGGTACATACCGGTTTATGGTAGGAGCTTCTTCTGCTGATATTCGTCTGAAACAAGATTTTATATTCTAATGAAATATTTATAAGAAATTTATATGAAACACACATGGATTGCAATGGCTGCCCTGTCTGTCGCTTTATTGAGCAGTTGTAGCCTGAAAAAAGAAAAACAGGAAATTGTATTAGGTCCGAATCCGTTCATAACGGAATTGTATACGGCAGATCCTTCTGCTCATGTATGGGAAGACGGTCGTCTATATGTATACGCATCTCATGATATCGATCCTCCGCGTGGTTGCGATCTGATGGACCGTTATCATGTGTTTTCTACAGATGATATGCAGCATTGGACCGATCATGGTGAAATTTTGAATTCCGGTCAGGTTCCCTGGGGACGTAAAGAAGGTGGTTTTATGTGGGCTCCCGATTGTGCTTACAAGAACGGGATTTATTACTTCTATTTCCCGCATCCCAGTGATACGGACTGGAACAATAGCTGGAAGGTAGGAGTCGCTACCAGTAAATATCCGGCAAAAGATTTTGAGGTGCAGGGATATATTGAAGGATTGGGAGATGCTTTTGCCATGATCGATCCTTGTGTGTTCGTCGATGACGACGGACAGGCTTATTTCTATTATGGAGGTGGCGGACGCTGTATCGGTGCCCGTTTGAAAGAGAGTATGACCGAGCTGGCTGAAGAACCGGTGAAAATGGAAGGACTGTACGATTTTCATGAAGCAGCTTGGGTACATAAGAAAGATGGCATCTATTATCTTTCTTATTCCGATAATGAAGAGGCTGGCAACCGCCTGGTCTATGCAACCAGCGATCACCCGCTGGGACCATGGAATTATCAGGGTGTTTATATGGATACATCGGGTTCAGGTACTATTCATGGCTCTATTGTCGAATATAAAGGAGAATGGTTTGCTTTTTATCACAATTGTGTTCTTTCGGGACAAGGAAATTTACGCTCTATTTGTGTAGATAAACTATATTATAACCCGGATGGAACAATCCGGAAAGTAATACAGACGAAAGGAAATCCTATTCAGAAATAATCAAGATACGGAATGAAAAACTTATTGATAACATTGGCTATCTCTGTGGTTGCCTTATTTAGTAGTTGCGTACAAAAAAGAGCTCAGGGAGCAGATACGGGTAATATAGGTCCGAATCCTTTTATTACTCATATGTATACGGCGGATCCTTCTGCTCATGTATGGGAAGACGGGCGTTTATATGTATATGCTTCTCATGACATAGATCCGCCCCGTGGATGCGATCTGATGGACCGCTATCATGTGTTTTCAACGGATGACATGAAACATTGGACGGATCATGGTGAAATATTGAATTCCAGCCAGGTTCCCTGGGGACGTAAGGAAGGTGGTTTCATGTGGGCTCCCGATTGTGCGTATAAGAATGGGACTTACTATTTCTATTTTCCGCATCCCAGTGAAACGGAATGGAACGCCAGTTGGAAGATAGGGGTGGCAACCAGCAAAAAGCCGGCCAGTGATTTTACGGTACAGGGCTATATTGAAGGAATGGACCCTCTGATCGATCCCTGTGTCTTTGTGGATGATGACGGGCAAGCTTATATTTACAATGGTGGCGGCGGTATTTGCAAAGGTGGCAGGCTGAAAGAGAATATGATGGAATTGGATGGTCCGATGCAGGAAATGCTGGGATTGGATGATTTCCATGAAGCGACCTGGGTACATAAGCGGAATGGTATTTATTATCTGTCCTACTCTGATAATCATGATGACGGGACGACCCATAACCGTATGCGTTATGCGATCAGTAATAGTCCGCTCGGTCCCTGGAAACATCAGGGTATCTATATGGATCCGACTGACAGTTATACAAACCATGGTTCTATTGTTGAATATAAAGGACAATGGTATGCTTTTTATCATAACAGTGCCCTGTCGAATCATGACTGGCTACGTTCTATTTGTGTCGATAAATTGTATTATAATCAGGATGGAACCATCCAAAAAGTTTTCCAGACTGGAGGTGATGATACACAAGATCGGAATAAATAGATTTTTGTCCGTTATTTAATCCTTTTGTTACTTTGTTTATTAACCCCTTATTTCTCGGCTTTGTATGTAGGTCGGGGAGTAAGGGGTTAATAATTGTATTTCCGGTGTTTGGAGTTGAAGATAGTTTTTGCCTATGTTATCGTATTTTGAAAACAGACAGGGGAAAAGCCGAGCATAACGCTCATTTACGGTCGTTTCAGTTTTTTATGGACTTGTCTTTAGGTGACCTTGCGATAAGGATTTGGAGTGGTCTGTATTCTATCGATATGGTTTCTACTCCGAAAGGAAAAAAGTTTCGGTTTATCAACAATCCTTTTTATTATATAGGTAGTTTGCCAGGGTCTTGTTCACTTTTGCTGAATAAACTAAGACCGCCTGTTATAAAATAGGTATAAAAAAGCACAGCTAAAAAAGAAATGTCTATATTGTAAGTGCAAACTAATAAATAAAGACAAACTAATCAAGCTGTGCGAACCGACAATATACAAGAAAATCCAGAAACAAGCAAACAAAACACAAGTTTATCAAAAGAATCCCTCCTTTCAGTAGAAGAAACGGTAAGTTTAGCCAGTATTTTTTTCCATGATATACCCTGTTGGCAATTGAAAAAAACATCAATAAATACCTCTTCCATAATCATGTCTGTACACAGTACTCAGGATAGCTCCCGATGCCCTTTGTGCAGTGTTTCCTCTAACAAAAAGCAGAGTTGTTACTGCCGAAAACCTCAGGAGCAACCTTTGGGTGACTACAATTGTCGTATCCACTTGACTGTTCATCGTTTCTTCTGCCGAAACCCGGAATGTCGTCGTGAAATATTCTGTGAACGTTTTGAAAATCATCTTCAAACCTATCAGCGTTGTGTAGATAAAGTGAATGAACAAATCTTATTTACCGGTTTGGAAACCGGGGGAAGTAAAGGAGCTCGCTTATTAAACAAGTCTCATATACAAATGAAGCGTAACAGTATAATACGCAGTATATTAACATTGTCATTACCAGGGCGAGATACTGTGGAAAATATAGGTGTTGATGATTGGGCCAAACGTAAAGGTCATCAGTATGGTTCAATCATAATAGATAACGACACTCACAAACCTCTGGATTTACTCCCTCATAGAGAATCCGGTTGTGTGGGAGAAGCATTAAAAGACTATACGAGTTTGAAAACAATATCCTCGGATCGTGCCGATTGTTTTTCTAAAGCTATTCATGAGTCCTGTCCTGAGGTAAAAGAGATAGCAGAGCGATGGCATTTATCCCACAACTTATCAGAAGCAGTACAACAAGCCTTTCGACGTTATTATAAGGAGATCAAGGGTCAATTAAGGACATGCAAAGTGGAAAAAAGGCGGAAGCACACATTTTACTTCCAGCCAAAATAACTAAAGGTGAACGAAATTTTCTGCGAATAAAAGAGTTACAGCAGGAAGGACATACCAAGAGAGAGAGTACGCCAAACGAGAATAGCATATGACACGATCAATAAATATTGGGAACAAATCCAATACAAATTTCCACAACGCAAAAAGTACTCTGGCATCGAAGAATATGATACTTATTTAAGGACGCGTTTTTATGATGAACACATTCAGAGTTCGGTTACTCTCTTTAAAGAAATAAAAGAAAGGGGATACACTGGAGGTCGTGAAGCTGTAAATCTCTACATTCGTTCCTGGCGACCAGCCACAGAACCGGTAGTCAAGATACCCAAATGGAAGTCGTTATACTATTTATGTAAAAAGGAAGAATCTAAATGTAATGAACAAGAGCGACTATGGCGCAAGGTGGTATATGAATGCAATGAACTAAATGAATTATTATCCGTTCAGGAAGAGTTCAATAAAGCACTTAAGTCCAGGGATGTACTACTCTTAGAAGAAAGGATAAACAAAAAAACTGACATTACTGAATTGAAACAGTTCATTAATGGGCTCAGACAAGACTATAATGCCGTAGTTAATGCTTTCTGTGAAAAATGGCATAACGGCATAACCGAAGGGGTTGTAAACAAATTGAAAATGATCAAAAGAATCTGTTATGGACGGTGCGGCATTGAACTGCTCAAAAGAATGATCATTTTCTGTTAATTCAGCAAAAGTGAACAAGACCCGTAAGGAATACCGGAGAAATATTATCATTTTTGATGAGGTTAATTTCTGGGACGATTTCAGTATAGAAGCATTGAATTCTTATGGACAGTCCCTCTATGAAAAATGGCTGATAACTATCATCTATTCGTATATCGAACCTTGAAAATCCTTTTATGCCCAGTGCTTTTGCTATTAAGGTAGTATCTTTACGTATATTTTCACAAACCTGGCTGTTGATGTTACTGAAATCATAATACTTTTCTCTGCAATCAGTATTCCGCAAATAGGAAAGGTCGGCTTCACGCATGATTTGATTACCTGCTCTATGCTGTTGTGCCGTATAAATACCAAGTATTTGGGGAACTATCACTTCACTCTCAAGATCCATAAAAACAGGAATGGTAATTTCATACCCTGCAATAAATTCTGCACAATGACAGGCTGATTGTATTTATGTGATAGACTTTTCACCAGAAAATTAAAGTTTTCAGAGAAAACATCAACAGAAGCGTTAGTTAGAGAAACTTTATTGTTTTCATTAATAAGTTTAGCGATAACTTTTATTCCCTCTGGAGGAAGAGTGGTTATCCAACCATATTGGGGACAATAACACCAGAAATCGGGAACAGAGATTCCTATATTACGCAAAATAGATGAATAATGAAATTTATTACATAGTAACCTCATTCTATAAGCATCATTGTCCAAACATTTTATTTCGTTAAGCCCACAAAATGCAGGTATGAGACTACGCTTGCTATTGGGGGGTCATCGTAGTCCGATTGTATACAACAGCTTTAGAAGAATCTATTTTACCAGAAAGAAAAGCCTCAATAAATTCATTTTCCTGTTGATAATACTGATAGACAAGATTGTATTTCTTACAAATACCTAAAAGACAATCGATTGTCTTTGTTATCATTATTTCTCCTTTTGTAAGCGGATCGTTAGTTCCTACAATGATAATATGAAAATCCTTTTTATTTGAATGAAAATAATCCAGTCTTTTTTTATATAAGAAATAAATGCCTGTGAGTGATCCATAATATTAAGTTATCAATTATTCAATATCATAGCTTGTATTTGAGTTTTACATCATAAATATGTTCCTTCGGGGTCTAATTTAAAACAGGAAGGATATGGATACCAGTAATTTAAGCAAGCCAGAGGAAAAGGTGAGTGTGTATGAAGTGATAGGGAAATTTCTTTTTCATTGTCAGTTTGAAAAGAATCTGAGTTCAAAAACATTAAAAGCTTATGGAACTGACCTAAGGCAATTTGCTCTATACATAAAAGATACGGAAGATGAGCTTGATTTCAAATGTATGTCTAAAGATACTTTGAAAAATTACTTACAGGAAATTTATCATCTAAAACTTAAAACAGTAAAACGAAAGGTCGCTTCTCTGAAAGCGATGCTTAATTTTCTTTAATATGAAGATGATGATTACATCAATCCCTTTCGTAAAATAAAAGTTCGCTTAAAAGAACCAAGTTTGTTACCGTCTGTGATGAGTCTTGATGAGGTGAAAAAAATATTGACCGTTATGTATAAGGGACTGATTAATAATCAACACACAAATAATTACATGTATAAGGCACAAACTCGTAATATTGCGATTGTAGAGGTTTTATTTTCAATCGGAATGAGGGTTTCCGAGGTTTGTAATCTTAATTATGAAGACATAAATCTTAGAAATGGGGTAATAAGAGTCTTTGGAAAAGGAAGCAAAGAGCGTATCATACAGATTTGTCAGTCTGAAACGCTTTCGATAATCAGAACCTACTATCAAAGCTATAAACAAGAGATCGGGTATAGTTTACCCATCTTTATTAATAGGCTAGGGCAACGTGTATCTACACAATCAGTCAGGCTTATGATAAAGTCTTATGTGAAAAAAGCCGGATTATCAAAACGAATCACCCCTCATCTTGCCAGGCATACATTTGCCACGTTGCTTTTGGAAGAAGATGTAGCCATAGAGTATATTCAGGATATGCTTGGGCACAGCTCTATTGCTATAACGCAGATATATACGCATGTGAATATCAGCAAACAAAAGAAAATCTTAACGACAAAGCATCCGAGAAGAAAATTGCAGTTGGCAGCGAATGGTTGATTACTGTTCTTAGATAAATTTTGTCATTTTGTTTATTTATCCCTTATTTCCCTGCTTTGTATGAGAGTTGAGGAGTTGGGGGATAAATTATGTCTTTTGCATTGGGAGTTAAGATTTGACGGAAAGGTTATATATGGAGAATATTGTGGTTGTTTTGTAAAGGGAGAAAAGAGTCATTGAAATGATTTTTGTGAGAATGATAGATAAGGTCAGTGAATGTTTGTAATATGTTATTGGATAAATAGCGATATAAGAGGATGTTTTAGCGTTTTTAAAATATCTTTTTATCGTTTTGGATGCCCGTTTTTATAGTTTTACCTCTGCTTCTCAATATGTTAAAAAAATGATTGCAATGACTTGCAGATTTTATTGTGATAGGTGCCGGGAGTCATTGCAATGGTTTACTCGAATTATTGTGATGATTTAAAAAATGATTGTGATGAATTTTCGGAGGAGATGAAATCTGGCCGAAAAAAGACCATATATCTTTCTGAAACGCCTTGCCGGAGATAAATGGCTGTTATCTGAAATTGTAAAATTTGGACTTTATGAAAGCTAAGCATTGTTTATTCTTGTCATTTTGATAAATGTCGAACCTATGCTGTTTGCATTGGATTACCCATGCGAGTAACTTTTATTCCTTCGCAATTGTTATATCTTTGTTTTTCTTTAAAAAAAATGAAATGATATGAAAAACAAGGTGTTTTGTTATGAGATGAAGCGACAGGAGCAGGAGAAACGTTTTGCGGGTAATGAAAGCACGGCCGACCTGTACCGGGCTGTGCGGAACCAATTTAAAAGCTTCAATGGCGGTCGGGAACCCTCTTTGAAAGGAATTACCCCTGCTGTGGTTCATGGTTTTCAGGATTGGCTACATAGGAAGGGGCTGCGGGTGAATAGCGTGAACAGCTATCTCAGTAACTTTCGTGCGATGTATAACCGTGCCTGTTTGGGTTGGAAAGGGAGGCCGGAGGAGTCGCCGTTTGCAGGTATCTGTTTAAAGCGGGAGGATACGAAAAAGCGGGCCGTACCGGTCAATGTTGTCAAAAATATCGCTTCGCTGGATTTGAAGGATGAGCCGGAGAAACAGTTGGCTGCCGATATGGCGTTGTTTTCTTTTATGGCCTGCGGTATGCCTTTTGTGGATATCGTACTTAAAGTCGGTAGCTGATCGTATCGCATGTGAGTGCCTACGATTGTGAGGAAGCAGAGGTTCTCAATGAAGCTTCATTGCGTGGCGGTCTGAAAAACCGTTTGGATATTCTCGCTGACTGCATCGCTTTCTATATCGACCGTAGTGGAAACTATCGCGACCGGGTGTCTGGCTATGTCCGTGGTAATTTGCTTCGACTTTTCCGAAAAAATTAAAACCTTGAGTGAAAAAATCAGTAAAGAAAAGACTACTCCTGAAGACATATTGATATTATCCGGCAAAACAAAAATTAAGTATGACTACAACGGCTGATGCTGAATGGTTTATAAAAGTTAAATAAAATGTAAAACAGATCGTGGTAAAGAGTCGTTAAAAGTGGTGTTTAAAGTGTTTTAAGATTGTAATATATTAAATTATAGTGTTTTATTAGAAGTGGTTATTGTGCTTTTAATATATCTGGTTGCCCATACCTTTGTATCGTTTCCCGGAGACAACTGCATAATCATTTAATGAACGGGATTAGGCAGAAGTAAGTACATCCATTCGATCCGACTCAAAAATCAGTAGCCATCAGTTTAGTTCCGACTCTTTGCAGAAAGAACATGCCGCCAGTATCTCCCCTAGCAAATGGCTTTTCATGTTTCTGATAGGGGGACTTTTGTTTCAGATTATAACTCTAAGAAAAAAATAGTATTATAGAGTTTTTAGGATTATAACCTTAAGAACTTACGAAAAGCATGTTATATTTGTAGTTGTATCCACAAATAAATAATCATGACTCGTAAAAATTTCATCCTGTCTTTTCTTTGGATATTTTTGTTTACACTGGTTCTGACGTCCTGCGGCAGTAAAAAGCGTGTAGCACTTCCTGCTGACTTCAAAGGGCCGAAAGAATTGTCGCGTTTATATGGTGTTCGTATTACTCCCGATGATAATATCTTTCTTTATAATGAAGGGGCGAAATGGCTCGGTACGCCTCACCGGATGGGAGGAAGCACGAAGCGGGGAGTGGATTGCTCCGGGTTTGTGGCTATTGTTTTCCGTGAGGTTTATAGAAAACAATTGGCTCGTTCGTCGGCTGATATGCTGAAATATAATTGTAAGAAGGTGAGTCGCTCTAAGTTACAAGAGGGGGATCTGGTGTTTTTCAGGACAGGCAGCGGGAAGAAAAAAGTGCCAAACCATGTCGGTATCTATCTGAAAAACGGGAAGTTCATACATACCAGTACCTCGAAGGGAGTGATGGTCAGTAGTCTAAGTGAACCTTATTATACGCGGACCTGGATAACAGGCGGACGGGTGAAGTAAAATATTTTGTAAACATCTGAATGGAAGTTGCTTTTTTATGTATTAGGTTTACACTATCTTTGCACTTCAAAATAAATAAACATAGATCAAGTATGTTGACGCTTAAAATGATTACGGAAGAAACAGACCGCGTAATTCGTGGTCTGGAGAAGAAACACTTTAAGGATGCTAAGGAAGCTATCGCTAAAGTGATTGAGCTAAACGATAAAAGACGTAGTACGCAGAATCAATTAGATAATAACTTGGCAGAGGTAAACTCGCTGTCGAAAGCTATCGGTGGCCTGATGAAAGAGGGCAAAAAGGATGAAGCTGAGGCTATTAAAAAGCGTGTTGCCGAAATCAAGGAAGTCAGCAAGGGTATCCAGGCTGAAATGGATCAGGCGTCGGAAGAAATGCAGAACCTGCTTTATACCATTCCGAATGTTCCTTATGAAGAAGTACCCGAAGGTGTCGCTGCCGAAGATAATGTGGTAGAGAAAATGGGCGGTATGGAAACGGAATTGCCGAAAGATGCACTGCCTCACTGGGAATTGACAAAGAAATATGACCTGATAGACTTTGACTTGGGTGTGAAGATTACAGGTGCCGGTTTTCCGGTTTACAAAGGACAGGGAGCACAATTGCAGCGTGCCCTGATAAACTTCTTCCTGGATGAAGCCCGCAAGTCCGGTTATATGGAAATTATGCCGCCGACAGTGGTAAATGCCGCTTCCGGTTTTGGTACAGGCCAGCTTCCTGACAAGGAAGGACAGATGTATCATTGCGAAGTGGATGATCTTTATCTGATACCGACAGCCGAAGTTCCGGTAACAAATATCTATCGCGATGTTATTTTGGATGATAAGCAGTTGCCGATCAAGAACTGTGCCTATACACAATGTTTTCGTCGTGAAGCTGGTTCTTATGGAAAGGATGTACGCGGTCTGAACCGTCTGCACGAGTTTTCCAAGGTGGAACTGGTTCGTATTGACAAGCCGGAACATTCAAAACAGTCACACCAGGAGATGTTAGATCATGTGGAAGGCCTGCTTCAGAAGTTGGAACTTCCGTATCGTATTCTTCGTCTGTGCGGTGGGGACATGAGCTTTACGGCGGCTCTTTGCTTTGACTTCGAAGTTTATTCAGAAGCTCAGAAGCGTTGGTTGGAAGTAAGTTCTGTATCTAACTTCGACACTTATCAGGCAAACCGCTTGAAATGTCGTTATCGTGATGAGAATAAAAAGACTCAGCTGTGTCACACTTTGAACGGTAGTGCTTTGGCCTTACCGCGTATCGTGGCAGCTTTGCTTGAAAACAACCAGACTCCTGAAGGTATCCGCATTCCGAAAGCGTTGATCCCTTATACCGGTTTTGATATGATCAAATAATATTCGTAGATTAGCTGCGGAGGAAATAACAGGAAACGGGACGGAGAGTAATAGGTTTACTTCCGTCCCGTTTTGCTTTAAATCTAAGAAATAGACAATGAAGAAGATTAAACAAATTATTTTACTCGGTATGGCTGTATGGATGATGTGTAGCTGCCAGAGTAAGAAGTTGGAACTGTCTGCAGAAGCAGTTGCTGTTCCGTTAGGTGGTAATACGTATGTGACTGCCGGAAAAGAGGGTGCGAAGGTTTCTACCGAAGGCATCAAGTCGTGGACAGGTTCTGATGCTGTTCTTTCGTCATGGTTTAAGGTAAGCCAAGCCGGAGAATTGAAGTTGTTCCTAAAGGCTACTGCTACGGGTGGTCCGTCGGTTGTGAAAGTTACTTTCGGTGGGAAAAGTTTTACGGTAAAGATCACAGAAGCGGAAGAAACGATCATTCCGGTGGGTAGCGTATTGCTTGCGGAGCCGGGTTATGTTCGTGTAGATTTACAAGGGGAGAAGAAGGAAGGTGCTCAGTTTGCCGGTATTTCCGAACTGTTGATAGACGGGTCGGCTGCTCAGGAACCTCTTTCTTTTATCCGGGACTTTAAACCTTATTGGGGAATGCGCGGGCCTTCGGTACATATGAAATACACATTGCCGGAAGAATCGGTTGAATATTTTTACAACGAAATAACCGTTCCCGAGGGGGAAGATAAGATCGGCAGTTATTTCATGACTAATGGTTTTGGTGAAGGATATTGTGGTATCCAGGCGAATAGCGATAAGGAACGACGTATTTTGTTTTCTGTCTGGAGTCCGTTCGAAACGGATGATCCGAAAGCTATCCCGGAAGATCACCGTATCAAGTTACTGGCTCAGGGGAAAGATGTACATATCGGAGAGTTCGGCAATGAAGGCTCCGGTGGTCAAAGTTATTTGATTTACCCCTGGAAAGCCGGACAAACTTATCGTGTGATTACACGTGTCCATCCGGACGGAAAAGGGAATACCGCTTATTATGCCTGGTTTTTTGCTCCCGAGGAGAATCAGTGGCGATTGATAGCTGGTTTCCTTCGCCCACAAACAAATGCCTGGTATACCGGAGCGCATTCTTTCCTTGAAAACTTTATTCCGGGGCAAGGCTATCTTGAACGTAGCGTACGTTTTGGCAATCAGTGGGCTCGAACGGCAAAAGGTGAATGGAAGGAACTTACGGAAGGAATGTTTACTTATGATGCAACCGCCCGGGCCGGTGTTCGTCAGGACTATGCCGGTGGTGTGGCTGACAATATGTTTTTCCTTCGTAACGGCGGTTTCTTTAATGATAATACGGAATTTAAATCAGTTTTTACGCGCCAGCCGAATGGAGTGGCTCCTGAAGTCGACGTAACGACGTTGCCTTTAAAATAAAAGCATACGACCTCTTTAAAAAAAGGATGTACCCTCTTTTCGAAAAGGGTGCATCCTTTTTTGTAGCTAACCTCGCTTAGATGAATAGGTTT
The DNA here is from genome assembly GCF_023369805.1 of Parabacteroides leei. NCBI lineage: Bacteria > Pseudomonadati > Bacteroidota > Bacteroidia > Bacteroidales > Tannerellaceae > Parabacteroides > Parabacteroides leei. The sequence goes on from NZ_JAMBQG010000001.1 coordinate 169,316, forward strand.
ACATTGGCATCTTCTGCGCGTTCCAGGTAAGTGGCAACACCGCCCAGTGTAACATTATCCATCAGTTCTTCTTCTTTGACGCCCATCACATCCATACTCATGGTGCAGGCAATCATTTCGACACCGTTTTCGGCGGCCTGTGCGATCAGGCTTTCCAGGCTGTCGATATGTTTTTTCTTCATGATCAGACGCATCATCCAACTTCCGGTGCCTCCCATGTTCATCTTCGACAGCTTCAGTTTACCGCTGTGAGAAGGAAGCATCCAACCGAACATTTTTCCGAAGAGATCTTTCGATACGGCCGGTTTCTGTCTTTTCTTGATTACATTCAATCCCCAGAAGGTAAAGAACATGGTCACTTTCTTACCGGTAGAGGCCGCTCCGTTGGCGATGACGAAGGAAGCCAGAGCTTTATCCAGGTTGTCGCTGAATACGATCAGTGTTTTATTGTCGGACCCGTTTACCATTTTGCAGGAACTTTTGGATTCTGCTTTTTCGATTGTGGCGTGAATGATACCTGATTTATTCTCGACACTCACCAATTGTGCCCCTGTCATGTTACACCAGGCTCCTACGTCTTTGCCGAAACCCTGGTCGGTAGCTGTGATCAGCAAACGATCGCCTGTATTTATTTCGGCATAATGCTTTTTTAATTGCATGACCGGGCCGGGGCATTGCAGGCCGCAGGCATCGATCTGTACGGTCTTCTGTAAAGCAGGGCGAGCGGCGGTTACGGCAGACGGTTCTTCCGGTTTTGTTGTTTGTTGATTACTTTCGGTCTGTTTTAAAACTGGTTTAGCGGTCGCGATGCTCCATGTTTTATAACCACCGGACAGGTTCTTTACATCTTTATAGCCATGCTGAACCAGAATGCGGTAAGCCAGGTATCCGCGCAGACCAACGGCACAGGTCACCACGATCGGTTTATCTTTAGGCAATTCCGACAAGCGGTTGCGGAGTTCGTCGACCGGAATATTAATAGCTCCCGGAATAGTTCCCAAAGAATATTCGTCGGCCGTGCGTACGTCTACCAGGATAGTGCCGCTACCCAGTTGGCTTATTTTACGCCAATCTATAACCTCCACCTTTTTAGTAAGAATGTTTTCTGCCACATATCCGGCCATATTTACCGGATCTTTAGCTGATGAATAGGGGGGAGCATAGGCCTGCTCAAGTTCGGTCAGGTCGTAGACTGTCCCTTTGCGCTGTATAACCTGTTCGAGTATTTCGATCCGTTTGTCCACTCCATCGAATCCGACAACCTGTGCGCCCAGCAGCTGTCCGTTGTCAGGCGAGAATAATATTTTGATAGACATCGGGACTGCTCCCGGATAATAACCGGCATGTGATGCCGAATGTGTATACGACGACTGATAGGGGATACCTTCGCGTTTTAACAACTTGGCATTAGCTCCGGCAGCAGCAACTGTCAGGTCGAATACCTTTGCAATAGAGGTGCCGATAGTCCCCCTGTATGTTTCGCGGTTACCGAACACGATATTGTCGGCAACGATGCGTCCCTGTTTGTTGGCCGGCCCGGCAAGTGGGATTAGGGCCGGTTTGCCTGTTACCGGATTGAGTACTTCAACGGCGTCTCCCAGTGCATAAATGGCAGGATCCGAAGTCTGCATATATTCATTTACAGCGATGCCTCCCAGTGTACCGATGGACAGGCCGGCTTCTTTAGCCAGTTTAGTTTCAGGGCGTACCCCGATACTCAATATAACCAGGTCGGTAGAAATTTGTTTACCGCTGCGCAGATGTACGACGATACCTTCGGCCGTTTCCTCAAAACGTAAAACGCCATCTTCCAGACGCAGGTCCACCTGTTTTTCGATCAGTTGTTGATGTACGATAGCTGCCATCGAGTAGTCGAGCGGAGCCATTACTTGGTTGGCCATTTCAACCACAGCGATATGAACTCCCAGGTCGTGTAGATTTTCTGCCATTTCAAGTCCGATGAATCCACCGCCTACGACAACTGCATGACGAGGTTTGTTCAAATCGATATATTTTTTGATCGTATCCGTATCAGGTACGTTGCGTAAGGTGAATATTTTTTTACTGTCGATACCCTCGATGCCGGGGCGAAGCGGTTCTGCTCCGGGAGAAAGTACCAGCTTGTCATAACTTTCGGTGTACGTTTGTCCTGTTCTGATGTTTTTCACTTCGACGGTTTTCTCCTTCGGATGGATGGCTGTAACCTCCTGTTCGGTTCGGATGTCGATGTTGAAACGGGCTGTGAAGCCTTCGACTGTCTGTACGAATAGTTTATCGCGTTCTGAAATTGTTCCGCCTATATAATAAGGGAGACCGCAGTTGGCGTATGATACATATTTTCCACGTTCAAACAGGATAATGTTTGCATTCTCGTCCATTCTTCTCAGGCGTGCTGCTGTAGTTGCTCCTCCGGCAACTCCTCCGATTACTAAATATTTCATCTTGTTATTATTATAATTGTTATTATACATATTTGCTAATGGAAAATAAATGAGTAAAAAAAGGGAGTTACCCTTTTTCCATACATTGTTGTAGTTTTCCGAACAGACCGTCAAAACGTAATTCGGCATTCATCATCTGCTGTACTTTCTCTTTCCCTTTTGGAGTAAGCGAGAAGAACATCTGCCGTTTATCTTCTTTACTGATACTACGGCGGATAAAGCCTTTATTTTCTACCGACGTGATTACTTTTGATACGCGTGAGTTGGATAAACCGATATAGTCACAAATTGTTCCAGCCGACTTGGCTTCGTTGTCTTTCAGGCAACATAACAGCATGGCTTCGTTGATCGTGATCTCATGTACCTCTGAAAATGCCTTTTCAAACTGGTATAATGTTTTATATATATCCTTTATAACACAAATTGCTTCCATATTGCTTTATTTAATGATGGTACAAATATAAATAATATTTCTGGTGTAAATAGTGTTTAGTGGAAAATAATATATGAGTTGCTAAAAAAAGAGATAAGGAATAAACCTTATCTCTTTTTTTGCTTGATTATTTGTGTCAGTCTCTGTTCGAGAAATACTTCATGAATTGTGAGCGTTCGTACATTGCAGGGTTTGGAATATTCGCATAGTTCAACTTTCCCTGGAATTGAGACAAATTCTGGTAATGTGCTTGGTGCATCCATTCTTCGACACAGGTCAGGACCTGTGAGATAATCTCACCTCCGTGTGTGTATACGGCACTACACATTTGTACAGCAGAAGCACCTGCCAGCAGGCATTTGATAACGTCTTCCCAATCATGTATTCCGGTAGAAGATGCAATACTAATACCGGGTACTTTACCTGAAACGATTGCTGTCCAACGAATTGTATCACTTAAGTCGGAGTGGTTACTGAATACGTTACCTGACACTATCTGCATGCTGTTGATATCGATATCCGGTTGATAGAAGCGGTTAAACATCACCACGCCATCTGCACCATTAACCTTCAATGTGTTGACCAGTGCCGGAATATTTCCGACATTCTTTCCGATCTTCATAATAACAGGTATTGAAACCGTTTCTTTTACTTTCCGGATAATGTTGACGTAAAGATCCCGTATTTCATCCGGGTTGTATTCAAGGCTTGTTTCCAGAAAAAATACATTTAGTTCCAGAGCATCTGCACCGGCCAGTTCTATCTGACGGGCAAAGTCTATCCATACATCCGACTTATAACAGTTAATACTGGCGATGATGGGGATAGTGCATGATTCTTTGCTCTTTTTAATCAGTTCCAGATAATTGTTTACCTGATTGGCTTTTACGTAGCCACGGATATAATCGGCAGCTTCCGGATAATCGGAGTCCTGCATGAGCGAATCGCTTTGCATTTCGATCTGTTCTTCAAAAAGGGATTTGAGAACAATTGCTCCTGCACCTGCTTTTTCAAATTCTTTGTTTCGTTCCGGGTTATTAGTCAATCCGGAGCTTCCAACGATTATAGGATTACGAAGTGTTAGTCCTGCGTATTGAGTTTTAATGTCAATCATGTCAGATTCAATTTTAATGTATTAGTACTCGCGTTCGCCGAAAATACTGGTTCCAACCCGTATCATGGTACTACCCTGGCGAATGGCAACGGGATAATCGTGGCTCATACCCATAGATAGTTCTGCAAAATTATCATTTCCTATGAAATATAGCGCTTTTAACTCGATGAAAAGTTCATGTAAAATGTGAAATTCCTGTTCGATGAGAACGGTATCGTCGGTATAGGTCGCCATTCCCATTAATCCGCATATTTGAATATTGTCAAGTCCGGCCAGTTGTTCGCTTTGCAAAAGTTGACGACATTCGTCTGGAGTCATTCCGTATTTAGTGTCTTCCTGAGCGACATGTATTTCCAACAAAACACGGATCACACGATTGTTTTTTGCCGCTTGTTTGTTTACTTCCTGTAACAACTTAAGTGAGTCGATACTGTGGATAGTATGAATAAACGGTGCAATATCTTTTACTTTGTTACTTTGCAATGGTCCGATAAAGTGCCATTCGATATCATCCGGTAGTACTTTTTGTTTAGCCGTCAGCTCCTGTGCCCTGCTTTCGCCGAAGACACGCTGGCCTGCATCGTAAGCTTCCTTCAATGCTTCTGCCGGATGAAACTTAGACACGGCTACCAATGTCACGTTTGTCGGTAGCGATGCCTTTAATTGTACTATATTCTGGGCGATACTCATGCTTCCTGAACTTTGTCTTCTGCTTGTTTCTTTTGTTCGGCAATCAGTTCTTCGCCGGATTTAGGAGTTTTGTCGTCGCTGGCAGAGAATGGGAATACATCCATAAGCATGGTTTCAGTGACTGAGGCGATTGTGTAGTCGGCCATCGTTCCTTTCATGCCTTCTTCCAATACGGCAATGGCTTCTTTCAGCGTGCATGCCTGTGCAAGCATTTGTGCAGCTGTTTTCTTTTCTGCACCGCTTTTTTCGTCTAACGTGATAAAGTATACTTTAATTTTATAGAAACGATCGCCATTCTCGTTGAAGAACAATTCTGAAAGGCGGGCGCGTTTGATGTCTGTAACAGTAAATTCGCCGGAGATGAACGGGCGGATTTCTTCAATGATACGGGCTTCCGCTTCTGTGAATGACAGGGCGTCAACCAGGTAAGGTTCTGTTACTTTCTTTTGCATTCCATTCTCCAGTACTTTTTCGAAGGAGACTTTACATTCAAACCAACTATGCATATTATTTTCTTTTTATTTTGTCTATACTCGTGTTTAAAATACAGTACAAATATAGGTTCAATTCGGCAATAATACAACTGCAATGAAATTCTTTATTTTTTCGGAACATTTTCTATTAAGGGCTTGTTTATAAGATGTAGTGTGTTTTTCATGGTATTAGATTTTTAGATTAGTAATGAGGTTGTTCATTCAGTCCGGGAGGATAGAATGAAATATCTGAAATAAGAAAGCCGGAAAAGAGAAGACTTATCAACTCCTTTCCGGCTTTTTATTTTATCTTTGAATCCTTAAAATTCGTCGTTTGCGTAGAGACTGGGGAAATAATTCATTTTATAGTCAAATAGTTCATCCTCATTAAAGAATCTCTTTAATTCGATCTCTGCTGTTTCGAGAGAGTCGGATGCATGTACAATATTTTCTTGTACGCTCATGCTATAATCACCGCGAATGGTTCCGGGTGCAGCATTTCTGCCATTTGTAGCTCCGGCCAGGGTACGAACTACCTGTACCGCGTCGACTCCTTTCCAACAACAAACAATGACCGGGCATACAGCCATGGCATCTTTTACTCTTTGGAAGAAGGATTTTTCTCTGAGGTGGGCATAGTGTTCGCTTAAGAGATCATCAGTCAACCAGATCATTTTCATGCCACAGAGTATTAATCCTTTCTTTTCAAAACGGGAAATGATTTCACCGATCAAACCTCGTTGAATGGTACATGGTTTTAATATAACAAGTGTCTTTTCCATACTGTTATCTTTTATAAGGTTCTACGAATATTCTTGATAGCACTAATAATCCCAAAGATAGTGTATTTATTCACTATTAATTAATTTATAGTATAATAATGTGTAAAAACGTGGTAAAAATAACAGGTTTTCACTATTGCAAATATCATTCTATACTAAAGTGGGAACTGGGCTGTTTATCCATTTTAGGTTGGTTGTCCAGCTATCTGATTATTCTGTATTTTATTTTTATAAGCTTGTGTCCATATTTTTATATTCTTTGAATTTTCGTCCTTGGGTGTATTTATTACAATCACAGTTTTATACCCAAAAATATCTATTTTTATCCGAAGATTGCCTGTATGTTTGCCTTTGATATGTGAATCATCCAATATGAAATATTTCTTGATTCAGTTTTGATTCTAAAGTACTTATAATCATCATGAAATAGAGTGTAAAATATCCCTTCAGAACACAAACATTCTTAACTTTGAATTCTTTGGAACAAGTGTTTTCCACATATTTAGAACAAACAAGTTTAAATAAACAATTTAGCTTAGGTTTCATTTGCAGGGATTGCATTGTTTAACAATTTAGACAGTAACTCTCCGGTTGACAATAACTTAATATTTCTATATTTAATCCAACTCTGGATTCATTTTCATAAAGTCTCTCAGTGTTTGCCGGTTTACTCCTAACTTCTTACTTATATACAATCTGGTTTTCTTTTCCTGCAGAAGTTTGCGTATCTGTCCTTCTTTTCCAGATAACTTATACAACTCGGATTTACCACCTTTAGGACGACCAAGCTTGGTCCCTTCTTTCTTTTTTCTGGCCAATGCTTCCTTGGTTCGTTGGGAAATCAGGTTACGTTCAATTTCGGCACTTAAACTAAAAGCAAAAGCCAAAATTTTACTGTTGATGTTGTTTCCTAACTCGTAGCGTTCTTTTACCGTAAGCACGAAAATGTCTTTTTCCATACATTGATGGAGAAAGCTCATAACCTGCATAAGATTACGACCCAACCGGGATAATTCGGTTGTGACCAAAACATCCCCTTTACGGATTTGTTTGATTAATCTACCAAGTTGCCGTTCTGCAACATCAGTTGTACCACTGATTGTTTCTTCTACCCAACGATCAATACGCATGTTCTTTGCTTTTGCGAACTTTTCGATCTCGAATCGCTGATTTTCAGTACTTTGCTTATCTGTACTGACTCTTACATAACCGTATATCATACAATCTGAAAATTAAATGAATAACTAAAGATACGTCAGAAAACTAAATGGTAAGGGGTGATTAGTAAAAACCAACGTTTTTTATCGTCAACTGGATATGTAAGTTGTTTTTCCCTGCAAATATGAATATAATAATTTAAATCAATAGTATCCTGAATTGTGAAATTAAATTAAATTTCAATGTCGGTACATCCAAAACAGAATCGAAAAATAATATCTGGTTCGTTTTATTGTGCTATTGAGTAGGAAAAATTACTTTTGTATTAAAGAATAGATTATTAAACAGAAGCGATTTTCATCGTTTCCATGTAATTGTAAGTATGAAAAAGTTGTTATCGCTCCCTCCCAATCTGGTGAGTAGTTTTCATAAAATCGCGAAAGTCGGCAGGAATGAATGGTTTTGCACATCCGATCCGGTTGGTGCCCGTTTAGGATCCGGGGGAGGCACTACCTGGCTGGTGGAAGCTTGCCGGCAAAATGAAGCTCCGGAAACACCGGTAAAGGAATGGTTGGATAAGGAAAAAAGAATATTATTGCATGCCGGCGGGCAGAGCCGGCGTTTACCGGGGTATGCCCCTTCCGGAAAAATATTGACACCAATTCCTGTTTTCCGGTGGGCGAGGGGGCAGAAGTTATCACAAAATCTATTGTCTTTGCAGCTTCCCCTTTATGAGGAGATTATGGAGAAAGCTCCTGAATCGCTCCATACACTGATTGCCAGTGGGGATGTATATATACGAAATAGTGAACCGTTGCAGGATATTCCGGATGTGGATGTTGTCTGTTACGGGTTATGGGTCGATCCGGCCCTGGCAACCAATCATGGCGTGTTCGTATCGAACAGGCAGACTCCCGATAAGCTAGACTTTATGCTTCAGAAGCCCTCTCTGGCCGATCTGGGGCAGTTGGCCCAGACACATCTTTTTCTGATGGATATAGGTGTGTGGTTACTAAGTGACAGGGCTATGGAGTTGCTGATGAAACACTCGTATACAGCCGATGGAAAGACAATGAAGTCATACGACCTCTATTCTGAATTCGGACTGGCTTTGGGTGAACACCCCCGTATTCCAGATGAAGAGTTGAACCGGTTGAGTGTGGCTATCCTTCCTTTGGAGGGAGGGGAGTTTTATCATTATGGGACGAGCCGTGAACTGATCTCTTCGACTCTGGCTGTGCAGAATCTGGTCCGCGATCAGCGGGCTATCATGCACCGGAAGGTTAAACCTCATCCAGCCATGTTTGTTCAGAATGCATCGATTAATATCACCCTGACTGCCGCAAATTCGGAGTTATGGATTGAGAACAGCTATATAGGTAAGCACTGGAAGCTGGATAACCGACATATTATAACCGGAGTTCCAGAAAATGATTGGGTATTGGATATCCCGTCCGGTGTTTGTATTGATGTTGTACCTGTCGGAGAACAGGACTGGGTGGCTCGTCCGTATGGGTTCAATGATCTGTTTAAAGGAGCATCGACCGATGAGAAAACAGTCTTTATGGGATATCCTGTCGCTAAGTGGGCAGAAGAAAGAGGCTTCCTATTGGAGGCTTTCGTAGACTTACAGAATGCTGCATTATTTCCGGTTTGTAAAAATATCGAAGAATTGGGCTTGGTTATGCGGTGGATGGTTTCTGAACCGGAACTGCAAAGTGGCAGGGATATATGGAAGTCGTCGGAGAAAATGTCGGCGAATGAATTATCCGATCGTGCCAATCTGAGCAGACTTTTTGCCCAGCGTGAGAAATTCCGTTATGCCAATTGGCCTATGTTGGCAGTCAATCATGAGAAAAGCGTATTCTACCAGTTGGATCTGGCAGATGCCGCTCGCGAGTTTGCAGAGGGAAATCTAGATTTACCGGATGTACTTCCTTCTGAAACACCATTGATGAAACAGATACATAACTGGATGTTCCGGGCTCGTGTATTACAATTGGAAGGGAAACCGTATGAGGGAGAGCAACAGGAAGCCTTTTCTTTATTGCGGGAAGGATTAATTGGCTCTGTATCCGGAGAAAAACAGTCTCCTTATCTGAATGTATATCGTGACCAGATTGTGTGGGGACGAAGCCCGGTCCGTATCGACTTGGCTGGTGGATGGACTGATACCCCTCCTTATTGCATGTATGCTGGGGGGAATGTGGTCAATGTAGCCATCGAGTTGAACGGTCAACCACCTTTGCAGGTATATGTAAAGCCTTCGAAAGAATATAAGATCATTTTGCGTTCTATCGATCTGGGAGCGATGGAAGTTGTTTCTACCTGGGATGAATTGCGTGATTATAAAAAGATCGGTTCTCCTTTCTCTATCCCCAAAGCGGCTTTGTCTCTAGCCGGCTTTATCCCGGAATTTTCAGCAACGCATCACTCTTCACTGGAAGCCCAGTTGAAAAGTTTTGGTTGTGGACTGGAAGTTACTTTACTGGCGGCTATTCCGGCTGGATCGGGACTTGGGACCAGTTCCATTTTGGCAGCAACTGTGCTTGGAGCAATATCCGATTTTTGTGGTCTGGCCTGGGATAAAAGTAAAATAGGATATCGTACCTTGATTTTAGAGCAACTGCTTACAACAGGCGGGGGCTGGCAGGATCAGTATGGCGGGGTATTACATGGCCTGAAACTGTTACAGACAGGAGAAGGTTTCAATCAGAATCCTTCCGTGCGCTGGCTACCGGAATATTTGTTTACCGACCCGCAATATCAGGCTTGTCATTTATTATATTATACAGGCATAACCCGTACGGCCAAGAATATCCTGGCAGAGATTGTACAAGGTATGTTCCTGAATAGTACCACGCATCTTCGTCTGCTTTCAGAAATGAAGATACATGCCCTGGATATGTTCGATGCTATTCAATGCGGTAATTTTGAAACGTACGGTAAACTTATCGCAAAGACCTGGGAACAGAAGAAGGCACTTGATTCCGGAACGAATCCTCCTGCTGTAGAAGAGCTGATCGCGCAGATAAAAGATTATGCCTTAGGCTATAAACTACCTGGAGCAGGAGGTGGTGGCTATTTGTATATCGTAGCAAAAGACCCGGAAGCTGCTTTGCTGATACGCAAACAGTTGACGGCTTCTCCGCGTAATCCGAATGCCCGTTTTGTAGAAATGGGGCTTTCGGATAAGGGATTGCAGATCAGCCGGTCCTGACAGGAAGAGACAGAGTTGTTAGAATAATTGTTTGTCCCTGATTAATAGGTAACCGGCCATTCCCGTCAGTGTAATAAACAGGAAACCGATAAGTATCAGTACCTTTTTAGGTGCTGATGCTTTTAGCGGGACAGTAGCCGGCTCTATGATCGTATAGATCGGTGTTTGTTCCTGTACCCGCAGTTTATCCTGTTCCAATTTCTGTGCCAGCGTATTATATACATTGAATGTCAGTGTCATTTCATTGCGCAATCTTTCCTGTTCTGTCCGGTAACTGGCTGAAATGATATTCTTATTACTATCCTCGAAAGCAGCATAAGCCTTTTGTGCCTTATAATAGGCAGCCTGGGCCTCCCTCAGTACTTTATCGGTGAATTCAAGATCCTGTTTGGCCTTTTGTGTCCGATAGTTGGTGATGTAGGTTTGTAATTTACTTACTACACTTTCTGTTATCTGCGCAGAAATGACCGGGTCCTGCATTTCGACGGATACGGTTACCACCTGTGTCTTTTTATCGACAAAGACGGATATTCTGCTTTGCAATTCCTTAATAATATTCTCCTGCTCTTTGGTCAGAAAGAAAGGGTCGACTTTATCTGATTTCTCTTCCTGGTCTCCGAAAAGTCCGATTAAGTATGATAACCCTTTTAATGGTGCTTTCAGGATATAGTTCCACCACGCATCCCGCTGATGTTCGGCCAGATAATCGAATACGGAGACCGACAATGTCTTTTTCTTATTGGTTACCTGTTCCGGAAACAGCTCCAGCAAGAAAGGAGTACTGTGAACCACGTCCGGATACAATTCCGGTGAGATTGCATCCGGGCTGGTTGTACTATTCAAATCTATCCCTGCTATGGCAGCTAATCCGCCCAGGTTTCCCATCTTATTAGCCGGATTGTTTGTTTCAGGCATGAGTTTGATGGTCGTTGTATATTCTTTGGGGATACTGAAAGCTATGATAAGCCCGGCCAGTATAGCTATAACACTACTTTTTAATAGTAGCTTTCGCTTAGACCACAGATAACGGACGATAACGACAATGTCTATATCCTGTTCCGTTCCGGGTTGTTTGTTTTCTGTTGTATCCATTATTACTTATTTTAAATTATTTATTATTGAAGTAACCATGGCGGCCATAGAGGTTGTCGAACTTGCTATACTTAGTATTTCAGCCAGATTCGATCGTCTGTCTCGTTGTGTTTTAGAAGGTACGACGATTTCACATCCCGGTTCGACTTTAGGATAACGCTTAAAGAAGATGCCGACCCTACGTGTAGTGGCTACTTTACCGTTCATATAAATAACGATCGGGTATTTGCGGGCAATGTCGTTATATCCTCCGGCCTGTGAAAGGCAGTCGCGTACGGAGGCTCCTTTTGTATAGGTGATACTGTTGGGATAGGTAACGGAACCGCTCACCTTTACGGTACTTTGTAGCTGAGGTATATAGATTGCATCCCCGTCGCGGAGTACCAGGTCGTGTGTACTTCCTGGATGTGCCAGTGCCTGCTCCAGGTCGATGCCGACCGAATAATCTTTTATGTTAGCAAGCGATAGGGCGATGGAGTCTTTGCTTTGTTTATTATTGTTGCTTAGATGCAATAAAGTCTCTACCTGACGCACTTCATCTCGTGTTAACTGGCGTTTCAAACTAGCTCCTTTCACATAGGCATCTTTGGTGACACCTCCGGATTGGGCTATGATATTACTTAGCCGGGTGTTTTTGGTAGGCAATGCATAATCACCGGTGAAAGTTACTTCACCGTTTACTTTAACAACCTGCTGTTTTTCATAACCAGGGGAGAAGCGTACGAATACCTCATCGAATGGTTCCAGCGTGAAGAGTGTATCCGTATGCGATCCGGATGATTTTGAGGATAGTTTCAGATCATTGTTCAATGAAACTGTATATATCCTGGATATCTGGTTTGTGCTTTTGTCGGCTGTCGGATCTTTTATACGGCGTGCCACTTCCACATTGATTGTAGAGGCTGACTCTTGCAAGCCACCTGCCAGTATAACCGCATCTTCAACTGTCATATTTTTACTGAAAGGAAGGACTGTGTCTGGATAATTAACCGCTCCGCCTACTTTGATGGTATAAGGTTCCCGTAGCTCGAAGAGAGAAGGGATATGTAGTTTGTCCTCTTTCTGTAATTCAATATCAGGGGCTTTCCCGTTCAGGATGTCCTGAACGTCGATAGCTATTACTGTACTGGTAAAATCCGGGTTCAACCGGGTGATATGGGCTCTTCCGATAAATTCGTCTCCTTTCAGTCCGGCAGCCTGGTTGATCAGTTGTTTGACGGTATGTACTCGCGGACTTAACTCATATTCGCCGGGACGCCATACGGCTCCGGTTATTGTGAGCCGGTTGTCATAGAAAGGGATAACAGAGTCTACCAATAGGGAGTCGCCGTCATGAAGGATAAAGGTTGGGAACTCTTCTTCCGTAATGGTGGCAATCTGATAGCGTGAGCCGGATTTTCGTTTGATTGTCACGTCTTCGGTAAAAGCATCTCCGGTAAATCCTCCTGCCATCTTTAATAAATCACTTAAAGTTTCGCCTTTACGAAGTTCGAATGTACGGTTGCGTTTTACTTTGCCTTTGGTGTTGACCAACTGGTCGTAAGGTTCAATGATAATCATATCATTATCTTCCAGGCGGATATTCGTATCGTATTTACCTTTCAGCAGATAGTCGTACACATCCAGGTTGGCAATTTCTTTATTGTTGCGATATACCCGTATGTTACGTAAGGAACCGATGTCATTGACACCTCCGGCTGCATATAAGGCGTTGAATAAGCTGGCCAGTGAGGGAAGTGTATACGTTCCGGGGGTAACGGCTTCACCTACGATATTCACCTTAATGCTACGTATCTTCCCAAGTCCGACGGAAACGAAGGTGTTAGGCTCGCTTCCATCTACCAGGTTTGTCATGATCTTTCCCAGTTCCTGCTTGATACGGTTTTCCGCCTGTTCGACGGTCAGGCCGCTAATAGCTACAGGACCTACATTCGGTATAATAATTGTACCGTCGGGTGATACGGTTAGTTGCAGATTTAACTCAGAGTCTCCCCATACGTTGATTTGTAATTCGTCACCGGCTGATAGTGGATAGTTTCTGGGGGTAGGCATGTTTAGGTTCGGCTCGAAAGACAGGTTTTTATTTGAGAATATTTCACGACCGAATACGAGGTTCTTGCTACTATCCTGCGGAGTATTGTTTTCGCGTTGTAACTCCAGCGGAGGTATCTTTGTATCGAATGTGATCCTGTCCGTAACCGGATGTTCGGTTGCAGAAATTACCGGTTGATTAGAATGCTGTTGTTCCAGGCGTTTTCTCATCTCCTGCTGAATCTGTTCTTCCGTCATACCTGCAGCTTTTGCTTTATCCAATAGCTCTTGCGGTATTTGGGCGAAAGTGACAGCTGGTATAAAGAGACATAAAACACAGAAAATGTATCGGCTCAAAGTTTTCATAAAATCTTTCTTATTTGTGTTACAATTCTTTGGCAGGCCAGTCCATCCCCATAAGGATTAACGGCTTTACTCATTTGATCATACAGATTCTGATCTTCCAATAACCGGGAGGTTTCATCCAATATTTTTATGAAATCAGTTCCTACCAGTTTTACTGTTCCGGCGTCTAACGCCTCCGGACGTTCGGTTGTATCACGCATAACCAATACCGGTTTACCCAATCCGGGAGCCTCTTCCTGGATGCCGCCGCTATCGGTCAAGACGATTGTCGATTGTTCCATCAGATAGACAAACGGAAGGTATTCTAACGGTTCTATAAAGAACATATTGGGGAGATGCGTATCTCCGAATACTTCCTGTATGGGTTTCCGAACGTTCGGATTCAGATGCATCGGATAGACAAAGTCTACTTTCGGGTATTTCTTTGCTAAAGTTTTGATGGCTTTACACATGGCTATAAAACCTTTACCGAAGTTTTCCCTGCGATGACCTGTTATTAAAACCAATTTCCGGTTACTTTGTTCTGCCAGTCTACTTATTTTATAACCTGCTCTTTCCAGTTCATTAGTAAGTTGTTGGCGTAAATTGTCCTTGTTTTTTATTTGCCTGACCACATGATACAAAGCATCTATAACGGTATTGCCTGTTACTGTGATCCGTTCCTCTGCGATCCCTTCCGCCAGTAAGTTTTTTTTGCTTAAAGAAGTTGGAGAGAAGTGATAAGTTGCAATTCTCCCGGTAATCTGACGGTTCATTTCTTCCGGCCAGGGACTGTATATATTATGAGTCCGCAATCCAGCTTCTATATGTCCGACAGGGATCTGTTGATAAAAGGCGGCCAGAGCTGCGGCCGTAGAAGTGGTTGTATCGCCATGTACCAGAACCAGATCAGGCCGGGCTTCCTGTAGAACATCTCTCATTCCGATAAGGACGCGGGCTGTTACATCATACAGATCCTGCCCTTGCTTCATGATGTTCAGGTCATAGTCTGGATGGATGTCAAAAATATGCAGCACCTGGTCCAGCATTTCACGATGTTGTCCGGTGACACAAACGATGGTTTGAAAATTGTCGGTATCTTTTTGAAATTCCTTTACCAGAGGAGCCATTTTTATTGCTTCGGGGCGAGTACCGAAGACTAGCATAATTTTTTTCATATTGTTTCTTTTATTATATGTAACATTCGTTTGGCGAGTAATTTACGGTCGAAGTCGTGAGCCAGTTTCCGACATCCTTCTTGACATTGCTTGTATAAGGCTGGGTCGGATAGAAGCGAATGAAGTTTCCTGTTAAAATCTTCTTCTGATTCCGGCTCAAAGAACAATCCGGCCTGATAAGCTTCTATGATCTGGCGGGCTTCTCCATCTACACCCATAAGAATAGGAATTTCCATACCTGCATTTTCGAATATTTTAGAAGGAATCACAGTGGTGAACAAATCCGATTTACGCAGGTTTATCAAGGCTATATCGAGGATGGATATATAGCGTTTTACATCTTGTTTGGAGACGGGATCGAGCATGGTTACATTTTTTATATTTAATTGCTCTTTTAGTTTTAGTAAGTTCTTTTTTTCCGCCCCGGTTCCGATCAGAAGGAAATGGTAATTATTTTTACCGTGCATGTTGGCGGCACATTGCAGAATAAAATCTAGTTTATGCGCCATGCCATGTGTGCCGATATATCCGATCACCTTTTTCCCTTTCAGGTCTAATTCTTCGATCAGTTTTTCATCTTTCCCGACTGGGGTAAACCTGGTCAGGTCTACTCCATTCTTTATTACTTCTATCTTAGGAGATGTAATACCTTTTTCTTCCAGCTTCTTTTTGAAGGAGTCGGTTACGACAACGATTTTATCTGCCGACCGGTAGCATCTTTTTTCTTCCCATTCGAAATAACGGATGATTGGATTATCTTTCATGGCTCCGACTGTCTTGATCGATTCCGGCCAAAGATCGCGTACCTCCATGATCCAGGGCTTTCTTTTCCAGAAAGCTAATGTGCGTCCCGAGAGGGCCGTGAAGAATTGAGGGGATGTTGCAATGATAATATCAGCCTGTTGAAAGAGGCCGGCGAAGAATGCGGATACAGAAAAACTAATGTAATCAAGTGTACGTTTCAGAAATCCTTCGTTGGCGGTGATATAACTCCATACACGAATAACATGAATGCCATCCATCATCTCCTGTTGATATAATTTATTACTGTATCCTTTATATACTTTTCCTTGTGGAAAATTGGGGACGCAGGTGATAACTGTGACTTCTGCTCCTTGTTGAACCCATTCTTTGCAATGTTCGTAAGTACGTGTAGCGGGTGCATTTACTTCCGGAGGAAAGTTGTCTGTTAAAAATAAAATTTTCATTTGTGTTCTGTCCTGAATTTGTTAATAGTGTATTGCATTTGGTTCGTGAATGCTATACATATTTTTTTTGTGGCGACTCGCTTATTGTATTCGAAAGCTACTTCACAGTCTTCTATCCATATTTCATCTGTTCCGTAAAACCAGAAGATTGCCAGATTGGTTTTTATAGAGTCATTATTGACGGATATGATTCTTATATCCGGATGAAGATGAATCATGGTGATCCCTTTTTTCTCGGATAGAGGTAGAAGAGAATCGCAAATCATGATCTCTTCATCATTCATGTTAAATATCCGTTGGTGACTGATTCCTGTTTCTCTGAAACCATTATGACTTGCCGTAATACAGAATTTGTCTTCTTTTAAGCCGGATATCTTTGCTCGTTGTGCAACCCGGAAACCTCCCCATACTTTACTGGAACTTTTTCCATCTACCTGAACGGTATTATGGGCATGTGTTTCACGTTCGTATTGTCTACGGCTATTTTTTTCATAAGTAGAAATGCCGGAATCGATAATGAAAGGCTTTCCGTCAATGCGAAGTTCATAATTGAATGTATCGGCATGAGCATGCCCCGGAATATAATCAGGACCGATATTTCCGACATCCATAATCATTTCAAACGTATCGGATACAAATTTCCGATATCCGCTTTCTTTTAATTTATGAGTAGACCATTGGATTGCCAGTCGTTTAGCATAGGCGAATAAATCCCTGGCGGAAGGAGCGATCCCGTAAGCGGAATCATTCAATAAAGGAATTGTACCGTCTTTATAGATAATAGCGTTTAGCCAGCTAAGCATAAGCCGGGCTTTTTCTTCCAGAAAAGCAATAACACTCTCTTGTCCTTCAAAACGGTAATTGTATTTTAACGCATTGATACAATCCAGTAACCGGTCCAGAAGTATTTCGTGATACATCGGGCTCAGTTCATAATGAGCCCCATCCGGAAGAATTTGCTCATTGAGCTCTTGCGTCAACAGCCAGACTGCTTTCTCATAAAATTTATCTTCCCGGAAATAAAGTCCTCCCCATAAAAGAGAATAAGCATTTTCAAGGAGATGATTACCCAAGAGGTGGAATTCGAGGTTACTGAATAATCTTTGATACTGGGAATATATGGAAGTGTTCCATTGAGTTAGTTCCGTTTCCGAAATCAGAAAATAATATCGGGATATAAATTTGATCCAATTGATATTACGAAGAGCTATCGGATAAGGATCTAATCCTGTTATATTTGTTGATTGGTCCTGTATAAAGCGGTTGATCCAATCAATACCTAGTTTCGGATCCAATCCTGTTTGTAACAGATAATCCATATAATTGAGATTATACATCCATAGCATGGATCCTTCGGTATAATTCCACTCTTTAACCCTTTTATTGATGTTTAGGAACGTAAAAGATCCGTCTGCTTGTAGACAGATAGATTTATCTATATATGTTAAAAGAGATAATGGTTCTCCTTTTCTATATTTATTTATGCGAAGAGTTTTTTTTTGTATTTGCCAGATATGATGTTTTATCTGATAAATAATTTGTATTGGCCTCAGGTGGCGTAAAGTATGATAATATAAAGATAGTTTCATTGTTGGGGATGTATTAATTCGGATACAACAGCTTTAAATTTTCCAGCTTTGGTGCGAGGTATTTCAGATACGTATTCAAAAAGAACTTGCATATTGAGACTTATGTAATGTTTAACTTGCTTGCGGATGTTGTTTTCTGTTTGGACAGAATAATTATTTCGACGTACAATCCGTAATGTTATTTCATTTGGTTTGGTTTGTACTATCTGGCATTCTTTTATATCGTGAGTATCTTTGAACAGATAATCAAAGCGCATAATTTTTATTCCTTCCGGAGTTAATATATAATCTTCTATTCTTCCTGTGATTTCTTTAATTATCTGACTTTTTAAATGACATGGGCACGGATGATTATCGAATATAGCAGTGTCTCCATTTCTATACCGGATGAAAGGCATTCCGTAATTCGCGAAGCCTGTTGCCAGTAATTCTCCTGACTCTTCACCTTCGTTTTGTACGGAGGAAGCCAGTTCAAAGTGTCCTAATTCAAAATCTTCATGGTATTTGTTGTCTGTGCATTGAGAGGCAGAGGCTGCTTCTTCTGAAAAGCTATAATGTTCATGAATCTCACATCCTTTAAATGTTCTGGCAATTTGATTTCTTTGATATTCGTATAACTTTTCTGCTCCGGTAAATATATGTTTGGGAGAGTTTAATATAATGAGTCCCGCTTCCTCAATCTGAAGCGAGAGTTGGTAGAGGATGGAAGGATATCCTGTGAAATATTTGAAATCGGTTTGATTGATGAAGTCGGTGATGGATTTTATTTTATCTTTGGTAATATGTTGCATGTTAATGAAGTATTGATTTAATATTGTGTTTTTTCTCCAATATGGAGGTTGGCTTATTGATATTGGAACGACTGTTTTTCCTGTAAGAGTGAGATATCTATCACCTAACTTAACTCCAAACCTGGCCATATATCTGTAAACAACAGCCCAGTAGAATTGTGTACTATATTGAGTCCAATAGAAATTTAAAGCAGTACCGGTACTTCCACTGGTATGATATTGGATAAGTTTTCCGGCAGGGATATTATCTGCAAGCATTTCTTTCCAGTGCATACGTATTTCTTCTTTAGTCAATTCTGGGAATAGCAACAGATCGTCTATTGATTTAAAATCAGCAGGAGATAAGCCTACTGAAGAGTATTTTTGTTTGTAATAAGGACAATGGTTATAAGCATGATGTATGATCCGGTGAATATTATCTTCTTTATAAGACAGGATTTGGTCTGGATTCCAGCTGGAGGTACTGTCTAAAAATTTACGGATAGCATAAAAATCCTTATTAAATCGTTGTTCTTTAAGTTTGTATCCATATAGGGAACAAGCTAAATTTTGCAGAGACGGCGTTAGTCTTGCATATATATTTTCATAATTCATATAAAATGTCAATTTGGAGTTATGAGATAATTTTATTTGTGATGCGCTTATTTACTGTGTCAGAATCGAAATTTTCGTGAAAGGAAAGTAAGGCATTCTGAGAATAATTCGAGTAATTTTTTGAATGAAACGATAAGATCGCTTCTTCCAGTTCATCGGTATTCTGAGGTGATATTAATCTTCCGTTATATCGATCTGTTACGATTTCGGGAATTCCTCCGAAGTTTGTAGCTATTACAGGTATTCCCACAGAAAAAGCTTCGATAACGATCCCGGGATATCCTTCTCCCGAATGGAATGTTGGGAGCAACAGTATATCATAGTTGATAAGGGTGTTCGTTACTTGATCCGGATTGATAGTGCCGCGATAGGTCACATTATATTGCTTGAAATAGTCGGCTGTATAGCTCTCGTCTTTAATGGGACCGTAAATATCCAATGTATAATCTGGAGGTAACCGTTTAGATACCTCCAGAATTTCGTTAATACCTTTACTCTGTTTTACATGTGATATAAAAACAAGGCGTTTTTGATAAGGTGATATTTTGATTGTTTTGCTTTTCTTTCGCACATTAGGGAACCATAGTACTTTATCGGGTTTTCCACTTATCTCCGCGAAGAATGATACTAATTCTTTTGTTTCTCCAAATGTCAGGTCCGCTTTTTTTAAAAAAAAGCGAAAGAAAGCTTTAGTAATAGGTGATTGTTTTTTGTAAACGCTTTTAAAACTTCCTGCAAACTTTCGAAAAACAATTTTTTTGTTGAAAAGTAAAGCTAGTGGACTTAAAATAGGAAAAAGTATAAAAGCCCCTTTGCTGGTGACATGAAAAGTTACGATATCTATATTATTAAGATTGATTACATATTTCCATATTACGTATAAGAAATTTATTTTTTTTAAGAGTTTCCCGTTAAAGCGATTTGTCGGTATTATTTTATAAGGATATTGGTTGCTAGCCATATAATCTATGAGATTTTGTAGTAAGACAGTTGTCCCTCCATAACTTTCTTCCCTATTTTTATAAGGAATAGCTCCTATAATAAGTGTTGTTTTATTGTGCTTTTTCATAGGCTTAAAAATTGGGTACTCTCCAATATATTCTATAAATTATTTTGTTTAATAATAGACCAACCGGATTTATTTTGAAGAAATAAAGTAATTTGTACCACTTTGTTTTTTTATGATTTACTTTGCTGAACATTTCAGAAAGTGATGCCTTCATATCCAAACTTTTTCGATTTTGTGTATTGTGTATTCTATATGTAAAAACAGCTTCACTTCTAAATGTTATGATTGTATCTGGATGTTGTATATTAAGCGAATAGAATATACCCCAATCATCAGTCCCTTTATTTTGTAAGTCTGCAAAGCCTCCTACATTTTCAAATAAACTTTTACTAAGAATATATTGTCCTGGTGAAACAGCAATATTTGACATGAGAAATATTTTTAGATCGGTTAAAGACTTAGCCTTTGTATACATTCTGGTTGTTTGGGGGCGAAAGGGATTAAAGTATTTGCCCGTATTCATATTGTATAGATTGAATCCTGAAAAAGCAATCTGTGCATTTTCTTTTTCGATGGCTCTGAGTAGTATAGAATAAAAATCCTGTGAGATATAATCATCCTGATCTATAAAATGTAAATAATTACCAGAAGCTAGACTTGCTCCAATATTACGTGAACATCCCTGTCCTTTGTTAGTTTGGTTATTACGTATTATTGATCGAGGAATGTTATATTTAGTAAACACAGAATAAATAAACTTTTCTATATCTTCCTCCGGACAATCATTTATGATTACGACTTCACTAAATCTTTTGTAGGTGTAGGTCGACTGAAGATTTTGAGCTATCGATTGTATAAGTATATCAAAATATATTTTATTCTTATTGTCCAATAGATGATATACAGGAATGATAATTGATAATGTATTCATTAGATTTATTTTAAATTAAATCATTTCTGGAACTAATCGTGCAAACATTGTATATTCTATAAGAATATTGAAAAATAAGGCTGTCAGTACGATGTTTTTATTCAGAGAGGAGTCTTCATATAAGTAAGTGAGCAAAATGAACTCAAAAAATATGAATATTTCTCCTAATCTTCCACCAGCCGGAACAAAGTAAAACATGAGAGTAAGAATTGTTCCGATACAGTATGTGTTTAAAAAGAAATTGTACGTTTTCAATTTCTCTGGGGATATATAATCTTTTAAATAAACAAACAGAATACCACATAAACCGAATTTTATTTTTGACAGACCATACATTTGTGAACTAATGTCTGCATGATCTATATACTTCTGAAATCTTGGAGAGAATGATAAAAGCTGTGATATTGTCTCTAACTGTGTTAATATATGATTCTGTAGAGATAGAAATGGAAGGAGAATCCCTATACTAAGTATTATATAAAGATATTTCTTTTTTATATTAATAAATCCAACTAATGGTAAAATGTAAAATAATATGGTAGTCTGATGTATAAAAAAAGCGATTGTGACGATGGTATAATAAAGACAGATTCCATATGATGTTTTATGATTTAGTAAATATGTAATTCCTATGAAACAAATAGATATAGCTAATGCAACCCGTATGATGATTCCAAAATAGTAAAATCCGAAATAAGGTAAGAATAGTAGAAATGCTAAATTTACGTTTTCAACGAGTTTTCTTGTACATAAGAAGAAACAACAAAATAAAAAACAGAGATAGATGAATAGAAAAAGATGAAAGCTTATCCCGAAAGATAGAAATGATTTATTGATAAACATAAATCCTTTTTCCACGATATCTTCCATACTGTGAAATAGATAAATCTCTTTATATTCCAGTGTATCGGGGATATTATCACTACGTAATAAAGATAAAAGAATTATAATCCAGATATAAAGAGTCGCATATATCAGGAATTTAGTCCTTTTATTGAATTTTAGAAAATGATCTAATGCGTAGAGGTAAATAGTTAGTGCCAAAGTTGCGATATACATAGTATTTATACTTTGGTAGAGATATCGATTAAATCTTTAAATTTTGAATACGCTTTTTCCCAAGTGAACTGTTGAATGTATTTATGCCCGTTTTCTGCTAATTTATATCTTAATGAATTATCAGTGATGAGCCTTTCTATATTACTGGCTAAAGCGACAGGATCTTTTACCGGTGATAATAAAGCTGTCTTTTCATGATGACAGACTACTTTAAACCCTCCAATATCTGTACAAGCGATCGCACAACCACATTGCATGGCTTCCGGTGGAGTTAGGCAAAATCCTTCTCCATGACTGGCATTAATGAATATTGCAGCTTCATTATACAAACGATTATGTGTTTTTTTGTCTGGCTGCTGATAATAGTTTATCCAATTCGGCAGATCAGGAGGCTGCTTGGGAAAACCAAAAAGATTGACTTGCAAATTAGAAAATTTATTTTTTACGATCGAAAGAGCTTCAAATGCATCTTTACACCCCTTCTCCGGCATAGGGTGATAAAGCATAGTAATACAATATCTGTTTTTGTCTTTATAATCTATTTCTTTTTTGAAATACTTGAAATCAAACCCATTATAGATAAGATCAGCTTTTCCTCCGGCTGATTCTATTTTATCCATTAACCAGGGAGCAATTGTTATTTTTTGAAGTGGATAAGTATATGTTTCTAATACTTTTTTTTCTGGTAAAGCCCAGGTTTCAAATCCTTGTATGAAATAAAACTTTTGATGACTAGTGATTTTTTTATACTCATTCAAATAAACAGCAGTCTGAACTGCTGTAGCAATATATATATCAGCTGCAGGAATATTTGATTCACTAAGATCCCATACAGGAAATAGTTTGACACGTTTATCTAAATTGAACCAGCTATAAGGTGTGTATCTCCTGGGACTGAAATTTAATAAATAGCGAATTATTGCTTTAACTTTCTTTTTTCGACTGAGAGTGTTATAGAAATGTACGGCCGGAAATACAATGGAAACCTGAAAGTCATCATTGACAAATCTATTTGCATATTCAAAAACAACTTTGAATCCTCCAGAAGGAGCATATCCGACAGCCGGCATTAAAAAACATATATGTTTTCCCATTATCTTGCTAATAATTTCTTTTTCTTTATGATGTAATAATTGTAAGTTAACTCGAATATTCCAGATAGACTAACAGCAAAAGCGATAATACCTATTTCTTTAATGAGAGATACTCCGGATAGGCAGACTACCATGAAAATGATCAATGCCCCTATCTGACTCTTAGTGACATAATTATATAACCCTAATGGAACATAGATGAAGTTAATAAAGCAACCTACCAGTAGCCAGCAAGGAATTATAATACTTAAAATCATCATTAGCGGATAGGCCTCTAACATATTGGTTCCGGCAAATAATCTGATAATCAGTTTTCCGAAAATAGCCAGGCCACTTATAATTAGCAGCGATAGTGCACTTTCCATATAGATAATTTTTTTGATATATTGTTTGTTGTATTCTTTTATGACTTTAGGAAATAAAGCATTGTTTATTTGTGCAATAAAGTTCATGGGGACGGCCACTAACTTATTCGCGAGATCATAGATAGCAACATCGGACATGGAAAATGAAATCCCGATGATAAATATAGTAAACTGCTGCTTTATTATACTGGCCGATGAAGAAAAGAAGAAAGGAATTGAATTTTTGAATAACTTTTTAATAGCGGAAAAAGATTGCCATCTGATAATTAGTTTTTCTTTTCTTACTAAAAGATACAAGGTATATAAACCACTGATTCCACCGCTAACAGATATAATGAGTGCTATAATCCAAGTATCGGAAGGATTTGTTACAAATAGAAAAATGAATGGTAACGACATGACTTTTGTTACGACCTGTGCAATCGTGACAGATTTCATCTTTTGCATTCCTTGAAAATACCAGACTGGCAATAATATAGTCGTTATAATATTGGAATAGCAAATAAGATAGATAATCCAATCCTTTCTGAAAAAGTCGAAGCACCCTATTAATAGGATAAATATTATTATCGAAATCGCTGCTAAATATATTTTGGCTGTTAAAACAGATGATACGATGGAGGATTTTTCTTCAATATTATCCGGTTGGGTGGATATAACTTTAACTGCAGGAAAATCAAAGCCGAAAGATATAAAAGTTTGAAAATAAGTCGTTATGGATGATGCAAAAACGAATAGTCCATAACTGTCTGTTCCTAACTTTCGGATAAGAAAAGGATAAACTAATAAATAAAAGAAAGAATTTACGAATTTTATAATAGTCATGAAACAGTAGTTCGTGATTACTGTTTTATGATTGTTTATTATATTCTTTATTCTGAGGTTTGTAATCATTTACTTTTTGAATATCCCACAAAAATCCAATATCACCTTATCTTCCCTGTAAGATAACTCTTTAAACTGCTTATGTGCCACCATCAATGCTACGATATCCGCTTTTTCGTATGCCTCCTTGTAATCGGTGAGTTTAAATACCTTGTGTACTTCGACGTTTGGTTCCACAACCAGAATGTCGGCATTGTTATGGCCTTGCATCACTTTCGTGGTAATATATTTGGCCGGTGATTCCCGTAAATCGTCGATATTCGGTTTGAAGGCCAGGCCCATCATGGCGACAATCGGTTTACGATGATGTTTCAGTTCGAATCTGAGCATGGCGTTTTCTATCTTTTCTGCACACCAGAAAGCTTTGTAGTTATTGATCTCACGCGCTTTGGCTATCAGCTGCGATTCATAGGGGAATTCTGCCGTGATGAAATAAGGGTCGACAGCGATACAATGTCCTCCTACACCGGCACCCGGTTGAAGAATATTTACCCGGGGATGTTTGTTGGCCAGTTCTACCAGCTCCCATACATTGATCCCTGCTTTATCGCATATCAACGACAACTCATTGGCAAAAGCGATCTGTACGTCACGGGAAGAGTTCTCCGTTAACTTACACATCTCGGCCGTTTTAGCATTCGTCTTATGTAATGTCCCTTTTACAAAACGGCTGTAGAACTCTATCGCTTTTTCCGTTGATGCCGGATCGATACCACCGATCACCCGGTCGTTATGTACCAACTCATAAATTACATTACCCGGTAATACACGTTCCGGACAGTAGGCGATGTATATCTTACCCTTCAGCTCTGGGCGAAGGGTAAAAATCAGTTCTGTCATTTTATTCGTTGTCCCTACCGGAGAGGTCGATTCTATAATAAACAGATCGTTCTCCTTAAGGAGAGGAATAACGGAACGGGTTGCCGTCTCGACATAAGAGATATCCGGTTCATGATTTCCTTTGAAAGGTGTCGGTACAACAATCAGGTACACGTCGCTGACCTCCGGTTTGACCGAGGCTTTCAGATGACCGGATACTACTACCTGCTGGCATAACTCCTGCAATCCAGGCTCTACGATATGGATCTGTCCTTTATTGGTCATATCTACAACCTGAGGGTTGATGTCTACACCAACTACATCGATGCCGTTGCCGGCTGCTATTATTGCTGTGGGCAGGCCTATGTAACCAAGCCCCATAAAACATGCTTTCATACTTTTAGTTCAGTCTTTTAAATAATTTTCTTTTCATTGATAACTTTTTTTCTGCGATGCACTTTATCCAGGCAGATATTCAATACCGTCCAGACTACTATATCGCCTATAAAAAGGATATTGATATTAATAAAGGGAGCAAGTATGATATTCAGGCTGCTGAATATCCATGAGATCCCCAGAATATAAAGTAATGCTTTGTGCGGTGAAAAGCCCATCTCCAGAAATTTGTGATGAATATGATTTCTGTCCGGTGAGAACAGGCTTTTCCTTCTGCGGAACCGGATCAACATAACCCGGATCACATCAAACATCGGAACGATCAGTGTTGAGAAAGAGATCAATATCGCACTGGTCGAATAGGGCGCCACATCCGGATTATATACAGCGAAGCGGATGCAGAGAAATGCCAGGATGTATCCTAAAGTCAGGCTTCCCGTGTCTCCCATAAATATCTTTCGTCCATGCTCTGCCTGTCCGAATACATTATAGTAGAAAAAGGGGATCAGTACACCCAGGGTCGAGAAAGATAGCATGGCATACGCCCACATATGATTGTGCAGAAATAAAGATCCCAATATAAGCAGGGCAGCCCCGCTTAATCCGGATGCCAGTCCGTCGATACCGTCTATCAGGTTGATTGCATTGGTAATAAATACAATAGCGAAGATCGTAAGCGGCATTCCTATCCACGGTGCCAGTTCATGAATACCGAATAATCCGTAAAAATTGTTGATCCATAATCCGGAAAGGGGGAGTAGGGTGGCGGCAAGTATCTGTACGATAAACTTGGTATGATATCGCAGACCTATTAGATCGTCTTTGATACCGGCCAGGTAAAGAACGATCAACCCGCAGGTCAATAGATAGAGGTCGGGAGTGATATGAGGTGTAATATCTTTAGGTATTTTAAAACCATACAGATATCCCATGTAAGAGATGGCAGAAACAAAAGCTAATGAGAATAAAATAGTCGGGGCAAATGATATTCCTCCAAGACGGGGAATGGCTCCTGTATGTATTTTTCGCTCATTAGGCATATCGAAGAGTCTTTTCGTTAATGCCACGATCAGGATACGTGGTATTATCAGCATAGAAAAGACTATTGATATTATAAAAGCTAATAAAATCAAGAGATATATCATTTGCGTTGTAAGTTAAGTTATACGACAATGTTCGTCAGTCACAGTAAATGGGACTGTCGGGAAATAATTTTGCTCATAACAAACATACCTGGATTTCTGACTGAGGGGGCGTTTCCCTGGGAAGGTATGTGTCTTTTGTTTAGCTGTGTATATAAACAGAATGCTTCTGAAAACGTTCATCATTTAAAAGGTTATTACTCTATTTTAACGCTGAATTTCAACACATTTGAAGAGGTATGGAAAGTAAGTGATGATTGTCAACGCCTGATAATTCGGCTATACAAATGATTGTATTTTGTCGTTAAAGACGACTTTTTTGAGATAAGAAAAGTGTGGAATATTTACTTTACAGAAACAATTGTTTAGTGTTTTTTACGAGCAGATCTGTCTGTTTGGTTGTCGTTTAGGTTTATTATTTGAATACACAATACCATGTTAAGGCTGCTTTCCCGTTATTGTTAATTCTTAATCATACTGTAATTAAGATCGTAACCTGTGAGAATTAATTCTTTTTCTTCTTTATCCTAAATATGTAAGGCTTACGTTGCTAAAAAGTAAGGCAAGCCTTGCATATTTGTATCCTATGCCTTACATATTTGTAATCTATATGTTTCTTTTTTAATACTAAGGAGAAATTTATCTAATAGTAGGGAGGTATGGAAGTAATCTTCTTATAGAAAGAACTTAATTGTAGGGATGATGCCTACCGGATTATTCATACAAGGACTGTTATAGCGGGATAAAGTGGAAGATATGAAAGCAAAATGAAGGGTCTGTGAATACAATATGAATGCAAAAAAGCAGGTGTATTCATGTGTTTATTGTGCAGAAAATGAGTTGTATAAGGGTATGGAATGAATGCATGAACCCGAAAAGATAAAAAAAGAGAACCAACCTTGTTGATTCTCTTTAGATAGTTGCGGAGGCAAGACTCGAACTTACGACCTTTGGGTTATGAGCCCAACGAGCTACCACTGCTCCACTCCGCGATATAGTTGCTATCATTACCTGATTGCGAGTGCAAAGGTACGAATTATTTCTTACAAACCAAATTATTTTACAAATAGTTTGTATATTTCTGCTTATAGAGGGGATGAGGATGCTTGTATTGCGACAAATTGACACATTTACCTGGCTGATTGTAAGGTAAATGTGTCAGTTGAGGCTATAATTCATTTTCTTCAAAATCTTTTGCTTCGTATATCGTCAGCTTCTTTTTCAGATGCCCAATCTCCTGCTGCATCGATTTGACGCGGTTTAACAGATGATGAATGGCATCTATTCCTTCGAAATTAATAGACAGGTCGTAATACATACGTGTATACCTTTCAATATCGTGCAATTGGGAAGCCTGTAAGAATTTTTCGCCTCCTACAATACGGATCTCGATCAATCCTCCTTCTTCCAGACGAAAGATAAAGGAGGGTTCAATATGACATATCCGGCAATATTCGTTGACTATAATTAAATCTGTTTGCATACTACTCATGTTTTATTGGTTAAGACTCTGTATTTCGCGGAACAACTCTTTCTGTTTGTCCGTCAGATTAGTCGGTATTTCGATAGAGTAGGTCACTATCAGATCACCGAATTCTCCTTCTTTCTTATAGACAGGGAAACCTTTGCCTTTCAGGCGTACCTTTGTATTGTTCTGGGTACCGGGGCCGACTTTCAGTTTAACTTTACTGTCCATTGTTTCCACGATCTGTTCACCTCCCAGGATGGCGGTGTACAGGTTAAGAGGAACGGTAAGGTATAGATCGTCGCCGACACGTTTGAATCTGCCGTCGTCGGTAATATTGAAAGTAATGTACAGATCTCCGGCAGGACCTCCGTTTACACCCGGACCTCCCTGGCCTTTTAATTTGATGGTCTGCCCATCTGCAATACCGGCCGGGACAGTGATACGCAGGTTCTTTCCGTTAACGGTGATGACCTGTTTATGTGTCTTTGCCGCATCTGTCAAGGAGAGGCTCAGTGAAGCTGTATAGTCTTGTCCACGGAACATATGATTACCGCTACCGCTACTACGACCGCTTCTGCCGCCAAACATCGATTCGAAGAAATCGGAGAATCCGCTTCCGTCGTCGGATGCACTCCAGTAAGTTCCGCCACCACCACCGAAACCGCCGTTTTGATACTGTCCGTATTGCTGTTGTTGAGCCTCGAACTGATCGGCATGTTTCCAGTTTTCACCATATTGATCGTATTTCTTCCGTTTTTCAGGATCGCTCAATACTTCATTGGCTTCGTTGATTTCCTGAAATTTCCGGTGAGCATCCGGATCACCCGGGTTCAGGTCCGGATGGTATTTGCGGGCCAGCTTCTTGTAAGCTTTCTTTATCTCATCCTGAGAAGCGCCTTTGTTTACTCCAAGAATGTTGTAATAGTCTATATAAGCCATATTATTTATATTGTTAAGTCTTTATGTCAGTAGATAACCATACATATACATTACAATAAACATGCCTGGGAGTAATTTGATCGTTTAATTTTGGCTAATAAACCTTAGGGAAGTTGAAAAAGAAAAAGGCTCTCAGTTAAAAACTGAAAGCCTTTAGATAGTTGCGGAGGCAAGACTCGAACTTACGACCTTTGGGTTATGAGCCCAACGAGCTACCACTGCTCCACTCCGCGATATAGTTTACAATCATTTCCTGATTGCGAGTGCAAAGGTAAGGTTTTTCATTTACAAAACAAATTTATTGCAAGTTTTTTTTAATATACTTGGTAGAACCAATCTTTTTTAGGTACTTTGCGCACAGTTTTAATCAAAATGTGCAATACGATGCCGATGACAGTTTCTAAAACACGCGAAATGTTGGTGGATGTGGCCAGGCAATTGTTTGCCCGCATGGGGGTGGATAATACGACAATGAACGATATTGCACAGGCTTCCCGGAAAGGCAGACGTACGTTATATACGTATTTCAAGAGTAAAAATGAAATTTATCTGGCTGTGGTAGAATCGGAGCTGGATAAATTATATAAGATGTTACTCGATGTTGCCGGAAAGGATTTGCCTGCCGACGAGAAGCTGATGACATTCATTTATGCAAGATTGGATGCTATCAAAGCGCTTGTGTTTCGTAACGGAACATTGAAAGCGAATTTCTTTCGGGATATCTGGCGTGTAGAAAAAGTTCGAAAGAGCTTTGACATTCGGGAGACTGAATTATTGAAAGGAATCCTGGATGCTGGTGTAAAGGAAGGTATTTTTGAAATGCCCGATACAGAAATTACTGCGGTTGTGCTTCATCATGCCTTAAAGGGATTGGAAGTTCCTTATATAAGGGGTATTATGGGAGATAATATCAGCCAACGAATTAAGAGAAGAGATAATGTGATGAATTTAATATTCAACGGAATAAAGATAAAGTAAACCAGAGATGTTTATTAATGCAACAGGGTTTTATGTGCCTGAAGAACGGGTACACAACCAACATTTTTTGGAATTAAACGGGTTGACAAGCGAGTGGATTGAACAAAGAACCGGCATTAAAACCCGTTCTAAAGCTAAACCGGAAGAGACTATTTGTACAATGGGTATTGAAGCCGTACATAACGCGCTGCCTAAATTGCCTTATGACATTACGGATGTTGATTTAATTATCTCAGCTTCCTATTCGCCGTACGATACAGTAGCAACTGCAGCTCACTATACTCAGCGTGAATTTAATATTACAAACGCAAAAGCGTTGTATTTGTCTTCAGCCTGTTCCTCCTTTCTGAACGCATTGGAGGTGGTGGAAGGTTATTTTGCGATGGGAAAGGCAACGAAAGCCCTGATCCTTTCCGCAGATAAGAACTCTGCCTATTATAATGAAACGGATCCAAAAGCCGGTCACCTTTGGGGGGATGCGGCAGCCGCTTTCTTTATATCTAAGGAACGTGTAACGGAAAATGATCCGCACATACTCGAAGTCTTTACGCAAGGTTTGGGACATTTGGGAAAAGGGCCGGAAGGCGTTCAACTACGTCCGCGCGATGGTGGTATCCTGATGCCGGAAGGTCGCGACGTGTTTATTCAGGCTTGTACCTATATGCCTAAGAATGCTGTATATTTGTTGGAGAAGAACGGATTTACATTGGATGACCTGACTTACTTTATCGGTCACCAGGCTAATATGCGTATCATGTCTAACATCGCTAAGCAGTTGAACCTGCCGGAAGAAAAATTCCTGCATAACATCGAAGAACTGGGTAACACCGGTTCGGTTAGTTCTGCTCTGGTATATGCCCAGAACGATGAGACATTTAAAAAAGGCGATTTGGTTTGTCTGACCGTATTCGGTGGAGGATATTCTGCCGGTGCCTGTTTAATTCAGTGTTAATTAAGACATAAAATAAAAGTATTATGAAATTATTAGAAGGAAAAGTAGCTATTGTTACCGGTGCCGCACGTGGTATTGGTAAAGCCATTGCTTTGAAGTTTGCCGCTGAAGGTGCTAATATCGCATTTACAGACCTGGTTATCGACGAAAACGGTGAGGCAACACAGAAAGAAATTGAAGCTTTAGGTGTTAAAGCAAAAGGTTATGCTTCTAACGCAGCTAACTTTGAAGATACACATAACGTAGTGGCAGAGATCCAGAAAGACTTCGGCCGCATCGATATCCTCGTAAACAACGCCGGTATTACAAAAGACGGTTTGATGATGCGTATGAGCGAAGGCCAGTGGGATGCTGTCCTCAACGTAAACCTGAAATCAGCATTTAACTTCATCCATGCTTGTACTCCGATCATGATGAAACAACGTGCCGGAAATATTATCAACATGTCTTCCGTTGTAGGTGTTCATGGTAACGCTGGTCAGAGTAACTATTCCGCTTCAAAAGCAGGTATGATTGGTTTGGCTAAATCGGTAGCTCAGGAACTGGGTTCACGTGGTATCCGTGCCAACGCGATCGCTCCGGGTTTCATCATTACTGATATGACTGCTAAATTACCTGAAGAGGTAAGAGAAGAGTGGAACAAGAAAATTCCTTTGCGTCGTGGCGGTACGACAGAAGATGTGGCTAATGTGGCTACATTCCTTGCTTCTGATCTGTCTGCTTATGTATCCGGACAGGTGATCCAGGTAGACGGCGGTATGAATATGTAATATGGAGGTTATCTACGAAGACAATCATATCATTGCGGTAAATAAAACGTGCCGTGAGATTGTACAAGGAGATAAAACCGGTGATACTCCTCTTTCTGAAATGCTGAAGGCGTGGCTGAAGGAGAAGTATTGTAAGCCGGGAAATGTTTATGTAGGTGTAACTCACCGGTTAGACCGTCCCGTTAGTGGTGTCGTTCTGTTTGCCAAGACAAGTAAAGCTTTACCCCGCCTGAACGAAATGTTCCGGGTAGGAGAGGTGAAAAAGACTTACTGGGCGATTGTGAAGAATTGTCCGCCTGCTGATGAAGGCGAGTTGGTAAACTGGCTGGTCCGCAACGAGAAGCAGAATAAGAGTTATGCATACGATACTGAACGTCCGGACTCCAAGAAAGCAATCCTGCATTACAAAGTGATTGCACGTTCAGATAATTATTATTTACTGGAGATCGACCTGAAGACCGGCCGCCATCATCAGATACGTTGCCAGTTGGCAAAGATGGGATGTCCTATCAAAGGTGATTTGAAGTATGGAGCCGACCGTTCGAATAAAGACGGTGGTATCAGTCTTCACTCCCGTAGTGCCGAATTCATTCATCCGGTATCGAAAGAAGCGGTAAAGATCGTAGCTCCTGTACCCGATGATAATCTTTGGAAGAGTATTTCTGCGGGACTATAAGAGTCAAATGAAGTAAAATAACAGGAAACTGCATTGAATTGTCGTCAGGCACTTTGATGCGGTTTCTTTTTGTTTATCTTTGTCTGCTGTAAATTTGTGTTATTAATTAATAGGCAGACCATGAAAAAGCTATTAGCAATCTTATTGTGTTCAGTATCCGCCACGGTTGGACTGGCTCAGCAACAAACTTATTTTTCTAACCCCGTTATACATGGAGATCTGGCCGATCCGTCCGTTCTCCGGATTGGCGATATGTATTATGCAACAGGAACATCTTCGGAATGGGCTCCTTATTATCCGGTATTTACTTCTTCCGATCTGGTAAACTGGAAACAGACAGGCCATATCTTTGATGAAAAACCGACCTGGACTAAATCTTCTTTCTGGGCTCCGGAGTGGTATTATCATAATGGTAAAGTATATATGTATTATACGGCCCGTAAAGAGTCGGATAATATTTCATGTATCGGAGTTGCCATAGCTGACTCTCCGACCGGAAAGTTTACGGATTACGGTCCGATTATTGAATTCGGTAAAGAAGCGATCGATGCCTTTGTTTTGGAAGATAACGGACAGCTTTACATCTCTTGGAAGGCTTACGGACTGGATCAGCGACCGATTGAGTTGCTGGCCAGCAAGCTAAGTTCCGACGGATTGCATCTGGAAGGCGAACCTTTCAGTCTGCTCCGTGATGATGAAAGACGCGGTATGGAAGGACAGCACTGGTTCAAGCAGAATGGCTATTACTATATTATATATGCAGTGAACGGTTGTTGCGGCCCAAACAGTGATTATGCAGTGAGTGTGGCCCGTTCGAAGAAACTGGCTGGTCCATATGAGAAATATGAAGGTAACCCGATCCTTCATGGTGGAAAAGATATTATGTCTATCGGCCACGGGACGTTAACCATTACACCTGACGGACGCATGTTTTATCTTTGTCATGCTTATAGCAAGGACGGTGATTTCTTTCAGGGACGTCAACCGCATCTGCAGGAGATGAGGATGGGTGGAGATAACTGGCCTTATTTTGTCACCGGAGAATATGCCAGTATGGCACAGCCGATGCCCTTCACCGATTGTGTGCAGGAGCCGGTTCCCGACTTTGCCGATGATTTTACTGCAACGTCTCTTCGTCCTGAATGGTCCTGGAATTATCCGTATGCCGATGTGAAGATGGAATTGAAAGCCGGAAACTTGTATTTAAGCGGTTCTCCGAAGCCGGGAGTCAGTACCGGTAATGCCCTCTGTTTACGTCCGGTGACAGCCGATTACATTTTGGAGACAGCAGTGGTAAATCAGAACGAAAGTTGGAAAGGTGTTGTCATGTATGGTGACGACAATAACCTATTGACACTCGGTTGTGAAGCGGATCGCCTGAAACTGAAAGCTGTAAACGAAGGAAAGGAACTGATATTGGCTGATATGAAATTGCCGGCTCCTTCCTTGTATCTCCGGATGAAGGTGAAAGACGGTGTTCGTTGTTCATTTACTTATAGTGAAGACGGCTGTAAATGGAAAGAAATAGAGTATGATCTTTCACCGTCCGCCTTGAAATCTCTAGTGCGTTGGGATCGCATTTCCCGTCCCGGACTTTATCAGCAGGGAGATATAAGTAAACCGGCCGTTTATGGTTATTGCCGTTTACAAAATAAATAGAATAAAAGGTTATTCAGGCTTGCCTTGTGCAGCCTGATAACCTTCCAGTTGCGCCCTCGATTTACTTTGTGTTACAATATATACGCCGGAAAAGACCAGTGCAACGGCGATACCTTTCATTACCCCGAAAGTATCCATTCCCCAAAGTACGGCAATCAGGGATGCCACGATCGGTTGTACATAATTATACATGCAGGCTACTGTCGGGCGCAGCAGGTTTTGGCCGATAGGGATAAACAGGTAAGGTAAGAATGTTCCTCCCAATACGACATACGCGATACCCATATATAATTCAGAAGGAAGATGCAGGAAGTCGATGCCTGCAATGTGATTGTAGGAAAACGGTATCGTACAGATAGATGCATACGTAAACATCCATTTCATCAATGTGATGGGTGAGTATTTGCCGATCAATCCCTTAAATAATACAAAATAGAATGAAAAACTGAACTGTGCCAGCAGGCAGAGTAGGTCTCCCCATATATTACTGCTTTTCCCTCCGCCGGCAGCAGAACTCTGACTGCTCAGGATTAGTAGTAATGCTCCTGCTGCTCCTATGAAAATTCCGATCACTTTCTTTCCTGTAACAGGTTCTTTCAGATAGAACGCAGCAATAATCATCGTGATGATAGGTGTTGTGGTCGTAACGATAGATGCATTGATCGGTGAAGTCAGGGAAACTCCGAAAATGAATGAACCCTGGTTCAGAACGATCCCCAGTAACGCAGCAAAGAACAATTTCATCAAGTCCTGATGGTTGACATGTTCCTTTTTAGTAAAGAGGGAAGCCAGCCAGAATATAACTGCTGCTCCTACCATGCGGAACGTAGTCAGTGATAGCGCACTGATAGGACCTGCTATTAATACCGCTTTCGATACGGGAGACATCAGTCCCCATAGTATGTTTGCACTCAGCATCGCCAGATGCCCTTTATAAGCCTGAGATTTCATTTTGCCTTTATTAATAGGTGCAAAGGTAATGGCTTTTTACATAAAAAGTGCATGAAAAGGGATAACCTTCCATGCACTTACCATATATCCCATTTCTTTGTTTATGCAATCGTAATTTCCGGGTTCAGATATACATCCTGAATGGTGTGTAACAGTTCGACACCATCTTTCATGGAGCGTTGGAAAGCTTTACGTCCGCTGATAAGTCCCATACCGCCGGCACGTTTGTTTACAACGGCTGTGATGACGGCATCTTTCAGGTCGGAAGCTCCGTGCGATTCTCCTCCGGAATTGATCAGACCCACACGTCCCATATAACCGTTTGCTACCTGATAGCGACAGAGGTCGATCGGGTGTTCGGTTGCCAGTTCGGTGTACATCTTTTTATCTACTTTCCCAAAGTTGATGGCTGTGAATCCACCGTTATTGGAAGGTAATTTCTGTTTGACGATATCCGCTTTGATCGTTACTCCCAAGTGATTAGCCTGTCCGGTAAGGTCGGCTGCCGAGTGATAATCGATTCCATCTTTTTTGAAGTCATTATTCCGTAAATAACACCAAAGAACGGTGGCCATACCCAGTTCGTGCGCATATTCGAATGCCTCTGCTATTTCTACCAGTTGGTCACGACTTTCGGCAGAACCGAAATAGATTGTTGCACCAACGGCTGCGGCTCCCATATTCCAAGCTTCTTTTACAGTTCCAAACATCACCTGATTGTAACTGTTCGGGTAGGTAAGCAATTCGTTATGGTTTAGTTTTACGAGGAATGGAATTTTATGTGCATATTTACGTGCAACGATTCCTAAATTCCCGAATGTAGAAGCAACGGCGTTACAACCACCTTCGATAGCTAACTTCACGATGTTTTCCGGATCGAAATAAATAGGATTCGGAGCAAACGAGGCTCCGGCAGTATGTTCGATATCCTGATCAACCGGGAGGATAGACAGATAACCTGTATTTGCCAGTCGTCCATGCCCCAGCATTCTCTGCAGATTATTTAATGTTTGAATGTTTCTGTCCGTATTAATCCATATGTCATCAATAATAGAAGGTGATGGAATATGTATCTGCGATTTGTCGATCGTTTTGCATGTATGACCGAGATAATACTCGGATTTGTCGCCTAATAAGCCTGTAATCTTTAATGTATCCATATATATGTAAGTTTTATAAGTAAACAGTTCGCCGTCTGAATAGGTTTCATAGTTTTTATCAATTAACACATAGAATATTTCTATCGGCTATTTCTTGTCCTTTAGATTTGTTTGGTTAATTTTGTCACAGCGAATAACAACGATTATATATACTAATAGTTTTACAACCAATAAAATTTTACGAAGATGAAAAAGAAATGGATCTGCACGGTATGTGGTTATGTTCATGAAGGTGATGAAGCTCCCGAATTCTGTCCGCAATGTAAACAACCGAAAAGCAAGTTTAAAGAACTGGTAGAAACAACCGGTGCTTTACAGTTTGTTGACGAACATGTATTAGGCGTAGCTAAAGGTGTTGACCCTGTTATTCTTGAAGGTTTGAACGCTCATTTCATGGGTGAATGTACTGAAGTCGGTATGTATCTGGCTATGAGTCGTCAGGCAGACCGTGAAGGTTATCCTGAAGTAGCAGAAGCATTCAAACGTTACGCATGGGAAGAAGCTGAACATGCTGCTAAATTTGCAGAATTACTGGGTGATGTTGTTTGGGATACAAAGACTAACCTGAAAAAACGTATGGAAGCAGAAGCAGGTGCTTGCGAAGACAAAAAACGTATCGCGACTTTGGCTAAACAGCAGAATCTGGATGCTATCCACGATACTGTACACGAAATGTGTAAAGATGAAGCCCGTCATGGTAAAGGCTTCGAAGGATTATATAACCGTTATTTCAAATAATACGGTCAAATTCGTTAACACGATAGAAGGGAGTGCCGGGAGGTTACTCCCTTTTTTGACATTATAGTGCTACGTCTTTAAGATAATAGTGCTATACCATCTGACACTATAGTGTGAAGCGTATTAGCACTATAGTGTCATACCGGCTAGTACAGTAGTGTTACTTATTGAAAAAAATAGTCTTCGGAGGATAACGGTACCAAATTTTTCATACATTTGCCACGCAAACGATCAGGAAAGCTGCCGGAGTGGTCGATCGGGCCGCACTCGAAATGCGGTGTACGGGTAACTGTACCGGGGGTTCGAATCCCTCGCTTTCCGCAAAAAGGTAGAAAAACGGGTAGGCATCCATTTATAAAGCGATGCCTACCTGTTTCTTGTTCGGTATTTACCCGTTCCTGGCTTGTTTATAGCTTCAGTGCTTCCAGTAGCTTGTTGACTGCTGCGGCTGCTGTCGGCTCACTTTTCAGTAGTTGTACAAACTTGCTGCCGATAATGGCACCAGAGGAATTGGAGGCTGCTGCTTCGTAAGTAGCTTTGTTGGAGATACCGAAACCGACCAAACGCGGATTCTGCAGATTCATTGCGTTGATACGGCGGAAGTAGGCCTGTTTCTGATCGTCGAAACTTTGTTGTGCTCCGGTGGTGGCTGCACTCGATACCATATAGATAAAGCCGGAAGTATGCTCGTCGATCAGGCGGATACGCTCTTCGGAAGTTTCCGGAGTGATTAGCATGATCATTTTCAGATCATAGCGGTCGGCTGTCTCTTTGTAGTCGGTCATGTAATCGGCAAAAGGCAGATCGGGGATGATCACGCCGTCTATACCAACCTCTGCACACTTCTTGCAGAATGCCTCGAAACCGAATTGCATGATAGGGTTGAGATATCCCATCAGTACCAGTGGCATTTGAACTTCTTTCCGTATGTCTTTCAACTGGTCGAACAGGAGGTGGAGCGACATGCCGTTGCGTAACGCCTGTGTAGCCGCCTCCTGGATAACGATACCATCAGCCATCGGGTCGGAAAAGGGGATACCCACTTCTACCATATTGATGCCTTTTGCCTCCAACTCTTTCAGAATGGTTACCGTATCGTTTAATTGCGGATAACCGGCTGTAAAGTAAACGGACAGGATGCCGTTTTTCTTTGTTTCGAATAAATTTGTAATGCGATTCATATCCTTGTCTTTTTATTATTTCTTAATCTTATCAATAAACGTTTTTATCTTATCCGCATCCTTCATGCCCGGTTCGGTTTCAAACCCACTGTTCAGGTCGATACCAGCCAGTCGGGGATGCCGGAAATTCACGATGGCGTCTGCGCTGTCGGGGTTGATACCACCACTGAGCAGGAACGGTGTGTTTCCTTTATAAGAAGTGAGTACCGACCAGTCGAACTGTTTACCTGAGCCACCATAACCGTTGCATTTGGTGTCGAACAGGAAATAATCGGCACGTCCTTCATATTCGGAAGTCGGAGCCAGGTCGTCAATCGAGGCGATAGAGAATGCTTTGATAATTGTATAGCCACGCTTTTGGAGTGCGTAACAGGTGTCCGGTGATTCGTTGCCATGTAACTGTAAGTAGTCGAGTTTATACAGGTTGGCTGTTTCCATCATATACTCGGGAGTTGCATTGACGAAGACACCTACTTTTTTCAGTTGACGATTGATAGTTGGCAGTTGACAGTTGGAGGAGTGGTTGTTGTCGGTTTTCTTTAAACTGTCATCTGTCAACTGTCCACTGTCCACTGAACCAAATCGCCTTGGCGATTTGGCGTAAAAGATGAATCCCATCCAGTCGATTCCTGTCGCTGCTACCTGCCGGATATTTTCCGGGTCACGCATTCCACATACTTTGATCAGCATGGCAGATCTCCTATGAAAGCAGACAGGGTATCACCCGGCTGCCCGGTTTTCATAAATGTTTCACCGATCAGGAAACCACGGAAACCAGCTTCCCGAAGACGACTTACTGTTTCTGTATCGGAAATGCCGCTTTCGGAAACCAATAGAGGAGAAAGATCTTTTTCTCGGACTATCTCCTGCATCTTTTCTGCCAAATGGAATGAATTAGCGACATCGGTGTGGAAGGTTCCGAGATTACGGTTGTTTACGCCCAGCATGTCGATATGCGGATTCAGATATTCCAGTTCTTTTTCGCTGTGGACTTCCAGTAGTGTTTCCAATTGCAACGTATGTGCCAGTTCTGCCAATTCAAGGCATTGGTCCGGAGTGAGGCAGGCGGCAATTAATAATACGGCATCGGCTCCCATGACACGTGCCTGGTAAAGCTGATACTCATCTATGATAAAATCTTTTCGCAGCAGTGGAATATCGACCAATTTGCGTGCCAGGCACAGGTCACCCAATGAGCCGCCGAAGAATTGCGGGTCGGTAAGGATGGAACAAGCAGAAGCTCCGGCCTCTTTATAAGCTGGTACTATCTCTGTAATAGCCGCATCCGGATGTAACCAACCTTTGGACGGACTTTTACGTTTAAACTCGGCGATGATTCCCGAAGAGGAAGCCGCCAGCGACGCACGCATCGAATAGGTGGTGCGTTCAAGCCGTTCGCCGCCTAATGCCAGTAACGTTTGAAGGCGGACGGCCTGCTTTTGCCGTTCTACTTCAATGCGCTTGTTGGCTATGATGTCTTGTAATATATCTTTCATAATTAATCGTTTAGTGAAATGAACTTCTTCAATGTTGCCAATGCTTTTCCGCTTTCCAGCGACTCGCGTGCCTCGGCGATGCAGGTTTCAATCTTCTTTTCCGGGCAGATCACCTGGATGGCGAAGGCGGAGTTGGCAATCACGCAGTTCTTCTGTGCCGGGGTTGCCGTATTCCTCATTACGTTGTCGAATATCCGGGCGGCATCTTCTACGGTTTGTCCGCCGTCGAGATCGGCCTCGGTACAACGGGAGAAACCTAACATTTCCGGAGTATACAATTTTTCTTTTTCCGGCATAGCTACCTTAAACTCAGTCGTCAGGGATATTTCGTCGAACCCGTCCAGACTGTGAACGACAGCAAAACGTGTTCCGCTTTCCTGATATGTATAACTGTACAGACGAAGCAGCGGTAGGTTATATACACCCAGTAACTGATAAGCGGGCATCACCGGATTAACCAGCGGGCCGAGCATATTGAAGAAGCTACGTACCCCCAGGCTTTTGCGTACCGGAGCGACAGCCTTCAATGCGGGGTTGAACAAAGGTGCATGCAGGTAGGCAATGTGGCAGGCTTCCATCGATTCGCGAAGTTTGTCGATACTGTTCGTGAACTTAACACCGTGTTGCTCCATCACATTGCTGGCCCCACTCACGGAAGTAGCCCCATAGTTGCCATGCTTCACCACGTTGTAACCGGCTCCTGCCACAACGAAGCAGGAGGCGGTGCTGATATTGAATGTGTTTTTGCCATCGCCTCCGGTTCCTACGATGTCGATCGGTTTGAAATCGGTCAGGTCGACCGGTACACGCATTTCAAGCAGTGCTTCGCGGAAACCGGATAGCTCTTCTACGGAAATGTTACGCATCAGGAATACCGTGATCAAGCTGGCTATCTGTGAATCGTTATATTCTCCGGCTGCCATCTTTTGCAATATCTGTCGGGCTTCATCCCGTCCCAGATACTGATGTTCGAATAATCTGTATAATATATCTTTCATTGTGTTATGCTTTTAACCAGTTTTCAATAATGATTTTTCCTTTCGGAGTCAGCACCGATTCCGGGTGAAACTGAATACCCCTGACATCATACGTGCGATGACGTAAAGCCATGATCTGTCTTTCTTCCATATCTTCGGCTGTTATTTCCAGACAGTCGGGGAAGTTATCGCGCGATACGGCCCATGAATGATAACGTCCGGCACGAAATCCAGGTTCAAGACCGGCGAACAAAGGTTCTTTCGCTGTCACCCGGATATCGGAACATACGCCATGATGAACATCTGTCAAGTTAATAAGAGTCGCCCCGAAGGCTTCGCCTATCGCTTGTTCGCCCAGGCAGACACCCAGGATACTTTTGGTCGGGGCATACCGGCGGATCAGTGGGAGCAGGATACCAGCTTCTTCGGGGATACCGGGCCCCGGTGAAAGCAATATCTTATCGAAACGGTTTACTTCGTCCAGTGATATTTTGTCGTTGCGGTGCACTTCCACTTCTGCACCCAGCTCCTTCAGTATGTGTAGTAAATTGTAAGTGAAGGAATCGTAATTGTCGAATAATAATATTTTGCTCATAATCTTAGTTCTTTAAAGTTGCTGCCAGGTCGATTGCTTTTTTCAAGGCTCCCAGCTTGTTGTTTACTTCCTGAAGTTCACGTTCGTCGTTGCTTTTGGCAACGATGCCGGCGCCAGCCTGATAATATAATACGTTGCCACGGCTTACGAATGTACGGATGGTAATAGCCTGGTTCAGATCACCGTCCAGACCGATAAATCCGATACAACCGCCATAAGCGCCGCGGTTATGTTTTTCGAGATCGGTGATCAGTTGCATGGCACGCACTTTCGGTGCACCGCTCAAGGTTCCGGCGGGGAAGGTATCTATATAAGTCTTGACAGGATTGCTATTGCTGTCGACTTCTCCGCTCACACGGGATACGAGGTGGATAACGTGACTGTAATATTGTACTTCTTTATAGAAATCGACCTGTACGCTGTGGGCATTGCGGCTCAGGTCATTGCGGGCGAGGTCTACCAGCATCACATGTTCGGCATTTTCTTTCGGGTCGGCCAGCAACGCTTCTGTACGCTGTTTGTCTAATGCCACATTTCCCGTGCGGAAAGCGGTTCCGGCAATGGGGTCGATGCTTGCGTGTCCTTCTGTCACCTTACAATGTGTCTCAGGAGAAGAACCGAAGATGCGGAAACCGCCGAAATCGAAATAGAACAGATAAGGAGAAGGATTGACACTTCGTAAGGCACGGTATACCTTAAAGTCATCCCCTTTGAATGGTTGTTCGAAGCGGCGGCTCAATACGATCTGGAAAACATCGCCGCGCATGCAGTGTTTGATACCTTCGCGAACCATTGCTTTGTATTCGTCTCCGGTGATAGGAGAAGTTTCCGGACCTGTCGTCTGGAAGTTATAGGAGGCATAGTTGCGGTTTTCGATCAGTGTTTCTATTTCCTGCAGGTTGCTCTTTTCATCTTCCTGCAATAACTCGACTAATGTCAACTCATTTTTGAAGTGGTTGAATACAAGGATATACTTATATAATATGTATAGCATATCAGGCGCATCGTTTTCTTCGTGGTGAGCTTCCATGACCGGGATGTTCTCGAAGTAGCGGACAGCATCAAAAGCTGTGTAACCGAACAGGCCGCATACTTTCTTGTCAGTTCCTTCAATACTGTAACGGCCGAGGAAGTCATTCATTGCATCAGCAACGTTGTAACTTTCGGTGAGTGGAGTAACTTCGCGGTTTCCGTCGGGGAAAGTGGCTGTACACTCACCGTTGTTGATGCCGATACTTGCCAGCGGACAAAGGGCGATAAACGAAAGACTGTTTTCATTTCCGTGGAAGTCCGAACTTTCCAGTAAAGCCGATTCCGGATAGATATCCCGTACTTTCAAATAAATACTGACGGGAGTGTGCAGGTCGCCTAAAACCTGTTTGCTTATAGTTTTGAAATGATAATTTTTCATCGGTTACTTTCTGTTTTTATATTCAATATATGTATCCATATCCTTATCTCCACGTCCGGAAACAGTCAGTACGACCACATCTTCCGGTTTAAAATCCACCTTGGCGAGTGCCCCTAAGGCATGTGCACTTTCCAGTGCCGGGATAATCCCTTCCAGACGGGTCAGTTCGAATGCAGCTTCCAAAGCTTCGTCATCATCGACAGCCAGAATGGAAGCCCGGTGGGAAACAGACAGGTTTGCATGGATCGGTCCGATACCCGGATAGTCCAATCCGGCAGATATTGAATAAGGCTCTTCGATCTGTCCGTCTTCACTTTGCATCACCAAAGTACGAGCTCCGTGGATAATACCCTTTTTCCCCAGTTGGATAGTGGCGGCGCTCATTCCTGAGCAGATTCCTTTTCCTCCGGCTTCAGCCAGTACGAGTTTTACCCGTTCATCGTCAATAAAATGATAGATCGTTCCTGCGGCGTTACTTCCACCTCCTACACAAGCAATCAGATAGTCCGGATTTTCGCGTCCTTCCTGTTCGAGAAGTTGTTTTTTTATCTCTTCACTGATTACTGATTGCAGGCGGGCAACCATATCGGGGTAGGGATGAGGTCCAACAGTCGAACCAATGATGTAATACGTATCGGAAGGATGACAACACCAGTCGCGGATCGCCTCGTTCGTTGCATCTTTTAATGTCATATTACCGGAAGTAACGGGGACAACCGTTGCACCGAGCATTTCCATTTTTTGCACATTGGCATGCTGGCGTTCCACGTCGGTTTTACCCATATAGACGATACATTTCATATTCATCAGAGCACAGACGGTTGCGGAGGCAACACCATGCTGTCCGGCACCTGTTTCGGCGATGATACGTGTTTTACCCATGCGGCGTGCCAGTAGGATCTGGCCGATCGTGTTGTTGATCTTATGGGCACCGGTGTGATTCAGGTCTTCCCGTTTCAGATAGATCTTACAGCCATACTTTTCGCTTAGCCGTTTTGCCAGGTAAAGGGGAGAGGGACGGCCTACATAATCGCGCAACAATTGGTTGAACTCCTGCTTGAAACTCTCGCTTTCGAGTACTTCCAGATAAGTATTCTGTAATTCTTCCACACACCGGTGAAGTATCTCGGGAATATATGCCCCGCCGAACTCACCATAATAACCGTTCTTGTCAACTTGATACGTTTTCATCTTTTTGCTATTTTATTTTAGTTGTATTCCGTTTGCTTACAAAAGAAAAAAGGTCTGTCGCAAGTGCGACAGACCTTTCTATGATATCTTTCTCTAGTATATACACAGGACTGCGTTCCTTACGACCGTTTGAGGAGTAAAGAGCGCCACCACCAAAATGTATTTACTATAAATGTTCTCATCTTTGTTTTTTGTTATTACGGCAGCAAATATAGATATTCTCTGACAAACTGCAAAT
Source organism: Parabacteroides leei (assembly GCF_023369805.1). NCBI lineage: Bacteria > Pseudomonadati > Bacteroidota > Bacteroidia > Bacteroidales > Tannerellaceae > Parabacteroides > Parabacteroides leei. Next base: position 213,535 of record NZ_JAMBQG010000001.1, read on the forward strand.
GATTTGATACTTTTTTTGAAAATATTTTATCTCTGCCTGTTTTGAATAAATGCTGTATCTTTGCCGTATGAAACAGACAGACGAATTCAGGTTATTTGTAAAAGAACATGCCGGTGACGATTTGACACGGTTACTGCTGAGTGCTTCCCGTTATCCTTCGGTGGATGTTCCCTTTGCAGTCGAACAGATTGCTTCCCGGCGTCAGATCAAAGACAAGTTACCTGTATGGTATACGAATGACGCCTTGTTGTTCCCCTCCAAAATATCGGCGGAACAATGTTCGTCCGAACAAACTGCTTTATATAAACAACGGTTGGTTGAAGAAAGCGATACCTTGTGCGATCTGACCGGAGGTTTGGGGATCGACAGTTATTATCTCTCCCTCAAAGCCCGTCATATCACCTATATAGAACGCTTCCCCGCTTACTGTGAGGCGGCACGCAATAACTTTTCCGTACTTGGAGCTGATAATATCACTATCGTGGAAGGAGACAGCACGGAATTGATTTCCCGCGTGCCTGAAATCAGTATTTTCTATATCGATCCTGCCCGCCGTGGTGAAGGCAATAAACGTGTTTATGCCTTACAGGATTGCGAACCGGATCTGCCGGCTCTTTTGCCCGAATTGTTCCGTCATGCTCCCAAAGTAATAGCTAAACTGTCTCCGATGGCAGATATTCAGATGACGCTGGATTTATTGCCGGGAACAACAGCTATACATATACTCTCTGTAAAGAACGAATGTAAAGAGCTTCTTTTTGTTGTAGAGCGCAATGCGGAAGTAGAATCACCCGTTATTCATTGCGTCAACTATAATAGTAATGGACGGGAAGAATCTTTTGTATTTACATTGCATGATGAACGCCGGCAAGAGTTACATTTGGCCGGCCTGATAAGAAAATATCTCTTTGAGCCCAATGCTTCCCTATTGAAAGCCGGAGCTTTTAAGAGTGTGGCAGCTCGTTTCGGTTTGGAGAAACTACAAGTAAGTAGTCACCTTTATACCTCAGACATACCGGTAGACGATTTTCCCGGTAGGCGTTTTGTCGTAGAAGAAGTTTATCCCTTTTCCGGAAAACTGTGTAAGAGGCTGGACAAAGAGATTCCGCAAGCCAATATCACTGTCCGCAATTTCCCGTTATCCGTTGAGGAACTGCGTAAACGTACAAAGATAGCGGATGGAGGAGATGTTTACCTTTTTGCTACTACCTTAGTTAACGGAGACAAAATATTGGTTAAATGCCATAAGTTTTAGCATCGTAAGCTTTCTAAAGTCTTCGATCGACAGATTTTATTTTTATATTTGCGACTGTTAAATCAAATACATGAAATGATACAGAAAGATTCTTACACTTCTGCGCAGTTGACCGCGATGGTTATACTGCGATTATTTATTGGTTGGCATTTTGCCTATGAAGGGTTGGTGAAGATCCTGAATCCAAAATGGACTTCATTGCCTTATCTGATGGATTCCAAAGGTTTTATGTCAGACTTTTTCTCCGGATTGGCTAGCGATCCGGCTATGATGAACATGGTCAATGCGCTGAACGAATGGGCATTGCTGTTGATTGGTCTGGGGCTGATTACAGGTGCTTTCAGCAAACTCTCTTCTATCGGGGCAATGATATTGCTTGCGTTTTATTATCTTTCCCATCCTTCTTTCATCGGTGCACAATATATGATGCCGTTTGAAGGTTCCTACCTGTGGATAGACAAGAATCTGGTCGAGATGGCTGCACTGGCTGTGCTGCTGGCTTTCCCCACCTCACATATTATCGGGCTGGATCGTTATCTGAAAAAGGCGATCCCCTTATTGTCTAAACTCAAACTAATGTAATATCATGGCAACAGAAAATAACAATAATACTCCGAAAGAAAACAAAGGCCCCGAATCGGAAGGCCGGCGCAATGCCCTGAAAACATTGGCTACCATACCCGTGTTGGGAGCATTGGGCTATGGCGTCTATAAGAAACAGCAATACGACAAAAAAACGAAAAGTCTGGGTAGCTCTTTCCGTTTCGATAAAGAACATTATATGATCCCCGCCCAGCCGGACGGAAAGAAGATACGTATCGGGATGATCGGTTTCGGTATCCGCGGTAAGCAGTTGATGCGTGCCGCCGGTTTCGCCGAACCATCCTGGATCGACGGACTGATCGAAGGGGCAAAGAACGACAGTAAGGACAAGCGTTACGAACAGTTCCTGCAACAGGACGACCTGAATATAGAAGTAACCGGCGTATGCGATATTTTCGATGTATATGGCGAAGCGGCTGTACTGGCTGCCTCCAACATCCACCGCGAAGGATCGAACGGTACTTTCGGTAAGGCTCCGAAACGTTACAGAACCTATCAGGAACTGTTGGCGGCCGACGATATCGACGCTGTTATCATTGCGACTCCCGATCACTGGCATAGTACGATGGCGATGGAAGCGGCTAAAGCCGGCAAGCATGTGTATGTAGAGAAACCTCTTTCGTGGACAGTTCCCGAAACTTATAAGGTACGGGAAGTCGTGAAAGAAACAGGTATTGTATTCCAGTTAGGCCACCAGGGACGTCAGACCGACAGTTATATCCGTGCCAAAGAGATCATCGACAAGGGGCTGATCGGTAAAGTATCCCTGATCGAAGTATGTACCAACCGTAACGACCCGAACGGAGCCTGGGTATATCCGCTGATCGACGGTGCTTCCCCCGAAACGATCGACTGGAAACAGTTCGAAGGGCCGGAAGAACGTATCAAGGAATATACCGACTATATGACATCTAATAACCTGCAACGGTATATCGGTCCTGATCCCCGCGACAAGTTCAGCCTGGAACGTTTCTTTCGCTGGCGTTGCTGGTGGGATTACAGTACAGGATTGAGCGGTGACCTGTTGACACACGAATATGATGCGATCAACCAGATATTCGATGTCGGTATTCCTCACTCGGCAACCTCTTCCGGTGGTGTCTATTACTTCAAGGATGGCCGTACCGTGCCGGATGTGTTGCAGACTACCTTCGAATTTCCGGACCGCGATATGACGATGTTGTACAGCGCCACACTGGCAAGCAACCGTCCGCGTGGTAAAGTCATTATGGGACACGATGCCCAGATGGAGCTTTCCAATACGATCACCCTGAAGGCCGATCCGGCTTCCGAGATCTATAAGGAGAAGATCGACAAGGGGATCATCAAACCGAACGAACCATTCTATACCTATGTGCCGGGGCAAAACTCGGTGGATGCCATCACGTCGCCTACGGAGTTGTATTTCGCTCAACGCGGTCTGCTTTATACGTATGTAAGCGGTAAACGTTACGATACGACTCACCTGCATATTCGCGAATGGTTGGAATGTATCCGCCAGAACAAGCAGCCCAGCTGTAATATCGATGCCGCATTCCAGGAAGCCATGACCGCCCACATGGGAACCCATGCTTATCTGGAAGGACGTACGATGTACTGGGATAAGGAGAAAGAAGAGATCGTAAGAGGGTAACTTATTATACCCATTGGCAGAATTAGTTTATTTCGATTCTCGCCAGAATTGAATGTAGTGTCGTTGGTAGGGGCGGTTCGCGAACCGCCCTTACAGGCGCCGTCACAATGGGACAGGCAGGTTCGACTGTAGGGACAGGTTTGGAACCTGCCCTTTGTGACAATGATTACGTCCTGTTGATATTGGGCGGTTCGCGAACCGCCCCTACAAGGTCTGTCATTTTGGTTCACCTTTTACTAGGTTTGTATCTTTAATAAGACACAGCTTTTATAAAAGGAGAACCGTGCGTTATGCAACTAAACACATCGGATTGATGGCAAAATATCACGAACAAGCCACTTTGTACAACAGAGACAAAGAAATAAATGCTCCTGACAGGTTACTTTTCTAAGAATATCCGGCAGCTAGTGGTGATGAAATCGGACTTTGCTTCCATCGGCTGGGACCTAATCGCGATGGAGACCGAGGTAAATGCAGGTGAAGTCCGAGCTAATCCGAATGAAGTCCCGGCTGATGGCAATGAAGTCCCAGGTAGTTGGAGTAGACAGGTAGGGAAGTACTAAAAAGATACAAATACGGCATACTAAATGGCTCTTTTTCTTCCGGAAGTTACTGTCGGTTAATACTTTCTCGACTAACATTGTGTTGCTCAAACTACATTCTTACTACCTTCTTTCTCAATTGCCTGCCGGAAGTATTCTCGCCGGTAATCTATCTGCAATCTTTATCTGCGTATACGTAATCAAAATGTCAATGCTTAACTCCGGCACAGCGGGATATTTGAATAGACCTCTGACCGTAAGTGCATACAACGAAAGGATTTCATGGGAGAATTATCAAAATGGTAAAATGACAAAATGATAAAATGATAAAATAACCGATAGCACAACCTTGTCTCCTCATGCTCGAAACAGAAAAACAAATCCGGCTTTTCCTGCTTATTGACATAGAATATCAACGAGATATTGAATTTGAACGAATAAAGAACGACAATCAAATCGAAAAACTTTTTCCTTTTTGCTTGTTTTATCCGCCGCTTCTCTATATTTTTGCCCTTGTACCCTGGTATAGCGTTACCGGTAAGTACGTTTTATTGATTACGGAAGCGTTTTAAAGATATTATCCAAGAGTTGAAACTTAGACAATTTCATAAACATCGGATAATATACAGGCTAAATGCTCACGTACCTTTTTTGTTATATCTATTCATAGGCATTACTATATGTATATGTTTGTATGGATTTACAAATAAAAGGGCGTGAGGGTAGCTGTTGTATATTGATGTTTAGGGCAGTCTAAGGCCTCAACTCTTGATATATCAACAGTCCTCGCGCCTCTTTTATTTTATAACCTATCCACTCCGGGGATTGATGGATATCAATTCATTTTCACATGAACAAAACATTACATTCAGGTGCAAGCCGTTTGCTGACGCTGGTTTCCGCGTTAGTATTCTCAGGTATTTTACCCGCTTGTACAGACGATGCAGAACGAGAACTGCCCGACAAAGGAAAAGGAGAAACGGCTACGCTGAAATTGTCGCTTGCCGTACCTCCGATAGTTGAGACAAAGGCCGTAATCTGTGAATCCGACTCCGCCAGCGAAGCACGTAAAGCAGGCTTCTACTACGAGATGCAGGTATTGACAACCGATACGGCAAAGACCATCACCACCAAAGCCGCTTCGTCACTAAAGAATATCTATGCTTTTTTGTTTAAGAGCGATGGTACGTTCAACGGGAAGGCTTCGCTTACAATGGCAAGTACAGGTTCAAGTGTGACGCTGGTGTTTACCAATATCGCAGATGCTTCTGCCACCAACGGTCGCTTGGTTATTATTGCCAATGATGCTGCCGGGGATAATTATACAAGTAATACTGCTTTTTCTACTTTTAATGGAAACTATGCCGCATTCCAAAATCTGACATTAACAAGTGATGTAACAAAAGACACGGATATACCTTATGTGGGTAGTGCAACGGTTACTTTATCAGGAGGTTCCTTTACTGCTGTACCAACCGTTCAGCTCTACCGCATGCTTGCCCAGATCAATTTGACTAACAATACTTTTTCCATCGAGGGAGGCCCTTCCCGTAATGCCATCAATTTGTATAATGCAGGAAAGATGTATTTCGGCACTTCCAATAATTATGACGGAACAGGCTCTACAGCAACTGCTTCGGGGCGATATAATACAACTGCCACTGCCGGGAAAAATACAAACGGTAATACCTGGTATGTAGGTGAGAACGTACAAACGACCGCTGATGCGGCTAAAACCGTTTATATCCGGCTGGGAACCGATACAAAGTCAGTAGCAGTCAATACAAATCCGGCAGTTGGGGAGGAATATATAGCCGGTGGCGGCTATGCCTTTACCTATGATGTTTATTTGAAAAATATTGCTTTACGGCGTAATAACATTTATAACATAACAGTCAACGTTAGCGGAACCCTGGCGAAGCATCTGGAATTGGCGGCTACTGCCAATTCAAATGTAACTGTTACCAACACTGTTGTAAAAGGGGGCCTAAACATCGGCCGATTCGGTGGTGCTTCGGGGTACACAACCGGAACAGGTGCTGCGCCGACAATAATCGGCTCTTATACGAAGAACCTGTTGTTACAGCCTAATACGAGTGGGACGACGGCAACAGATAATGTAACAAGAAAGTGGTCAGACAATACTTCGACTCAATATCAATCGGATACCCAAAAATACTGGGATTATACTTATACATTAAACTGTATAAATCAGACTGCCGGTTTAGCTTATGATTATTGCTATAATCTGACGATTGGCGGTGTCGCTAAAGGAACCTGGTATCTACCGACTCAAGCACAGTTGGCAGCAATATGGGAAATATTGAGAGGTATAGAGCAGAACGGCGCTTATGCGGACTACTCTGCGTTCTACACCGACATCTTCTGGAGTTCTTCGGAGGCCAATGCGACTAACTCGTGGTACGTGACTTTCGGTAATGGCTACGTGGACAATAATTTTAAGACCACTATGTTCAGGGTTCGTTGCGCCCGAGATCTTTAACTATTTATCTATATGTATTTGGTGGATATTTTCTAGTGTGTTCATCAATGTATGTAACGTTATTAAAAGAATATAGGAGGAATATAATTATGTATCGAATAAATAAAGTCTGTATCTATTTATTATTGTTGTTGATCTTCTCTGCCGGTTCAATGTCGGCACAGGTTGTTACTATGCCAAGCGGCTATCCGGTAATTGATTTAAGTGCTTTGAATCCGCTGGGGGCTGTGTTGTCATCTACAGAAGCGGCTTCCCGGCATGCGCAGATAAAACAGCAGACACCGTCAAATACAGATTTTTTGTCTGCCGGTAGTTCTGTATCCGGTCAGAATGGTAGCTGGAATGCCAGGATGTCAATAAAATATCAGGTGATGCGGGCTGATTTGGAAGTTACCGTTGACTGGGCTGCTGCCTGGAAGGCTTGTGCGTCGTATAATGGAGAAGGCGGTGGGACAGGTTCTTGGCGTTTGCCTACTCAACGTGAACTGCTGATGATATGGATATTGCACCCTCAGTTAATCGGAAAAGGCCACTTTACTGCGTTTTTCGCCGGCGGCTACTGGAGTGCTACGGAGTACAGCACTAACAACGTGTGGCGTGTGTACTTCGGTAATGGTACCGTGGGTACCAGCAATAAGACTAATTCGTTCTACGTTCGTTGTGTCCGGGATCTTTAACAATTACCTGTTTGTCAATTTAATTCACGCTCAGTCAAATTTCCTGCTTACACATAGCGATTACTAACAAAACAAATATGTTTATAGTAAAAAACTGTTGCTATCGGTTGTAGTATCATTGTTTTTTGTTTGGATACTACTTCCGATAGCTCACATTCTACATTGACAGATTGACTCATTGTTTTACATAAATAGCATAATAATCAACTGTGCCGATATCACCCTGATAAACATGGATAGGGGATAAACCGTAGCGTAGGCTACCGAAGGTTCGTCGCCTTCCACTGTCGTATTGGCATAAGTCAGCGCCATAGGATTCGCCATACTGCCGCAAAGCATTCCGACATTATGTGCATAATCGAGTTTGAGGAATTGGGAGGCGATAAAGCCGACTATCAGTACCGGTACGATGGTCAGCAGGAATCCCAGTCCGATCCATAACAGACCTTCCGTCCGGAATACCGTTTCGAAAAAATGAGCTCCTGAATCGATTCCCAGTCCCGCCAGATAGATCACGATACCCAATTGACGCAACATCAGGTTGGCACTCATTGTTGTATAAGTTGTCAGATGAAAGCGTGGACCGAAGGCTCCCATCAGGATACCGACAATGATCGGGCCACCGGCAATACCCAGTTTAATAGGAGTAGTCATCCCCGGCAGCATAATAGGCAGCGAACCAAGCAGGACACCCAGCGAGATGCCGATAAATACGGCCAGCAGGTTCGGGTTGTCCAGGCGTTTGATCTCATCACCCAGTATCTTTCCTACATTATTAACCGCATTTTTTTCACCGACGATCGTCAGGCGGTCACCGATCTGCAAGCGCAGATTTGTATCGGCTATCAGGTCGATACCGGCACGGTTGACACGGGTGATATTGATACCATACAGGTTACGCAGGCGGAGCGATCCGAGCTTTACGCCGTTCACTCGGTTACGGGTCACGACGATACGGCGTGAGATCAGTTGCGAGTCGATTGCATTCCAGTCTATATCTTCTTTGTTCCAGTCTACATTTTCTTCTTCTCCGAAAAGGACTTTGATCGTTTCTGTGTCTGATTTTTGGGAGATGATCAAGAGGTGGTCGTCCTGGTGGAGGATCGTATCGGAGGTAGGAATACTGACTTTCCCGTTGCGCCATACCCGTGAGATGACAAAATGTTTCTCCGTCAACTTCATGATATCCTTGATGCTTTTATCGTAGATAGCAGGGTTGCTGATATGGAATTCGGTAATGTTGGGTTTAGAGTTATGTTTTTCCTTTTCGTCCGGCAGATTTTTATTGCTGAATACTTTCCGTAGCAGGATAATAGCCATGATCACGCCTACAACGCCCAGAGGATAAGCCACGGCGCAAGCCAGTGCCATGTCGGTCACTTCTTTATAATCGGCAGGATTCACCTGTAGTAAAGCCTGTTGGGCAGCTCCCAATGCCGGCGTGTTGGTTACAGCCCCACAGAGTAATCCGACCATATTGGGTAGCGAAACACCTGTGGTCCAATGCAGGACAAGCGTCATGATCAACCCTAGCAAAATAACGCCCAGCCCCATCATATTCATGGCGACACCGCCTTTCTTCAGTGAAGAGAAAAAACCCGGGCCGACCTGTAACCCCAGGGAATAAACAAACAGGATCAAACCGAAACTCTGTGCAAAGTTCAGCATATCCTTATTGACTACAATCCCGAAGTGTCCGGCCATGATTCCGGCAAAGAAAACAAAGGTGATACCCAGTGATATACCGAATATTTTCTGTCTTCCCAGAAACAGTCCCACCGCAGAAACCAGTGAGATCACGATAACAGCCTGCAACATCGTCGGCTCAAAAAAAGCTTCCTGCAACCAATCCATATCCGTGTTATTTGTTGAGGATGCAAAGATAGGGCTTTATTTTGATAACAGGCGAAATAATGGAGTAATGTGGGAATAGAGGAATGGGGTGGGAACAGGAAAATGTAAAAGGGCAGGTTTAGAACCTGCCCCTACAAGGTTGGTATATATTTACTTGCCGAATAACTGTACTTGTAATTTCTTTTCCGGGCTGACAATCATATTGTCTATCTGATAGCTGACCGACTGACTGCTTTCATTTTTAGGAAGAATAACCAAGACCGTTTCTCCTGCCGGTACTTCGATCGTTTCCGGGTAGCCATTGGCATTTTTGTCGATTTTCTTTAACAGGAAAGGGACATCTGTGTGGTTGACGATGCTCTGGTAAGAACGTTCGGGAGTGGTGTGATGGATCGGTTTCACTTCGATGGAGGCCTGGAAGAACTTCCGCAGCAGGTCCTCTTTTCCCATCAGGGTATCGTAAAACCATATCAAAGTACGGCGGTCGAAGAGCGCTTCACGGATTCCTTCAGTTGTGCGGTCTTTTGATAGGACAAGCGTCATCGGACGGTGGCCAGTGGTGCGGAAGTCATATAAACGTTCGATTACGTCGTGTATGTCGGTGTTACAAAGCAGGGTCAGGTTCTTTTCGTTCACCCAGTTCAATGCCACCGGATACCATTCGAACTCGTTGAAAACCTCGATACCGTTCAGCCAACCTTTTTGGTAGAGTGTCTCGTGCACTTCGTGCCACTGGATAGAGTCGACTCCCCATCCCGGATGATTCCACTGGATGAAGGCTCCCTGGTTGTGTGCTTCTTCAATTGCTTTCATATAATCCTTTTGGTCGAGAGCATTCACATCTTTGACGAACAAAGCATTCAAATGGCCGGGAGGCATCGAGCGGGTGATTTCACCCCCTTTGATAAGGATGATTTCCCGGCGTGCTGCTTCCTCCCGGGCCAGGTCGAAAGAGTAGTTATGATTACCTTTTTCGATGGCCGGGCGTGCCGGTTGTCCTTCGATATGGTCGGTGATGGCAATCGCATCCAAACCTTCCTCCCAGGCTTCCTGCACCCGCAGGGTCGGCCAGACGATACCGTCGGAGAAGATGGTGTGGATATGGAAGTCGCATTTCAACAGGTTGTACCCGTCGATCTGCGGCAGGCGAATCTCCTTGCGGGCCTTTACCCGTTCTTTTCCAGCTTTAATCTGTTTGGGCAGTGCTTCCTGCGCATTTGCACATATACCTGCCGCCAATAATGATAGTGCGATCAATACGTTTGTTGTCTTCATATTATATTTTATATTACCTTATTAAATAATTCTCTATTCTCAATTTTCAATTCTCCTTATTCCCATCCGAACAACTGCGGAGCTAGTGCCGGATTCAGTTCCATTTCGTGTTTGGGGACGGGACGGTAGTAGAACTTAGGTTCCTGAAACGTGCCGATATCTTTGATGGTCAGAATATTACCTTTTGTGCCTTCCGTCAGGTAGACGGTCGCGTTCGTGTCGTCGATCGTTCCGGTTTTGTAGTAGACTAGCTTTTTGCCTAATGAGTTGCTCTCTTTATCCGCTTCGGCAGGGATGTCCTGTGAAGAAGGGATCAGGTAAATATCTTCGATGCCGTCTCCGGTCAGGTCGAACTTGCCTAGAGAGGGGAAGTAGAGACCTTCAGGTTCTTTTTCCAATAGCTTTCCGGCTTTCCAGCGCATCAGGTCGTCGTAGCGGAAACCTTCGAGGGCCAGTTCGACACGGCGTTCGCGGCGTATCTCCTGCAGGGTGGAAGAGATATTCGGGAAGGCTTTCTGCATGACCGGATCGGCTGTCGGGTTCAGTTGCATGGCAGGGAGGCCGGCACGTGAACGGAGCAGGTTGATTGTTTTGTTCAGGTCGTCCTGTGTCAGTTCGCCCAGTTCGGCACGGGCTTCGGCATAGGTCAGCAACACTTCAGCATAACGGAGTACCGGATAGTCGATGCCCAGGTAATAGTCTTCGTCCTTATTGTTGATAAAGCCTTTGATCTGGTGGTAACCCGAGAAGTTCTTGTTTAGGTTCTGCACATAGATACCTGCCCCAGGTGCATAAGTCATCGTGTTGATCAGCTCCCATCCCGGCCAGGCGAGAGTCTGCCACATACGTGGGTCACGGTTCTGGAACTCTTCGACGAACTGTTTGGTCTCGTAACCCGGTTGGGCGGAGTAGTAAGAACCGTCTTTCATCAGGTACGACTGTACCAGGTCTTTGGTCGGACAGGGGATATAATTACCGAACATAAAAGCCCAGAAGCCATTTCCCTGTATCTTCCTGTCGAAGTAGGTCGCCAGAATGATTTCCGGGTTGATACTCAGGTCGGAACTTTCGAACAAGGTGTGATAATCGTTGTCTATATCCCCTGTCGTGTAGATGCTGAAACCTCCTTCGTTCATGATCTGAAGGGTAGCGTCGGCAGCCATTTTCAGGTAAGTGTCGGCAGAACTTTGCAAGTTCAGCTCGTTGTGATACTTACGGTAAGTACCCTCATATAAGGCATGACGCGCCATATAAGTGAGGACAACCCATCTATCTACGGCACCGATCTCCTGTCCGGTCTTTACATGTTCGGCGGCAAACTGATAATCTTCGAATATCTTCTGAACGACAAAATCCCTTGAATCGCGCGGCTTGTATAAATCTTCATCTGCGGTAGTCAATGTCTTGTCGTACCAGGGGACATCGGAGAAGCGTTTCACTTTGTCCATATAGAAACGGGCACGGAAGAAGCGGGCAACCCCCTGATAGTGGGCTAGTACATCTTCGGCTACGGCCGCCCTTTCGCAATTTTCGAGGAAAAGGTTGATCGTGCGCAGTTTATCCCATTCCCAGTCGGCACTGACGGTCGTCGAATTGGGGTTGGTCGAGATCATGATATTCTTTACTTCCACCACGTCCGTCGTAGCCTGGTTATCTGTGCCGGCATCCGCCGTATAATTGTTGAAGTTGGGGAAATTGTAGAGGTTATAGCAGTACATTTTCAGGTCCTGCTCCGTATTGAAGTAACTTTCCACGCCGATTTCCGTTTGCGGTTGACGGTCCATGAAACTGTCGTTGCAGGAGGTCGCTACGAGGCAGGCAAGGATCGTTGCCAGGGAATATAATTCTTTTTTCATTATTTCTCTTTTAAATAGTTAGAATGTCACATTGATGCCGAATGAATATTGGCGGTTGAACGGATAGACATACCCGTAGTTGGATTCGTCGGTCACAGCCTCGGGATCGAAATATTTCTTCAGGGCACTCCATTCGAATATATTATCACCGCTGACGAACACACGTACCCGGCTCAAGTGTGCTTTTTGGGTCCATTCGGAGGGCAGAGTATATCCCAGCGTGATGTTTTTGATACGCAGGTAAGCACCGTTCAATAGATAGTTGGTCTGAGGAATAGCCAGCCCCATCGACTTATTGATATCGGTTCCCAGGTTCTTGTCGGCCAGCCAGGATTGGAGCACCGGATAACGGGCATTTAGATTTTGGTTAGCCAGCCCGGCGGCGATATACGACTGTGAATGTTTGGCCATATCCACATCGCTGTCGGTTGTCGGGCGGTAGAAGTCGAACAGATGTTCGGGACCTCCGGCATAGGGTTGCTGGTAGAAGCCCCAGTATAGGTAACTGACCGGGTAATAGTCGCGTTTGGCAATCCCCTGGAAGAAAGCGGACAGGTCGAATCCATTCCATTCGGCATTCAGGTTGAACCCGAAGCGGAAACGGGGCGAAGAATTGCCGATGATGCTCAGGTCGCCCGGATCGTCTACGGTCGTGTTTCCTTTGGTAATCTTCTTGTCGCCGTTCAGATCTTTGTATTTCGGCCATCCGTTGACGATCTCCAAAGCACCCCAGGGGATGATCGTCGACTGGTCGAGGTTCTTGATCTCCTCTTCACTCTGGAAGAAGCCGTCGCTTTGTAAACCCCAGATCTCGCCCAGTTCCTGCCCTTCGTAATATTGGGTCAGGCTCCGGGTCGGATTGTCGAAACGGGTGATCCAGGAGCGGTTGTCGGACAACATGAACTTAGCTCCCCAATTGAAAGGCTTGCCGTCCAGTTGGAACTCGTCACGGTAACCCACGGTCAATTCCCAGCCGGTTGTTTTCATATCGGCCGCGTTCTCTTTGGGTTCGCTGGCTCCCAGTACTCCGGGAAGCTCTTTTCCCAGGGTAAGCATCCCTTTGGTATCGCGACGGTATACATCGACGGTGGCTGTCAGCTTATTATCGAGGAAAGCCAGGTCGAGACCGCCGTTAAGAGTACGTACCTCTTCCCAGGTATAATCAGGAGAAACCAATGAAGGGGGAGTGACTACCTGTTGCAGCTTGCCGTTAATGATATAACTTCCCCGTTTCGAGCTCATCGCCGGGATATACCCGTATTCCCCGACCAGCTGATTACCCAGTGAACCGTAGGAAGCACGGAACTTCAACTGGCTGACTGTCTCCCTCAGCGATTCGAAGAACGGCTCTGCATCCACACGCCAGGCGGCGGATGCGGAAGGGAAGAATCCGAAACGTTTCTCTTTCGGGAAACGCGAAGTACCGTCGTAACGCCCGTTCACTTCGAAGATATATCGGTTGTCGTAGGTATAATTGGCACGGAAGAAGAGTCCTCGTATCGCCCAGTCGGCATACTGTTCGCTGACGAACTGGTCGCCCGACGAAAGCCCGATGGACGGAAGCGAGTTCGAGATGATACCTTCCCGTTCGGCCTTATACCAATTCCAGCGGTTGTATTCTTGGTTGAATCCGAGGATACCGGTTACATAATGTTTGTCGAACGCCTTATTGAAGGTCGCGAAGAGTTCCAACACGCTGTAAAAATCGTTGGTCGTACTTTTGTACGCTTTGCTGTTGCCCAGTTCGCGGATGTCGTTCGGGCCGTACCCGATGGTATATTTGTTCTTGAACCAGTTGTAATCTTCATTCCCTTTCATAAAGGTGAAGTTGGCATTTACCAATAACATCTTTTCCAGGAAGGACATTTCTGCGGAGAAAGTGCTCTGCAAGCGGTTGTATTTAGTCGTTTCCTCTCCGCCGTCCACTAGCTGGGCCATAGCGATACCGGCAGAGTTATTCGCCCAGGTACCGTCTGGGTTTTTATCCCAGTCGGTAGGAGCGAGGTCGTAGAAGATACTCATGTTCGAATCGCCGATTCCTTTCTGCCGGATGCCGTTACTGTCGATATATGGTTCGCCGCGACTGGAAAGATAACTGGGCTTGATGCGGTTGGTCGCCACGAACGATGTATTGTTCGATAACGTCAGCCAGTCCCACACTTTGTAACTCACCTTGGCACGCATGCTGTAACGGCGGTAGTTGTCGTTCTTTACGATCCCTGCCAGGATACCGTTCTCATCGTCGACACCTCCGGAAAGGTAGAACTTTGTTTTCTCCGTAGCTCCGGATACCGACAGTTGGTGGGTATTACTGAACGTATTTTTATCCAGGAAATAACGTGTCCAATCGCGGTTTCCCATATATTCCCATTGTGTTTCATCCAGCGGATTGAGGCGTACCGGATCGGTACCGTCCGGGTTGTCGGAACGCTGGCGCGCCCATTCGAGGCGTTCGTCGCTGGCGACGTGGCCGGAGCTCCAGGGAGTGTTCAGTACGGCAATGTTTTTCAGTTTCAGGTAGATATAAGGGTCGGAAGTCTTGTTAGGGAGGATGGAGGGGCGTTTCCAGGCAAAGTTATTGTTGTAGCTCACCTGGATACGGTCGGTGTTACCCTGTTTGGTCGTGATCAGGATCACACCGAAGGCGGCACGCGCACCGTAGATGGCAGCCGAAGAAGCATCTTTCAGTACGGAAAGGGTTTCGATATCTTCCGGCAACAGGCGGTTCAGTTCTTCGGCATCCGAAGCGACCCCGTCGATCAGGATCAGCGGACTGCCACCATTGATGGAGGCTTCTCCACGGATATTGATCTTGGCAGCCTGTCCAGGTTCGCCACTTGTAAAGTCGATGTTGAGGTTGGGTACCATTCCCTGTAATCCTTTGGAAATGTTGGTGATCGGACGGACTCCCAGTTGCTTGGCATTGATCTGGTCTACCGAACCGGAGAGATTCACCTTCCGCTGTACCCCGTAGCCGACAACGACCACTTCTTCCAGTTTCTCTGCATCATCTTCCAGTACGATATGGAAGTTTGTCTTTCCGTTGACTACTACATCCTGTGGTTTATAACCGATATAGCTTACCGATAGGACAGCATCGGAGGGGACAGCCAGGCTGAAATTCCCGTCGACGTCGGTAATCGTTCCGTTACCACTGGCTTTTTCCAATACGGTCGCTCCGATCAGTGGCAGGCCGGTAGCATCTACAATGGTACCGCTCACTTGTATTTTCGTTCGCACCTGATGGGAGATGGCTACCGGTATGTCGTTTCCGGCAGCAGCGCAAAAAGGGGTAAACAAGCTGCAGGCCAATATTCCGGCCGGTACTAAGAGCACACGCCTTACACGCGAGTCAGAAGTAAAATTTGTCATAAATTTGTTTCTTTTTGTTGCCGCAAAGGTAAAAGCGTGGAATTACGGAAATGTTGCGGTCATTTTTCATTGCAGAGACAATTCCGTCTCTTCTCTGTTACAAAAAAGATCTTATTTAAAGCCTTCGAGAGGCCGGATATATATGAATTATCTTTTATCTTTGAATACTCATTTAATGAAAACAAGAAAAACAAACGATGTCTTTAAAGATCATACATACTGCCGACTGGCATCTGGGGCAGACCTTCTTCGGTTACGACCGGGAGGAGGAACACGATGCCTTTCTGAATTGGCTGGTCGATACGCTGGCAGCGCAGCAGACGGATGTCCTGTTGATTGCCGGGGATGTATTCGACGTGGCTAACCCGTCTGCTGCGGCCCAACGGCGTTTCTTTCATTTCCTGAAGGAGGCAAACCGCCGTAATCCGCACCTGCAAATCGTTGTCATTGCCGGAAACCATGACTCGGCAGCCCGGTTGGAATCTCCCATCCCTTTGTTGGAAGAATTGAATACCTCTATCGTCGGGATCATCCGGCGGACGGAGACCGGAGAGATTGATTTTAATTCCCTGGTGATACCTTTATATAATAAGGAAAAGAAACGTGAAGCCTGGTGCCTTGCCGTTCCTTATCTCCGGCAGGGGGATTATCCGGCTTCGGAAGAAACACACGATACCTATATTGCCGGTATCAACCGTATGTACCGCCAATTGTATGACTATGCCGATGCCAGGAGGCAACCCGGCGAGGCGTTGGTCGCTATGGGCCACCTGCATGCTACCGGAGCCGAGTTGTCGGAGGATGACCGAAGCGAGCGTATCATTATGGGGGGGCTGGAATCCGTCTCTTCCGATACATTCGACGAGGGATTGGCTTATACTGCCCTCGGTCATATCCATAAAGCGCAACGGATAGGAGGCAGGGAGAACCTGCGCTATTCCGGCAGTCCGCTGCCGATGTCTTTTTCGGAGAAGAACTACCGTCACCAGGTCGTTGCCGTTACGATCGATAACGGATGCCTGTCGGAGGTCGAACCGGTGCCTGTCCCTTTGCTTGTCGACTTGCACCGGATTCCGGAGCAACCCCTTTCACCGGAAGAGGTGGTTACCCGGCTGGCAGAATTGCCTGCCTGCGGAGAGGAAGAATCCGAAAGTCCGAATCGCTGGCCATATATCGAAGTACGCGTTTTACTGACCGAACCCGATCCGGGATTTCGCCACAGGGTGGAGGAGACGCTTGCCGGTAAAGCGGTCCGTCTGACCTCTATCGTTCCGTCTTACCCGAAGCGGAAGGAGGAGGATACCGCCCGCCCGTTGTCTTACAGCGATCTGCAACGGATCGATCCGCTGGAAATGCTCAAACATGCTTTTACCGGCAAATATGGCGGGGAGTTGCCGGAGGATATAGAATCATTGTTTAAGGATGTAATGCGGGAGGTTTCTTTATGAAAGTATTAGCGATACGGGGCCGTAATCTGGCCTCGCTGGAAGGTGAGTTTGAAGTTGATTTTACTGTCGAACCTTTGTTGTCTGCCGGGATCTTTGCTATTTCCGGACCGACGGGGGCGGGAAAGTCTACCATATTGGATGCCATGTGCCTGGCTTTGTTTGCCCGTACGCCGCGTACGGACCAGGCGAAAGAGAACAACGTGAAACTGCGGGATGTAAACGAAGAGGTACTGCCGCAAAGCGATCCCCGCTTTTTATTGCGCAGGGGAACGGCTTCCGGTTATGCGGAGGTCGATTTCCGGGCTTTGAACGGACACCGCTACAGGGCCCGTTGGTCGGTCGGACGTGCCCGCGACAAAGAGAACGGACGTTTGCAGAGTCCCCGCGTTACATTATATAATATAGATAAGGAACAGGAAGAACAAGGTACACGTTCTGAATTACAATCGCGTGTAGTCGAACTGATCGGCCTGACGTTCGAACAGTTCACCCGCTCTGTCCTGCTGGCACAGAATGACTTTTCCACCTTCCTGAAAGCGGAACAGGGAGAAAAGGCTTCGTTATTGGAAAAACTGACGGGTACCGAGCTTTATTCTTCCATCTCCCGGCTGATATTTGAAAAGAATGCGGTAGCCAAAGAGGCTTACGACAAGATACAAGCCCGTATCCAGGGAATCGAACTGCTTACGGAAGAGGCGGAGCAGGAATTGCAGGCCCGTTTCAAAGAATCGGAAGCTGCCTTGTCGGTCCTTGAAAAGGCGAAAGTGGAACAACAAGCCTTACAGGAGGCCGTAAAATCTACTACCCAGCAGATCGATACCCGGCGGGAACAACAAAAGGAGGCTACCGGTAAGCTGCTCCGGGCTACGGAGCTTTTGGATACAGCCCGCAAAGAGTATGAACGAGGTATTCAGGACGAACAACGTTCGGAAACTGACTTTAAGGCCTTGCAGCAGGAATTGCAGCAGGCTCGCAAACTCGATGTACAACTGAATGAAGCAACCCGTTCGGTGAAAGAAACGGAAACCCGCCTCCGCGATGCGCTCCAACGGAAGAAAGAAAGTGAGGATAAATTGAAGGCTGCCCAGACCAAACAGGAACGAAGCACAGCGGAGATCGCCCGCCTAACCGATTGGCGGAAGCGTTATGCGAGTAAGGAGAGCATTGCGGAACAACTATCGGCATTGTTGTTGCATCTGGATGCTGCTTCGGCTGCGCGGCAAACGTTGGAAAAATCCGGTAAAACAATTGCCTCGATTCGTCAGACGACCGAACGTCTGGTCATGCAGCTAAAGAGTGTACAACAGACTGCCGGGACTAAACGAACGGCTCTTCAACAGACGGAAGAATCTATCCGTTTGTTGGAGCAGGAATTGAAAGCGCAGGATCAGGAAGCATTGGAGAAACAGTTGGAAGCTGTTCGTGCGGAACGTGAGAATCTATTGATCGAACAGGCACGGCAGGCTGCCAGCGGTGATATAATGGAGTTACGGAAGAAGTTGCAGGAGGGAAGCCCTTGTCCGGTGTGCGGAAGTACGCATCATCCGGTAATTCACACACCCCCTGCCCCCGGCGATCCCATTACCGAAACTATTGCCGCTTTGACCTTGCAACTCCAGCAGCTAACCACCCGTAAAACGGCTTATGCCGCCAGTGAAAAACAACTGAACCAGTTACGTCAGCAGCTTTTGCAACTACATAAGGAACTGACGGAGGCCGAACAATCGCGTACGGACATCCTCGGACGTCAGAAACTGGCAGAAACCCAGATTGTCCGCGAAGAATCCATCTATGCGGAAAGTAAGGAAGCGCTTAATAAATCTCTCTCTGCCGCCAACCGTCTTTTCGGAAATGATGAATGGCAGAAGGGCTGGCAGCAAGATCCGGACTCTTTCCGAGATACGTTGACGACCTTTGCCCGTCAGTGGCATGAAAATACAGAACGGTTACAGCAACTGCAACGGGAACAAAGCGCCCGGAAAGCGGAATGCGAATCCTTTGCCTCTTTCCTCCCTTCATTAACAAAAGAAGTAGAGGATGCCACCCTGCGGTATGAGAAAAACCGGACGGAACTGTCCGCTCTGCAGGCTGAACGTTCGAAATTGCTGTCCGGTAAGCCTGCCGATCAGATAGAACAGGAATACGGCCGTCGTAAAGAGGAATTAAAAGAACGCCTGAAACGCCTGCAAGCCGTCCAGACCGAACAATCGGGTATCGCCGACCAATTGAGAGGTATCTCCGAACAGATCGCTCGTGATCTGGACAAAGCATCGGAAGATTTACAATTTCGCCGGAAAGCATTGTCCGACTGGTCCGAATCATGGAACCGGGAACATGAAGGGGAAACGCTTGAAACATTGTTGCCCCGCGTCACCCAGGAGAAAAATGAGTATGCTTTCCGTCTCCGTTCCAATACTGAGAATAAACAGAAAATAGCCAGCCAGCAGAAGGAACTGGAGGAATGTCGTCGGGAAAGTGAACGCTGGGCGAAGCTGAATGATCTGGCAGGCTCGGCCGATGGTGCTAAGTTCCGCCGTATCGCCCAGGGATATACGCTCGATGTCTTGCTTAACTATGCAAACGTACAATTGCGAGACCTGAGCCGCCGTTATCGGTTGGAGCGTGTTCCTGAAACTTTGGCTTTACAGGTGATCGACCGTGATATGTGTGATGAGATCCGTACCGTGCATAGTCTTTCGGGAGGAGAGTCATTTCTTGTTTCTTTGGCATTGGCACTCGGATTATCGTCTCTTTCCTCCAACCGGATGAAGGTCGAGAGCTTGTTTATCGACGAAGGTTTCGGCTCGTTGGATGCCGACACGCTCCGTATCGCAATGGATGCCCTGGAAAGCCTGCGTACACAGGGACGTAAGATCGGAGTGATCTCGCACGTACAGGAAATGACGGAACGCATTCCGGTGCAGATACGGGTGAGCCGGGCAGGGAATGGAAGGAGTTATCTGGAAGTTTTGTAAAATGGTAAAAAAGAGACAGACCCCAAAGTCTCTTTCAAAAAGGACTTTGGAGTCTGTCTAAAGATATAATCGAATTGATTTAGATTTGATTGAAAATATATCTATAATCTAATAAAAGTCGATTATTTGAAATCCAAACCTAAACCGAATTCTGTTGTTACCGGCCAATTCTGAGGGAAGTTAAGTAGAATCATAAATGCAGCACTTGCTTCTTGCGGAATTACTTTTGCTGCAACCAATAGATTCCATAATTTGATAATATCTGCATTCATTCCTTGTGTTGCATCCAAAGTTTTATCAACCATGAGAGGGGTCAACGCCTCTTTATCAAGATACATATGAGTTCTTCCTTCTTCTGTTATGACATTCATAGGTATACCGTTATTAGTCCAGTTTAATAACATTTCAAATGTATCATCGCTGATAGAGCTAAGATCGAGACCCGGAACAAAATTACTTAACATCGCTTTGATGGTAGCAGGATCTCCTTGTAATATGCTGTTAATAATTTCAGACATACCACTTGCATCAGAGCCCAGTACTTGTGAAATTATAGCTGTAATATTTAGCTTAACATACAGTTTGTTGTCTTTAACGAACCAGTGAGCTAGATTTTTCGGTGAATCCAACCATCCTTCGGAAGGTATCATTGCCTGTACTTCTTCTGCTGTTGGCGGGGGAGTACCCATCATTAATCCCCTAATAATGTCTGGGTCGAACACGATAGAACCTTTATGATAGCTGGCTGTAATATTACCATCAGTTTCAAGTGTTACCGTTTTTAGTACTTGGGGCATAAGTAGGCTACCAATAGTTCTAAGCATTGGGGCTACGGCTCCTCCGTTACCTTCTGAAACCCAGTTACAGTACATTCCTCCAGTTAATACTATTTCCTGTCCTCCTACTGTTCCTGTCGTATAATCAGCCAAACTGTAAGTCTTAGCCCATCCATTCGGATCATTCATAACCACAGTCAGTTTCAACGTCATGACTTCGTCCTTTACAGAACCGGTATATTCTACGTTTGCATTGGTGGTCGTTGCAGTTCCGGAGAATTCGCCTTTAGTAACAGTGATATTAGAAATTGTCGTTTCGTTTTCACCGGGGATTACATTCTTTAAAAGAAGGCTTCCGTTTGCTCCGCTTGTCGCAGAGAATTTCACTTCTTTTCCTGTCAAAGTCATTTCACCGTATGAGAATGCCAGCTTGTCTCCGCTGTAATCGCCAACCACCTGTTCCCAGCTGTTGTCAACTTCTTCTTTTTTCTCATCATCGTCATCGCTACATGCTGTAAATAGACTGAAAGAACAAATCAGTGTAAGTAGATACAGTAATTTTTTGCTCATAATAAAGTAATTTAATTAATAAAAAATCAGGCTCATTTGAACCAGGACAAATTAACGGCTTTCTTCGTTAACAGACAATTGCTATTTTAAAGAATGAATGTTCTGTATTTAAGAATTAAGCTTAATTACTCTTCAATGATCACACGGAATCCCACATTGAACGGACATTGCCACGGATAGTAGGGTTTACGGATGGACGAAGTGGAATACTTCGGACGTTCGCGCCAGGAGCCGCCGCGTACGACTTTCTGTTCAGCTTTCACAGGATTTGCTTTTTCTTTAAGCGGATAAGGCATATAGTCGGAGCGGGTCCATTCTGCCACATTGCCATTCATGTCATATAATCCCCAGGGGTTCGGTTTCATGGATGCCACATTAGCCGAGATCAGATGATGATCGTTCACGTTCAGCTCTTTGGGTAAGAAGTCCCAGAACTCACGCATCGGGTCGTTCGGACGCATCGGTTTGGGGTTTACACCCGTAACGGCGAGATCCACGGTGGTGCTGTCTGCCAGGTTTTCATACGGACCGAAGTTTGCCTGACGGTTGCCGAACCAAAAATCACCTGCCGATCCGGCACGGGCAGCCCATTCCCATTGTGTCTCTGTCGGAAGGGCGATCCGGCATTGATTTTTCTCTCCCAGCTTCCGGCAGAACTCGTTTGCTTCGTCCCAGCTGACACGGATTACCGGTTGCTTGGGAAGATTGGCGGCATAACCCGGAGTGGTATGATCTTTCCAGGTCTGACCGATGAAACGACTGTCGTGTTCGGGGAACAGGGCACAGAACTGCTCATTCGTGATCTCTGTCGTGCTCATCCAGAAGCCTTTCCTGACTTGCGCCTTGAAAGCCGGAGCTGCGGAAGGTTCGTTGTTGTCGCCCATCGCGAATGTTCCGGCAGGTATCCATACCATGTCGAGCGTAATACCGGGGGCTACAGTCAGCTTGCGAGGGGTTTTGTTGTCTGCCTGCTGTTTCTGCACGGCTTCTTCCCGGTTGAAGGGGAAACCTTTGACCCTGACTGTTTTTACTTTCTTCTTATCTTTCGAAGGAGCGTTGCCGTCGGATGAAGTGGCAGCGGTAGTTCCATCGACTTCTTTACTTTCCCTGTTTTTCAGCCAGGTGGCATAGTCCTTGATTTCCTGCTGCCAGTCCACGCGTACGCCGCTGTATTTCTCTGCCAGCTCCATACGGCGTTCAACTTGGTTCTGAGGAGCTTCTTTCTTTAAGTCCAGTTGGGTGAAAGCTCCGAAATAAGGAGCATTCAGGTCGATCCAGGTATATAAGGTCTGCATATCCTGTTCGGGAACTTTTACACCGTGATGTCCTGCCTGCAGGATACGGATCAATTCGCTGTTGTTGGCATAATATTCATAAGGGCGGAGCACGTAAATATCCGACTCCGGTCCCTGACGATAGACGTACGGATGAAGATTCAGATAACTTTGGTCGTAATGACGTTCGAGTTTGGTCAGGGCACCTCGTTTGTAGGTGACCATTTGATCTTTGCGGAAGTCCGGCTGGGCTACCGTCCCGTTATGGCAGGAGACGCAGTTGCGATCGAGTACCGGTTGCACTTCCAGGCGGAAAGTAAACGGCCGGATGCCTCCTACGGGTGATTTCAACGCATGCGGATTGATTGTCGAGGCGACCGTGCGTTTGGGCATGGCGATTGTATTCTGGTCTTCATGACAACCCGTACAGGAAACGATTTCGCCGGGCATACCCGTCAGCCAGCTTCTCATCCACTGGATGGCTGCTCCGTTTTTATCCAGCGGCTGGATAGAAACAGGGGTGTTGGCCGGTATCTTGAACATGACGGAACCGTCTTCTTCGACCGGAACCGTACCGAGAATACGTTTGATATCCCACCCGCTCTGGATACCTTGTGCATCGTGGTCGGATGGAGCGAGGATATAGGCATATTCATAGGCAAAGATACGGAGTGCCTTGATAGTTCCGCGGGGAACCCCCTGTGTGCCTTCGCCTTCATAGATATCTTGTATGAATACGGTCGCTTCCTTTTCTCCCGGTTTGATCTTGGAGGGGATGACGGGAGGTGTTTCTGTTTTCCTGAGCGGGATAGGGGCGGTGAGGCCTTCGCCCTCCTGTTCAATAATCAGGGTGAGATTGTCGAATACATCGACCAGGTAAATGCCCCAAAGCGAATCCGGTCCCGGCTTACAGGCAACCAGGAAATACTTTTCATTTAGCGGATAAGGTTTCATGAATTGCGGCCATACGCCTTCCACCAGTTCGTCTTTAATGATCGGGACGATCGGGCGTTTACTGAACGGTAATTCCTGTATCATCCCTTTTTCTTCTTTGCGGCTCTTGGCCGGATCGAAGATGATTAGCCGTCCGGAACGCGCAGTTCCGTGATGTCCGGAGATAATACCGACAAAACGGCTGTTGTGTTTGGATAACGGTTTCATATCGAACGTACTGTTAGGGAAATAGGAGCCGCTACCGTAAAGGGCTTTATTCTCTGTCCCGTCCGGGTTCATGTGCATCACGATACGGGAGAAATAATGTGTCAAGTCGGTATATTCCCAACGGGTATACATCAGGCGGCCGTTTGGAATGACGATCGGTGACCAGTTCCCGTCCTGGTCGAATGTCAGGCGGCGTATGTTTTTCGTTTCCGGATCGTAAGAGATGAGGTTGGCGACTACATCATCCCCATGCACACAGGGAACACCGTTGTAACCGATATTGCAGGTAGCAACCACTTTGCCGTCCGGCAGATAGTTGGCATCACAAAATTCCAGGTCCGGCTCATCGACCGTTATCTTTTGGTGGAGTCCGCTTCCATCTGTGTTCATTTCATATATCTGCCATTTCCGGTTTTCGTCGAGCGAAGAAAAGAGCAGGCGGTCGGCATCCCAATGCAGTTGAATGTCAGAAATGGGAACGTCCGCAGTCGGTTTATAGAGTATTTTGCTTTGAATCTCTCCACGTAGATTGGAGAGATGGCAGATTTCGGCATCATATCCTTTGCGTCTGTTGGAGAAAAGGGAGTTATAGTTGGCTGTGGATGTACCGAGTGACGGTCCCATGGCTTTGCGTGCTTTATCGCCTAGATGGTAGCGGGCTATCAACAGGTTATCGATATCCAGCAGGGGGTTAGCCAGGATGATTTCCCGTTTGAGGGCGAGCAGCTTTTTTGCTTCGTCGATTGTTTGCAGGCTTGTGTCTTTTGCAAGATGCTGATTTACCCGGGGCAATAAAGATTCCAGCTCTTCCAGTTTTTGATAGAGTCCGGGAGCCTGGTCACCCAATGATGATTTTGAGTCATCCAGATATGCACGGATGGCTTTGGGATTTACCCAATCCACTTGCTCCTGCAGGCGGTTTATTTGTACTTGGCGCAACGAGTCGGCCTCAGTGGTTGCTTTACCCCATACGGGAAAGGTTAATAAAAGTGAGAATAAATAGAGTTTATATCGCATATTCATGATATTGTTTTAATGTTATTCGATTATTTGTATACAAATGTATAGGTTTATGTGTACGAAAACATATAAAATCGTATCAAATGCGATCATTATTATCTCTGTTACTGTCAATCGTTAAAAGCTAATGATAAAAAGAGGTTATCCGATTGATTATTCGGGTAACCTCTTTTCAATATTAGTCGGTATCAAACCTGTTATTTATTTTCCCAGCCTTGATTTTGAACAAAATTTTCGTTCATAATTAATTCTTCTTTTGGAATAGGCCAGTAATAGCGATAGTCATCCCAAGGTAATGTGCCTTTAATTGTATTTTGATACGGGCTCTTTGGATAACAGATGATAAAACCATTTTCATCAACAAAAACTGTTTTATTTAATTCTACAGCTACTGCCGTTTCCGGTTTGGTGTTATGAGTTCCATCATATAAATCTTGTACAGAAAGAAAGTTCATACCACGCAAAGGCACTGTCAGTAATTTACCGGCTTTCCAACGCATCAAATCTTCGTAACGGTGATTTTCAATTGCTAACTCAATACGACGTTCACGGCGGATCTCTCGTAATAAAGGACTGACTGTGTAGTCTAATTTGTCTGCATAGATTTTGTCCAAACGCGGGTCAGCCGGTTCTTGTCCAACAGTCAATTTGGCAGTCGGATATTTTTCGAAATCAAATCCGGCACGTTCACGCAATGCATTGATTGTTAAGTCAACATCAGATTGGCTCAATGTTCCGTTTAATTCGTATTTTGCTTCTGCGTACATTAACAGAAGCTCTGCATAACGAAATTCGATAGCTGCCTGGATACCATTGGTTGTACGGTTTTCTTCTTCAGGGTCACCCATCCAATGCTTGATTACACGGTAACCAGTCATTGCTGCTCCACTTGCATTGTAGGTTAAATTTGGATAAGTAATACCATTTTGTTCCAAATCAACAACACCTCCTTGATAGATTGTGACATATTCTCCCGGTTTACAAATTGTTTGGGTTAAGCGAGGGTCACGATTTTCTAATTCAGTCCATTTCCCGTAATCAAGGAAGTTCGGATTCTTTTCATAGTTACCTTCACTGCCTCCTGTATAAATCGGACGCCCATCGATGCAAAGGTATTCGTCGACGAGCCCTCGTGTTGCTCCCATTGCTTCACGGTTGGAATTATTTTGATTGTAATAACGTTGAGCAGCATGTCCTACTTTGGATTCCAGGTAGTTGCGAGATAAAATAACTTCTGGATTATTGGAAACGTCTATAGCTGCGAACATTTTCCAATATGTATCATCACCGTCCTTATAGAGTGAATATTTACCGAGTAGTGTTTCACAAGCTTTTACAGCTTCTTTTAACCATGTATTTGCTGTGTTTTGTAAGTTCAATTCCGTGTGATATTTACGGAAAGTTCCTTCGAATAAACAAATACGAGCTTTTAAGAAGTTTGCCTGATCTTTGTTTAATCGGTCTGTTTCCTGATAGGCTTTTTCCGGTAACCAGTCGACAGCTTTGTTTATGCACATTAAAACAGAGTCCATAACTTCTGCACGTGGTGCGCGTGGAGCATATAATTCCTCAGAGTCAACGTTTAAGTCCTTTGTCAACCAAGGTACATCACCGAAGTAGAGAACTTTCTGATAATAGTCCCAAGCTTTGAAGAAATAGGCTTCAGCAGCATAAGCATTTTTCTTTTCCTGACTTAATTCAGCTTTGTCATAGTGTGAGAGGAAGAAGTTTACTTTACGTAAATTCCACCAATACCATCCTGTACTTTCTTTAGCTTCTGTCGGAACGATTAATTCGCCAGCTAAGCTACTGAGTTCGTTACCTGCTCTTACACAGTTATCTGAATAAACATCTCCATACATCAATGGACTGCCTGTAACTCCTAAAGGATTAATATCCGAATCGGCCCATCCACTTCTGTGCCCGATAATATAAAGTGGATATAAACTGTTCAGCATCATTTTTAAATCTGTTTCAGATTTCCAGAAACTTTCATCGGTAATTTTATCCAGCGGATAACGTTCCATGAAATCGTCGTTGCAGCTTGGTAGTAATGTTGCAGCTAGTCCAAGTGCTAAAATGTATTTTTTTATGCTTAATTTCATAATCGATTTATGCTATTTTGAATTATACTATTTAGAAACCAACTTGTAGACCGAATGCAACAGAGCGCATCATCGGATAAGAAGATGAAATCTGATCCGGGTCATAAAGATTCGGTATCTGAGTGATTTCGAATAAATTGTATCCGGAAATACTCAGTCGGACATTAGATAGTTTAGCTTTGTTTACCCAAGCTTTCGGCAATGTATATCCCAGTGCCAATGTTTTCAGACGAAGATAGGCAGCGTTAAACAGATAACCGCTTTGAGTAATGCTGGAAATACGTCCGGCATACATCGGATATTTGGCATTGGTACGTTCCGGAGTCCATGAGTTATTATACATTTCCCAGTTACCGGAAGTTCCGGAACCACCCCAGAATACGTTGTCATTAATCCATACATCTTTTTTACCGACCCCCTGGAAGAAAATGTTCAAATCGAAGTTTTTCCAGGAAATGTTACCAGTAATACCGTATTGGAAACGAGGAGTAGAATTACCAATGATTTTACGGTCTCCCGGATTTTCAACAGTTTCATCGCCTTTGGATATTTCGCCATCGTTATTTAAGTCAGCATATCGTACATCACCCGGATATATGGTTGATTGAATTTTTGTCTGACTTGGACCGATTAGAGTCAATTTCCCATTTTCATCTTTGGTAAAATCACTTTCCTGCAAAATACCAACTGTCTCATACCCCCATATTTCTCCCATTTTCATACCGTCATAAAGGGTAGAGAGTAATTTGTTTGGGTTTCCTGTAAATTTGATAACTTCAGATTGGTAGTCGGATAATACCAAGCCTACATCGTAACGAATACCGTTACTTAATTGATCTTTCCATTTCAAACTTAATTCCCAACCGTTGGTTTTTAGTTCTCCAGAGTTACGCTTAGGAACGGTAGCGCCCAATACCGCTGGAAGTTTTGTTCCGTTCATAAGAATGTCTGTTGTGCGACGGGTGTACCAGTCGAATGTGGCGTCCAAACGACCTTTCAACAGGGTTACGTCTACACCGAAGTCAAGCGTGCTCGCTGTTTCCCAAGTCAAGTCGCTGGCAATGATACCTGTGGGACTCATACCCTTGATCTGATCTCCGTTCATTACCCATGAGATATAGTCGGCTGCACCGTAGCTGGCAATGTAAGCGTAATTGGCTACATCCTGATTACCTAAAGAACCCCATGAACCACGAACTTTCAGGTTGTCTAACCAACTGCGTGTATTTGCCATGAATTTCTCTTCTGAAAGTCTCCAACCGGCAGAGAAAGATGGAAAGAACTTGAAACGAGAGTTCTTTCCAAAGCGGGAAGTTCCATCGTAACGACCGCTGAATTCAAACAGATAGCGTCCGGCATAATCGTAGTTGGCACGAACAAAAGCACCACGGATGGCCCAATGTTCCTCGTTGTCTCCAGAGTATTGGGTACCGGTAGTCATACCTAAAGTAGGCAGGTCATTTGTCAGGATATCCTGAGCTTCTCCATATAGTTTACGATAGTGATACCATTCTTGGTTGAATCCGACAACACCTGATACATTATGTTGTCCGAATGCTTTGTTGTAGTTTGCGTACGCATTGATTGTGTAATAGTCAGAATGGGTTGTTTCTTCTCTTACAGTGGAAGGATTAGTATGTGTCGTATTTAAGTTGACCCAATCGGTTACCACATATTCACGTAAAGGTATGACACGTTTTTGGAAGTATTCAGTCGGGCGATAAGACAATTCAGCCTTGATATTTAATTCCGGCAGGATGGTCAGGGTGGGAGCTACACTATATACAGTGTTGGTGTTGTGTGTTTGGCGCGTTGCACCATAAGCTAACCAACCAAAAATATTGTCTGTCCATGCATTCGGAATCGGGTCATTCGGGCCGGTTTTTAACGGCATATTCAAATTACGTCCAGGTTCATTTTTCATAGAAGCCCATACGGATGTTCCTTTTCCACTTACTAACCATGGTTCGTTATAATTACTGGTGTTGAAAGATATCTTGGATGCGACATCGAACCAGTCTGTAATTTTGGTTGTCAGGTTCACATTAATGTTATAGCGTTTCTGTACATCTGTGTTTACTTCATACATACCTTCCTGGCGTTGGTAGCCCAATGAAATGTAGTAACGTGTTTTAGCCGAACCGCCACTAATAGAGATATTATGACGTTGAAGTGGTGTCCAGTTTTTCACATAATTTTCATACAGGTTGTTGTTGGCAACCCATGTTATGTCTGTTGCACTACCTTCGTTGTAAATCCATGCATTTTCCGGTCTCGGATCTTCCATATATTTCTTTTTGGCAGCCAGCAATGTTTCCATCCAGGGAGTAACTGTTCCACCTGTCATTTCTGTCTGTTTATTGGATGCCAGTTGATGTGTGTATGAATCCAGAATGTCCGGAGTGTGTGACGGTGTATTCCACTGCATATTTAAGTTATATGTAACTGTTGCCTTGGTTTCGTTTTTTCCGGATTTTGTTGTAATCAACATAACACCGTACGTTGCACGTGCACCGTATATGGCTGCAGCAGAAGCATCTTTCAGAATAGAGATGTTTTCGATATCGCTCGGGTTCATCATATTTAGATAATCTGTATCTACCTGGATACCGTCGACAATGATTAACGGACTACCGGACTTTACCTCCCATTCGTCTGTTTTGCCTTCTTTTAAGCCGATAGAAGTACCACCACGTACGTTGAATGAAGGTGATGAATTCGGTGACGCATTCGTAGCCGACACATTTAAGTTAGGAACAACGCCCTGCAATGCCTGACCGACATTGGCAACCGGTTTGTTCTCCAGCACTTCGGCACCGACAGAAGCGACGGCACCTGTCAGGTTTACTTTCTTTTGTGTACCGAAGCCGACTACAACCACTTCTTCGAGTGCCTGAGAGTCTTCTTTTAATGTAACGTTAATAACCTTATTCCCTTTAACAGCGATTGTTTGGGTTTGGTATCCCATATAGGAGAAAACCAACTCGCTGTTTGCGGGCACAGAAGAAATCGTAAAATTACCGTCTATGTCGGTAATGTTCCCGATTGTGGTCCCTTTTACCTGGATAGAGACACCAATCAGCGCCTCGCCCTTCTCATCTTTTACATTACCTGACACAGAAATGTCTTGTGCCATTAATTGGTGGGCGAAAAGAAAAATTCCCATCAACATTGTTAAAAACTTGTTTCTCATATAAATTATAATAAATGGTTAACACTTATTGATTGACCTGCTGCAAAAGTGATGAGAAATCAAGGCGAAAAAAGTCTATTTCGTTTCAAAAAAGGTTAGTTTTGTCTCTAAATAGAGGGCTTGGGACTATTTTTACTTGTTAATAAAGGATATTTGTTTTTAATCTTTTAAATTATTGACGTTTCTGTATTCTTTAGGTGACATGCCATATACAGCTTTGAAGCAGGAGGCGAAATAGCCGCTGCTGCTGAATGCTACTTTTTCCAAAATTTCGGAGATACTTAAATTGGTTTCACGCAACATTTGGGCGGCAGCTTCCAGGCGGAGATGTTTGATCATTTCAGCAGGTGAGAGGGCTGTTAGCGTTTTTGCTTTCCGATAGAAGTTGGCACGGCTCATGCCTATTTCCTTACAGATCATTTCGACATCCAGATCCGGGTTCGAGAAATTGGCTTTAATAATGGCTGTATATTGTTTGAGAAATTCTTCATCCTGCCGGGTTGTTTTAACACCTAGTTCATTCAGATTCAGTTTTTTCTCGTATTTTTGCTGTATCTGCTTCCGTGAGGTTAGCAGGTTTTTTATGCGGGTTTGCAGCAAGGCAATGTCGAACGGCTTTATGATATAGTCGTCTGCTCCGGCCTTGTATCCTTCCGTTATTTGAGAAGGCATCGTTTTGGCAGTCAGTAGAATGAGTGGAATATGAGAGAATTGTTTTTTTTGCTTGATTTGGGTACATAGTTCCAAGCCATCCATTTCCGGCATCATGATATCACTGACAATCAGATCAGGAATTTTTAATGCTATTTGTTCCAATGCTTCTTTTCCGTTTCCAGCTTTTAATATGTTGTATTCATTTTCAAATTGATTTTCGAGGTATTCCAATACATCTTTATTATCTTCTACGAACAGCAGGGTTTGTGTGATGGCTGTATTCCTTTTTTTATCGTTCGGAATGAACTCCTGGATATTAACAGGAATAGCCGGTTCTGTTTGTTTTACCGGAGTACTGACCGGTTTCTCCGGTACAGGAAGTAGTACATGCATTCGGGTTCCGGATTGAGGCATTGTCTCCGCCCATATAATGCCATTATGCTGTTCTACGATAAATCGTGCCAAACTTAAACCGATACCGGAACCTGCAACCTGATGATGCAGATCCTGGGAAGACCGGTAGAAAGGCTGGAATATTTTTTCAATCTCTTCTTGCAATATACCTTGCCCATTATCAGATACTTGTATGTGTAGATAGTAATCTTCGATGAGTTGTTGATTTTGCCTAAGTTTCACACGAACTACGCACTCCTTTAACACTTATCATCAATCCTCTGGAAGATCTTTTAAGCCATAGTGCGTTCTCTACGGAGGTAAAAAACTCCTTGCAACTGATGCGCAGGAATACGCAGCGACTGCTCTTACTCGTTAATAATCTGATGGATGTGCAAAAATATGATGCACATAAAATGGTGTTGCAAAAAACAAAATTCAATCTGTCTGAATTTGTGAAAGAATTATATGATTCTTTTATATCTGTTGCCAACCATCGACACATCACATTTACCCAAAAGAATGCTATTCCTGATGGTTTTTGTGTCTATTATGACAGGCAAGAGATTGAAAAAGTGATGTTTAACCTATTATCCAATGCTTTTAAGTTTACCCCTGAACAAGGTGTGATCGAAATGAAATTATCGATATTATCCAGAGAAAGTGACGTAGTTCGTGTGAGAAGTTGGTAAATAATCTCATACGTTCCTCGTGTAATTCCTTCATTTTTTCCTGTTCAAGCTGTTTAAAACGGATATTACTTTCCAGTTCATGACGAACCTTTTGATGGTATACGAACTTCCATATAATAGTGCATATAATTGTGATATACAATAGATAAGCCCACCACGTTTTATATAAAGGAGGTAATACTGTAATGCTTAAAGATGTTTCCTGAGGGTTCCAGTATCCTTCGTTGTTTGCCACCTTTACTATGAAATTGTAACTGCCTGGAGCTAAATTACTATAATAAGCTACTCTTCGCCCCTTTACATAGTTCCACTCATTTTCTACCCCTTCCATTTTGTAAGCATATTGATTTTGTGAGGGTGAAATAAAGTCTGGAGCAGTATATCCGATAGAAATATTGGTTTCGTCAGCCTTTAACCGGATCGATTTGTTATTCCCAAATTCTACCGGAAAATTATTAATAGACAAGGTGGTCAGATAGACGGGAGGGATATATGTGTTTTTGTTCATTTGAATGGGGTTAAAACACAATATCCCCTTATTTCCGGGGAAATAGAGTGTTCCTTTGCTATCACAGGTTCCTGCCTGTCGGGTAAACTCCAAAGCTTGTTGGCTGGTATTGTGGACAGAGATGAAATGATCCGTCTCCGGTTTGTAATAATATAGACTATTTCCGGATAAAGCCCATATGGTTTGATCTTTACCCTGTATCATCGTGTAGATATAGCCATCTGTTATACCATTGTCATCCGCATAATGTTTGAGCAAATTCATCTCCCGGTCAAACCGATATATGCCGCTGCCGAAAAATGATACCCATATATTCTGCAGGGAATCAGTCAGGATTGTACTGATGGCACCGGGTTTCGAATTTTCAGGCAGGTTTAGTTCCGGGGAAGAAATGGTTTTGAGTGTTCCCTGTTTCATATCGTACCTGTAAAGTTCCTGTTTAAGCGTTCCCATGATAAAAATATCAGGTTCTATTTCTTTTAATGCGGAGACGAAGAAGAATTTTCTGGTTTCTCCGTTTATTGGGAACTGGTTGATCTCTTTGTTTTTATCAATTAAAACCAATCCGGAACTAGAATTAGTTGGAATCCATAATCTGCCTTTATTGTCATATAATAGCGTATAGATATCACCGCGGTTATAATCATAAAGCAATCGGTAATCTTTTCTTTTCTTAGAAAACAGATAAACAGAACCGGCATTGGTTGCACAAATAATGCTGTCGCCTTTGATCAATAGCGATTTGAATATGTTGGAACTGTAATTGCTTTTATACGGTGACTTTTGGGAATAAAACTGTTGGCTCTGTGTCTCTGGATTATAGCAGAACAAACCGGCTCCTTCTGTGGCAAACCAAATATTGCCGTTTTCATCTTCTTGTCCCATTCCTAATAATCCGGTAAAAGCATTTGGGGTAATTTGATAGAATTGTTTACGGGCAGGACTGTAATAATTTAGCCCTTTCCAGGTTCCCACCCATAAAGCTCCGGTATTGTCTTTAAGAAGGTTGTGTACGGAATAATAACTCAATGCACCGGGTTCATCCGGATTGAATTTATAAGGAGTCACCTGAAGTGTTTTCAGATCGAGACGGTTCAATCCGGCAAAAGTGCCGAGTAATAGTGTGCCAGACTCTTCCTCCACTATTGTTCGGACCACATTGCTGCTCAGAGCTGAATTAGCCGTATTCAAGTGAACAAATTTGTTATTAGCCTTATCCAGATAGCATATTCCCGATGTCTCGGAAAGTATCCATAACCGATTGTTGCTATCAGTAAATAATCCGCAAATACTCCCTTTAATAAGGGAAGACGGATCGTCCGGATCATGTTTATAATAATGTATAACTTCTTTTTGTTTGTTTAGTACGACAAGTCCGGATTGAGAACTGACTACATACAGATTGCCTTCTTCATCTTCCTGCATGGCTTTTATATTGGGGGCGATAGGAGTGGAGGTCAACCAATCTTTATAGACAAGTGAATCACCTTGTTCATCGTATTGGTAAAGATACTTTTCTCCGGCAAGTAGGAATTCCCCGTTTTTACTCAGCAGACAGCAGTGCATGAAACGAGTTTCTTTCACATAATATCGTTTGATTGTCTTTGTCTGATGTGTTATTTTGTGAACACCGTTATCTGTAATGACCCAGATATTCTTATTCCTGTCTTCGGCAATGTCTTGTATATTATTATCTGTTAAAGAACAAGAATCAGCCGGATTATTTTTGAAAACTTTAAACTCGTATCCGTCATACTGGTGTAACCCCCCCTGAGTCCCTACCCATAAATATCCGTCTGTGTCCTGGTATATCTTTCCAACAGACCCTTGTGTCAATCCGTCTTCAATCCCAATCTGCGAAAAAAAATAGGGAGATGTACTCTTACTATAACCTGAAAGGGATAGTAGCGAGAGTAGATGTATTAATGCTATTTGTACGTGCTTTATCATAGCTTATTGAAGATTAAGGATGAATCGTTGTAGAATTTTGATGTTGTTGCAAAGATATGTGATTTTTTGTTTATTCTTCGTCTATTCCATTGAATTTCCTGTTGAAATCGCGTAACCTCATAAACCTGGCTTTCGTTTTCAGATTGTTTTTTGAAAAAATCCCCTGCCATCGTATGAATGACAGGGGATAACTGGAGTTTATTTATCAGATAGCGTATAAAATAAGGACAGTGAATTTTCTTTTAGAGAGACATGTATCCGGTAATCTCCAAAAGTATAAACAGCATTCAATATTTCTCCGTCTACTTCGATCTCTTCACCTGAGGCATCGGCTTCCTGTAAAGAAACTTGTTCTAAAAGGTTGGCTGCCCAGTAACGGTGAGCCGGTAACAGACGTTCGTAAGATGTACAGATATTGTTCTTCATATTGAACAAATAAGAAACTTCGAACAGACGGCCTAATTCATCTTCTTCTTGGTAAGTCATGGTGAAGAGTGTATCGGTCTGTTGGATGTCCTTGATGCGTTCTTTGTTATCTGTCGTATATTGCAGGATCTCTTTATCTGTTTTTTTCAGCCATGTTTGTGAGAAAGCGACCTGGCTGCCTAACAGCAGCAACAGGCCTATCATTAATTTATTCCACATAAAATTCAGCGTTTAACGGGGTTGACTTAGATGAGTTTCCGGCAAAGAGGAAGAACTTTCCGGGCTCTACAATAAATTCATTTTTGTCGTTATACATACCGTAAGCACGACGATTTACTTTGAAAGTGACTGTCTTTTCTTCACCCGGTTCCAGAGTAACACGTTCGAAACCGCATAGCTCTTTTTCAAAACGGGAAATGGAAGATGTTTCATCATTCAAATAAAGCTGAACCACTTCGTCTCCTTTTATGGCTCCTGTATTTTTTACTTTGCAGGTTACGGTCAGGGTATCGCCATCAGAGATCCGGGTGGTTGCCGGTTGAAGGCCGCTGATTTCAAAAGTTGTATAACTCAGTCCGTAACCGAATGGATAAAGTTCACCGTCCACACGGGCAAAACCTTTGCCGGTAGCATTCGGCTTGAAGGGGAAAGCCCAAGGGATTTGTCCGACTGACTTGGGGAAGGTTGTAGATAGTTTACCTCCTGGATTGTAGTCGCCGAATAATACTTCGGCTACGGCTTGTCCGGAGAATTCTCCCGGATACCAGGCTTCCACAATGGCAGGCAGGTTAGCGTTTTCCCAGTTCAGGGTAACCGGACGTCCGTTGAAGAGGACCAGTACGATAGGAGTTCCGGTTGCCTGTACGGCACGTACCAGTTCTTTTTGTCTACCCGACAAATCCAGGTTGACACGGCTTCTCGATTCACCGATCGTACGGAAATCATCGCCTACGTAAACGATGGCTACTTCTGCTTTTTTAGCTATTTCTACCGCTTTGTCGATTTCCTCTTTTTCTTTATCGCTCAGTTCGAAGAACATTACATCACTTTGCGGGAAATTCTTGTCTCTGACATTACATCCTTTGGCATACATCAGGTTTACGTTGTCTCCCAATAAGTTCTTTAATCCTTGCAAACCTGTTATTACATTCGGATTGTGTGAACCGTAACGGGAAGTCAGTGATTTCACTTCGTCGGCTTGTGGGCCGATCACTGCAATATTCTTGATATTTTTCGATAAAGGAAGCGTATTGTTCTCGTTTTTCAGGAGAACGATCGACTCGCGGGCAGCACGAAGGGATACTTCCCGGTTCCTATCACTGTTTACCACTTTATCGGCCAGCTTGGTATCTTTTACATACGGTTCATCGAAAAGTCCCAGCCAGAACTTGACATAGAGTACTTCGCGGACGCGCTGATCCAATGTCTTTTCGTCTACCAATCCTTTTTTCAGAGCGTTCCTCAATGTTTCGATAAACACTTCCGATTCTTCAAAGAAGGTACGGATGTTCAGGCCTGCATTCAATTCGCTTGCAACAGCTTCTTCGGGGGTAGAAACGATATGATAGAAATCGACATTCTTACCGATAGACCAACTGTCGGATACGATATATCCCTTGAATCCCCACTGATCACGCATCAGTTCTGTCAGTAAATAGTGATTGGCACTGACGGGAGTCCCGTTATAATCATTGTGTGAACACATGGTTCCCAAGGCCCCGGCTTCTTGAAAAGCAATACGGAACGGTTCCAGATGTAACTCGTGTACTTCCTGTGGTGTGGCGTGAGGGTCTGTTCTCGACTCGCAGTCGCGGCCACCTGCCGGCACACCGTAAATGGCAAAATGTTTCGGAGTAGAGACAACCCGGTTACTTTGGATACCGAGTACTTGCTGGCGTCCCAATTCGCCGACCAGATAGGAGTCCTCGCCGTAACTTTCGACAGTGCGGCCCCAACGCGGATCGCGTGACAGATCGAGAATGGGGGAGTAGACGTTTGTATATCCGAGTGCTTTGGCTTCTTCTCCGGTAATACGTCCGATTTCGCGGATCAATTCTTTATCCCAGGTACAGCCTTGTCCGATCTGTGCCGGAAAGAAGGTGGATTTTTCATGTTTCAATCCCCGGATACCTTCATTGGTCAGATCGGCAGGAATACCCAGCCGGGTTTCTTCCACAAAGAATGCCTGTACCTTATTCATCGCTTCTGCGTGATTGGAATAAGGAAAATCCAGTGAGGTACGTTTCCATTCCCCGTTCAGATGTTCGTCGATATTTCCGATGCCGTCTTTCCAGATACGGGTTTTCCATTCATCGGTAGGCAGTGTGTCTTTAAGGACAGCACCATATCCGTAGATGGTTCCGAGTTGGCAGGTCTTTTCTTCTATCGTCATTTGTCTGAGAAGGTTTTCTACCCGTTTGTCGATAGGTTGGGAAGGATCTTCGTAGATATCTTTCTGACCGTTCTTATTAAAGTCGATCCAGCCTTTGTGATATATTTTTTTCTGATTTTTGGCAGGATGGGGCATGGAAGCCTGTAAGCTGCTGTTACCTGTATTCAACATCGGTAGGATGCCGAACGACAAACAAAGGATCAGACGTTTGGCCGGTGTGTTATTGATGTTCATGATTTTTATATTATATGGTTATACAAATCGGTTTATTCGACGATGTACCAGTTATATCCTTTCGCCGGAATGGTGATAGGGATCGTGATGGAATAGTCGCGTTCCAGGACGTACACCTGCACGTTCTGATCTTGTTCTTTAATCGTTACTTTGTCGGTCAGTCCGGTATAATAGAGAGGTATTCTGATCTCTTTCCGGATAGGAGTATCCAGCGGATTATAAACGGATATGAAACCTTTCTGCTTCAATGCCGGATTGACATGCATGATACCGTCCCAATCCTGTCCGTCAGGACGGCGCAGATGAATAATATCGGAGTCCAGTATCTGACGGTATTTCTTGTAGAAAGAAACCCATTTATTAACAAGTTCTTTCGTCGCTTCGGTATCATACAGCCGGGGACCGCGATAGCAAGCCTGTACGCCTGCTCCAAACAGGTTCCGGAGACGTGTCTCGTAATGGTCCAGATGTTCGTTCAGCGGTTCGATCGTAGCAGCTTCACCACCTCCGTGATATTGGGTAAGAGGTACAAACATAAAGCCCATGCTGGGTGTTTTCTGCCAGGTACCGTCGTAGATATTCTGCCGTTCGATAATCTCCTGGTAAGCACGGGGTAACGACCAGTTTGTTTCGACATATCCCATCGGTGTTTTGTTGGAACCGCTCAGGAAGTACCAATCCGGTACATTCAGATAAACTCCGTTGGCCCGGCACCAACGATAGAACTGACTGATTTTTTTCCATTGTGTCCACTGTGAATCGAGATATCCTTTATGCCCGCTATGTGATGTCGAAGCACAAGGATCACCGGGGTATGAACCGTCGTTTTCGAATACATTCATGCCCGTTGTTGTAAAGAAATTCTGTAATTTACGGAAGTAGGTATCTCCCCAATCGGATGCGATGCAGGGAGATACGCCGAAACGGCTACCTTCTTCACGTGTGTTGGCCGGTTTCCCGGTTTTATGACTGATTGCGGCGTCTTTGTCTGTTGCTCCCCGGCTTGCCAAGAGGGAATAACCTCCGATGGCAATACCTTTTCGGGCGGCATAATCGCTCAGTTCTTTCATGCGTTGTAAATAGGATGCGGAATCATTTTCGATTTTAAAACCACTGCCGAAAGTCATGATCACCATTTCAAAACCTACCGCAGCGCATTGGTCGATCGCCTGTTTGACAGCTTCATTATCCGATTGGCGTACATGCATAAATATAGGGTTCTCTTGTGTCCACGGAGCCATCATACGCCAGAATTTGCATTCCGCCAGTCCGCGTCGTTCCTGGTCGGTGGCATCGCGAAGCATTTCAAAAGCAGTACAGGATTCGAAACTTTCTCCGGCTTTGATATCCAGTCCGG
Organism: Parabacteroides leei; assembly: GCF_023369805.1. NCBI lineage: Bacteria > Pseudomonadati > Bacteroidota > Bacteroidia > Bacteroidales > Tannerellaceae > Parabacteroides > Parabacteroides leei. The sequence continues at coordinate 252,233 of NZ_JAMBQG010000001.1, forward strand.
GGCCGAGTAAAGGGGTTACTTCGAGACGGGCCGGTTTATATTGGCCATAATAACGAATACCGGTAAATTCATATTCCGGATGATCGAATACCCAGCGTACCGCCGGATTGTCTTTCATTGCTTCCATATCTCCGCCCATTGCATAATCGGTTACGACGAACAGTTGGGTGAAACGGTCGATATAATCGCGTGGGGCATCTGTCTGTACCGGTTGTTTGCGAAAATCATTCGTGTAGGTACCCGGTTCCTGTGCCATCATACGGACTTCGTGAGGTTCGCCATAATGCACTTTGGGAGCAGTTTCCACCAGCGCCAGTATTTCCGACTTGAAAGAGTCGAGTGTGATTGTTTTTGTTCCTTTATTATCTATTTCGATCCATTTAGCCAGGATGGGAGCTCCATCATATAGTTCGTAGATGACACGGACTTTCAGGTCTTTACATTCCTGTGGTGCTTTTACCGGAGCCTGATAGTTGAAGGTGATCCGTTTTCCCGGAGCAGGCCAGGGATATAAATTAGATATCCATTGCGAGTTCGGTTTCCAGGGGAAACGCTCTTTGCTTTCGCTTATTTGATAATCGACTAATGTAAAAGCCGAGTCGCAAACCTGCATGTTATTAATAAATTCTTCTGTCAGGAAGTTGTTGACGGGTTGTCCGGTCAATCCTCCGACAGGATATTCTTTTCCGTTTATGACGAGTAAGGCTTCAGGACGGACAGCACGTAATTCATTTTGTCCGGTCATCAGGTTGTCGAGGGCTATTGTTGCTGCGTTGGGGGTAAGAAGAAAAGTACGGCGCAGGAGGCCGTTTGTTAGTTCGAGACGTTTCCCTTTGTGCGTTGTCTGTACGGCAGATTTGTAAGAAGAACCGTCGATCAGCCAATCCTGGGCGGATAGGCAGATAGTAGAGGAAATATATAAACTTATTATAAGCAGTAGGTATCTCATGATATGATGTTTTCTTGGTATTTGAAAGGAGAGAAATAAGGGGCAAATACATTGCTTGTAGATGCCCCTTGTTTTGTTGTAGATTAATTAATAACCCGGATTTTGCGGGAAGTCAGCACCTGTGTTAGAATCGATAATAGATTGTGGGATTGGCCACAAAGTATTATGCTCATCTATTTTGCTGCTGTAAGAGTTGTATTTTCTCGTACGTTCAACCAGTTTGCCGGTACGAACCAATGTGAAGCGACGTAGTTCTTCACCTACTAATTCACGAATACGTTCATCCAACAGGAAGTCTATCGTTGCCTGGGATGCCGTGATTTCCGGAGCTCCGGCACGTTTGCGTACTACGTTGATTGCTTCAGCTGCACCTTGTGCGTTACCTTGTTGTAAACGGGCTTCAGCCAACAGCAGGTAAGTTTCAGCCAGACGGAACTTCATACGGTCTTTGTTATTACCAGCATAAGCAGGATCGTCGTCTGTTTTACCATAGTTGAACTTGGTGATGGTTGGGAAAACAGAGCATTTAGACCATGTTTCTTCTGTTATCTCACACTTTTTGCCAAACAGTTCGGGAGTTGCCGGATTGTTGTAATACCAGTCTCTCTTAATACTGTATTTAGAATTACGTATATCCGCAGGAGCATAGAAGTCTTCACTTTCGATCCACCATTTGAACGGAACGATCTGAGCCAGACCACGACCACCCAGTGAGTCACATAATACGAAACCTGTTTCGTTCCAGTATTTGGGAACCCATGCACGTTTAGTCCAGTCTTCGTTTGAGTCACCACCACCAGGGGTGTTATATTCCAATTGCATTACCCAAATAGTTTCCATATTACCGGCTGTACGGTTCTGATTATATTCAAGGAACATATCGGAGAATACATCGCCCGGTGCTGATTTGTTTACACCGAAACGTTCTGTCATCAAATGGAAATAACCGCAATCGATCACTTGTTTAGCAGCAGCTTCAGCTTTATCGTATTGTCCGGCCATTAAGTATACTTCAGACAATAGTTGAATAGCTGCCCATTTGGTCAATTTACCGACTTCATTTACATTATCCGGATTCTCCGGCAAATTATCAGCAGCAAATGTCAAATCCTCGATCATGTGGTTCAACACTTCGGCTTTCGGTGTACGGGTGAAGTCAATACGGAAATCACTTTCTATTTTATCCACATAAGGAACATCTCCATAGAGATAAACCAGGTAGCGGTAAGCATAAGCACGGAAGAAACGTGCCTCAGCCTGGAAGCCTATCTTGTCGGTCGGTGCATCCCAGTTTTCATTCTTATCGGCATAAGTCAATAATTCATTGACGGAAGCAATTAATCCGTAAGACCATTTCCAATAGTTTTCAACGAATGTCAGTGAAGGAGTGATAGCCAATGTTTCGAAAGGAACCAGCGAGCCATCTTTATGACCGGTGTATACAATGTCGGTAGCCACTTGAAACGATTCGTACGGACAAGCCTGTCCTAATGTTGTCGGTGAACTCCCCCAGGTGTTAAATTCAGAACGTGCCCAGGCATACAACCCGTTTACACCTACCTGGAAACCATAAGTACTGGTATAGGTATTATCAGGAGCCAATTCCTTTTTCAGATTTTCATCCAGAAAATCGGAGCAGCCAGTTGCTGTGATTAATAAAAATGCTGCTGCAGCAGCTGCTAATATATTTTTCATATTCTGTCTTTGTTTATGAGATTAGAAAATAAGATTTAAACCCAGCATGTAAGAACGTGCTGTCGGGTAACAAGAAATAATGTTTGCATTATAGTCTGTTCCGTCAAAGTTCAGCGCATTCTTTATATTACTGAATGTGTACAGGTTGTTAACACTCACATTAACGTTCAAAGAAGAAACTCCGATCGGGTTAAGAATACTCTTCGGCAGGTTGTAGCCTAATGAGATGTTCTTGATTCGTACATAATTCATCTTTTTGTAGAATTCATGTTTGTCGTAAGGAACATACCCGGGAGAGGTCATTGCATTTGTCGGATTTTCCGGAGTCCAGTAATCCATTCCGCTGATATAGTTGTATTTGGAACTCCAACGGTCGAAGTTGTAATCGTTCATTTGTTTCCAAGCTCCGAATACACCGTTCAATAAGAACGAGAATGTGAAATTCTTATATGCAAAAGTGTTGCCTAATGACATCGTGAAGCTCGGCAACTTGGAGCCGATGATCTGTTTGTCTTTAGCTGTAATTGTTCCGTCGCCGTCGACATCTTCCAGTTTAGCATGTCCGGGTTTTGCACCTTTCTGTATTTCTTTTCCGTCTGCATTCAGGAAGTTATCGCCTTCCTGCCATGTACCAACTACTTTATAGTCGTAGTAAACCTTTACCGGTTCGCCGATAAACCATTTGTTTGTGATATCATCTTTACCGTCTCCGCGAAGTTCGATGATCTTATCGCGGTTCAGTGCGAAATTGAAGCTGCTGCTCCAGCGGAAGTCCTTACTTTCCACGTTCACTGAGTTCAAAGCCAGTTCGACACCTGTATTACGTGTTTCACCGACGTTGTCCATGATTGAGTTGTAACCGTTCATAATAGGAACTGTACGGCTCATCAACAGATCGGAAGTGTTTGATACATAGAAGTCGATGCTACCTGACAGGCGGCTGTTGAAGAAACTGAAATCGACACCGGCGTTAACTGTGCGGGTCGTTTCCCATTTAAGGTTAGGGTTACCGATGGAGTTGTACGACAAGATCACACCGTTCACAGTTGTTCCTTTGTCTCCCCAGATATAGTTTGTCAGTTTCAGGCGGTCGAGTGTCTGATAGGCTTTGATAGCCTGGTTACCGTTGGAACCCCATGACACACGTACTTTCAACATATCCAACCAACTGTTTGTATTTTCCATGAATTCTTCGGAAGACAGATTCCAGGCAGCAGCCAGAGATGGGAAGAAAGCATATTTGTTATTCTCTCCGAATGCTGAGTAACCGTCCGAACGACCTGTTGCAGTAAACAAATATTTGTTGGCATAGTTGTAGTTCAAACGTAACATATAAGATAGCATCGCTGTCTCGGTCAGTTCGGAAGTAACTGTTTTGTTTTCTTCCGCACCCGCCATGTTGTGATATTCGGAATCGTCGTTTACGAAACTGGTACCTTTTTGTTCGGATATCTCCTGAGAGGTCTGCTGCATACTGAACAGGCCGGTTGCATCGAATTTGTGCTTACCTAATTGAAGCTCATACTTTAATACGTTTTCCCAGGTATAATCCCAGTCATGTTGATTCTTGATTGCGGCAGAACCGTTCTTTGCTTTACCGGTCAGAGTGTTGCGTCCATAATAGGAAGCCTCGAATTTATTGCGGTAGTTGTAACCGAAGTTAGTACGGAAGCTCAATCCTTTTATCGGAAGTTTTACATCTGCATAGGTAGAGACAAAGATGTTACGGCTTGTTTTATCGCTCGTGGCATCCAGATCGGCTAATGGATTGGGGTGTAAAGTTTGGTCCATCGGATAAAAGTTTAATGAACCATCGCTATTATACGGCTGGCCATAAGGAGACTGGCAAAGAGCATCAGAAATGCCGGCCTGTACACCTCCGTATTCTTTTAGTGCTGCTTGTGTTGCCATACCGATAGTTAGCCAGTTACCTAGTTGTTGTGTAACATTCAAAGATATATTGGTACGTTTCATGCCGGTATCTTTAACTACACCTTCCTGATTCAGACGTGAGATAGATGCCATGTAAGTAGTCTTTTCCGTACCGCCCGATACACTGATCTGGTGACTGTTGGTCAATGCATTTCTAAAGATCTGATCCTGCCAGTCTGTTTCGATACCGTTCTTCCAGTTCTCGATTTCACTGACGTTCAGAATATCTTCCGGGTTTTTGATCACCCCGTTATAGTTCATATATGCCCATTGATCCTGAAGGAATTTTACATATTCCGGTCCCTTCATTACATTGATACGGCGTTCCGGCTGTGAGAAACCAACCTGTCCTTTGTAGGATACGGTAGCTGTTCCTTTCTTACCTTTCTTTGTCTGGATCAGGATAACACCGTTGGCACCACGTGAACCGTAGATGGCGGCCGAAGATGCATCTTTCAATACAGACAGGTTTTCGATATTGTCAGGATCGATGTCTCCCAGTGAACCGCTGTAAGGAATTCCATCCAATACGATCAACGGAGAGTTGTCGGCTGTCAATGAGTTTTCACCACGAACACGCAATACCTGGTCTTCCGAAGGGCTTGCCTTTTCCATTGTGATGTTCAACCCCGGAACCTGGCCTGCCAGTTTATCCATCAGGTTGTTGGTAGTAACCATTTGTAACTTCTCGTTACCTACTGCTACGATACCGCCAGTCATATCCGACTTTTTCTGCGAACCGTAACCGATAACGACTACCTCATCCAGTTTTTCGGAATCTTCGGACAGAACGACTTTAATAGGAGCATTTCCGCTCACTTTTATTTCCTGTGCCTGATAGCCGATGTAGGAGATAACTAATGTAGAACCCTGGGGAGCTTCAAAGGAGAAGTTACCGTCTACATCTGTAATAGTACCGATGGTAGTCCCTTTTACCAGAATATTAGCCCCGATGATCGGGTAATTGTCTGCTCCGGAGATAACAGTACCGGAGACTTTAATGTCTTGCGCATATACCTGTACGGATATAAACGCCATAAAAAAGAATAATAAAGAAAGAATCCTGTTCTTTCGTTCTGCTGCCTTATTATAGGGAGGCAGGTTCCCGTCCAGTTGTCTGCTCATGCTTTTCATAATTTATTTGCGCATTAAACAATTTAAGTAATTAACCAGATGGCTATTTTGATTTTTTGTGTCAAAAGAATGAAAGAAGCGCCTTGTGTGCGGACAAAAATGTCTCAAAAGGATGTAATATCGTCCCAATACGCTAAAAAACATGTAATTTCTATAAATTTATCTGGCTAGTCGGTGGATTTCGCATGCTGCCATCAGGAAGGCTCCGGTTCCGTATAACTCGGTCATATCTTTGGTCACTTTACGCGGATCAGCTCCGACAGGTTGTACCCAGCCCAGTTTTCCGTCGCTCTCTACGGCAGAGCATAAGGCAGTCCATCCTTTTTCTATAACCGGGAGGTATTTGTCAGCCGGAAGATATCCCTGGTTGACACCATAAGCTAGTCCGTAAACGATAAATCCGGTGGCACTTGTTTCCGGTGACGGATAGCTGGCGGGATCCAAGAGGCTGGCATGCCAGAAACCGTCTTTGTTTTGTAATCCGGCCAGGCGTTCGCTGATTTCCTTAAATAATTGCAGGTAGAAAGGACGGTATTCGCTATCGTCGGCCGGGAGTGTCTTTAATATTTCAGCCAGTCCGCCGATAACCCAACCATTGCCGCGTCCCCAGAATACTTTCCGGCCGTTTGCCTCCTTTTGGTTGAAATAACGACTGTCGCGGAAGAAGAGTTTTTCTTCTTTGTCGTATAGATGATTGTAGGTGGCCTTAAATTCCGCATCGGCGAAGATCATATACTTTCTATTGCCGGTAAGCGTGTAGAGGCGGGTATATACAGCCGGTGCCATAAACAATGCGTCGCACCATGACCAGCGTTCGTAGGACAGTGGTTTGCTGTAATCGATATCCATACCGCCTTTGGAAGGGTTGTTGACTACCCAGTCGATGCGTGCCAGCGTAGGGAGTAGCATTTTATCTTCCTTATATTTACCATACATGTCGATATAAGTCTGTGATACGCAAACATCGTCGGCATGATACATCCGGTCGGCCACCTGCCAGTGTTGACGGTTGAATACTTTTTTCATCCAGTCGAAATACTGTTCGTCTCCACTGAGTTCTGCCCAGTCGAACATCCCCATATAAAGAGCCCCTGCGATCCAGCCTTTCGGTTCACCGACAGCATATTTATTAGTAGGAAACTCTTTGATCTGCCAGTCTGCTACTTTACGTGCGATGGTTGTAACTTCTTCCTTTTTTAAGTCGGCAGCCTGTAGAGAGACTGCTGCACATCCTAGCATAATAACAGCTGCAATGTGTTTTAATGGTATTCGTTTTGAAATCATAGATCTGTTCTTTTATTATTAGATTAATAAGTTTAATCAAATGAATAAAAGAACAAGATCCTTTGAAAACACAATTATCTCAAAAGCGAGTACAAACGTCTCATTCGTTTTCCTGATACTCGGTAGGTGACATTCCGTATACAGCCTTGAAGCTTCGGGCGAAATAAGAACGGCTACTGAAACCGATGTGCTGGGCTATCTCAGATACATTCATATTGGATTCTTTCAGCAGTTTGGCTCCGGCTTCGAGGCGGATATTCTTTATCAGTTCGATGGGTGATAAACCCGTCACCGCTTTTACTTTCCGGTAGAAATTGGCGCGGCTCATACCCAGTGTCTGATAAATAACCGATACATCCAGATCCTGATTGGAGATGTTTGCCTTTACGATCTCGATGTATTGGGTTAGGAAGTCGTTGTCCTCTTCGGGTTCTTCCACTCCCAGGTGACGGAGACTCAGCGATTCACCGTATATGTTTTTCATCTTTTCGCGAATGGAAAGCAGGTTTTTTATGCGTGCTTTCAGAATGGAAACATGGAACGGTTTCAGGATGTAATCGTCGGCTCCGGCCTCCAAACCTTCCTCTATCTGCGATACCATAGACTTACCTGTCAGCAGGATCACGGGTATGTGGCAGAGGTGTTGACTTTCCTTGATACGTTTACATAGTTCCAATCCGTTCATTTCCGGCATCATGACATCACTGACGATTATATGGGGCGAGGTTGTCTCCAGTTGTTCAAGCGCCTCTTTCCCATTGGTCGCTTTCAAAACGATGTAATCGAGTTGTAATTGATGTTCCAGATATTGCAGGACTTCTTGATTGTCATCTACGAGCAGAACCGTTTGCTTGTTGCGGGTTTCCGTTTCTTCTACAAGCAAAGCCACCTTTTTGCTGATTTCGGAAGAGTGGGATTGGGAAGGTTCTTCCTCCTTTTTTACATCTTGTTTCTCGGTATCGGGAAGAAGGATCAGGAAGGTTGTTCCTGTTTCCTCCGGGCTGTTCGTCCAGATACATCCCTGGTGCTGCCGTACGATCGAACGTGTCAGGCTTAATCCTATTCCGGTGCCGGAAACTTCTTTGTGGACATCCTCTTCCGAGCGGTAGAAGGGTTCGAATATCTTGTCGGCTTCCTCTTTGTTGATCCCCTTTCCGGTATCGCTTATTTCTATCAGGATGTATTGGGATTCTATCAGGGTGGAACTTTCCTGTTCGGGAAACATGGCCAGCTCTTCGCACTTGTCTTGCATTATCCGGCTGATCCGCATTGTCACGTTTCCTTCTGCCGGAGTGAACTTAAACGCGTTCGACAGCAGGTTGAAAAAGACTTTCTCTATTTCCGCCTCATCATAACAGGTAAAGAATGTTTCCGGCAGTTCGTTTTTCAATACGAATGTTATCTCCCGGTTCTGTGCCACACTTTCGAAGGAGCGGTACATCTCCTCGATGAATGCCGAGAAATTGAAACGTGTCTTTTGAAGGATCGTTTTGCCGGCTTCGTATTTCTGGATATCCATCAGGTTGTTGACAAGCAGCAACATACGTCCGGTATTCTTTTTGATCAGTTGCAGGGCATCCTTTACTTCCGGAGAGAAACTGACCCGTTGCAATAGATCGTTCAACGGATTAATGATCAATGTGAGCGGAGTTCTCAGTTCATGAGAGAAGTTGGTGAACATACGCATACGTTCTTCGTGCAGTTCGTTTTCCTTCTCATGTTCCAACTGTTTGTACTTGGCCTCCCGTTCCCGTTCGTGTTTGAGGTGCTGCCGCTGTACGATTCCTATTACGATGATCGACAGGATACATAGATAGATCAGGTAAGCCCACCATGTCTGGTAGAAGGGAGGGTTTACGGTGATGTATAAAACAGCCTCTTCCGGATTCCAGACACCATCGTTGTTGGCGGCTTTCACACGGAAAGTATATTTTCCCGGGGATAAGTTACTGTAATAGGCTTCCCTGCGGTTTCCGATATTATGCCAGTTATGGTCGGCCCCTTCCATCATATAGGCGTACGAATTATTCTGGGAATGGATGAAGTTGAGTGCCGAATAGCGGATGGTGATGTTTCCCTGGCTGGCTTCCAGCGTGATGTTGTTGTTGTATTGCAGGGGCAGCAGTTCCTGGTAAGCCGGCAACCCTTCCGGATCTACCTGCGTGTTTATCTGTAATGAAGTGATATAGACGGGAGGTATGTTCGGGTTTGTAATTGCTTTTTGCGGATTGATAGCCAGTATTCCTTTATTTCCGGAGAAATAGAGGGTTCCGTCTTTCGAAACGCAATTGTTGGCATATAACGAGTATTCCTGTGTAGGGCTGTCGACTGGCCTGACCTGTTTGAACTTGTTTGCCGGACGGTCCAGCTTGTATAGTTCTTTGCCGGTCACGACCCATATATTCCCCTCTTTATCGATTGAAAGCGAATTGATATAACTTTCCGACAGACCATCTTCCTTCTGGTAGTTCTGTATTAAGTTGAGGTCTTTGTCGAGCCGGAACAAGCCGCCTTTGGTGGTGGCTATCCATATATATTGTCCGGAATCTTTCACGACACCGGATATACTTCCCAACCGTTTGTTTTTATCGCCGTTCTGCAATCGGGCGGTGAGGTTGACAGACGTTTTCTTGTTCATGTCGTAGACAAAAGCACTATCGGTGATGGCCCCGAATAGAAATACGTCCGGTTCCAGTTCTTTGATCAGGCACATTCCCCGGAATGCCTTTTCCACACCGTCTACGCTAAACCTGTTGACTATTTTATCTTTGTCCACCATGACGGTATGGGCGGGTGTATTGGTCGGTATCCATAACCGTTGCTGGCTGTCTATATATAAGGTATTGATGTCGTTGTATTTGTAGTCATGTATTTTCTGGTATTGCTCCTTACGGATGGAAAAGAGGTAGACGGAGCCGAAGTGTGTGGCACAGAATATGGAATCTCCCTGTATCAGGATTGTTTTGAGGATGTTTATTTCATAATTCCCGGCTTGTAAAGGCTTTATGGGGTAAAGCTTCTGTTCACCGTTCCGTGGGTTGTAATAAAGCAGTCCCGCCCCTTCCGTGGCGAACCACATATTGCCTTTGTTATCTTCCTGGCCTTGTCCCAATATGCCGGCAAAGGCTTTCGGGGTAATGAATGAGGTCGGTCTATGGAAAGGGCTGTGGTAATTGACACCGGCGGAATAGGTCCCGACCCATAGTGTCTGGTCGCGATCGATCAGCATGCTATGGATAGAGTAATGGCTGAGTGCTCCTTTGGCTTTCATATCCATATTGACCGGAGTGATGGTCATGTCGCGGGTATTCAGGATATTGAGTCCCCTGAAGGTGGCGATCAGTACCGAGTCTTTACCGAATGGAATAAGATGGCGCACCGAGTTGTTGTTGAGGCCGGAGTTGGCGGTGTTGAGGCGCCTGATAGTATCGTCTTTCTTGTTATAAACGCATAGGCCATCTTCATTGGTACCAATGAAGATATTATTGGCTGGCGTAGCCAATAATATGGATATAGTGCTTATAGGAAGTTTATGCGGGTTACCGGAACTGTCCGGCAGAAAATGTTTTTTCAGCTTCCAGTCGGTAGAGTATACATAAAGCCCTTTCTCTTCCGTTCCGATAAAAATATCTCCGTCCTTATCCTGGATAATGGAATGAATAGGTGAGTCCATTTCTTTCAGGTAAGGCATTTCTTCTACCGTTTTATCCGGATTACACTTTAATATGCTACGGGTGGTTAGAGCATAAAGCTCGCCGTCTGCATGGAGAAGGAAATTATTGACTGCATTCGTCGTTATCTCCGGGTTGATAGCCTGGGGATAGAAACGGGAGATCTGTTGTGTCTTGTAGTCGATGCAGTTAACCCCGTTGGAGGTACCTATCCATATGTTTTTATTTCTGTCTTCGTTGATTCTACGAATATAATTGTCGCTTATTGAAGCCGGGTTATTTACCTCGTTCTGGTATATTTTGAATTCATATCCGTCGTAACGGTTCGCCCCGTTGCGTGTACCGAACCATATATATCCGTCCGAGTCCTGGAATATATTCAGTACAGACACCTGTGAAAGTCCGTTTTCAACTCCCAGGTGGGAGAAGAAGAAGGGACTGTTATCGCCGTAAACCGTAGGGGTACAGGCTAGGAGAAGCCAGGCTATGATAAGTTTATATATTGTATTCATCCCTGGTCGTCCTCTTTTTTTAATCCGTATTGTGCATTCGCGCGGTATCCCAGACGGACGATCTTCCCTTCTTCCTGCAAGGTTTTCAGATCTTTCAGGGCTGTATATTTCGAGCAACCGTTGAGCGAACGGCAAAGGAAGGTCGAGATCGTATCATTCTTTTCGATATAAGCCAGAATGTTGGCTTTGCGCTTTTCTTCCGTATATCCTTTCAGGCGGCTGGGTTCGTCGGCACGTTCCACCTTCATGTATCGCAACTCGTTCTTCAACTCTTTGGAGCAGCGGAATACTACTTTGTGGAACTTCACCAGATGAGGTTTGATCTCTTTCTCTGTTGTCAGTGAGGGACATTTAAGCGAGGCGTTGAACGTCCCCAGACCTTCCAACTCGACGATATCGCCGTATTTCAGATGAAAAGCGATCCGGCTTTTCAGCGCGTCCAGCATCCCTTTTACATCGGCAGACGAAAAGGAACTGATCTGTGAGATCTCTTCGCAAAGAGCATCGATACGTACGGTATATTGGTTCACCTGGCGGGCGTGGAGGTTTTCCTTCTTTCCCGGATTTCTGAATAGGTTGTAAGTGGCTGACATCTGCTGTACTGTTAAAGTGTTTATATCGGTTGTTATTAGGCTTGTCCCGGTCTTCTTATCAAAAGACTGCCTTCTAAATTTCCTTTTCTCGTGACAAAAAGTTTGTTCGACTCCTGTCAGACAGCTGTCCGACATTAGTGAGACAGCTATCCCACCCGGGTCGGACAGCTGTTCGATTGCTGTCGGACAAAGATTAGGATAGCACCAAAGATACATTATATTGGGACAAAATGTATCTCTCGCGGCATCTTTTTTTATTTATCCCCGGGTGAAGGCGAAAAGAACTCTTCTATCTGCCGTGTCGGCCTGCGGTCGGTACTTATTCGGCTTAGTAGGGAGGTTTGGCGGCAAATAGAGACAATCTTGATCGGTAATGAGATAATTTTATTAGTTAGTATGGGAGTGGCGAGGTATATTTGCACCTCATTCAATTAACAAATCATGAATAAACGAGTATTAAGTTTAACCTTATTGTTAGCCTGCCTGGGATTGATGACGATGCAGGCGGAAGGCCGGAAAGTGGAATCTTTTAATTCCGGCTGGTCGTTTAAGAAAGCTCCGGTGGAAAAAGAACTGGCCCTTAATGCCCCGAAATGGGAGAGCGGTTGGTCGGAAGTGGAAATTCCTCATACCTGGAATGCCAAGGATATGCAGGTACAGGCCAATAACTTTTATGAAGGGGCGGCTTATTATAAGAAAAACTATTTCTTTCCTGCCGACCTGAAAGGAAAGCGGGTCTTCCTGCGCTTTGAGGGTGTCGGTTCTTGTACGGAAGTGTTCGTGAACGGAATGTTGGCCACTTCTCATAAAGGCGGTTATTCGGCTTTTGCCTGTGAGATCAGCCCGCTGTTGAAGGTAGGAGAGGAGAATGAGATCATTGTGAAGGCGGATAACAAATCGCGTCCGGATGTGATTCCGGTCAACCATAATTTGTTTGGTGTGTATGGCGGTATTTATCGTCCGGTATGGTTGATCGTTACCGAGCCGTATAATATCAGTGTTACCGATTGTGCCTCTCCGGGCGTTTATATAACCCAGAAGAATGTATCCAAAAAGCAAGCGGATGTAAAAGTAAAGGTCAAACTGGATAACGGAACCTTGCAGCCCGTCCCTGTGACCTTACAGAATACGATCTATGACCAGGAAGGGAAACTGATTGCAACGAACAGCCAGTCGTTCGAACTGACTGCACAGGGCGAACAGGCTTACGAATCTTCTTTTACAATCAAAAAGCCGACGTTGTGGCAGGGACGTGAAAATCCGTATCTGTATAAGGTAGTCAGCCGCCTGATCAAAGACGGGCAGGTGATCGACGAAATGGTACAACCGCTGGGTTTACGCAAATATGAAATTGTAGCAGGTAAAGGCTTTTATCTGAATGGAGAGAAGTACCCGATGTACGGTGTTACCCGTCATCAGGATTGGTGGGGGCTGGGTAGTGCCCTGAAGAATGAGAACCATGACTTCGACCTGGCTACTATTATGGATGTCGGTGCAACGACTGTCCGTTTTGCTCATTATCAGCAATCCGACTATCTGTATTCGCGTTGCGACAGCCTGGGACTGATTATCTGGGCGGAGATTCCTTTTGTCAACCGTGTTACCGGCCAGGAAGCGGAAAACTGTCGTAACCAGTTGCGCGAAATGATCCGTCAGAGTTTCAACCACCCTTCCATCTATGTGTGGGGATTGCATAATGAGGTATACCAGCCGCACCAGTACACAAAAGAGTTGACCCAATCGTTGCACGACCTGGCAAAGACGGAAGACCCGGATCGTTATACGGTGTCGGTAAACGGATATGGTCATATGGAGCATCCGGTGAACCTGGTTGCCGATATCCAGGGAATGAACCGTTATTTCGGTTGGTATGAAAAGAAAATACAGGATATCAAACCCTGGGTGGAAGGACTGGAAAAGGAATATCCTCACCAGAAACTGATGCTGACCGAATATGGTGCTGATGCCAACCTGAACCATCAGACCGAATATCTGGGAGATGCCCTGAACTGGACCAAAGAATTTTATCCGGAGACATTTGCCACCAAGACACACGAATATCAGTGGAGCGTGATCGCTGCCCATCCGTATATCATCGCATCTTATCTTTGGAATACGTTCGACTTCTGTGCCCCGATGTGGGTTCGCGGCGGTGTTCCGGCTCGTAATATGAAAGGGTTGGTTACTTTCGACCGCAAGATCAAGAAAGATTCTTATTTCTGGTATAAGGCCAACTGGAGCAAAGAACCTGTACTGTTCCTGACGCAACGTCGTAACTGGGATCGTGAGAAAAAGGAAACTTCAGTGACGGTTTATTCAAATATCGGTACGCCGAAAGTATACCTGAACGGTAAAGAATTGGGCGGTATTCGTGAAGGTTATACGCGCGTACATTATATAATAGATAATGTGACGCTCGATATGGGTAAGAATATCGTAAAGACAGTCGTAGTGAAAGACGGCAAGACATACGAAGATGAGATCGAATGGATGTATAGCGGAGAAAAGAAACGCGATTCGGACCAGTCGGTCAACAAAGAAGAACATGCCGGATTCTGATCTTTTCCCGGAATTAAATGATAGATAAAATCCCGGTATCATTCCTGAAAGCCAAAGGGCAGGGGAGTGATACCGGGATTTACTTTTTACCATCCGTTGTAATGCATCTGTTTCTTATTGAATTTGTCTTTCGACTTTTCTATTCCCGTAGGGTAACCGACCGGAATAACTGTCAGCGGAACGATATGTTCGGGAAGATGCAACGCATCCCGTACAACATTCATCCGTTCGGGATAAGGATAAGCGGCAGTCCATACGGCTCCCAGTCCTAACGATTCGGCCGCCAGCAGTACGTTTTGTGCAGCTGCGGAGCAATCCAACTGCCAGGCATTGCCGGATTTGACGGTATCGCCGCAAACGATAATCGCCTGTTGGGTATCTTTCAACATACGCGCCAATGGTAATCCGTCTCCCATCGTATCCAGGATATCACGGTCTGTTACGATGATAAACTCCCAGGGGCGGCGGTCTCTGGATGAAGGGGCTGCCATTCCTGCGCGGACTAATGTTTCCAGCTTCTCTTTTTCAACCGGTTGCTGCGTATATTTACGTACACTTTTGCGGTTAAAGATCGTTTCCAATGTCTGATTGGTATCTTTATTTTCCTGTTTTATTTCAGTCTTGCTGTTGCAGGCCATTATAAGAAGAGGCAGTGCAATCAGAGTGTATTTCCATTTCATACTAATTGTTTAATTTCTGACATTCAAAGCAATAATAGATACTTCCTCCCATATAATTCTCTTTGCGTATATCTTCTCCGCAAACCGGGCAAGGCTTGCCGGCGGTATCTTTGGATAGTATGGGGATATAGCGGCCTTTATTTCCGAGCAGGTCTGTTTCCGAATTACGTCCGCCTGCCTGATAGATTTCCTGAAGTGTCGCTTTTATGCAATGAAACAACGTATCTTTCTGTTCTTCGGATAATATGTTGATACGAGTCTTCGGATGGATACGGGCTTTGAACAGGATGTCCTGTAAAACACCGTTACCTAATCCCGGTATCGTTTGTTCGGTCGCAAGGAATGCCTTTGCCGTTTTCTTTTGTTTTTCTTCGCTGTTTATCAGGCTCAGAAAATAGGTTTTGTCGAAAGCATCCGAAAGCACCTGCGGTTTGGTACGTGCCCCTTCACGATAGGAGCTGAAACCGCAATCGAAAGAACCGTCTGGAAAACACATGACTGCCCCGTACATCCGGACGGATCCCATGATACAACTCTCGTCTTCGAAAGCAATGAGCAACTGGTGTTTTTCCGGTATCTTTTCACCGGGAGCGTAGTACCGGATATTCATACCGTCTCCGAATAATAAACGCATATCTTCTATCTCTATCTCGATCAACCCTCCATAAGCATGGGCTTCCCCGATTTTCTTACCGGTAAGCATCGTCGAATAATTGGCCGGATCTCCATAGAACCAGGCGAACTTATGAGGTGTATATCCTGCGCTGACAAATGTAATTCTTTTTCCTTTAATCGTTTGATTCATCTGCTCGGAGATGTACAAGGCTTCCGGTGCTTCTATCATGTCTTGTGAGTTTTTAAGCGATAAAGATTCTATAATTAATTACAAACATACGAATATTATGGATTACCGTATACAAAAAGAGGAGGAAAACGTTTCAGGTTTCCTCCTCTTTTCGTGTATAGCATATTGCTTATTATTGCATGCCTTCAGTTGTCATTTCTTTATTGATCTTCTTTACCAGACCTTGCAGTACAGCACCCGGGCCCAGTTCGATGAAATGGTCGGCTCCGTCTGCAATCATGTTCTGAACGCTCTGAGTCCAGCGAACCGGAGCAGTCAGCTGAGCGATCAGGTTTGCTTTGATCGTTTCAGGATCTGTTTCACCTTTAGTGCTTACATTCTGATAAACCGGACAAGCAGGAGTATGGATCGGAGTAGCTTCGATAGCAGCAGCCAGTTCGGCACGGGCCGGCTCCATCAGCGGAGAGTGGAATGCACCACCTACTTTCAGTTTCAATGCACGTTTAGCACCGGCAGCCAGCATTTTTTCGCAAGCAGCATCGATTCCGGGGATTGAACCGGAGATAACCAGCTGACCCGGACAGTTGTAGTTTGCACAAACAACCACTTCGTCCTGAATACTTGCACAGATCTCTTCAACTGTTTCATCCGGCAAAGCCAGTACGGCAGCCATTGTAGAAGGAGTGGCTTCGCAAGCTTTTTGCATAGCCATGGCACGTTTGGAAACCAACACCAGGCCGTCTTCGAAAGACAGTGCTCCTGCGGCAACAAGTGCAGAGAATTCACCTAATGAGTGACCGGCTGTCATATCCGGTTTGAACTGGTCGCCTAATGTTTTGGCGAGAATAACCGAGTGTAAGAATATGGCAGGCTGTGTAACTTTAGTTTGTCTCAGATCTTCGTCTGTTCCAGCGAACATCAGGTCTGTGATGCGGAAACCAAGGATATCGTTTGCTTTCTCAAACAACTCTTTTGCAAGGGGATTGTTATCGTAAAGGTCTTTTCCCATTCCGACAAACTGTGCACCCTGACCGGGAAATACATAAGCTTTCATCTTTCTAATCTTTTTCTAATTTCAGTTTTTTAAGACGGTGCAAAGGTAATAAATTTAGAATAAGAGAGTGACTATTCATTACAAATAGTATCTTTGCCCCATATAAAAGGTGAATATTTAATGACTAATATTATAATATCATGAATGAATTACTATTCTTAGGAAATTTAGGTACGGGCGAAATTGTTATCATCGCCATTGTTGTGTTGTTACTTTTTGGTGGAAAGAAGATCCCGGAACTGATGAAAGGTATCGGTAAAGGTGTGAAGAACTTTAAAGACGGTGTAAAAGGTTTAGAAGACGACATTAAACTCGACGACAACGATAAAAAGTAAGAAATGGAAGAACTGGAACAAGATGAAATGTCCTTTTGGGATCACCTGGAAGAACTTCGTTGGACTTTATTCCGTTCTATTTTAGCACTCTTTGTCTTTGCTATCGGTAGTTTTGCCTTTATGCGTGATATTTTCGATCACGTCATCATGGCCCCCTGTTATTCCGATTTTGTTCTTTATAAATGGTTGTGTGAGTTAAATATCTGGCTTATCAATATAAGCCCCTGGTTTGATGTTCTGCCTGACTTCTGTAACGATAGCTTTCACGTAGATATTGTCAACATTAAGTTGGCTTCCCAGTTTTTTACTCATATGTCAACCTCATTCTGGCTGGCCCTTGTACTGACTTTCCCGTACTTAATGTATGAGGTTTGGAGGTTTGTAAGTCCGGCTTTGTACGAGAATGAAAAGAAGAACATCCGGTGGGTATTCTTTTTCGGAACGATTATGTTTTTCCTGGGTTGTGCCGTAGGTTATTTTATGGTATTCCCGATGACACTTCGTTTCCTGGCAACGTATCAATTGAGTGCTAACATTACTGAACAAGTCTCTCTGGATTCGTATATGGATAACTTCCTTATGCTGATCTTTGTGATGGGAATTGTCTTTGAGATGCCATTGGTATCCTGGTTGCTATCGAAACTGGGATTGTTGCACAGAGGATTTTTCCACAAATACAGACGACACGCTATCGTCGGATTATTGGTTGCTGCGGCATTCATTACTCCAAGTAGCGATCCGTTTACATTGAGCGTAGTGTTCTTCCCATTGTACGGATTGTACGAATTAAGTGCATTCTTTGTCAGAAAAGCTCCGGTAGAAGAGCCTGACGACGACGATGATGAAGAAAATGAAGCTTAATAGGCCATAGACATTAGAAATGAATTTATTCAGGCATGGATTTCGCAGATAAAACTGTGGGGTTCATGCCTGATTTATTATATAGCCTAAAATTTGCTTCTTATCTTAAATCATCCTATTTTTGTGAAAGTTAAATTCATTTCTCATGCTGAAGAAAGAAGATTATATACGTCAGTTGACAGCCTGTAAGCAACAGCTTATGCAGAAGTTCGGGTTACGTTCTATCCGTCTTTTCGGCTCTGTTGCACGGGGAGATAACCATGAGGGTAGTGATTTGGATGTTTGTGTGGAAACAGAAACTCCCAACCCTTTTCTACTGATGGATTTGAAAGAAGAACTGGAAAATATGTTTAAGCACTCTGTCGATATCGTTCGTTATCGTGAACGTATGAATCCTTATTTACGTCAACAGATAGAAAAAGAAGGTATCTATGTATAACAAAGAGTTAGCCACATCCATGCTGATTCAAATAGAAGAAGCTTTATTGCGATTGAAGCACCGAACGGTTGATATCCATTGTGCAAATGACTTTTTATTATCTCCTGAACGGGTTGAAAAGCTGGATGCTGTTTGTATGCTCTTTATTGCGATCGGTGAAAGTCTGAAAAGCCTGGATAAAGTGACGAATAAGGTGTTGTTGCCGCTTTATCCGGATATACCCTGGAAAAAGGTGATGGGTTTTCGGGACGTAATAGCACACCATTATTTCGATATAGATGCGGAAGAAGTGTGATGGGTATTGGAAAATGAGCTGGATCCATTATCGTAGTAATCAAAAAAATGAAAGAGGATATTTAAATTATATAGATTTGATACTGGATTTGTATGTTCTCTTTCGGATCATTCTTATCTTTGTAAACGTCTGAACAAAATTATAAGCAAATGAGGCACATATCATTATTGGCGGTCTCCCTGCTGGCTCTGGTAGCCTGCACGCCTGAGGAACCAAAGGAGGCAGATTATACACAGTATGTAAACCCTATGATCGGTACCGATTTCACTGGAAATACCTATCCGGGAGCACAGGCTCCTTATGGTATGGTGCAGCTTAGTCCTGATAACGGATTGCCGGGATGGGATCGTATCTCCGGGTATTTCTATCCCGATACGACGATTGCCGGTTTCAGCCATACCCATCTTTCCGGTACAGGGGCAGGAGATCTGTATGATATCTCCTTTATGCCTGTCACCCGTCCTTATAAAGAAGCTCCGGCTCCTCTGGGCATTTATTCTACCTTTTCGCATAATGAAGAAGCTGCTTCGGCCGGTTATTACCGCGTCTTGTTGCAGGACTATAATATTAATGTAGAGCTGACGGCTACCGAACGTTGCGGTATTCAGCGTTATACCTTCCCGAAAGCGGAAGCTTCGGTATTTCTGAACCTGAAGAAAGCGATGAACTGGGACTTTACCCTCGACTCTTATATTGAGGTGATCGACTCGGTGACTATCCGCGGATACCGTTTCTCACAGGGATGGTCGCCTAACCAGCATGTTTATTTCCAGACACGTTTCTCCAAGCCGTTTATCGCCTATCATATGGATACGACTGCTATCGTGACAAAAGATAAGGGACAGATCGGAACCGCTTACATTGCCCGTTTCGATTTTAATACGGAGAAAGACGAAGAGATCCTGGTCAATACGGCTATCTCGGGTGTCAGCATGGAAGGCGCAGCGAAGAATCTCCAGGCGGAAGTACCTTTGAATGATTTCGACAAGTATCATAAAGAAGCTGTTGCCCGTTGGAACAAAGAACTGTCCAAGATTGAGGTGAACGGAAATAATACGGATGATCTCGTGAAGTTCTATACCGCTATTTATCACACGATGATCGCCCCGACCATCTTCAGCGATGTCGACGGTTCTTATTACGGCCCCGATAATCAGATCCATAAGGCGGACGGATGGAATAACTATTCCACTTTCTCTCTGTGGGATACCTTCCGTGCAGCTCATCCGTTGTATACTTATACAGATCCGAAGCGTGTAAACGACATGATCCAGGGCTTCCTGAAATTCTACGAACAGAATGGTGCGCTTCCTTTGTGGAACCTCTACGGCCATGAAACCAATATGATGATCGGTTACCATGCTGTTCCGGTCATTGTGGATGCTTATCTGAAAGGTATCGCGACATTCAATCCGGAACTGGCTTTGCAGGCATGTGTCGCTACAGCCAACCGGGATGATTACCGGGGAATCGGAGAGTATAAAAAGTTAGGTTATGTGCCTGCTAACAGTGATCCGGCTAAATGGGAAAACTGGTCGTTGTCTAAAACAATGGAATATGCTTACGACGACTATTGTATAGCGCGTATGGCAGAGAAGATGGGAAAGAAAGAGATTGCAGATGAATTCTACAAACGCTCACAGAACTTCCGGAATGTGTACAACCCCGAAACAACCTTTATGCAGCCGCGTAATGAAAAAGGACAGTTCGTTACTCCGTTCGATGCCAAAGAGTATACCGAAGATATCTGTGAAAGTAATGCCTGGCAGTATTTCTGGTATGTGCCGCAGGATCTGGACGGCCTGATCGGACTGTTAGGCAGCAAGGAACGTTTCACGGAGAAACTGGACAGCATGTTCACCTATGCTCCGGATGCGAAAGAGGATCTGCCGATTTTCAGTACAGGTATGATCGGACAGTACGCGCATGGCAACGAGCCCAGCCATCATGTGATCTATCTGTATAATAAGGTAGACCAACCCTGGAAGACACAGAAATATGTAGCACAGGTATTACATGACCTGTATCTGAATGCTCCCGACGGTATCTGCGGTAACGAAGACTGCGGACAGATGTCTGCCTGGTTCGTCTTCAGTGCGATGGGCTTCTATCCGGTCGATCCGGTAAGCGGACAGTACGAAATCGGTACGCCTCTGTTCCCTGAAGTGAAAATGCATCTGGCAGACGGTAAGGCATTTACTATCCTGGCTCCGGGTGTTAATGCAGAAAACATTTATATTCAGTCGGTTAAATTGAACGGCCAGCCGTATGATAAGAGTTATATTACCCACGAACAGATTATGAGCGGTGCAACGCTTGAGTTTGAAATGGGTAATCAGCCGGGGCCGGTTTGGTATAAGAAATAATATGCCAATGGGGCGGCAGGTTTTTCCGGATCGCTCGGCAGCTTTTCGGGAATGGGTCGGCGCTTATTTAAAATGGGTCGGCACCCAACTGGTTTGCCTAAGATAAGACTGTGGTATAGTTTAGCGGGAGTTGCAACTCTATAGGGCCGGGCCGCTCACCCTTTAGGGAAAGCTGTCCTTCCCTAAAGGGTACGCTCAATTACTTAGTAGGGGATATTGCTTTACCCTGTCTTCATAAATCACTTTTGAGTGGAAAGTTCTGTATCTAAGTGGATTACGCTGAAGTTCCGTATGGAAATTATACTTCTTGTATATAAGGAACTTCAGCGTATACTGCTGAGTATCAAAAGTATTAATCTGAAAAGTGATTTATGAAGATGGAACTTTTAAATTGTAGGTTCTATCTTATTGAGGGGATCTTCTCTGTCGATACTTGAAACAATTGATCGCTGGAATCTTTTCATTCAACTGATTATTTATATCAACTTAATACTAATTATTATGTTAAGAAATACCTTCTTTATTATTCTATTACTAACCGGTAGTTTTCTGGCACAGGCGCAAGACCGTGAGTATGTAATCGTTGTACATGGTGGAGCGGGAGATGTGGCCAAACTGGAAAGCGATCCTGTGCGTTCAGCCCAATATTATGCGGCGCTTGATTCCGCTTTGATGATCGGCGACTGTATTCTTGCCGCTGGTGGCGAAGGCCCGCAGGCTGTCATGGCTGTGATCAATTATTTTGAGAACAATCCGTTATTCAATGCCGGAAAGGGTGCCACCTGTACGGCCGAAGGGACTTTCGAACTGGATGCCTCCATTATGGAAGGGAAGGATCTCTCTGCTGGAGCGGTTGCCGGAGTTAAGACGATAAAGAACCCGATCAATGCCGCTTATGCCGTTAAAACAAAGTCTCCTCATGTTATGCTGAGTGGTACGGGAGCTGACGCTTTTGCTGCCGAACAGGGATTGGAGTTGGTTGATGATAATATGTATTTCGCTACTCCCAAAACGCTGGAATGGATCGATAAGCTGAAGCAGGAAAGCCGGAAGAACGGGACGGTCGGCTGCGTTGTCCTGGATAAGCAGGGAAACCTGACAGCCGGAACCAGTACCGGCGGTACGTTTAAAAAGAAATGGGGACGTATCGGCGATTCTCCGGTGATCGGTGCCGGAACGTATGCCGATAATCAGAGTTGTGCCGTATCCTGTACCGGTCATGGCGAATATTTCATCCGTCATGCCGTAGCTTTTAACCTGTGTGCCCGGTATAAATACCTGAAGGAACCGGTAGAACAGGCGGCCGGTTATATTATCAATACGGAGTTGAATGTCAATGCCGGTGAAGGTGGTCTGATCGCTGTCGATAAGGATGGAAATATCGCTTTTCCTTTTAATACCACTGGTATGTTCCGGGGGTATCTGTATAAGGAAAAAGGCCGTTCCGGGATCGAAAAGAAGGTGGGTATCGGTAAAGCGATGGTTCGCTTTACCGAATAAGTTGTCTTTATTGTTGGTTCCGGCGGAAGGCACCGCTCACGAAACTGAGTACTTCCGGGAGAGCGGTGCGCCAGTATAACCAGGTATGTCCGCCGCCGCGTACACGGAATTCGTGTTTCATTCCTTTCTCCTGCATGATCTTATGGGCCTGGAAATTACCTTCCAACAGGCCGTCTTTGTCTCCGCAGTCGATATAATAGCGGATGCGGGGCAGATTGTCTTTATCGAGTTCGGATAGCATTTTCAATACGCTGTTCTGATGCCAGTAGTCGAGTCCGGGGCCGAACAGGCGGCTGAACAGGTCTTTATGCGATTGGGACTGGCGTTTTTCCATCGTGCTGTCGTCGAAAACTGCGGCGCTGAGCGGTGCACAGGCGGCGAACATTTCCGGGTGATGCAGCGAGTAAAGGAACGAACCGTAGCCACCCATCGAAAGCCCGGCAATGGCACGGAACTCCTGACGGCTGCGGGCGCGGTAGGTCTTTTCGATATAGGGGATCAGTTCTTCAAAGAACATATCTTCGTAAGGGGCTTTGCCATCGTATTGGTTGATGTACCAGGTATCCCAGGCATTGGGCATCACGATGATCATTTGTGAGGCGTCGCCGCTGCTGATCGCTTTGTCGGCAATTTCTTTTACTTCACCGGTCTGTATCCACATGGTTTCATCGTCCGTGTAGCCGTGCAACAGGTAGAGCACCGGGTAATTACGTTGCGAGGTGTTGTAATCGGACGGCAGGTATATCGAGTAGGATACCTCTTTACCTAGTTTCTTACTATCGAATTTCAGCGACTCGAAGACGGCGCTCTGAGCCATTCCGTTCAGATTGAACAGGATGCACAGAACAAGACTGATGAATAATTTGTTTTTCATATACTGACAGTATTAAATGAATAGTTCTTTGCCTGTAAACAGCTTGTAAATACGGAAGGCAAAGTTAGAAAAAACGGAGAGCTATGCTTGATAAAACGTCAGAAAATGTTATTTTTGTTTACGAAACTTACTAATCAATAATTACGTATGTCGCATTTACCCGATTTGATTTCCGATCTGGCTTTGATCCTTATATCCGCAGGTGTAATAACCCTATTATTTAAATGGCTGAAACAACCGCTTGTGCTAGGGTATATTGTGGCCGGGCTACTGGCCGGGCCTTATATCCACATCTTTCCGACTGTTGTAGATGTAGAGAATATCAATCTCTGGGCGGAAATGGGAGTGGTTTTCCTGTTGTTTGCCCTGGGACTTGAATTTAGTTTTAAGAAACTGATGAATGTGGGATCTACTGCTTTTATCACGGCGATGACGGAAGTGATAACCATGCTTATTGTAGGGTATCTGATCGGGCATTTGCTGGGATGGTCTACCATGAATTCTATTTTTCTGGGAGGGATGCTATCGATGTCGTCGACTACTATTATCATAAAAGCCTTTGATGATTTGGGGCTGAGGAACCAACGTTTTACCGGGATCGTGTTCGGGACGTTGGTGGTGGAAGACCTGGTGGCCATAATCATGATGGTATTGCTCTCGACTATGGCGGTGAGCCAGGAGTTTGCAGGAGAAGAAATGATAGGTAGTATCCTGAAGGTCGCTTTCTTTCTGATTCTTTGGTTCTTAGTCGGTATTTTCGTTATTCCGGCTTTGTTGAAAAAGGTAAGGAAGCTGATGAATGATGAAACGTTGCTGGTAATAGCCTTAGGATTGTGTCTGGGAATGGTGGTAGTGGCAACGAAGACCGGTTTCTCAGCTGCACTTGGAGCTTTTATTATGGGATCGATCCTGGCGGAGACGATTGAGGCGGAGCGTATCGAACATATTATCAAACCGGTGAAAGACCTGTTCGGGGCTATCTTTTTCGTTTCGGTAGGGATGTTGGTCGACCCGGCGGTCCTGGTACAATATGCATGGCCGGTAATTCTGATTACGTTGGTTACTATTGTCGGGAAGGCTTTCTTCTCTTCATTCGGTGTCTTGTTGTCGGGACAACCGCTTAAAACATCTATACAATCGGGTTTTAGCTTGGCGCAGATAGGAGAGTTTGCCTTTATTATTGCAGCTTTAGGAGTATCGTTGAAGGTGCTCGACGACTTTGTGTATCCGATCATTGTGGCAGTCTCGGTGATAACAACTTTTACGACTCCTTACTTTATCCGCCTGTCGGGACCGTTTGCAGAATGGCTATACAGAATATTGCCGGATAAGGCGCGTGATTTTCTCGACCGGTATTCTTCCGGATCGAAGACGATTAATCATGATAGCGATTGGCGGAAGTTGCTGAAATTGTACGTTGGAAAGATATTGATCCATTCCGTATTATTGACAGCTATCCTATTGTTGTCTACTAAGGTGATTCATCCGCTGATGGTTGAGAAATTTCCAGCTATGGAAATGTGGGGAAATATCATTATGAGTGTATTGACACTTATCCTTATGACCCCTTTTCTGGCCGGGCTGGTGGCAAATAAGAATAACTCGCCGGAGTTGTTTATGAGTCTGTGGAAGGATAACAAATATAATCATGGGAAACTGGTGGCACTTGTGTTGTTCAGGGTGTTTGTGGCTATTCTGTTCGTTTCGATCGTATTGATCAAGTATTATCATGTGCAGTATGGTATCGGTGCGATTATTGCCGTTGGTGTCTTGATCCTGATTATTTTATTCCGTCGCGATCTGAACCAGTACTCCAAACTGGAAGCCCATTTCCTTACTAATTTAAACCGCCGCGAGGAAGTAGACCGCAAGCGTAACCCGTTGAAGACAAGTTTCAACAAGCAGTTGAGTGATAAAGACATTCATCTGGCCGTAGTGCCGGTTTCTCCTTGTTCACCCTATGCAGGGAAGTCGTTGGCAGAATTGCCTCTCCGGAAAGACTTCGGCGTAAGTATTGTAGAGATCATCCGGGGAGATTATAAAATTTATATTCCAGGAGGCTCCGACCATATCTATCCGCAAGACAAAGTGGTTGTAGTGGGTACGGATGAACAGCTGAAAGCATTCCAGGCTAAACTGGAAGATCAGCAGAATGGAGATGACTGTTGTGGTAACCAACCGGAAGAGATTACAGTCAACTCATTTATTGTCGACGAAAGTTTCCCATTTCTTGGCCAAAGTATTACACAGTCGAATGTAGGTCACCGGTATAATTGCCTGATCGTTGGCCTTGAGCGTAATGGCGATTCCCTGATAACGCCGGACAACGATACGATTTTTGAAATGGATGACCTGGTATGGGTTGTGGGTGACAAGAGTAAGATACAGGAGTTGATAAAAGGAGAGTAAATATATAAAGAAAAGGGGTAGCCGGCATAAAGCTGACTGCCCCTTAACATTTGTAAGAACTTTATTTATTCTTTATCCCACCATACACGCGAGGTCATTCTGTCGCCACCATTCATGCGACCAATAGCCTCCTGATAGTTAGCCTCGTTGTTTTGGCTTTCTGTTACAGGATATTGGAAACGACGCGGGATAGTTCCGTTCGTAACGCAAGTTGAATAGTTTTTGTTTACCGGAGTTAATACCGGATAACCAGAACGACGCCAGTTAGCAAATGTTTCATATTCATCACAGAAAGTCGTGATATAATATTGTGTATTGATTTGCTCGAGAGCTTTGGATTGATCAAATGGATTCTCTGCCAGATATTTATCGATGGCCTCTGCATTCAGATAACGATTGTAAGAACTTTCTGCAGCAGAATAGAAAGAGAACTGTTGCATAGCTGATCTTACGCCTGCTTCATAATAATCTTTTGCATTACCCGAAACCCAGCCACGGTAAGCCGCTTCAGCCAGTAACAACTGATTCTCGGTGTAAGTCAGTAGCATAGTCGGTGCATCCGGACGTGCGTAGGTCTGACGGTTCGGTAAAGAATAGTATGATCTCCAGTTAATTCCCGGATAGCCAGGAGCATTAGACAAGTCCCACTCATTCCCTTTTGTATCATAACCAACCGGCAAGCCGACCTGTTTGGACGGGTCATTATCTCCGAAATCAAAATCACCTTGCCATTTTTCGGAAGGATTAGAACAAACTGTGGCGATCAATGGCAGGCGAGGGTCGTTAGAGTTTTTCAGCATATTGATAAAGAACTCGCTCAGGTAGAAAGCTTGGGTATCTTCATGACTCAGTACTTTTCCATAAGGTTCGGCTGAATCGTCGGTAACCAAACCATCCGGATGTTTTACCATCGCATTATCTGCTGCACTTTCAAACAAACCGTTGGAAATGGCTTTTTTCACCCATGTTTCGGCAGTGGCCTGGTCTACTTTTGTTAAACGCATAGCCAGGCGTAACATCAAAGAATTGGCAAACTTCTTCCATTTAGTTACATCTCCGCCATAAAGCGGATCTTCATTACTTACTGTCGTTGCAACGGAAGTACTCAAGGCTGCCTGAGCTTCGTCTAATTCCTTGAACAAATCATTGTAGATCGCCTGCTGTGTGTCGTATTTAGGGTATCCGAGACCTTCTATACCTTTGGATGCATCGAAATAAGGTACATCACCATACAAGTCGGTCATGCGATGGAACATAAATGCCCGTATAATACGACACATTTGATATTCGTTCTGATACTCAGGTCTGTCTTTCCATTCTTGCATTACCAGGTAGGCATTACGGATGGCTGCTCTGTCTCCACTATAAAATCCATCCCAGTAAGCAGCATTATATCCATCTGAATAGGCATAAAATGTACCGTAATCCCAAGTGACGGATGTTGTATGCTGTAACATACATGCGCTATAAATCATGCCGTTACGCCAAACATCCCAGTCTGAACCGCAAGCCTGTGAGATGACTTGTGTAAATACCAGTTTAAAATCCAAGATAGCTGGGGTCATCTGTTCCGGATCGTTATTCACGTCTCCAAAATCACTACAGCTTGTTGCGCCTGTCATTAATGAAAATGCCGCCGCAGCATATAATATTGCTTTTTTCATATTACCAATGCATTAAATTAAAATTTAACATTCACGTTGAAACCAATGCTTCTTGTTGCAGGATAACCGTTCAACTCTAATCCCTGCCCATTTGTATTGTTGTAAGCAGATTCGGGATCGATATTGTCGGTATGTTTCAGGATAGTCCAAAGGTTACGTCCAACCAGAGAAATAGAGGCGCCCTTCACTACATTCTGTCTGCCTAACAATGATTTCGGGAATGTATAACCAAGGGATAATTCACGTAACTTGATGAAGCTCGCATTATAAATAAATTCTTCTGCGATGTTGTTACTTACGATACCTTGCCAATAAGTTTGGGCTGATACTTTAACGTTATTGGCTACATAGTTGCCGCTTTCGTCAAGCATAACACCTTTCCCGATGATAGTTCCTTTGCCATCATCTCCACGGCCTTCCAATGTGTTTTTATGCAAACCATCGCTATACAGACCGTAGTTTGTTCCGGAAAACAGTTTGGCTCCGGCTTTGAAGTCGAGCAGGAAAGACAATGTCCAGTCTTTATATGTAAATTCATTACGCCATCCTCCGGTTAGGTTATAAACACCGCTTCCTAAGTTTTCCGTTTTGGTAGTTGCCTGTGCAACACCATCTTTGAAAACGATGTTTCCCTGGTCGTCTCTTTGATATTTGAAGCCGACCAATTCTCCATAAGACATTCCAACGATGTTCTTAACGGTCACATTTCCGCTTCGGGATGTTGCGCCGTCAATACTCAGACTGCTTACACCTTCTCCTAGATATTTGACTTCACTATTATTATGAGCGATATTGAAAGTCGTACTCCACTGGAATTTGCTTGTTTGTACCGGTACGGCGTTCACCATTATTTCTATACCGTTGTTTTGGATTTCACCGATATTCTGGATGGCAGATGAAAAACCGGATGCATTACTGGTTGTTACCTGGGCAATGTCATCTTTCGTATTCTTTACATAATAAGCAGCATCCAAAGTCAGGCGATTATTAAGGAAGGAGATGTTCAAACCTGCTTCCCATTCCGAGATACGTACCGGTTTCAACATACTGTTAGGAACTGTGCTATTATTGACTGTCGCTACAGACTGACCGTTGATTTTATAGTTCTGTAATTTATAGGTCAAATAATTCTGATAAGGATTTGTCCCGTTTGATGCAGAGGCATACGATCCACGAACCTTACCGAATGTAAACCATTCCGGCATTTCGAAGGTATCGCTGAATACCCACGACAAACTTACGGAAGGATAGAAATAATGATTATGATCCGGATTCAGCGTGGAGAACCAGTCGTTACGTCCGGTCAGGTTTAAGAATACCTGATTCTTCCAACCTATGTCGGCCGTTGCGTAAACTGAATTAACACGATATTCGGTATAGTCTTTCAAATAGGTACGGTTGCTGATATTGTTGGCAGATTCAAATCCCGGAACCAGGAAGCTTTTGATATTGCCGTCGGTACCCCATTGTTTGGTGATATTACGCTGACGGTTACCTCCGATTGTTGCACCGATATTCCAATCTCCGAATCCCTTATTGAAACCGATCAAATAGTTCAGGTTCATTTCAGAATAGTTCTTTTCATATTCCTGCAAATAGCCGGCTGCATCAGCGGCTGCGCCATAAGGCTGTACATTTCTGAACTCAAAGCTAAAGCCGTCGCGAGTTATACCTCCTTGTGCATACAGCCAGTCAAAAATGTCATATTTCAAAGTGATACCACCTGTCAGGCGGTTTTTGTTGGTCGTGTTTACTTTCCGGTATTGTAGCCAATACGGGTTGTTGAAATATTCATTCGTACCACCAATCATTTCTTTACCACTGGCTGTTGTTCCCCAATCGCTTTCCGGTGTTTCACGTTCCATCCAACGAATATCGAATGTGTTGGCACGATATAACAAAGAGGCATTTGTACTACCGTTACCATCAGACAGGTTTGAACGGCCTTGGTTCTTCTCAAATACGTAGTTCGCATTTACACTCAGATGCAGATTCTTAAGAATATCATAGGTAGTATTCATGTTGATACCCTGCTGGCTGATATTAGCATTGGGAAGAATACCTTTTTCATAGGTATTGGATACGCCAAAACGATAGGTGATTTTGTCACCGGCACCGCTGATAGCTAATGAAGTAGCATTGTTAACACCTGTGCGATAGAAGTTCGACCAGTTATCGACTGGAGAATAAGCATATTCATTTCCCAGGAAATTAACAGCCTTGCCACCGTCCATACGTTCACCCCAGCTCAGTACTTCGGTTGCTTTCGCAGCATCAGCAGTGAGAGGACGTTGTCCTTCCGAACCCTGGCCGAATACATTCTGGAAATCCCTGTAATCATAGATGGCATTGAATGTCAGGTTATTGTTGAAGTCGATGCTAACCGGTTTCCCTTTCTGACCAGACTTTGTCGTGATCAGGATAGCACCATTACCTCCGCGATAACCATATAATGCGGAAGCTGCAGCTCCTTTCAGAACCTGGATATCCGCGATATCGTCGGGATTAATGTTTGATAAACCGTCACCAAGGTCAAGACCACCCCATTGTCCGGCACTACCCATATTGGTGTTATCGAAAGGCACGCCATCCACCACATACAAGGGTTGGTTGTTACCGGTTAAAGAGGCATTACCGCGAATAACGACACGGCTACTACCACCGCTACCGGTAGAGTTTCCGGCTACCGTTACACCGGCAATCTTACCGGACAAGGCATTCCCCAGATTCGGATCACGGGCTACCGTAAAATCGTCACCTCCTACGGTTGTGGTAGAATAACCTAATGCTCTTTTCTGGCGTTTGATACCTAAAGCAGTTACGACTACTTCATCCAGCGTTTGTGTATCCTCTTTCAGGATAACATTAAAAATAGTCTGTCCGTTTACAGGTATACTGACTGGCGCGTATCCGATATAACTGAATTCCAGAATAGCACCGACAGGCACTTCGAGCGTAAAGTCTCCGTCAAGGCCGGTCATTACGCCGTTGGTTGTTCCTTTTTCTATGACATTTGCTCCGATGATCGGTTCGCCAGTTGCGTCTTTTACTATACCTGTTACTTTTTTGGTTTGTTGGGTTATACTTGCTTTCGCATTGTTTTTGGAAGTGTTTGCGGCATACAGTACAACAATGTGGTTTTCGATTTTGTAGTTAACACCCGTGCCTTTCAGGGCTTGTTCGAGTATAGATTCAATACTTTCGTTTTTTGCTTTTACCGATACGTTGTTTACTTTTATTGACTCCAACGTATGATCGTAACTGAATACGACATCGGTTTGTTCTTGTAACAGTTCTACAACATTTTTCAATGTTACTTGATTAACGGAGAACTGAACATCGAACTTCTTTTCAAATGCGCTATTAGTTGCAGCTTGCGCTCCGCTTGCCATACAGCATAAGGAGAGTCCTATGCAGAGGTTTTTGACTGCAATAAAGTTTCTACTTTTTCTTTTCATACATTCTTTTTATTTGTTTTCTTAAGATTAACTGATAACAATTTACTCTTTTTGTATCCTCGGTTAAAACTGAGGTTCTTTCTTTGGCTTCACATAGGCTTTCTTTTTAGTTTAACATAATTGATTTATCATTAGTGCATTATCTTAAATAATGCGCGTTTTCACGAAAGCCCGCTTTATTACATGGCGAACGGGCATACTTATTTATGTAGCAATGGTGTCAGCCTTACGCTTTTACCATTCGCTACATAATAAATACAATTTTGTATAAAGAAGTACCTAAAGGAAAGTTTACTTTTTTTATTCGGATAGGATAGTGGCTTGTACGCCAGTAAGATAGAATAGATGTCTCAGTGCATCTTCCGGATTATTAGCTTGTTTGAATGAGAAGTTATAGCGGCGATTAGTGAATTTTTTAGTATCCATTTGTATTTTTATGTGATAGGTTT
This sequence comes from Parabacteroides leei, assembly GCF_023369805.1. NCBI lineage: Bacteria > Pseudomonadati > Bacteroidota > Bacteroidia > Bacteroidales > Tannerellaceae > Parabacteroides > Parabacteroides leei. The sequence goes on from NZ_JAMBQG010000001.1 coordinate 283,751, forward strand.
CTTCCAGACAGGAGAGAATCTCCTGTAAAGAAACATTAGAAAGACAAACCAGTCCGAATCGCCATAATGTATGCTGGCGGGCATCGATTTTATTTATTTTGACGGATGAACAGTCACTGGTAAATACAACCTGTTGACCGGGTTGAAGGACTACGAGGTTTTCTCCGCTGGATTTTTCCAATTGGATGGATCCTTCCAGCAATACGGCTTCAGCCATATGATCAGCATTATCTGTATTAAGACTGAAGATTGTTCCCAACACTTTGATCCGGTATAAATCCGTAGAAACGATGAAAGGATGCAGCGTGTCTTTAGCTACCTCAAAAAAGGCATTTCCTTTGAGTTTAACCTCTCTTGTATCGCTAATAAATTCGGCAGGATAGCTCAAAGATGCTCCGGAATTCAGCCAGACGGTGCTACCATCGGTCAGTTTTATCTGCATGACAGAATCGGTGAAGACATTGGAAATTCTATTCATAGGTAAGGAAGCCGGCCTTTGCATATAGAAAATCGAGAGAGTAAGGATGATGGCAATAATAGCGGCAGCGCTACTCCATAGATAGAGATATTTTCGGGCGTAAGAACGCTTGTCAGGCTGTTTTTCCAGATTGTCGATACGCTGGTTCAAACTGTTCAATGAATGCTTCAAAACCCATGGATCTTCTCTTTTTTGTTCAGAGCAAGAGTGCCATATTGTTTTTAATTCAAAGAATAGAGCTTCGTTTTCTTTTGAAGCCTTTATCCAGTCCAAAATAGCCTTATCTTCTTCTTCTGTAGTCTGACAGGTAAAATATCTATATATAGTATCCTCTTCCATTTTCTAGTTCTCTTATTGTTATATACAACTTTATAAGAAAAAACACCTAATTCGTTTTATCTATAATTTCTATAAATTTGAACAGAATCGGGATGATCAGTGAACTGCCTTTATGGGATTTCAACTTTTCCCGGAGTACTTTAAGCGCGTTGTAAATGTGGTTTTCAACGGTGCTTTTAGATACTCCCAGTTTTGTGCTGATCTCTTTTGCAGACATATCATATAAGAAGCTTAAAGAGAAAGCCTCTTTGCAGCGAGGCGGAAGGCTTTCAATAGCTGCGTTTAATTCAATTCTGAGATCCTGATTATATAAATTCTGTAATGTGTCGTTGGTATCGGGATTGTAGTACTGATACCCAATCTCTTCAATCTCCTGTTTATATATATTACTGTAATTTTCCAGTAAACCTTTACGCTTCAATATATTTAAAGCGGTGTTATAAACAGAACGGAGCAAATAGCCACGTAAAGAAAGAGTTTCATCCAGTGTATCCCGATGCAACCACAAATTAAAAAATACATCCTGAACGACATCCTCAGCTTCATTTTCATCCAACAATAGCCTGGCGTATGAACGGACAGAAAAATAATGCTGCTTATAAAGATCATTAAAAGCATTTCGATCTCCATTTTTGATTCTTTCTGCTGGCGAGATGTCTTTCATCAAATATTCCTTTATACTCATTTTCAGAGGTCAAATATATCCCTTTTTTTCTTCTTTCCCATTTGTTTTATTCGTTATTTTTTTTGAATATTGCATGCGGAAGTGGTTGTGACATATATACTAAGTTATATATGCACGACCACTTTTTGTTTATTATTGTATAATCCTTTCTTATATTATTATGGTATGAAAATAGTTGGTTATTGTTGTATTTTAATTTTGTTTTTGTGCTCTTTTACCGAATCGGAAAAACGTCTACCTTATAAGGATCCGACATTACCTGTAGAAGAGCGGGTGAAAGATTTGTTAAACCGGATGACGATTGAAGAAAAATTCTGGCAGATTTATATGATGCCGGGTGATCTGGATTTGGGTAAAGAGAAATTCTCTCATGGGATTTTTGGTTTTCAGGTATCGACAGTAGGGGCAGATAATCCCGAACTGAAACAGCTTTTGCAGTATAATCCGACTTTGACAGCACCTGAAACAGTTAAAAAGGTAAATGAGATTCAGCGATTTTTTGTGGAAGAAACGCGTCTGGGAATTCCTATTATTGCTTTTGATGAAGCTTTACATGGGTTGGTACGTGGCGGAGCAACCGCTTTTCCTCAGGCGATTGCTTTAGCTGCCAGTTTTGATACCACGTTAATGAAAAAAGTTTCTCATGCCATTGCCATGGAAACGAAAACACGCGGTATCCGGCAGATCTTATCACCGGTAGTTAATCTGGCTACGGATGTACGGTGGGGACGTGTGGAAGAAACGTATGGAGAAGATCCTTATTTATCGGCTTGTATGGGAGTGAATTTTGTGAGAGGCTTTGAAGAGTTGGGTGTGATAACTACTCCCAAGCATTTTGTGGCCAACTCCGGTGATGGAGGACGGGACAGCAATCCGATCCATTTTACCGAACGCTATTTGGAAGAGACACATCTGGTACCCTTTAAAGCCTGCTTTATGGAAGGTGGTTCACAATCGGTAATGACAGCTTATAATATGTTGGATGGAACACCATGCACAGCCAATCCTTGGTTACTGATAGATAAGCTTCGGGGAGAATGGGGGTTCGACGGCTTTACAATAGCTGATGCTGATGCGGTCGGTATTATTCATAAATTACATCATACAGTTAATAATTTTGCAGAGGCTGGTGCTGATGCTGTTAATGGAGGTTTGGATGTTATTTTTCAGACAACTTACGATGAGCATCTTCCTTTTTTACAGGCTTGCCTGGATGGCCGGGTTACAAAGGAGGCACTCGATCGGGCTGCCGGACAAGTATTAAAAGCTAAGTTCCGCCTGGGGCTTTTCGAACATCCTTATGTTGATGAAACTGAAGCGGAGAAATGGAATGCCTGTGCCGAACATCGGGCATTGACACGCGAAGCGGCCCGTAAATCGATGGTTCTACTTAAGAATAGCGATCAGGTATTACCGTTATCCAAACAAATCAGTCGTATCGCACTGATAGGGGAGGATGCAACAGCTGCTCGCTTAGGAGGATATAGCGGTCCCGGCGTAAAGAAGGTCAGTATTTTAGATGGTATGAAGAATAAGCTGGGTGACCGGACGGAGATACTTTATGAAATGGGGTGTAAACGGGTAAATCCAGCTTACGTGACGGTGCCGGGTAATTTCCTTTTTACGTCGGAAGGGAAATCTGGCTTGGAAGGAGCTTATTTTAATAATATCACTTGTGACGGACAACCGGATCTGAGACGGATCGATAAACAGTTACAATTCTCTTGGACACTTTTTGCTCCGGATACCTGCCTGGCTGTTGACTGGTTTTCTGTCGAATGGAAAGGGAAGATGCAATCCCCTGTTTCCGGAACGTATCAGTTCGGGTTGGAAGGTAACGATGGTTATCAACTTTGGATAGACGGGGAAAAACTGATCGACAAACCTTATAAGACTTCGTTCGGAACCTCTCTTGTGCCGTTCCGTTTTGAAAAAGGGAAGGAATACGATATAAAGGTCCGCTTTTATGAGAATACCCGTAATGCCCGTATTCGCCTGGTTTGGGATTATGGAGTTAAAAATGAAGAAGAGAGTATCGAACGTGCTGTACAAGCTGCCCTTCAGTCGGATGTTGCGGTTGTGGTGGTGGGCCTTGAAGAGGGAGAGTTTCGTGACAGAGGTTATCTGACTTTACCCGGCAGGCAAGAGGAATTGATCAATCGTGTGGCTGCGACAGGAAAGCCGACAGTTGTCGTACTAATAGGGGGAAGTGCCGTTGTTATGTCGGAATGGATAGATAATGTACAATCTATATTAAATGCTTGGTATCCTGGTGAAGAAGGGGGAAATGCCATTGCCGATGTATTGTTTGGCGACTATAATCCTTCCGGAAAACTTCCGATAACTTATCCTATCGATGAAGCTCAGTTACCATTGAATTATAGCCATAAACCTACCGGGCGTAGCGATGATTATCTGAATTTGACAGGGGAACCTTTATTTCCGTTTGGTTATGGATTAAGTTATTCGGAATTCGATTATAGAGATTTGAAAATAGAACCTGTTCCCGGTCGTACATCTTATAAGGTCTCTTTTACAGTAAAGAATATCGGAAAGTATCCGGCGAATGAAGTCGTACAACTTTATTTACTCGATAAAGTGGCCTCTGTTACTCAACCTATCACCTGGTTGATCCATTTTGAACCGGTTCCATTGGCGCCGGACGAAACCCGGAAAGTAAGCTTTCAGATTACAGAAGAAGACTTGTCGATGTTGGATAAAGACATGAACCGGGTGGTAGAACCCGGTGATTTCCGTATTATGGTAGGACGCTCCTGTAAGGATATCCGTTTGAAAGGGACTATCCATCAGCAATTGAAAATAAATCTGGGGACTGTTTCCCAACCTCCACATATTAAACTATAAATACAATGAAAATATCGATCAAACAGGTAACAATGACGATACTGGCACTTTTACTTCTGTCGTGTACAGAACGTGGAAAAAAGTTGTCGGCTGACTATCGTATCATACCTCTGCCGGTAAAAATAGAAGAAACGGGAACCTCTCCATTCACTCTTTCCGGGACAACGCGTATCGGATATCCGGCGGGTAATGAAAAAGCCGAACAATTAGCGGCTTTCCTTTCTGGCTATATAAAAGAAGTAATCGGATTTCAACCGGAAACGACAGAAGGTAGGGTTTCCTCCAACGGAATAAATTTGCTGTTGGAGGATATTTCTGAAAATTCTCCGGAGGGCTATCGATTGGAAGTGAATAATAAAACCGTTTCTATTACAGGTAAAAGTGAAGCCGGGCTTTTTTATGGCATACAAACCTTGCGTAAGTCGTTGCCGTCAGGAGCAGAGAATAAAGAAATCATTCTTCCGGCAATCCTGATAGAAGATCATCCTCGGTTTTCGTACAGAGGGATGCATCTGGATGTTGGGCGCCACTTCTTTTCAACAGATTTTATCAAGAAATATATTGATATTCTAGCTCTGCACAATCTCAATACCTTCCATTGGCATCTGACGGAAGATCAGGGATGGCGGATCGAGATCAAGAAATATCCCCGTCTGACAGAGGTCGGCTCACAGCGTAAAGAATCGTTGCTGAACGATGGCTCCGGAAAGTTCGACGGGATTCCTTATGGTGGTTTCTATACGCAGGATGAAGTCCGGGAGATTGTAAAATATGCAGCTGATCGCTACATAACAGTTGTTCCGGAGATCGATTTGCCCGGTCATATCACATCGGCGTTGGCTGCTTATCCGGAATTAGGGTGCACGGGTGGTCCGTATGAAGTAGCTACAACTTATGGTGTCCATAAAGACGTTTTATGTATAGGGAATGAACAGTCACTTCGTTTTGCAGAGGATGTCCTATCGGAGATTATCAATCTGTTTCCATCACATTATATTCATGTCGGTGGAGATGAATGCCCTCGCGACCGATGGAGTAAATGTTCTAAATGTCAGCAATTAATTCATAAGATGGGCTGGAAAGATACCAAAGAACATCAGGCGGAAGATAAACTACAAAGCTATTTCATGACGCGTATCGAAGCGTTTGTAAACAGTAAAGGCCGCCAGATAATCGGCTGGGATGAAATACTGGAAGGCGGCCTTGCTCCGAATGCAACCGTGATGTCATGGCGTGGAACAGAAAACGGAGTTAAAGCGGCACAACAGCAGCATGATGTCATTATGACACCAGCCGGGATTCTTTACTTTAGCAGTAAACAACTGCTGGAACTTGGTGGAAATCGTGGTATTCGGCGGATATATAATTTCGAGCCTGTACCCGATTCTTTGCCGTTGGATGTACAAAAACATATTATCGGTGTACAAGGTTGCCTTTGGTCAGAACGGATCGAGACGCCGGATCGAGCCGAATATCTGATTCTCCCAAGAGTAGCCGCATTAAGCGAGTTGGCTTGGTCAACACCTGAACAACATGACTTTGACGGTTTTATGGACAGGCTTTATCGTATGGTAGATATCTATGATCGGGAGAAATATACTTATTCTAGACATGCATTCCAAATAACGGAATCTTTTAAACCGGATACCGTCCGCGGAGCATTGGCCGTTTCTTTATCGACCATCGGCAACCGCACTATTTATTATACGTTGGATGGTAGCGAACCGGATATCAGTTCAACGGTTTATACAATGCCTGTTATGGTAGATCAAAAAGCTCTTCTTCAGGCCCGGGTTATCTTCGAAGGAGAAACAAGCGAGCTTTTTACAGAAAATATACAGGTGAATAAGGCAACCTTTAAACCTATCCGCCTATTTAGTTCTCCTCATCCGAACTATACTTTTGGAGGAGCGACTACCCTGACAGACGGTTTACGGGGAAACAGTAATTATAATACCGGCCGTTGGCTCGGTTTCCTGACGGATATGGATGTAATGATCGATCTTCGGGAAACAACCCCGGTGAAGACAGTTTCTTTTACTGCAAATATCTCGAAAGGAGCAGCTGTTATGGGACCGATAGGGTTTGATGTCCTGCTTTCGGCGGATGGGGCAAACTTCCGTAAAGTAGCTTCACAATCTTATCCGGTATTAGGTAAAGACGATAAAGACGGAATCTATCCCTATACCCTGGATTTTACGGAGACGCCGACACGTTATGTCCGTATCGTTGTTAAAGTGACTCCCAAGCTTCCTGCCTGGCATATGTGGCCGGGAAATGCGGCGTTCCTGTTTGTGGATGAAATAAGTATAGAGTAAGGTGATCATCTTCGATGGTTTGATATTCCAATTTGCATTATCAAAAATTAAATATTGTTTGTGATACCTTATTTCCTGCTGTAAGATATTTGTTGATAATATCTTACTCAGGAAATACTTTGCTTAAATTCTGAAAGAATATAGGATTTATTCAAGCTCGATTGCTTAAAATAGGTTACTTCTGCCTTTATTTCTCCAAATATTCTAATTTTGTCATGTTGAATAATAAAAACGGAAGAGATGAAAAAGTATGCATTTTTATTCATGATAATGATTGTCGGATTATTATCTTGCGGAGATGATGATAAACCTGTTGTACCTGAATTGGACAAACTATCCCAGATTACATGTACCAAAGGGACGGATGTGGTGTTTTTTGCATATATCAATTATACGAATGATGATAAGATTGCTTCTATCGACTTTGTTGATGGAAAGAAGATTCCTTTTATATATGTAGATAAAAAGATAACAATGATAAATCCTGAGGAGGGTATCGAACGGATTGAATATACTATGCAGGGAAGTGTCATTATAGAAAAGTCCGTTAAAAAGGATAACCCCTATAATAGAGAGGTTTACACAAGTGATAAATATGATTATAAATATAGTGGTTCCAGCCTGACCGGTGCTTCACGAACAATGACCTGGCCGAAAGAAGGAGGGGACGGCTACGAATCACAAATATTTGACAAAGAAGAAACTTATTCATGGGAAAACAATAATGTTGTCCTTTTCACCCAGGACAAGAAAAGAATAGAATATAAATATGGCATGGCCTTGACTCCGTCCAATTTCCCCTGGCGTGTGATACCTTCTTTTAATCCGGTAGGTTTTGACGCTTTTTCTCCGATAAATCTACTCTATGGAAACCGGAGTAGGAACTTACCTGAATCGGCTACTTACTACAGTCTTTCCGGAGAGGATGACACAACTGCAAATTACACGTATCATTTTACAACTACCGGCGATTATATTACCGCCATGACAATTCAGGAACAGATCAGTTCTACCGATAAAATAGCAGAGACGAATACATATAATTATACGTTTACCTATTCAAAGTAACAGGTCTATTAGTAATAGGGATATTAAAAAGGTTGTTTGTATAAGTTGTTAAACCGCATCTAATTAATATGTGATGCGATTATCTGTCGGTATTGTATAAATATCTCACAAATATCCCTTTTTGCAATAAATCTACAAGCTTTTGCGATAATATTAAAAACGGCAAAGGAGAACAAACAGTATTTTTGGGCAAAAATAAAAGTCTGTCTATTGAGACCTAATTCCATGAATACAAAGTTTTTATTATTGATTTCAATTACCGTATTTGTTTTTAGCTCCTGCTCTCATAAAGCACGATTGAAAAAACAAGTATCCGACCTGTTGTGTTCTGAAGTTGTCCTTCGGGGAAATGAGGCACTGGAAGAGGAACCTGTCACAGTCACATCCTTTGTGGCTGAAAGAAGTGTCGGTGGAATTCACGATTTTTATTCCGAAGGCGATTACTGGTGGCCGAATCCGGCCAGTCCGGATAGTGCTTACATCCGTCGTGACGGAGAGACGAATCCCGATAATTTTGTGGCCCACCGACATGCAATGATACGCTTCAGTACTATCGTTGGCGATCTTACTTCTGCCTGGATCATTACCCAAGATAAAAAATATATTGAGCAAGCCCTAAAACATATTCATGCCTGGTTTATAAATCCTGAAACACGCATGAACCCAGACCTTCAATATGCTCAGGCTATTAAAGGAATCGCAACAGGTCGTGGAATCGGTATTATCGATACGATTCATCTGTTGGAAGTCGTCCAATCCCTGATCGTGATGGAGCAGAATAATTTACTCCCGGAAGAAGAAATGGTTGCATTAAAGGGTTGGTTTTCAGAGTATTTATGTTGGTTGACCAATCATCCTTATGGAAAAGATGAAATGAATGCAAAGAATAATCATGGTACTTGCTGGGTGATGCAGGCTGCCCTGTTTGCTAAATATACAGGAAATACAGAGGTCTTGAATTTTTGCAGAGATCGCTTCCAGACCGTTCTATTGCCGGATCAAATGGATGCGAACGGTAGTTTTCCGTTAGAATTGGAACGGACAAAACCATATGGATATTCCCTTTTTAACCTGGATGCGATGGCTACGCTCTGTCATATCCTCTCTGATGAGAATCATAATCTATGGCAATATACAACGGAAGACGGGCGAAATATGCAGAAAGGGGTGGCATGGATGTTCCCTTACATAAAGGATAAATCCGCATGGCCGTTCGATAAAGATGTGATGTACTGGGATGAATGGCCTGTCGCTCATCCGGCTTTGCTGTTCAGTGTTTACGATACGCCCGACGACGCCTATGTGTCTCTTTGGTCGGCATTGGAACATTTTCCCGTTAATGATGAGGTCACAAGGAATTTGCCTGTTCGCCATCCGTTGTTATGGTTGTGAAAATAATGTCTTACTATATAATCGATTTACTTTATTAGTTGAAAAAATATGAAGTTCAAAACTCCTCTTTTGCTGTTATTGGTTGCTTTGACCTCTTGCGGAAATAAGCCTGATCTTGTTCAGGATAATTTTTCTTTTGCTTCGACCCAATTGAAGCAGGCTTTTGTTGAAATGGATGCTGTCCGTTCCGCTGAATCCCTCGAAAAGCAAGCCTTACGTGATAAACAGAACCTGGGGCCGTTAGCCAGTCCGCGTAATGTGGAGGCAGACGGTACATTGCATATGGTCATTTCCCGTGACTGGACCAGCGGTTTTTTTCCCGGCGAACTCTGGTACATGTATGAATATACAAAAGATGACTTCTGGAAACAAAAGGCCCGGGAGCAAACGGCTTTGATAGAGCGTGAAAAGATGAACGGAGGAACACATGATATGGGCTTTAAGGTGTATTGCAGTTTCGGGAACGGTTACCGGTTGACCGGAGATGCTGCTTATAAAGATATTTTGTTGCAGGCTGCCTATACGTTGACTACCCGTTATAAAGAGAATGTGGGGGCGATCCGCTCCTGGGATCATAGCCGTGATAAATGGGATTGCCCGGTTATCATCGACAATATGATGAATCTGGAACTTCTTTTCTGGGCGTTTAAGACAAGTGGCGATTCTTTATTCTATAATGTGGCTGTGAACCATGCCCGTACCACGATGAAGAACCATTACCGTAAAGATTATAGCTCTTATCATGTGGTTGATTATGATACGATCACCGGGGCTGTGCTGCACAAACATACGCATCAGGGATATGCACATGAATCGGCCTGGTCGCGTGGGCAGGCATGGGGACTTTACGGATATACGCTGTGTTACCGTGAAACTGGTTTGCCCGAATTTCTGGAGCAGGCTAAGCAGATAGAAAATTTTATTTTTTCCCATCCGAACCTGCCGGAAGACCTGATCCCTTACTGGGATTTCAATGCTCCGGGTATCCCCGCCGAACCCCGGGACGCTTCCGCGGCAACGGTAACGGCTTCTGCTTTATATGAATTGAGTATGTATGATCCTGCAAATGGAAAGGATTATATAATGAAGGCAAATACAATCCTGGACAATCTTTCCAAAGGGTACCGTACTGCTCCCGGCAAGGACAGAGGTTTTCTGTTATTACATAGTACAGGTTCTAAAATGCATAACGTAGAGGTCGATGTCCCGATCGTATATGCCGATTACTATTACCTGGAAGCACTTCTCAGGAAACAGAAATTAGAAAAAGAAGGAAATCTTTTTCAGTTGACAAGTGACAGATGACAGTTAGGCTTCGCACTCGAACATAGAAATATTTGAGCCTATCCGGGCATAAACTATCTGTCATAAATAAGGCATACTTAGTTGTAGGTTCATTTGCCGTTTGCTTCAGCTGACGGATTAGTAAATGCTCTATCTCTTTGGACTTTAGTCCCATTTTAAACACACTCTCTATGTTCAGAGAAATGTGGCTAAAGCCAAAAAGAGAAACAACTTGTAGACCGTCAGTTAAAACTGACGGCAAAGGAACCTGTAATAGCCTAGTCACTTTGATTATGGGATAGTTCACTTTTGATTGGTATATATTTCATTGATAATGATTAAATAATATAAAACAAATAAATGATGAGAAACATTCTTTTTTCCTGTCTTTTCCTGTTTTGCTGTTTTTCGATGGCAGGAAAAGTACCCTCTAAACAGAAAATACGATTAACGGAAAACTGGGAATATCTGAAAGGTGACCTGGGAGGGATCTGGGAAGCAGTACGCCCTGCTTCTCCCGGTAATCCTGAAACTGTCCCTGTCTGGCAGAAAGTCACTTTGCCCCATTGTTTCAATGCGGAGGATGCCGTAGATCCCGATGTCAATTACTATCAGGGACCGGGCTGGTACAAAACATTACTGACTATTGATAATCCGTATGCCGACGGTCGTATCGTACTCGATTTCGAAGGTGCCGGGCAGAAAACGAAAGTGTATATCTACACGACGTTGGTCGGTGAACATGTAGGCGGTTACGACGAATGGAGTGTCGACATTACCGAAGCCGTAAACTCCTTTATGGCAGACGGTCAGTTAATGAAACGTTTCAAAGGGAAAATTCCTTTATCAGTCCGTTGCGACAACTCACGCGATCTGGAAATGATCCCGTCCGATTTGTCGGACTTCAACTTATACGGCGGTCTTTACCGTTATCTGAACCTGGTTTATCTGCCGAAAGCTTCTTTTGAACGGATCCGTCTCGAACCGGTACTTTCAGCCGACAGGAAGGAGGGAACCGTCAAAGTAAAGGCCTCTTTCTATAACCCGGAAGATATCCGTAAAGCGAATGTCACCGTTGCCATCTATGATGCAGGGCATAAACAAATATATTCTCAGACGGTACAGAACATCCTACCGCTCGGTAATCAACTCCTTGCGGAAGCCAGGATCAAGAACCCGGCTTTATGGGATGTCGATTCACCGGATCTTTATACTTGCGAACTGACGATCGATGCCGGTGGGCAAACCCTGACGACTGAAGAGCGTTTCGGCTTCCGTCAGTTCGAATTTAAGGAGAAAGGTCCGTTCTATCTGAATGGTCGGCGTCTTTTACTTCGTGGAACACATCGCCATGAAGATCATGCCGGAGTAGCACAGGCTATGACCGAAGAAATGATGCGTACGGAAATGAAGATGATGAAAGACATGGGGGTCAACTTCATCCGTCTCGGACATTATCAGCAGTCGGATATTATCCTCCGGCTTTGCGATGAGCTGGGTATTCTTGTTTGGGAAGAAGAGCCCTGGTGTCGTGGAGGTCTGGGCGGGGAAACCTACAAAGAACAGGCACGCCGCATGTTGACGAATATGATCGGCCAGCATCATAATCACCCTTCTGTCATTATCTGGGGATTAGGAAATGAAAACGACTGGTCGAATGATTTCAGTACGTTCGATAAAGGTGCTATCCGTGCCTTTATGAAGGAGCAGCACGATCTGGCACATCGTCTGGACGATACCCGTATGACGGCTATCCGCCGTTGCGAGTTCTGTAGTGATATTGTCGATGTTTATTCGCCTTCTATCTGGGCCGGTTGGTATCGGGGTGTGTTCACTGATTATAAATCGGTCTCTGAGGAAGAAATGAAGAAAGTGAAACATTTCCTGCATGTCGAGTGGGGAGGTGACAGCCATGCCCGCCGCCATTCGGAAAATGTGTTTGCCAACCTGAAAGGTATCGAGTCGGGGAAAGGCGCGGATGAACGTGACGGGGATGCTTCCCTGTATGGAGGTGCCGCCCGTGCATCCAAAGATGGAGACTGGTCTGAAAGCTATATCGTCCGCCTGATCGACTGGCATTTGAAGGAACAGGAGACAATGCCGTGGCTGACCGGTACTGCCTATTGGCCGTTCAAGGATTTCTCTACGCCTGTACGTCCTGAAAATCCGGTTCCGTATGTGAACCAGAAAGGTGTCGTCGAGCGTGACTTTACTCCGAAAGAGAGTTATTATGTTTTCCAGTCGTATTGGACTACCGAGCCGATGGTACATATTTACGGTCATAGCTGGCCTGTACGTTGGGGTAACAAAGGAGATCGTAAGGAAATTCTGGTTTATTCTAACTGTGAAGCGGTGGAATTGTTCGTCAACGGTGTCAGTCAGGGAATAAAGAAACGTGATAGCCAGGATTATCCGGCTGCCGGGTTGCGTTGGAATTGTGTATATGAGGAAGGTAAGAACGAGATACGTGCAGTTGCCGTAAAGGGAAAAACAAAGGTAACGGATGAGATCGTCCAGGAGTACCAGACGGCAAAATGGGGTAAAGAAGCTGTGGCGGCTTTGTCTGTCGTTTCCCGTGAAGGCGATACCGTTTTACTGGAAGTACAGCTTCTGGATAAAGAGGGCGTCCGTTGCCTCGATTCAAAGAAATATATTGAATTTGAAATCGCAGGCGATGGCTCGTTGATACAGAATCAGGGGACATCTACCGGTAGCCGGAAGGTACAGGCTTACAATGGTCGGGCATGTATCAAAGTCAATCTGAATAAAGGGAAGAGCATGGTTGCGGTTAAAGCGGAAGGCATACCGACCGCTTTTATGGAATTGATGTAAAGACCTGTTCCCATTAACCAAAACTTTTACTATTTTTGTTTTATCTAATCAGATTCTACTACCATGGTAAGGAGATTGTCTTTCATATTATTGCTGGTCCTTTTTGCATTGATATTACATGCAGAAAGGACTAATTATTTGTATTCCTTTAATTCGGATTTGAATGAAGGTATCTCCCAGCTATCCGTCATGGATATCTATCAGGATTCAAAAGGATATTTATGGTTCGCCACGAAGAACGGCCTGAACAGGTTTAACGGAAAGGAGTATGTGATTTATCGCCGGGAAGACGGGAATGAACAGAGTTTGTCCGGTAACTCGATCGCTTCGGTCACAGAAGATCAGGACGGTTATCTTTGGGTGGGTACGAACAACGGGCTGAACCGGATCGATTTGAATACCGACCGGATTAAAAGATATAATTCGGGAGCAAACGGTTTAACTCAAAGTAGTATTACCAAAGTGTATTCCGATGCTGCCGGTTACCTTTGGGTAGGTACATGGGGCGGATTATACCGTTTTAACAGGGAGGAAGATCGTTTCGAACGGATTCTTTTGGATAATAACCTCGAAGATATCTCTGTTTCGGCTTTATTTGAAGACAGTGCGGGACGATATTGGATCGGAACAAGGAACAAAGGGGTTTATTTGTGTGACAATCAAATGAACATTATCAGTCATTTTACCCGCGAATCTAGAAATATGCCGTTGAATAACAATAATATAACCTCCATATATGAGGATACACAGAAACAGATATGGATCGGTAGCAAGTACGGGTTGAACAAGGTCAATTTACGTGAAAATGAGGTTCTGTCTTTTACGAGTGAGAACAGCAAACTAAGTAATAATACTGTCCGTTGCCTGGTCGAATGGGAGGGAAAACTGCTGGTCGGGACTTTTGACGGTATATTTGCTTTGGATCCTGAATCCGGGCAGATAGTAAAAGTGGCGGGATATGATGATATAAACCATTCTTTAAGTCATTATTCTGTCTATGCTTTTTGTGTGGACCATGATTATACGTTGTGGGTCGGGACATTTGCCGGGGGGATCAATTACCTGAATAAGTTTACTAACCGTTTTGTACTTCACCGGCCGGAAGATGAACTGAATATCAGGACGGGGATTTATGGAGCGATAACATATGAATCTCCCTCTGATTTGTGGATAGCCACCGAGGGATACGGATTGTTGAATTATAATTATCAGACGAATACGTCGCATTATTATCTGATCGACCCGTCTGCTCATTTTGCCTTTAATACGAATATTATCAAGTCTGTCTTTTATGAGGATGGATATGTGTGGTGCGGGACGACGAAAGGGGAAATCTATAAATTTAATATCAGGACCAAGACGTTTTCTCTTTATCATAAATATCCGGTTGAATATTCTATCTATTCCATTATACGTGACCGTAAAGGAAATTTATGGGTGGGAGGTGCGTCTACGGAATTCGGCCTGACCTGTTTTGTTAACGATCTATTGGTCACGACTTTTACCAATAATGTAGATGAACCTTTTTATCTATCGAATGTCCGTTGTATCCTGGAAGAAGAAGACGGTGTGTTGCTGTTAGGCAGTACGGCTGACGGATTACTTCGTTTCGATACCAATAAGAAACAGTTGACGAAATATTCGAATGAAGCGACGGTGGAAAGCTATCGTATTCCTAATAATTATATCTCTGCCATCGTCCGTACAAAGTCAGGCGAAATATGGGTATCGACGTATGGGGGCGGTATCTTCCAGTTTGATAAAACAGAGCATGTTAAACGGGTTATGACGGCTGGAGACGGATTGTTGGATAATAATATCTGCTCGTTGGTAGAGAGTAGCGACCGGAAGTTGTGGATGAGTACTGTGAACGGATTGATTATGTTTGACCCCGTAGGAGGTGAGGTCAGGAACTACCACCGTCATAACGGGATAGATATCCGGGAGTTTACTTTACATAGCGGGATTGCTCTGCCGGATGGGAATCTTTGCTTTGCCGGGAGCAATGGTTTTGTCACTTTCCAGGTGGCTGCGATGGATAAGAATGAAAATATTCCGTCGGTGGTACTGGAACAACTGTCCGTCAATAATCGTCCGATCGAAGTAGGGGATGAATCGGGGATATTGGATAAAGTGCTGGATAGTATGGATACGATCCGCCTACTCTATAATGAAAATAATTTCTCGATAACCTACCAGGCTTTGAATTATATCTATTCTACGCAAAATCAATATGCTTATAAGCTGGAAGGATATGATGCCGACTGGAATTATGTGGGAGGACGTAATTCCGCTTTCTATACAAATCTAAGCCCGGGAAAATATGTTTTCCATGTAAAAGGATCTAATAACGACGGTGTCTGGAATGAGCAGGGGCGTTCGCTGACCATTATCGTGCAACCCCCTTTATGGAGGACCTGGTACGCTTATTTGTTTTATGTTATTGCATTGGCTGTTATCAGTTACGTGATTCTTCATTATGTAAATATTAAGCGGAACCTGGAAGCCGGTTTGAAACTGAAACAGTTGGAAAAACAGAAGCAGGAGGAGTTCCATGAAGCAAAGATCCGTCTGTTTACGAATTTCTCCCACGAATTGCGTACCCCTTTGATGCTGATCATTACCCCGTTTGAGGAATTGGTCAAACGGGTGGATATTCCGGCAGAATTGCATGACAAACTTTCCATTATATATAAGAATGCCCGGAAACTTCTGCTTCTGGTGAACCAGTTGATGGATCTGCATAAAAATCAGGCCGGTAGCCTGGAACTGAAGGTCAGTGAAGGAGATGTCTGTGAATATATAAAGGAAATATATTATGCCTTTAACCAGATCGCTCTTACGAACGAAGTGAAGTTTTCGTTGAATTGTACGCCTAAGACGATCAATGCCTGGTTCGATAAGTCTTTATTGGAAAAGGTTGTTTTCAATCTTTTATCGAATGCATTCAAATACACGCCGTCCGGTGAATCCGTTACGATGGAAGTATCGGAAACATCATGGAGCGGACTGGATGCAAAGCAAACAGATGGGTTGTATAAGGATGAAAATGCGAACTATCTGGTATTGCGGGTGAAAGATTCCGGTAAGGGGATAGAAGAAGGGGAAGTCGACAAGATATTTACTCCTTTCTATCAGATTCCGGAAACGTCAGGAATCAATCTGTCCGGGACAGGTATTGGCCTGAGCCTTGTATATACGATCGTCCAGCTTCATCGTGGGGTTATCTATGTAGATAATACGGAACGGTCAGGAGCCTGCTTTGTTGTGATTCTCCCGATCTCCCGTTCCGCTTTTTCCGAAGACCAGATTGAAAATATAGAGTTTGATAAGATTTCGGAAGTGACGAATACGGATGATATTTCCGCATCTCTTCCTGCTCCGGAAAAAGTGGAAGGACCGAAATATAAAATCTTGCTGGTCGAAGACGATAAGGATGTGCGCAGTTATCTGAAAAAGAGCCTGGAAGCTGAGTATACCGTTATAGAAGCGGCTGACGGTGTAAGAGCATATGAAAAAGTAGTTCAGGACTTTCCCGATCTGGTCCTTAGTGATATCATGATGCCGAAACGGGACGGACTGGAACTTTGTACGTTGATCAAAAACGATATAAGGGTGGGGCATATCCCTGTGATCCTGATGACGGCGCGTTCCATGGTTGTCCATATCAAGGAAGGATTCCAGGCCGGTGCGGACGATTATATTGTAAAGCCGTTCAATATGGATGTGCTTCAAACGCGTATCCGCAGCCTGCTGGCTTCGAGGGAGCAATTGAAAAAACTCTATGGAAAGCGTTTCTCTCCGGATGTGATGGGTATCGAGGTGAAGTCGGCCGACGAACGGTTCTCCCAGAAACTGTTTGACGTGATCGAGAAAAATATATCCAATGAAAAACTGGATGTCGAATTGTTATGTACGGAAATCGGTATCAGCCGTGCGAACCTCTACCGCAAACTCAAATCCATTACCGAGCTTTCACCGATGGAATTGATCCGTAACAAACGTCTCGAGATGGCGGCAAAATTGTTGAAAGAATCCGAAATGAATGTTTCTGAAATAGCGTCGCATCTTGGATTTAACAGCCACTCTTATTTTTCCAATTCCTTTAAGACTTTTTATGGTTGCACTCCGACTGAATTTGTGCAGATGAGAAATAACCAGGAACAGGGCGGCTGATAAAATCGTATCACTTTTCTGTAACTTTTGTATCAATCTATTCATATAGAATAATTTAATACAAAATTGGAAGCATGTTTTCTTTTGTAAAAAAGAGAATATGTTTCTTTGTATTATTGAATTTGTTGAAATTTTAAGTCTAATTAAATCCATGATTAAATGAAAAAGGAAATTAAGAAAGCCACTTTGTCGTTTTGGCGATTATTTTTATTAATGGTGGCGTTTAACTCAGGTTTGAGTTTGTTTGCGCAAACACAAACTGTCTCCGGAGTTGTTTTGGATGAGTTCGGAGACCCGGTGATCGGTGTATCTGTATTAGTGAAAGGTACGACTACGGGGATTATTACAGATGTGGACGGAAACTTTACCGTTCCGGCTAACAACGGGGATGTATTATTGATCAAATATCTTGGTTATAAGGATCAGGAAATAAAAGTGACAGGTAATACCCGTCTGAAAATTACTCTTCAGGAAGATTCTCAAAGTTTGGATGAAGTTGTTGTTGTTGGTTACGGTACACAGAAAAAAGTGAATCTGACCGGTGCCGTATCTGCTGTAACCGGCGAAGAAATTGCAAAACGTCCGGTTGCTAATACCTCGACAATGTTGCAGGGACAGATGCCGGGATTGCGTATCACTTCCGACAAAGGTCAGCCGGGTAATGAAAACGTTCAGATCCGCGTTCGAGGACAAGGAACCTATTCTGGGACAGGTTCCGATCCGTTAATCCTGATTAACGGAGTCGAGGGGGATCTTGCCTCCCTCGATCCGAACATAATTGAAAGTGTTTCTGTGTTGAAGGATGCTGCGTCGGCTTCTATTTATGGTTCGCGTGCTGCAAACGGTGTGATTTTGATTACGACCAGGAATGGTTCGGAAACGAAAGATCGTATTTCTATCCGTTATAATGGAAACTTTGCAGTTCACAATCCGACAAACCTGTTGGATGTGATTTGGGATTCTCCTACATATATGAAGTATTTCAATATGGCAAAAGACAATTCCAATGCTCCGGCAACAGACCGTTATTCACAGGAGATGATTGCTAACTATACAAATCCGTCTGATCCGATTAAGTATCCGAGTTTCAACTGGCTGGATTATATGTTTGATCCTGCTTTCGTTCAGCAACATAATTTGAGTGTGGCTGGTACTACCGGTAAAACCTCTTACAATGCTTCTTTGAGTATGATCAATCAGCCGGGTACCATGAAAGGACAGGAGTTCAAACGTTATAATGCTACATTGGACCTGACTTCACAGGTAAATGATTGGATTAGATTCGGTATGTATTTTACGGGTAGCCGCAGTAATCGCCAGGAAACACGCCAGGGAGATACGGATGCTTATCTGTCTACTATTTCACAGGCTCCGACTTATATGCCTTGGTTACCGGATGATGGTACGGGTGTCAAACGCTACACCATGAAAGCTTTTACTTTTGAAAGTAATAATAAAAACATGGTTGCCATTGTTGAAACTGAAAACTTCAAAAATTATGTGAATACCGATGTGAATGCACAAGCCTGGCTGGAAATAAGTCCGGTCAAAGGGTTGAGCTGGTACACCAAAGGTGCCATGCGTTATAAACAACAGCATACAAAAGATTGGGGAACATTGCCTACACCGGTTTACTATTATCATGACGGTGTTCAGAACGGTACATTGAATACGAACGGTACAGGCTTGACCAGTACAATGGAGAACAGTTCATATTATAATTTATATACTTATTTGAAATATGATTGGGCTACCCCGAATAAAGAACATGATTTTTCCGTAATGGCAGGTTATAACCTGGAATATTACAAAATGGATAATCTTTCCGGTTATCGTCAGAACTTCGACTTCCCGTTGCATGAACTGAATACCGGTATCTCTTCCGTACAGACTAATACCGGTAAATCTGAAGAATGGGGGATTATGTCTGCCTTTTTCCGTGCTAACTATGCATTCAAACAACGTTATTTGTTGGAAGTGAATGCACGTTATGACGGTTCTTCACGTATTTCTTCCGAATCTCGTTGGGGGATATTCCCTTCCTTCTCTTTGGGATGGCGCATGACAGAAGAAGAGTGGATGAAGGATTTGAATTGGGAATGGTTGAACAGTTTGAAATTTCGTGGTTCATGGGGTATTTTGGGTAATCAGAATATCGATCTTTACTCTTACTATGCTTTGGTTACAACCGGAAAGGATTATAGCTTTGACAACTCAAATCTGGATGCTGGTGTGGCACAGACTACCCTTACTAACCGCGATCTGAAATGGGAATCTACTTCTATCGGTGACTTCGGGGTCGATATCACTGCTTTCAATGGTTTTAATGTAACTTTCGACTGGTATAGGAAAAGAACATACGATATTCTTCGTAAAGCGCAGAGTAACTCATTATTAGGTTTGACTGCTCCGTATGTGAATGGCGGTGAAATGGTAAATAAAGGAATTGAAGTGTCGTTAGCCTATAACGGATATATTAAGGACGGTGTATTCAAGGGGTTGAGTTATAATGCAGGTGTTTTCTTTGATCGTACAAGAAATGAATTGACGAAATATGGTGCTGATTATGTGGATTCTACTAATGGATTGATCTATAAAGAAGGTCTCCCTTACGGATCATTTTATGGTTATGAAGCAATTGGCATTTTTAGAGATGAAGCTGATGTGACTAATTCTCCAAAGCAATTTAATGATAATACATTGCCTGGTGATATTAAATATGCCGATATCAGTGGTCCGAATGGAGTACCAGATGGCATTGTCGATGAAAATGACCGTAAGGTACTTGATGGTCGTTTTCCTGATTTTGAATATTCTGTAAACTTGGGTGCCAACTGGAAAGGGTTCGATCTTTCTTTGATGGGACAAGGGGTACAGGGAGCAAAACATTATGCCAGTGGCTGGGGATTGCGTCCGTTCTATCAGGGAACTCCGATCTCACAAGATTATATCGATAATATGTGGACGGAAGATCATAGAGATGCTAAATATCCGCGTTTGTATTTCGCAGATTTAGGTGGTGCAAAGAACCAGCGTGAAAGTACTTATTGGTTATACAATGCTTCTTATTTTCGTTTGAAGAACCTGACATTCGGTTATACATTGCCGAAAACTCTTACAAGTAAAGCGAAAATAGAACGTCTGCGTTTCTATTTCTCTGGTGATAACTTGTTGACAATTACTAAATTCCCTCAAGGTGGTGACCCGGAACGTAATTATAACTCTACAAAGGGTACACGTTTGGTTTATTATCCCCAGAACCGTATCATTTCATTCGGTGTAAATCTTGAATTCTAATTAAATCGTAAAATGGTTATGAAAATGAATAAACTATCATATATTTCACTATTGGTTGCCGGTATGATGACAGTGTCTTCCTGTTCTGATATTTTAGATACTCCGCCGACAACTTCTCCGTCAGAAAGTATTTTTTGGCAATCAAAATCTGATTTTGATTCGGCATTGACCGGTTGTTATCAAGGTATGCAAGCTAAAACATTATCTTATGGGATGGTTGTTTATGATTGTTTGACGGACAATGGTTACGGTAGCTCCGGTTCCAGTTATGTATATAAAACAGACTTGATTCAAGCTGATAATATAGACCCATCCATGCAGGGGTTTGTTCCGGATCTTTATAAAGAAGCGTATGAGGCTATTGCCCGGATGAACATTTTTTTATATCAGTTGAATAATTATCAGGGTGGGGACATGAGTAATGTTCGTAACCAATATGAAGGTGAAATTATGTTCCTGCGCTCTTATTGCTACTATCTGCTTTATCTGTGTTATGGTGAAGTTCCGTATCCAACGATGCCGTTGGATCTTACGACACAAAATATGCCGAAAGAAACGCTTGATAATGTATATAAAAATTTGATTGCCGATTTACAGACAGCGATTGATAAGTTGGATGATAAAACTTATAAGGGATCGGGCGGACATGTAACAAAAGGTGCTGCAAAAGCATTGAAAGCTCGTGTACTTATGCTCCATGCTTTTGGAGAAGACGGAAAAGTGGCTAATCGTGACGAGGTTCAGGAAGCTTATAATTTGTTGGACGAAATCAAAGGATATTCTTTGGCTGATCGTTATGCTGATAACTTTACGTATGATACACAGGAATCTAGTCCGGAAATCCTTTTCTCTATTAAGTTCCTGGCTCCGAATAACTATAATAATTTTGACCATATATATGGCAATTATTCCGGAGTTCGTCCGGTTGCCAACCTGACGAATGAATATGAAGAAGGTGATAATCGTTTAGGACAGATCGTTGCTTTCGATGACAAATATCAATGGCCGGGTGGTGAAGTCGTTTCTTTGAATAGAAGTGACTTAAAGAAAGCTATGGTAAAATGGCTGACCCCATTGATGAAAGATGGTGATATGTGGCAGGCAAGTACTCGTAGTGAACAGGATTGGGTATTCCTTCGTTGGGGTGAGTTACTACTGCTGAAGGCTGAAGCTGCTAATGAATTGGGAATTTCCGGGGCCGCTGATATGGTAAACCAGGTGCGTAAGCGTGCAGGACTGGCTGATTTGGCTGCAAACCTGACCCAGGATCAGATGCGTGAAGCGATCCGCCACGAACGTCGCGTGGAAACTCCGTTCGAGTTGATACGTTTCTACGATATGAAACGTTGGAAAATGATGGATAAACTGAACGGACTGGAACTTGATCCATTGTTAGCCGGACATATAACAGCTTGGTCGAAGGCACACGAATATTTTCCGTTACCACAAGATCAGATCGACTTCTCCAACGGAGTGTTGATCCAGAATCCGAACTATTAATCGTTCGCTAATAATTTAAGTATGGGTGAGGAGCCTCGCTGTTATTGGCGGGGCTTCTTTCTCTGAATATAGGAGATAGATATCATGGAAAAGAGATTAATTATTTTATCAGCCTGCCTTGCTTTTTCACTTTCTGCCTTTTCCCAAAAGCAGAAAAAGCAAGGGAATGTACCCGCTTCCTGGTCGGAAAGAATCGCTGTTGCCAAACAGAATGCCTATGAGCAAATGAAAAAGAGCTCTCTTCCGGTCGCATCCAAAGTAATAAAAGCAAAGAAAGCAGCCGAAAAGTTTACCGCCGATGTAACAGGATTGGATGAAATCGTGCTTTATACCTGGGGTACTGTCGACGGTACTGCCGACGACCAGGCTGTATGGGCCAATGCCCGGCTGATCGCAGCCGACGGTTCGTCTGTCTGGCTGAATGACCTGAAGGATACCTTCAAAGATACGGGAACAGGGCGCCTGGTCTTTAATGCCAACGCCAAAAATGTTCCGGTCGTTATGGCTGGAAAAACCTATGAACGGACAATCATGGCGAATGCCAATGCACAGATCGTCGTACCTTTGGATAAGAAATATGTCCGCTTTGAAGCTGAGATCGGACTGGAAAACCGTTCCTCTGCGGGAACAGTTATTTTCCGCTTGCAGGGAATAACCGGAAAAGAGTTATCCGAAGATATTATTGCCGGTTTCCCGGCTGAATCGGCACAATTCCTTCCGTTTGCCGGAAGTGATATGAAAGCATTGGTTACGACCTATAATGCCGATATAGAAAAACATATCGCTCAGTCCGTTGTCGACCTGTTGACGGATAAGGCGTATTTTACAACCCGGATTGCTGCTGCCGGTCAGGAAAAAGAGTTGGATAAACAGGTGATCGCTTATCTGAATATAGCACAGGACGCTATGCAGATATACGAATTGCAGGAATCTCTGAGTTGGCTGAATTTGAGGGCCATCGAAGAGTCATTTAATGATATGAAACGTAACAAATCGTTTGACCAGGCTGTTAACCAATCCCGGCTTTCCAGGTTAAAGGGATTGGTCAATAAAGGTTTTTCCGGTATATATTCAAACGATGAAACTACTATAAAAGATGCCAAACAAGCCCTACAGTTGAAACATGATATATTGTTGGCAAATCCTGAACTGGATATCGACAAATTGATCGTCGGCCGTTATCATATAGGAACTAATGCCCGTCAGATCAATCCCCGTGCTCTGGGAACGCAGAATAACAACTGGTCGAACCAGACTTCTGCCGCCCGTAGCGGATTTGATGCGGAGATTGTGGAATTATCGAACCTGCGTGGCGATATTCAGTCGCGTACTATTTTCAAACCGGATAACGGCTCATCCCTGCCTGACCTGAAACTACATTGGAATGCCGATCGTGTTATGTTCTCCATGGTCGATACTGACAAGCGCTGGCAGGTTTTTGAAGTCGGGTTGGATGGGAAAGGTTTGAAGAAACTGGTCGAATCGCCGGAGAAAGATCTGGAGTTTTTTGATGCGACCTGGCTACCTTCCGGAAAAATCATTGCGATATCCAATATCGGTTATAATGGTGTCCCGTGTGTAAACGGTAACGATGAAGTCGGTAATATGTGTTTGTATGATCCGAAAGACGGTTCGTTACGTCGCCTGACATTCGATCAGGATGCCAACTGGTCGCCAGTATTGATGAATAACGGGAAGGTGATGTATACCCGCTGGGAATATACTGATCTGACGCATTATTTCTCCCGTTTCGTTATGCATATGAATCCGGACGGAACGGAACAGAAGGCTCTCTACGGTAGCGGTTCTTATTTTCCGAACAGTACATTTGATGCAAAACCGCTTCCCGGACAGGCGTCCGGTTTTATAGGAATTATCTCCGGTCATCATGGTGTTGCCCGTTCAGGTCGTCTGATCCTGTTTGACCCGTCTAAAGGGCGTAAGGGGGAGTTGGGAATGGTGCAGGAGTTACCTTTCCGTGATCGTAAGATAGAACCGATCGTAAAAGACCGTTTGGTTGATGGTGTATGGCCACAGTTCATTAAGCCTTATCCATTGAACGATAAATATTTCCTGGTGACAGCCAAGTTAAATCCGAATGCACTGTGGGGAATCTATCTGGTAGATGTATTCGATAACCTGACTTTGATCGCAGAGTACGAAGGGGAAGGCCTGATCCATCCGATCCCGGTCAGAAAGACACCGCTACCTCCTGTTGTTCCGGATCGCACGAAACCGGATACAAAGGAAGCAACTGTATTTATTCAGGATATCTATGAAGGAGAAGGATTGAAAGGCGTACCGCGTGGTACGGTGAAAGCTTTCCGTGTGCTTTCCTATGAATATGCTTATAACAGAACACCATCCGACCATTGGGCTCAGGGTGTGCAAAGCGGGTGGGATATTAAACGTCTGTTAGGTACTGTTCCGGTGGAAGAAGATGGTTCAGCCTTGTTCACCATACCTGCAAATACGCCGATCTCGCTTCAACCACTCGACTCGTGCGGACGTGCCGTACAATGGATGAGAAGCTGGCTGACCGGTATGCCGGGTGAAACCGTTTCCTGTATCGGCTGTCACGAAGATCAGAATCAGATACCCATGCCGAAACGTGTGGTCGCATCGACAATCAAACCGCATGCGATCACCTTGCCGGAAGGAGGACAACGTCCGTTTACCTTCGAATTGGAAGTCCAACCGATCCTGGATCGTGCTTGTATCGCTTGCCATGATGGTTCCAATAAATTAGCCGATCTTACCGGTGGCCGTATCGATGAATTTTCCGGATTTGGCAAAAGCTATCTGAACCTGCATCCTTATGTTCATCGTCAGGGGCCGGAAGCTGAAATAGAAGTCTTGAATCCATATGAGTATCATGCATCTGCCAGTGATTTGATCAGGATATTGAGAACCGGACATCATGGAGTAGAATTAACAGATAAGGAGTGGAAAACTCTTTATAACTGGATTGATTTTAATGCTCCCTATCATAGTAAGTTCAAAGCGAATCTCTTTAAAGGGGTAGAACAGATCAGTCGCCGCACGGAACTGACGGAAAAATATGCCCGTTCAGGTGTAGACTGGCAGGCAGAAATACGTGATTATGCCGATTACCTGGGTAAACAGCCGAAACTCTCTCCCGTAAAACCGGAACGTCAGGAATATAAGGATAAAGAAGTGAAAGTTAAAGGCTGGCCATTTGATGCTGATGCAGCTAAGGGAATGTTGGCAAAAGAACAGGAGACAAAGAAAAGCATCGAACTGGCTCCGGGTATTGTGATGAACTTTGTCCGTATCCCGGCCGGTACGTTTGTAATGGGAAGCAACCGGAGACACTCTGATTATTCGCCGGCCAACAAACAGGAAGTAAAGAAAGCTTTCTGGATGGCAGAGATTGAAGTGAGTAATGAACAGTTCCGTACCGTTTTCCCGGATCATAACAGCCGCTTCATCAATCAGCTTTGGAAAGACCATGTACATGAGGGATATCCGGCAAATAATCCGGAACAACCTGCTATCCGTGTCAGTTGGGATGAAGCCGTGGATTTCTGTAAGAAGTTGAGTGCAAAAACCGGATTGAAGATAACTTTACCGACGGAGGTGCAATGGGAATGGGCTTGCCGGGCCGGTAGTGGCAGTGACTTCTGGTATGGTGCATTAGATACTGATTTTGCTGCGTATGAAAATATGGCGGATAAGCAATTGAATAAATTAGCCGTGAGGGGAGTTGATCCTCAGCCGATGAGTTCGACCGATCCCTGGTATAAATATTATACTTTCCAACCAAAAGATAATGAAGTGGATGACGGTAATATGTTGATGGTGAAAGGTGGCGGTTATCAGGCTAACCCCTGGGGATTATATGATATGCAGGGGAATATTGCCGAATGGACCCGCTCCGATTATTTGCCTTATCCATACAACGAAAAAGAACAAGGACGAGGAATTGAAAAAGTAGTTCGTGGCGGTTCATGGATAGATCATCCGAAAACGGCAACAGCTTATTTCCGTAAGTCTTATCTGCCCTGGCAGAAAGTACATAATGTAGGTTTCCGTGTGATTATTGAAGATTAAGATTATAGTGAGCGCTTTTAAACAATTTGTAGTAGGATTAGTGGCCGGAGCTGTAGTTGTTTGTTGTCATGCACAAACGAAACTGCCTCCGGCCTGGCAATCCGGTTTGATAAAGATCAGTGATGAGGGTACGTTGACTTATATACCCGATAAGGAGGGAAACACTATACCTGATTTCAGTAGAGTTGGGTATCATCATGGCAATAAAAGTATTCCCTGTCATCCGGCTGTAAAAGTAGTATACCCGGTTAAGAACGGAGATAGCCGTGCAGTTATACAGCAAGCTATTGATGAGGTTTCCCGTAGGAAGCCGGATGAGAACGGGCATCGGGGTACGATCCTTCTAAAGCGGGGCGTTTACCGGATAGCCGACTCGATAGTAATCAATAACAGTGGTATAATCCTTATGGGAGAAGGGGATAATATCAATGAAACCCGTTTGATCGCTACCGGTAAAAAACGACGTTCACTTATTCAGGTGAGAGGTGCCGGCTCTATGCAGGAAATGCAAGGAACAAGAATGAAGATAACAGACGATTTTGTACCTACCGGTACCCATTCGTTCCGTATATCATCAGCAGATAGCTTCCGGGTAGGCGACCGTATAATAGTTTTTCGTCCCGGCACTCAGGAGTGGATACATGCTATCAAGATGGATCAGATCGTGGAACGGAAAGGAACCCGCCAATGGACTCCGCAGGAATATAATTTGGCTTTTGAACGGGAGATTACCGGAATAGAAGGAAATAATATCTTTATCGACAATCCTGTCGTTATGCAGATGGATAAGAAGTTTGGAGGAGGCGAGGTCTATAAATATACTTTCGATGGGCGTATCAGTGAAGTCGGAATATCCGATATGTGTATAGAATCTGAGTTCGAAGATTACGAAGATCTTGAACATGGTTGGATTGCCGTAGAACTGGACAAGGTGGAGAACTGCTGGGTAAAAAATATTACGGTACGTTATTTTGCTTACTCGGCTGTCAGTTGCGAACGTTTTGCAAAAAATGTTTCTGTTATCGATTGTCGTTGCCTGGAACCGAAATCACTGATTACAGGAGGATATCGCTATTCCTTCAATAACTGGGGGCAGCAAAATCTCTTTATGAATTGTCAGGCGATAGAAGGCCGTCATGACTATGTCACCGGTGCGCAGGTTTGCGGACCGAATGTTTTTTATAATTGCACGGCTTCGCAAACATTTGCCGACATAGGTCCGCATCACCGTTGGTCGATAGGCACATTGTATGATAATATCATTACGGATGGAGAAATAAATGTGCAGGACCGGGGACAAATGGGGAGTGGGCATGGTTGGGCCGGTGTTACACAGGTATTATGGAATTGCCGGGTGAAACGTGCTGCGGTACAGAATCCGTGGACTTCCGGAAAGAATTATTGTATCGGACTGAAAGGAGAGAAGTATTCCGGCCATTTTACGGATCGTCCGGAAGGTGTCTGGGAAGGACAGAATGAGATCAATATCTTTCCCCGTTCTTTGTATGTTGCGCAGTTGATGGCACGCCAAAAGGAAAAAGATTTGTGCTTTTTAATCAAATAGGTAGTTAACAACGTGAAAGGGCGGACTCCAATGGAGTTCGCCCTTCTTTTTCAAAATGATATTATTCGTTCTCTATCAATAGTTGTCATTCTGCGTTAAAGAACCCCCTACGTAATCGATTTCATTCTGTGGTATCGGATACGGATAGGTTTTGTCTGTAACGTGAGTTCCAGCTCCGGAGTATTTACCTTCGGCTGTTTGACCGAATGCCTGCATGGTAGGAATAAAAGCTCCCCAACGGAGTAAGTCATACAAGCGTAAACCTTCACATCCCAACTCGACTCTTCGTTCATGGCGTAAGGCTTTCTGCAGGTCATCAGATACTTTTACTTTGTATTTCGCGTTGAAGATATCTTCAGTAACCCGTTTATCATCGGTCAGATTGAATTTTCTCAGCTTTGCATAACTGTCTGCCGGAGAGGTGGTGACGAAAGCACGGTGACGAACCTGGTTGATCAGATCTACGGCTTTTTGTTTATCATCGCCCGTTTCGATCAGACATTCGGCATACATTAACAGTACGTCGGCATAACGGATATGATAGAAAGTCCAGTCCGTGTTCAATAAATCGCCGATAGGTCTTCTTGACCAGTCGGGATACTGTTTGCGGCTATGTTGTAATGAGAAATTATCATATCCGGAGTAATCGTGGACTTCCTCTGTTCCATCCGATTTAACGAAGATATCTCCTGATGAAAGTACGGTGTGAACCAGACGCGGATCGCCTACTTCATATTCGTCTACCAGGTCGTAGGTCGGACATTCGCCTCCCCAGCCACCTGCTCCGGCACGTCCGATATTCATTTGAGGACAAACACTTCCTCCCGTATAATTCGGAACATAGGAACGTAAGGTGATAAATACAGCCTCTTTAGACATATACCCCTTAGCGGCACTATTAAACAAGGTCTCGTAATCATCGATCAACTCGTAACAACCGGAGTCGACGACCGTTTTCAAATCAGTTTTCGCTGCTTCATAATTACCATAAAACATATTTACTCTGGCTCTGAATGCTAGAGCTGCTTCTTTTGTGATACGTCCCAGTTCGGATGCGGGTAATGATTTGGCACTCGGCAGATTTGGCTCCGCAATAGCCAGCTCCAGATCCGAAAGGATAAATTTCATAACTTCCGCTTTATCAGCTTTTGTTATATCTCCTTTTTCACTTGCACTTAATGGCCTGTCTATGATCGGGATATTGGAAAACAGCATTGCCAGGTCAAAATAATAGAAAGCACGCATAAAATAGGCTTCTGCTATCCAGCGTTTTTTCTCCTCGGTAGAAACCAGGGAACCTCCGGTTTTGATCAGCTGCGTTTCCGGAGTTATCAGCGAGAGGAAGACGTTGCAGGGAGAAATAGCCTGTTTATAACGATGATCCCAGAATTGTGTCAGTAAACTACTGGTGGCGGTAGGATTACCCCGGGTTACTTCTGTGATAACAGAACGGTCGCCGGCATCCGAGCCTCCTTTGGAACAGTCGTCTGTCAACTGATCGCCAAGGTCAAACTTCATGGTCTGATAATCCCACTGGTTTAGTATAGGTTGATAACAGTTTATCAGAAGTTTGAAGCCCGCATCTTCCGTACTCAGATACGTCGTTTCGTCGAGTGATCCTAAGGTTGGCCTGTCCAGGAAATCGGAATTACAACCGGCCATCAGAAGACTTATGGCTACTGTCGATGCAAATAATGTACATTTATTTAATATTGATTTCATAATACAGTCATTTTTAAGATTAAAGTTTTAGACTTATACCAAACATAAATGTTCTTGGCTGCGGATAAAATCCCATATCACATCCTTTGTATTGAGGATTGTTATTGATCTCCCCGATTTCCGGATCGAGTCCTGAATATCCGGTAATGGTAAATAGATTTTGTGCAGCAACGAATACACGCAGGTTATTGATCGTAATCTTTTTGGTGATGGCAGAAGGGATCGTATAACCTATTTGCAGGTTTTTCAAACGGACATAAGAACCATCTTCCACATACCAGTCCGACATTTCCAGGTTCATGCGGCTATCGGCATCGATACCAAAATTCTTATTCGTACTGCCTGGGCCGTTCCAATAGGTTGTCAGGATATCTTTCGGGGCATTATACCATCCTGTTCCCGAATAAATATCATATTTCAAAACATTCAATAAGTCGTTGCCGACAGATCCCTGGAAGAAGGCTGAAACATCAAAACCTTTATATTCGGCGGACAAGGTTAGGCCGAATGTGAAGTCCGGATGTGGATTACCGGTCATGGTACGGTCTTCGTCATCCAGTTTACCGTCTCCATTGAGATCTTTAAATTTCAGGTCACCCGGTTTAGCTCCCGGCATAACTACCTGGCCATTGTTTTTATAATTGTCGATCTCTTCCTGTGTCTGGAATACTCCATCTGTTTTATATCCATAGAAATAACCGATCGGTTTACCCGGTTCTGTCATGGTGTAGCTATAATAACCCAGATGAATTCCTTTACCGGGAATATTGGCTCCGCTACCAAGACTTTCTACCTTATTGCGATAAGTGGAAATATTTCCATCGATAGAATACTTCAAATCTTTTCCGGCTTTGCCATTATATCCTATTGTCAGTTCGATACCTTTATTACTTACGCTACCGGCATTCATCCAAGGGATATTGGGAAATCCCAGACTGCTGGGAACCGGAACCTGTACAAGCATATCCTGTGTCTTACGGTTGAAGTAATCGAAACTGGCATGTAGCGATCCATTGAAGAAGGCCAGGTCTAAACCGAGGTCTAATTGCCGGGTGGTTTCCCATTTTAAATCCTGGTTACCAACCTGGGTACGGCCACCGTAGAGGATAGTTTCATAAGGATTACCGAAAATGTAATAGCTGCCATTCCCGTAGGTATTCAAATAGGCACCGTCTGAAATAGTCTGGTTTCCTATTTCTCCCCAACCAGCCCTTAGTTTACTGAGGGATAACCATTCGAAATCTTTCATGAAGCTTTCTTCCGAGAAGTTCCAGCCGGCAGAAACGGACGGGAAGCACCCCCAGCGGTTACCGTCTGCGAAGCGGGAGGAACCGTCCCAACGAATATTGGCAGTCAGCATATAACGGTTGTCAAATGAATAGAATACACGTCCGAAATATGAATTCAGTGAGTTGGTGACAGAATATCCGCTGGCTCCCGGATTAAGTGTACCGGCATTAATGATTTGCTGGCTCGGATCGTTGTTGACCATTCCCTGTTTGGATGCACCGATGTATTCGTAGCGTTTCTTTTCGGCCGAGGTTCCTATCATGGCACTGACTGAGTGTTTGTTGAACTTTTGATTGTAAGTAAAATAGTTGTCGAACACCCAATAATCGGTATTGGAAACACCCCTGCTTACGGTTGCATAGGTACTGTATTCATCTCCATCCAGATAATACTTGGGAGTAAAACCATCGCTTTGATTGCGATTCAGGTCAAGTGCGATACTGGATTTGAATGTCAGGAATGGGAATAGTTTGAATTCTCCGGAAACATTCGATTTCGTTGCTATGCCATGCCATTTGTTTTCAGCCATGCGATCTACCTGGGCAACTGTATTAGGTTTGTTTGAGTAAATGACACCGGTATATCTGGACCATGGATTTGTCGGTTCATATCCACCCATAATACGTGTTTGCAGGAAATCTGGAATATCGACCAGATTATCTCTGTATACGGGAGTGATCGGGTCGGCACTGATCGTACTGAATACAGTAGCGGTATAAGAGTTGTTTTCATCCAGGTTTCTTCTGGATTCATAAACCACATTGATGTTTGCCGATAAATTCAACCATTTGGTTACTTCCGAGTCCATGTTCAGACGGCCGGACAAACGTTCGTAGTCGGAACCTCTCAAAATACCATCCTGTTTCATGTATCCGAAACTGGTGCGGTATCTCAGTTTATTCAAGCCACCTGAGAAAGCCAGGTTATAATTCTGGTTAATCGCTTCCGACGGTTTACGGGTAGTTTCGTCCCACCAGTCTGTACCTGCGCGTCCACCGTTCTTTTCAAGGAAGGAGAGGATCTGTTCCCGTTTCTCCGGCGTGGAGAAGTCGTCGATCAATGTTTTGCCGGCTGCTGTGTAAGCACGATTCTTATATTCCATAAATCCTTCGGCATCTAATACGTCATAACGTTTGGGAATGCTTTGGAAACCGATATTCATATCGAATTCGATATTGCTCCGGTAACTTTCACCCGAAGCTCCGCGTTTGGTAGAGACAAGTATAACACCATTAGCGGCACGTGCTCCATAGATAGCCTGGGCGGATGCATCTTTCAGCACTTCGATACTTTCTATATCGCGTGCATTCAGCCAACCTATATCATCCTGCGGTAGTCCGTCCACTACATATAACGGATTATTGTTGTTGATGGTACCGACACCACGGATACGTACATTACCCAACGAACCCGGGCTGCCGGAACTGGAGGTGATGGTTACACCTGCTGCTTTTCCTTGCAAGGCATCTGCGGCACTACGAAGAGGAAGGTTCGCTATATCATCTCCTTTTACCTGGGTAATAGCTCCGGTCAGGTCTCTTTTCTTGAAATGACCGTAACCGACCACTACTACTTCTTCCAGTTTCTGGGTATCTTCCGACAACATGATATCCAACCGGCTTCTGTTGCCTGCATTTATACTTTGCTGTACATAGCCGATGTATGAGAATTCAACAATTGCATTGTCCGGGACATTATCGAGAAGATAATTTCCATCTACATCTGTCATAGACCCCAGCGTAGTACCTTTTACTATGACATTTACTCCGATCAGGGCTTCTCCGTCCGGATCGGTCACTTTTCCGGTTATTCTTTTTTTATCCTGATTAACCGATTCGACCGGGGCCTCTTTAATTTTCTTATTTGTCAGAACGACATGGTTCTTTACGATCTTATAAGTGATATCCGTATCCCTGAACATATCGTTCAGGACATTTTCAATAGGACTTTCCTGTACCTTGATATCCACCTTGTCGTTTACATCGATCTGGTTATCATTGTAAAAGAATTTGTAATCGCTTTGATTCTCTATTGCTTTAAAAACATCAGAGATCGTTCCTTTGGTAATACTTAGTGAGATCATCTGGGCGGATGTTGCCGCTACGTTCAGTTGGAAGATAATTAAGCACAAACCTATTATAGTAAACTTCTTTAAAGTACTCAATTGGGTGCTTCCTGAACTCCCTGCATGATTTGCCATAATTTGTATATTTAAGATTAGTAATTATTTATAAACACAACGATCAGGACCGTTACCGGCCTGTAAAAAGACTTTATGATTGTTCCATAGGCAATTTGTTTTTAGGAGATTGAAACTTCGTTTTATTTAATAATTATCGTATCCTGCCTGGCCTGATACTGAATACCGGTATTTGTCTTGATCACATTGAGTATCTGAGTCAGATCTTCGCTGTTTCGGAAACTTCCGCTGAATTTGAACTTCTTGATCTTTTGATTGTCATATCTGAATACGACATTATAATTTCTTTCCAGCAGTTTGGTTATATCCTGCAGATACATCATCTCGAAAGAGAGATAACCGCCTCTCCACTGCGCAAATAGTTTTTTGTCATAAGGGGTTACCTCTATTTTGTTTCCGCTTTTGTAATAAATGGCGACCTGGTTAGGAGCAAGCATGATCTGCTGCTTGGTCAATGTCGGTTGCACGGCTACCTTTCCACTGAACAGGGTGGTGATCAGCTGGGTATCTTCCGGATAGGCAGATATATTGAATGCGGTGCCGAGGGCTTTTACATCGATCCCGTTTGCCTTGACGATAAACGGCTTATTCTCATTTCTGGCTACTTCGAAATAAGCTTCACCGCTTAAATGGATATTGCGGTTGGATCGTCCGTAATCTTCTGCATATTGGATTGTCGTGCAGGAGTTAAGCCATACTTTTGTTCCGTCGGGTAACTGAAGATAACTTTTTTCTCCTTTCAGTGTGACCAGTTTATATGTTCCGGTTTCTGTTGTATTTTTCTGGTCGATAAAGAAGATGGTTGCCAGCGAAATGCCGAAACCGATAAAAATGGCTGCTGCATACCGGAGGACCAGCAAGAATGTTTTTTCTTTTTTGGGGGTGGGAGAGCTGCTCGGTTCCAATGCCGGTAGCGACGATAACAAGCGTTCCCATTCATAGCCTACAACCACTTCATCGTTCAGACTTTCTTCGATTATATCTTTGGTGTACTCCTTCATTTTTAGTTTTTCTTTTTCTCTTTTATAAGTATGACACATCCGAAGGCTGAGCTACTTACAAGACTGATTCATTTTGTGTTATAAATTTGTTAAGAGGCCAGATAATCTTTCAGGTTATTTTTTAGGATTTTGAGAGCCCGGTAGATTTGTGTTTCCACTG
Source organism: Parabacteroides leei (assembly GCF_023369805.1). Taxonomy (NCBI): domain Bacteria; kingdom Pseudomonadati; phylum Bacteroidota; class Bacteroidia; order Bacteroidales; family Tannerellaceae; genus Parabacteroides; species Parabacteroides leei. The sequence goes on from NZ_JAMBQG010000001.1 coordinate 317,996, forward strand.
TCCGGACGGAGATAGCCAGTTGATCCGCTATTTCCTGGTTCCTGAGACCGTCTATACGGCTTAACCTGAAGATGGATTTACATTGATCCGGTAATTGTTCGATCGTGTTTTCCATTATTTGTTCTATTTCCAACATTGTCAGTTCTGAGTGTGGATTTGCATCCCCGGCAATTTCTGTTTTTTGACCGGAATCGTTGTTTTCGATGATTGCTGTTGTTTTCATAGTCCGTATATAATTTAAACATTCATTTTGAACAGATCGGTGTAAATAGGCATTTAAGGAAGTGTGGATATCTATTTCTTCTCTTTTTTCCCAGAAACGGAGAAAGACATTTTGTAACAGGTCTTTTGCAATCTCGGGATCGTAAATGAATTTACGGCAGTGGACATATAATTGGATATATACTACATGGAACAGCGTATTAAATGTAGAAATATTTCCAGCCTGGATCTGCGCAATTATTGTTTCATCAGATTTCATTGTAGTTTGAATGTTTGAAATCGTTTTACTTTCTGTTTTTGATGATTAACGGGGACAGGTATTGCCTGCGAAGTTCCTTGGGAGGGTAGTCCCGGACTTCGCAAGCAATTTAGTTTTGCAGATCATAAAATTTCATCTGTCACCTGATTGAAATACTGAATGCATTTTTTGATGTCAGGAACAGAATTTTCCCAGTTATATTCATATTCGATGGAGAATACGCCTTTGAATTTCTGTGATTTTAATTCTTTCAACATACCTTTGACATCAAGTATACCGGTTCCCCAGATTACATCATGCTGTTCTTTCTCGCCGGTTTTTTTAGGTGCGATATCTTTGAAGTGAAGGGAGATCAGGCGGCCTTTCAGTTTCTTCAGGCATTCGATCTGATCCAATCCTTCCCTACGCCAGTGACCGACGTCGGCACAGGAACCGAGCGAGTGACTACGGCCGGATATCGCTTGTAACAGGTTTTCCGGTTTCCAGTAATCGGAAGGTTGGGGATGGTTATGTACGGATATTTTGATTCCATACTGTTTTGAGAGTTTCTCTACCAGGTCCCAGTCCTCGAGAGCCGGTTCGCAAGTGATGAATTCCATATCCATCGCTTTGGCAAAGCGGAACATCTTTTCCCAGTCGGATGATTTCTCTGCTACATAAACGCCTGTTCCGATAATTTTTATGCCTTTGGAGGCTGCCAGTTCTTTCAGTTCTTTCTGGGTCTGGGTATCCAGGTTGAAATCGAAAACCCGGTCGCCCCATGTACCGCCCAGTTTATGTCCGGGATATATTTCTATATACTTCAGGCCTAATTGCTGGGTTTTGTCGAATGCCTCCGTCAGGGAAAAGAGGTGGAAGCTATAGGATTGCATTCCCAGGCGCCAGCCGTTTTTTTCGGCTTTGGTCTGTGCCTGTGCCGAGAAGGCCAGCAGGCAACAAACCATTGTCAATAAGCTGTTGAATATTCGTTTTATCATAATTTATTCATTCTATTTGAGTTATTTAGGCATATCGGGTAAAGAGAACCCGTTATTATAGGTATGCTTGATCCATTCGTCGGCCATTTCAGCTGCATTGAATTCGGCAAAACGACGGTCGAAGCGAGGATCGCCATCTATTACCTTGAAATCGTCTACCGTTACGATCTTTATTTTGTCGGTCGGAGATATATTGGTAAAGCGCATATTCTCGCCATCCCATTGCAGTTCCCGGTGTAAACCTTGCAAACCGGACAGACGTACGGCAAGAACTCCCATCACGACCATTTCATTGAACGGACCGGAGAATTGGAAATTGGAAGAAGCTTCCGTCCTGTTTTCCGGCGATTCTTTACAAGCCCGTATCCAATCCTGTTCATGGGCATTGGTCGACCAGATATCACCGTTACCTCCCTTGATTCGTGGGATAGTCGGTTTTGGCTGGTTGAAATGTTCCATGGCGGAAATGGGTAATAGGGTCGGATTCATTCCGTAACAGCCGGTCATGATCTTTCCTTTGGTACCGACAAAGATGATACCGCCGTTTTCATCTCCCATCATCTGACCGTCTTTCAGTTCTTCAGGGCGCGGAGGCATCAGGCCGCCATCGTACCAGTAAACTTTTACTTCCGGCATTTTGACGCTTCCTTTTGCCGGACGTGCCGGGAAAGTATAAGTAACGATCTGAGCATGAGGCGGAGAATATAAATTGCTTAAGGTCGAGCTACCGATAACACTGGTCGGATATTTCAGGTCGAGTGCCCAGTAGAGCGGGTCCATGATATGACAGGCCATATCGCCTAATGCACCTGTTCCGAAATCCCACCAGCCACGCCAGTTCCAGGGTGTATATACCGGATTATAAGGACGTTTCTGTGCCGGGCCGATAAAGAGATCCCAGTCCAAAGTCTTCGGACATTTAGGCATATCTTTAGGCTGCATTAGTCCTTGCGGCCAGATAGGACGGTCGGTCCAGCAATGTACTTCATATACTTCACCGATGATACCAGCCTGTATCCATTCTGCGATCTGGCGGCACCAGTCGAATGAATTGCCTTGGTTGCCCATCTGTGTGGCTACTTTATATTTCTTGGCCAGCCTGGTCAGTAAACGTGATTCGTAAACAGAGTGGGTAAGCGGTTTTTGTGTGTAGCAATGTTTACCTAACGTGATGGCATGGGCAGTTACGCCTGCATGAGTATGGTCGGGGGTAGCCACCATCACCGCATCGATCGATTTGCCTATCTCGTCGAACATCACACGCCAGTCTTTAAAGCGTTTGGCGTTCGGGTAATCTTTGAAGGTCTTGTCGGCATAATGCCAGTCGACGTCACAGAGTGCCACGATGTTTTCCGTGTTCATATTCGCCAGGTTACGCCGTCCCATACCGCCTACGCCGATACCGGCAATATTCAGTTTGTCACTTGGAGCCGTATGCCCGAAAGTTCTGCCGAGCACGGATCCCGGAACGATAGTCAGACCGGCCGCAGCCACAGCCCCGGTCTTCAGGAAACTTCTTCTTGAAATGTTTTTCATAACTATTATTATTAAAGTAAACGATATGATTATAATGTAGTCAGGCGGAGGTTACGCCATAGGACCTTAATACCTCCTCCATCATGTATCTGAAGAGCGATGCGTCCTTGTCCGGCACCGATTTTCTCGTCCCGGATATTTATCATTTCTTTTCCATTGAGCCAGGTTTGTACGTTATCTCCTTGTATTCTGACCCGCAGGGTATTCCAATCTCCGTATTTCAGGATATCTTCTTTTTCATCCGGGATCTGTATCAACCATCCGCGGCCGTACGATTCATATACACCTCCGGTATCGAAGCCCGGAGGAGCTACTTCTACCTGCCATCCGTTCACTTTCACATCTTCTTCCACGAACGAACGGATGAAAACACCGGAGTTTCCGTCCGATTCCTGTTTGAATTCGACAGTAAGGTCGAAATCGTCATAATATTCTCTGGTGGCCAGGTAGCCGTATTGTTTATCAGGGCCGCTTTCACATATTAAAAGACCGTCTTTGACATACCATAACTCGGTACCGTATTTATCCCAGCCATCCAGGTTTTCTCCGTTGAATAAGCTGACTTCTTTTGTTTTGCGGGGAAGTTCCCTTATCTTAATGTTACGGAACCAGGCGGGATATCCATGATCTTGCAGGCAGATCAATCCTTTGTGAGCCAAACCGTATTCCGGAGTATGCGACCATTTTCCGCTGTTCTTCCGGTTGAACCAGTCGTCCGACCAGGCATCGAATTCGATTGTCTTTTCCCCGTTCATGAAATAGGTGACATGACCGTTGTCGAAAATGATTTTGGAGTTGTTCCATTCTCCTGCCGGATTGATTTTGATTGTGGAGAAATCCGGTGAATACATGGCATAGTCCACGCCGCAACGTTGCCAGTCTTCCAGAGGTTCTGCGAAGTTTATATCGTCGATCAGCTGATATTCGGGTCCGGTTACATAAGGAACTGCAAATCGAGGGCGTTCTACGACATGGTATAATAGTCCGCTGTTTCCTCCTTTAGATATTTTCCAATCCCACGAGAGTTCAAAGTTCTCATATATTTTATCCGTCACTATATAGCCGTTAGCATCACTTCCGTGCCCGTTGGCTTGTATAGTTCCGTCTACCACCTCCCAGGGGCCTGTGAGAGCTGTTCCGTTATAGTCCCGCCAACCGTCGAGGCTCTTTCCATCGAAAAGGAGTTGCCACCCTTCTGCTTTTTCTTTTTCTGTCAGGCTGTTGTTTTCCTGTGTATTGCATGCGCTAAACACCGACATGATTACAGCGGCGAGAGATAAAAAGATTTCGTTTGAATATTTCCCTGTTACCATTGTTTGAGTTTATTAAATGTTCATGATGTAAACTTTACTAGAGTGACAAAATTAGAGTTAGGCCTACTTACAACATGAATACCTTTTTTGTTTATTTTAACCAAAGGATAATGGGAAATATCTGAACTGTGGCGGGAGAAGAAAAGTAATGGAAATGTGGTTCTTATAAACCGATAGAGTTAAGGGCGATATAAAAAAAGCCGCTCTTATTGTTTTTAGAGTCGGCTTTATAATCTGTGATTTATTTATCTTTCAGTAGGTCCGGTCGTAGGCGTGCAGTGCGTTCCTGTGCCTGTTGTAACCGCCATTCATCAATCTTCCGTTGATGGCCGGAGAGAAGGACGTCGGGTACTTTCCAACCTTTATATTCTGCCGGGCGGGTATATACCGGAGGTGCCAGCAAATCATCCTGGAAAGAATCGGAGAGGGCACTTTGTTCGTCACCGATCACTCCGGGGATTAAGCGTACCACTGCATCGGTAATAATAGCGGCAGCCAGTTCGCCTCCGGTCAGGACATAATCACCGACAGATATCTCTTTAGTGATCAGATGTTCGCGTATCCGGTAGTCGATGCCTTTATAATGGCCGCATAGAATAATCATATTATTCAGTAGCGACATGCTGTTTGCCATGGGCTGGTTGAGGGTTTCTCCATCCGGGGATGTATAGATGACTTCGTCATATTCCCGTTCACTTTTTAAAGCAGATATGGCCCGGTCGATCGGTTCGATCTGCATGACCATCCCGGCTTCTCCGCCGAAAGGATAATCATCCACACGCCGCCATTTGTCGGTCGTGTAGTCTCTTAGGTTGTGCAGGTGTATTTCTGCCAGGCCTTTGTCCTGTGCTCTTTTTACGATGGAGCAATTAATCATTCCATCGATCATTTCCGGTAATACGGTCAGTATATCAATACGCATAGAAGTTCATTTATTTACGGTGCAAAATACGGTATTATTTTATAGTTATCAAAATTCTGTTGGTTCATAATATCTTTTTCTTACTTTTGTAATCAGAATCAAACGGCTGATAAATCAACGGTTTTTGCAGGATTTAAGGTGGAATTCGGTATCAGCAAATAATTATATAATGAAAAACACACTAGGTATAGGGCATTTTATCGTATTACTGATTGCTGTCGCAATAGCCATTTTAATAGTGACTACCGCATATTCTTTTGTAAATGAAGGGGAAATAACATTTGTAGATGAAATAGATAATGCAGAGACGGGTGAAAGTTCTTCGTCGGATGAACTGTATTTGTCGAATTCCAACGAATATAAAAGTTGGAAGAACACAACCGATACTACTTTTAAAAGTTTATATAACGGGAATCAGGCGGAAGACATCCTGGCGATGCGTCCGGATATGGTTATCCTCTGGGCCGGCTATGCTTTTTCTAAAAGTTATTTATCCCCGAGAGGACATATGTATGCTATTGACGATCTTCGTTATAGTCTACGTACCGGAGCCCCGCGGAAAGCAGGTGAAGGTCCTCAACCGGCTGCATGCTGGTCATGTAAAAGCCTTGATGTTCCGCGGCTGATAGGGGAAGTCGGTTCGCAAGGCTTTTATAGAAAGAAGTGGTACGACTGGGGATCGGAGGTTGTCAACCCTGTCGGTTGTGCCGACTGTCACGATCCCGAAAGCATGGAGTTGAGAGTGCCGCGCCAGTTTTTGTCCGATGCTTTGAAACGGGCAGGCGATGCGATAGAGAATGCTTCCGAGCAGAAGATGCGTTCGCTGGTTTGTGCTCAATGCCATTCGGAATATTATCTGAAAGGAGAAGATAAAGAGATTGTTTTACCCTGGGACTCCGGCTATACGGTAGAAGCGATTGAAAACTACTATGACCGGATAGACTTTACGGATTATACCCATAAATTAAGCAGAACTCCCATGCTGAAAGCCCAGCACCCGGATTATGAACTGGCTCAAATGGGTATTCATGCCCGCCGTGGAGTCTCTTGCGGGGAATGTCATATGCCTTTTGTGGAAGAGGAGGAAAGAGGATATAATAATCATCATATCCAAAGTCCGTTGGCGATGATAAATAAAACGTGCCAGTCCTGCCATCGTGAAAGTGAGGAAGAACTCCGTCAGGACGTATATATCCGCCAGAATAAAGTGATGGAATTACGGAATCATATGGAAAAAGAATTGGTAAAGGCACATATCGAAGCCAAATGTGCCTGGGATAGGGGTGCAACGGAAAGCCAGATGCAACCGGTTCTTAAACTGCTTCGTAGTGCCCAGTGGCGTTGGGACTTTGCTATTGCTTCGCACGGCGCTGCTTTCCATGCTCCGCAGGAAGTAGAACGCATATTGGGTGACGGCCTGTATAAAACGATGCAGGCACGTATGATAATCAGGAATATATTGGATAAACACGGTTACGACAGGGAGGTTCCTATACCAGATCTTTCTACTAAAGAGAAAGCACAGAAATACATCGGTCTGGATATCCGTTCGGAAATGGCAGCGAAAGATGAATTCCTGAAAACAGTCATACCGGAATGGATTGAAGAAGCCAAAGCCAATAAACGTTTTATTGAGGAGTATAGGGTAGCGAAATAGTAAATTTGCTGCCTTTCCCTTCTTCCGATTCGAGCAGGATCGTCCCGTTGAATGTTTTTATGATACTCAGGCTGATAGCCAATCCCAAGCCTGTTCCTTTGGCGAACTCATCCAGCTTCTGGAAGCGTTCGAACACCTGGTTTATTTTATCTTTAGGAATTCCCTTTCCGGTATCTTCTACAGAAAGTAAAATATGTTGATTGTCTGTGTCGTATTCATATTTGACTTTGATATATCCATGCGATGTAAACTTGGTTGCGTTGTTGATGAAATTGGTCACCACCTGCGTCAGTCTGAAACGGTCTGTGTAGATGATAGCCGGCTTTTCCGGAGTCTCTTTGATCAGTTCGACCCCCTCAGGCATCAGTAACTTATGTGTATTGAAAATTTCATCTACCAGCTGGCTCAGGTCGCAGTCCGCATAAGTAAAAGAGATTTGCCCGGATTCGATACGTGATAAATCCAGAATGTCGTTGATCAGTTTAAGCAGTAGCGTATTGTTCGTGTTTATCAGGCTGATGAACTCGTTCTTTTCTTCCTTGCCCAATTCCATATCCGAACCCAGCAATTGGGAAAAGCCGACGATTGCATTAAGCGGCGTACGTATCTCATGGCTCATATTGGCCAGGAATGCAGACTTCATCTTATCCGACTCTTCTGCCTTTTTCAGGGCATTCGTCAGGTCTAATTCCGTATCCTTGATTTGCTGGATATTGAGACAAAGACCGTTCACTTCAACCGAATATTCGTCATCCGGAGACGATTTAATATTTCTATTTTGCGCATATCTGAACTCCCACCATTCATGCCCTTTTTTATTGAAATCATATCTTCTTCTGGTTATTTGCCGGGAAGGGAAACCATGATCCAGCTTGTAACGGTTAAGCAGGAAATCGGCTTGTTCATCTGCATGGATGGCATTGCTGAATTCTTCCGCACTGATCGGTTTTTCGGGCATATCCAGGTAATGATAGAATTCTTTATCGAAATAAAAGACTCCGTTTTTATAACGGAACGTGAAGATATTACCGCTTTCCAGGGCAAAAGACATGAACTCTTTTTCGCGTTTCAGGTTTTCCTGTATCTCTTTTTTACGTGTGTTTTCCCTTTTGTATAATATTCGTTGGTAGATAATGATTATCAGCAACACTATACCTAATATAATACCTATACATATAATATATGGCTGATACCGGACATAGAAAGGAATGTTTATGATCTCACTTCCGGCAGGAAGTTTACTGGGGCTGATATCCCACTGGTCGAGAATTTTATAGTCGAAGATATACTTTTTTGCTGTTTCCGTAATTTTGGGGAAATCGTTTACTTCTGCTCCCTTCAATATATCGGCTATGCGGTTGGCTGCCACGATCGTTTGCTCTTCCAGGGTGGTCACATATCCTCCGATTACCCCGTAGTTATGACCGATCATTTCGGAAATGACGGAAAAACCGGGAAAAGAACTGAATCGTCCCAGGGAAAGTGTCAGGTAATCTCTCTTAACAGCCAGGTAAGCTTTGTTATAATAGTTCTCGCCCAGGCCTTTCAGTAATGACCGGGTCGATTTGCCGTTGATCGTACTGATATACATGGCATCCGGTATGATCTTTTTATCTTTGGGCAGTGAGATACCGCTTTTCCCCGACAGCCGTATTTTTTCGGAGGAGAAGATATTATTTGTCTTGCAGATATCTTTTATTTGCTGATCCATATCATCCAGCATGATTTTATCTGAATAGATATCGTCGGTGACCCGTACCACGATACATTTCCCGATAAGCTGTTCGATCAGTTCGATATTCGTTTTATAATCCGGCTTGTCATGAAAACCAGTGATGTTGGGATACTTCTGAATAAATGACTGGTTGGGATAATTGACACCGGTAAAGACTACCGGAGTTGTTTTGACGGAAGGATGATCGCAGGTCAGTAATGCGTCCAGTGCCTGGTCGTCGTAGGCCAGGATAATGTCGGGATGCAGCGATGACAACGTATTCAACTTCTCATAGAGGAACATTTTTTGTTTCTTCTCCGTCTTTTTTATACAATCCAGGTAGATGGAATGCACTTCTGCCTGAATCTCTCTTTTCTGTAACTGGTCGGCAAATATTTTCTTTATTTCTTTATAGGCAGGGAACCCGGCTTCGTATGACTGGATTATTACTATCTGTTTTGGGATGGTTGTTTGCTTGCAGGAACTATTCAGAAAGCAAAACAGGACAAGAGTGAATATAGATACATGGAGAAGTCTATTTGACATTAGAATGATGATTTAGTATATGTTTTTATCCCTAGTGTGTTATTGTTTATGACCTCGATCATTAATTTACGCCTCTAAATTAGACTGAATTTTTATATTGAACAAAGATTTAGGGAGTGAAATGTTATAATAACTGTTGATTTCTATGGTTTTTTAGAATCGTGCAAGAATAAAGTCGGCACACACGTTGAATAATTATTCTATTATTTGTACTTTTGCCAGTCAAATTGCCGCTGGCGGTGAAGGCCGCAGACGCATAGTAACTTGATTGAATAAATTTTAGAACAATGAATATATCTTACAACTGGCTGAAAGAGTATCTTGATTTCGATTTACAGCCTGAAGAAGTATCAGCAGCACTAACCTCTATCGGTTTGGAAACCGGCGGAGTGGAAGAAGTTCAAACTGTCAAAGGTGGACTGGAAGGACTGGTTATCGGTGAAGTTCTTACCTGTGTGGAACATCCGAACTCCGATCACTTGCATATTACAACAGTAAATGTCGGTGGTGAAGAACCTTTGCAGATCGTTTGTGGCGCACCTAATGTTGCAGCAGGCCAGAAAGTGGTTGTTGCTGTAAACGGTACGAAACTGTATGACGGTGACGAAGTCTTTACGATCAAACGTTCAAAGATACGTGGTGTCGAGTCAAACGGTATGATCTGTGCAGAAGACGAGATCGGTATCGGAACAGACCATGCCGGTATTATCGTCCTCCCGGCTGATGCGGTTGTAGGAACTCCTGCCAAGGAATATTATAATGTAAAGAGCGACTATGTGTTGGAAGTGGACATCACTCCGAACCGTGTGGACGGAACGTCTCATTTCGGTGTTGCCCGCGACCTGGCTGCTTACCTGAAACAAAACGGCAAGCCGGCGGAACTGAAACGTCCCTCTGTCGACGCTTTCAAAATAGATGATGAAACCCCGGCTATTGAAGTCGTGGTAGAAAATACAGAAGCCTGTCCCCGTTACTCCGGTGTGACAATCAAAGGCGTAACCGTAAAAGAAAGCCCGGAATGGTTGAAGAACCGCTTGGCTATCATCGGTCTGCGTCCTATCAATAATGTAGTGGACGTAACTAACTTTGTCCTTCACGAATTGGGACAACCTTTGCACTCGTTCGATGCCGGTAAGGTTAAAGGAAATAAAGTGATCGTGAAGACACAACCGGAAGGAACGAAGTTCGTTACTCTGGACGGTGTTGAACGTACGTTGACCGATCGCGACCTGATGATCTGCAACGCTGAGGAAGCAATGTGTATCGGTGGTGTATTCGGCGGTCTGGATTCAGGTGTAACGGAACAGACTACCGATGTATTTCTGGAATCAGCTTGCTTCCATCCGACATGGATTCGTAAGACAGCCCGTCGTTTCGGTCTGAATACGGATGCCTCTTTCCGTTTCGAACGTGGTCTGGATGCAAACAATACAATCTATGTATTGAAGCGTGCCGCATTGTTGATTCAAGAAGTTGCAGGTGGTAAGATTACCGGTTCGATCCAGGATGTATATCCGGTTCCAATGAAACCGTACACGGTTGAACTGACTTATAATAAGATAAATTCACTGATAGGTAAGGTAATTCCGGTAGAAACGGTTAAGAGCATTCTGGACAGTCTGGAAATGGAAATCGTTTCGGAAACAGCCGAGGGATTGACTATCCATGTACCTGTTTACCGTATCGACGTACAACGTGATGTAGACGTGATCGAAGATATCCTTCGTATCTACGGATATAATAATATCGAATTCAGCGACAGCGTGAAGTCGAACCTGAGCTACAAAACAGCAACAGACCGTAGTTACGATCTGCAAAACCTGATCTCGGAACAGCTTTGCGGTTCGGGTTTCAATGAGATCATGAATAACTCGCTGACCCGTTCGGCTTATTACGATGAGTTGACTACTTATCCGGTGTCTCACTGCGTCATGCTGATGAACCCGCTGAGTGCCGACCTGAACGGTATGCGTCAGACACTGTTGTTCGGTGGTTTGGAAAGTATCGAATACAATGCCAAACGTAAGAACGGCAATATCCGTTTCTTCGAGTTCGGAAACTGCTACGATTACAATGTAGAAAAGAAAAGAGAAGATGCCACACTGGCCGAATACTCGGAAGACTATCGTCTGGGAATATGGGTTTGTGGTAACCGGGTGGAAAACAGTTGGGCACATGCCGACGAAAAGTCTACCGTATATGAACTGAAAGCTTATGTAGAAAATATCCTTGCCCGCCTGGGAGTAAACCTGAAGAAAGTGATCTTCGGAAACCTGAGCAATGACATCTATTCGACAGGTGTTAGCATCACAACTGCTTCCGGTCGTCAGTTGGGTACTTTCGGTATCGTGAGCCGTAAGATATGTAAGGCGATGGATATCGACTTCGAAGTTTATTATGCAGAATTGTCATGGACGCTGCTGATGAAAGAAACGAAGAAGAACAAAGTTACTTTCTCCGAGATCTCCAAGTTTCCGGCAGTGAAACGCGACCTGGCTCTTTTATTGGATAAGTCGGTTCAGTTTGCTGAAATCCAAAAGATCGCAGAAGACAGCGAACGAAAGTTGCTGAAGGAAGTATCCCTGTTCGACGTTTACGAAGGCAAGAACCTGCCGGCAGGTAAGAAATCGTATGCCGTAAGTTTCTATCTGCAGGATGAGACAAAGACATTGAACGATAAACAAATCGATGCAATCATGCAGAAGATCCGGAAGAATCTGGAAGATAAGCTGGGTGCGTCATTGAGATAATGATTAATTCATAACAATAAAAACATTCATACAATATGGGAAGAGCGTTTGAGTTCCGTAAAGCAAGAAAATTTAAACGTTGGGGTAACATGGCCCGCGTATTCACAAAACTGGGTAAGGAAATCACTATTGCGGCGAAAGCCGGTGGTCCTGATCCGGAAAACAATCCCCACTTGCGTGCTTTGATGCAGAATGCAAAGAAGGAGAACATGCCGAAGGAAAATGTAGAACGTGCTATTAAACGTGCTGTAGAAAAAGACTTCACCGGTTATAAGGAAATGAACTATGAAGGATACGGCCCGTATGGTATCGCTATCTTCGTGGAAACAGCGACTGACAACACAACCCGTACGGTTGCCAACGTGCGTAGCTATTTCAACAAACACGGTGGTTCGCTGGGTACAAGCGGTAGCCTTGAATTCCTGTTCGACCATAAGTGCGTATTCCATATTGCGAAGAAGGAAGGCATTTCACTGGAAGACCTGGAACTCGAACTGATCGACTATGGTGTGGATGAAGTGGATGAGGACGAAGAAGAAGTGGTTATCTACGGCGAATTCTCCCAGAACTCCGCTATCCAGAAGTATCTGGAAGAAAACGGCTATGAGATCACAAGCAGCGAGTTCGTACGTATACCGAACGACCTGAAAGAAGTGACTGCCGAACAACGTGAAGCACTTGACAAGTTGATCGAAAAGCTGGAAGAAGACGACGACGTGCAGAATGTATTCCATAATATCAAGGAAGACGACAGCGAAGAAGAGTAATCTTCTGTCTTATATGTTAAAAGGAAGTGATATCGGAGTAATTCCGGTATCACTTTTTTTATGTCATTGGGTTTTTTTGTACTTTCGCGCCGGACTAGTATATAATTAAACTCTATCTGTATGAAAAAGGTAATTTTTCTGTGGGTTCTCGCATGCCTCGGTGTAATGTGTAATCAGGCTTCGGCGCAAAAGGAGCTGGGCATTTTCAATTCTCTTTCGGTAGGTGTAAGTGCCGGTACGACTGGTATCGGTGTCGATGTGGCAACTCCTGTTACACCTCATTTTGCAATTCGTGGTGGTGTTTCGTTTATGCCGGGAATAAAGATCAATACCGATGCGGATGTCGATCTGACAGATCCGGAATTGGGTGAGCGAACTTCAAGTATCGACCTGACGGGTAGTACGAAACGTGCTTCCGGCGAGTTGCTGGTCAATTATTATCCGTTCCTGAGTTCTTCTTTCTTCGTTACTGCCGGTGCTTATTTCGGTGGTTCCAAGATGGTGAAGATCGACGGGCATAGCGATGAACTGGCCGAATACATAAAGAATGGTGGTGATGCCAATATCGTTATCGGCGACCAGACGATTGCTGTGGATAAGAACGGTAACGTATCCGGCGGTCTTAAGGTATCGGGATTCCGTCCTTACCTGGGTGTCGGTTTCGGACGTGCTGTGCCTAAAAAGCGTGTCGGTGTACAGTTTGAACTGGGTGTACAGTTCCATGGATCTCCTAAACTTTATACAAGTTCCGGTGATCTGGGTAGCGCATTGGGTGACGGCGACGATACTTTCACGAAGATCATGGATAAACTGACGGTTTATCCGGTAATGAAAATACGCTTCTGCGGTAGATTATTCTAATCCCTTTAGGGATGTTGCCGGACATTTGCCTTCATCATTCATATTGTGAGGGCAAGTGTCTGGCTTTTAATTCTTTTATCTATGAATGCAGCCGGGTGAATATCCTTCATTATGCCTTCATCCGAACGATAAACAAGACCGGATTATCTTCCTCCGTACGATCCGGGAAAGCCCGTTTCAACTCTTCTCCTGAACGGCAGTAACAAAACGAATTATTATATACATCCAGGGCTTGCAGGTCGGGGACTTTTCCTGTTTGGTAGAAGTTGTCGTCAAACCCTCCCGCCACATTATAAGCATAATCTTCCCGGCGGTCGTAGCAGAAAGTGTAATTCTGTTCATCTTCGCTTGCATCACCGTAGGTGGAGACCAGGTAACGCCCGGCTATGCACAACGGAAGGATGGAGGAATATCCTTCGTGGATATCCAATTTGTTCCGGCTGATCAGATAAAGTGTATCCGCCAGTATCTCTTCCGGCTGTACGGAAGGGGTGTGGGCATATACATTGCCGTTGGAAACGGACAGTTCCGGCGAAAAGCAGGCTCCGAGATAGAAACGTCCCAGGTCGGCAGCCGTCAGTTTGCGGGCATCCTGCAGATGGAGTGTCGTATCGAATTTATAGAGCCAGCGATCGATATATTGTTTACCGGGTTCTTCTTTGCAGGGAGACAGGGATTGTGCCGTCATCCAGATATGGCGGTCATGATAGATCATCCGGGTAGGAGTGTTCAGCGGATTGATCCCTGCCAGGCTTTTCTGTTCCAGCAATACGCCTTCGTAATCGTAATAATAAACGTTTTCTTTATCATCCATCACGATCAGTTGTTTTTGCAGCGGATCGATCACATAGTCGGTCACCGGAAAGAGGGTGTTCGATGTCACCTGGTTTTCGAATTTACCGGAACAGTTGAAGCGGTAGAGCTGACGGTTGCTGACAAGGAACAAATCTTCCCTGTCGCGTTTAATCTGCGTGGCATATTTCAGTCGGCAGTCGGAATTGGTTTCCAACGGGATGGCGATTACCTCTTCGGCGATATCCGACAAGGAGCCTTTAACGGTGCTTTTCACCGGAGTATCGACACAGAAAAGTTGATATCCCTCTTTTATATAGATGATACTGACGAGCAGTAGCAGTAGTAAACAGGTCTTTTTCATTTCATGATTCGTTTAAAGAGAACGTAAATATAACGATCTTATCTCCGGTTTATTGAATGAAAGGTCGATTTCTTTTGTTCTTTTGAAGTATTTAGAGCAAAATCATTAAATTTGTACAGAAGGTAGTAAAAACACAGAAGTGATGGAGAATTTGATCGAATTGTCGAAGACGGAATTGACTCTTGCCTTTGCAGCTTCATGCATTGAAAGTGTAGCTCGCAGGTTGAGTGTGCCTTATCAGGAAGTATATACCCGAATGAAACGGGTAGGATTGATAGAGCGCTACATACTTCCCTGTTACGACACATTGCATACAATGAGCCGGGAGAATGTAACGGATGATGTAATAGAATGTTTAACTCGGTGGGAGAATCAATAATGAAAATTAGAGTATATCATGGAGGAACGGAATGCGTAGAGACTCCTGTTTGTCGTTTGGGACGGGGAAATTTGGATTTTGGACAGGGCTTCTATGTGACTGATATGAAGGAACAGGCTCTCCAATGGGCTATTACAACAGCTATGAGACGCAAGGCCTCTCCAATTATCAATGTGTACCAATTGGATCGGGAGGCCATTTTGCTTGAAGCACGTTGTAAACTCTTTACGGCCTATGACATGGAATGGTTAGACTTTATTGTAGCCAGTCGTAACGGAAAGAACCCGTCAATTGCCTACGACTATGTGGAAGGCGGTATTGCCAACGACCGGGTAATTGACACTGTTAATCTATATATAGCCGGTCTGATGAGTGCAGAAGTCGCTTTGCAGCGCCTAGCTTTGCATCAGCCCAATAACCAGATATGTTTGCTTAATCAATGTCTTACCGATAAATATCTTGTATATGAAGGATTTGAACCAGTATAGTGATCCGGTGAAGTCTCCTGAAATTCAGGAAATCATCCTAAGCAACCGTATCGGCATGATTGCGGCAGAATTGTCAAAACGTCTGGATATCGCTCCGGGCAGAGCATTGCAATTATTTTATGAAAGCAAGAGTTGTGCAGATCTACATGATAAGGCTACCGGACTTTATCTTTATGGTAACCTCTATATTGTGGATGAAGTTATACGGGAGTATGAAAGGGGATAAAATCAGATCCCCTTTAGCTTTGCAGGAATACCCAGTTGTCGCCATCCGACATGCTTTCGTCGTACCTGAACCCTTCCCATGAGAAACTCTTTAATGCTTCCGGGTCGTTGATCCGGTTTTTTAGTATGTAACGGGTCATCTGTCCGCGGGCCATCTTGGTATAGATCACGATCGTCTGTGCCTTCCCGTTCTTCCAAACCTTGAACTCCGGTGTGATGATGCGTACCGCTTTTTCTACCTCTTTCCAGTTGTAAGCTCCTTGTATCTCCTGGCTGGCAAGGTTGATCAGGATATTGTCGTTCGCTTTCACATCGTCTATAAGCGTTTGTGTCTGCCGCGGGCGCCAGTAGTTGTACATATTTCCTTCGCCCAGTTCCGGCAGTTTCACTTCATATTCCATCCGGTAGGTCTTGATAAGGTCGAGCGGACGCAATAGGCCATAGCAGATGGAAGCGATCCGCAGATGATCATTCATGTAACGAAAATCGTCGGGCGTAAAGTCCTTCGGTGCCAGGTTCTTGAAGACCACTCCGGTATAAGCCAGTATTGCCTGCAACGGATGGTTCTCTTCCGAATGGAACTCCTGGAACCGGTTGTAATTCTCTAACGCCAGCTTGGGGTTGAGCTTCAATATCTTTTTCAGTTCATCGGCAGAGAACTGTGCCATATTCAGGGCTATTTCCTTCGCTTCCTGTGCAAAACGGGGCGTGGTCCCTGCAGGCGCTTTTATCTTAGAGGTGCCGGCCATTGTCTTGGCTGACGTTAATATAATTAGCATATTTATATGTTGTTTCTGGTTTACCGGGTAAATTTAATGTTTTCTTCCCTATATCCTAACTCAAAACATACGAATAACTATTATTTTTCTCCTATGTTTTTTTACTTTTGAGCAAGCCCGAAATTAATTTTTAGCATGCTTGAATTTAATTTTGAGCTAGCTAAAAATTGATTTTATGCTTGCGCAAAAGTAAAATTATTGCTATCTTTCGAACTAAATAATAAGGACTTAAAACTTAAATCTACTGCATATGTGTGCTAAATATACGTTTTATAAGAATCCACCGAACCGGGAAACGGGAGAAACAGGTTCACTGTATGCCAAAGTCGTTTCCGATGGGAAGATCACGACTGACTTGCTGGCGGATGAGATAGCCGGCATCTGTTCGTTCAGTTCCGGCGATGTAAAGGGGGTGATTCGTGCTTTATCGGACAGGTTGGCCTTTCATTTGAAATATGGCGAAACCGTTGACCTGGATGGGATAGGTAACTTTTCTGTCACCTTAAAGACACCGAAGGGCATCACCAGCCCGAAGCAAATTCGTGCCGAGTCGATCAGTTTTAACAATGTTGTCTACCGTTCCTCTCCCCAACTTAAGCAGCAACTGAAAGCAATGCCTCTTGAACGTGCCGTCCTTCCCAAACGCAAGGAACAGGCCGAAGAGGAACGGCTGAAGCGCATCCTCACCCGACTGGAAACCAGCCACCTCATTTCTTCCTCCGATTGCATGTGTTTTAATCAATGCAGCCGTTATCAAGCCCTGAAAGACCTGAAGAAGCTTCACGAACTAGGTAAACTGCTCCGGCTGGGAAGGGGGAAGCAGAAGTATTATGTGCTGGCGGAGAATTGGCAGAAAGGGATGCGGAAGGATGGGGAAAGCAATGAGTAGGTTTCTCTGAACCGATCATGTTAAAGTTTCATTACTACTCAGAAAGAAAAATAAACAGCTCACAGGGCGTTTCTATGCTAAACATTTCATATATTTGTTGCGGCAAAGGATTTATTTCCTGGGCTGACATAAATATTTATAGAAGCGTTTAGCTTATTCCGACGTAAAGAAATCTGGACAATTTCTCGTTAGGTGGAATAAATTGAGACGCTCATCCTTGTTGTATATGTATTTCATATATGATAAAGGTGTGAGCTGTTTTTTTATCTCCTAACAGGGCAGTCCAGAGCCTCT
Organism: Parabacteroides leei; assembly: GCF_023369805.1. Lineage (NCBI taxonomy): Bacteria > Pseudomonadati > Bacteroidota > Bacteroidia > Bacteroidales > Tannerellaceae > Parabacteroides > Parabacteroides leei. The sequence continues at coordinate 335,730 of NZ_JAMBQG010000001.1, forward strand.
TTACTGGATAAACTAACAGGCTCACACTTCTTTTCTAAAAAAACACTCCGGGCCTCAGTGTTGCAACTACTAGTATTATGAAACACATGTTACACAAGTGGATTATTCCTGTCGTTTTGTTAATCGGGTTTATTGTGGTGTCTGTTAGTTGTCGGAAAGACCTGAGAGATGATGTAGATGATTTGTTAGATAGAGTTTCCAAGTTGGAAATGATGTGTGAACAAATCAACTCGGATATTGCAGGTTTGAAGCAAATCGTATCTGTACTGGAAGCAAATGACTACATTACAAGTGTAAATGAACTAGCTGATAAGAGCGGATATGCCATAAATTTTTTGAAAGGTAATACAATCGTTATCAAACATGGAACAGATGGTGAGTCTCCTGTAATCGGGGTAGAAGAGTTTGAAGATATTTTCTATTGGACACAGAAGATAGGAGATAATTCGCCGTCCTGGATATTAGATTCTGAAAGAAATAAAGTACAGGCAACCGGAGTGAACGGTACAACACCGGTTATAGGTGTCAATAAGAATGGTAATTGGACAGTCGATTATGGAGAGGGCGTCCAAGAAATAAAAGTAAATGGTAAGCCTGTTCCTGCTAGGGGTAAAGATGGGCTCGACGGATATTCTCCGTTTAGAAGTGTGACGGATCAAGGAGATTATGTCGAAATAAAATTAACCACCGGAACTGTATTAAAGTTGCAAAAGTGGGATGAAAAGAAGATGAGGATAGTGTTTGAGGTAAATGCGGAAAATCTTATATCTGATGTGATGTATTTAAACGAGGAGAATGTAGTTCCTTATTATGTAGAAAATCCTGATCCGCAAGCTTCTGTTTACTTTGAAGCAACTAATGGCTGGATTATCAATCATAACTCAGCCGATCAATCTATTACTATAAAACCTTATGCTGCATGGGATTGCGAGGGGCGTATAATTGCTTCTGTAATAAAAGGAGATAAATTAATATCACAATTCAGGTTCTTAGTAAAAACGAATATGCAACAACAACCACTAAAGGAAGATTACATCAAAGCCGAACCACAGCCTTTGGAGGCGATAGGTGGAAAAGTCCCTGTAACCATTAATGCAACTTTCCCGATGAGATGGTTTTGTAAGGAAGCTGTCATAACAGTGACGCCGGTACTTCGTTATGAAGGTGGTGAAGCTTGGGGGACTTCTTATACTTATCAGGGCGAAAAAGTCGGAGAAAATAATCAGGTAATTTCATACGAAGAAGGAGCAAATGTGACTATGAAATCAGCTTTTACTTACAAGCCGGAAATGAAAAAATCAGAGTTGTATTTAACCTTTGACATAATAATATGGGGTAAAAAATATACCTTACCGGATGTAAAGATTGGTGAAGGGGTTATAACTTAACTTACTGATTGAGTATTGTATTGGCGCTGCGTATATAATGCCAGGCTCTGATGTTTATGGATGGGCGTTTGTAAGGCTTATAAACAAAAAAGTTTTGTTTGGATAGAATAGTTTCGTGTTTTTTTGTTATATTTGGATGTGTAAAATTCACATTAGTATTAATGAAAAACACAATAATGTATGTTTACTGTAGCCATGACAAACGCAGAGCTTCAACATGAAGCTTATCTTGATTTCCTTGAGTTGAAGGGGCCTATAAGGATTGCTTTCGGTAATTTCCGTTGGCAAATGAATTCTTCCGGCAAAAAGAATCCTTATTGTATCCATAATATTGTTCAAACGAAAACTTATCGTACCAAACGAAATAATACATGGCAAATAGAATTCCACAGTAATTATTACACCCGGGAAAATGCAATGATAGGAGGTTATGTGATTTATATTCCTTTATATCGGGGAGAACTTACCGAATATCTGTTCCTGAGGAGTATTGATGATTTTTTTCCTGAAAAGATAACTTCCCATTTCGTACAACGTTATAAAGAACGTTATCTGCTGCCGAACAAGATCAATACGAAAGGGATGAATGCTGCCCTTTATTTCCAACGTCACTCTGACGATATGAGGCCAACGGATTTTTATCCGGAAAACTGGAGTGAAGAAGATAAGGAAAATAAAATGATCTGGCTCTCGGATCAAGGACTGTTCGTTACTCATATGGAAGATAAGATGCGCGTTTATATCACTTTCCTTGATCAGGAGAACTTGTCATGCTATAAAGCGATAATTTATGAAGAAGAGAATTTGATGCGATTGTACAATGAAGGGAAAAAGATCAAGGATCCTATTGAGCAGGCTAAACACATGGCTTATATTTACAAACAACCCAATGCCAGAAAGATACAGGAAAGATATCTGGAAAGAACAACTGACTATGATCTTCCTGATCGCGAAGAAATTATCAAGGATTGCCTTAAGGCATGGGATGCAATGGTGAAAGCGACTTTCCAACTGTTGGATAAAGTTAGAGAGCTTGAAGTGGATGCAGATAGGATATTCAGATAAAAGAGGCTATTGAATGGTCGAATTAATGAGTGATTTCCGTGGGTTGTAAAGGTATAGGTGAATATTCAACCTTAAACTCTGTCTCCATATAAACCTCAATCTGTAATCCTATTTTATATTTTCCGGGAGCTAGTATTCCTGCTTTGAAACTCTCTTTATCGTGGCGTGATTGTAAACCATTGGTGTCCCACGATATCGGAATACTGAATAGCATGGCTTCTCCACCTTTCAATAGAGCATGGCTTTTCATCCACTCGACTTCTCCGACCCATCCTGAACGGGCATACGGATGGACATTGTATAATTCGTCTGTTCCGACACTGGGGAGATATACGGGCTGTACTGGCAGATTGGTATGATTTTCAAACAGAATGCGGAGTGAATCGTTCTTTGAGTCCAATACACGGAAGGTAAACGCACCTTTCATTTCGCTGTTTTTTACAGATTGAATACTCTTGTCTGTTACGGTACAATAGGTGTAGATGTTAGCAAAGACATAGAAATGAATTTTGTATTTATTAGGTTCTAAAAGATATTTAAACTCTGACATATTGATAACTTCCGGTAACGTATCTCCTTTGGATAGATCTCTGCCTACTCCGGCAAAAGCCAGATTGTCAATGAATGGGAATTCAGTCCATTTCCCGTTTTCCCATTGCTCCATTCTGTGATATTCGGGTTCGGCAGAAGGCGCGTTGACATTGATCACATCTAATGTGATTTGGTTTGTTTTAGTCGTATAAACAGGTTTTTGGGTTCTTATCTTGTAAGCATCCGGGTGGGTGATCGTTACATTGGGGATACGTTTCAAAGTCACTCGTTTGTTATATTGTTCTATCTCTGACAGAGGAATAGGGGCATCTATGTCGTATTGTTGTGTGTCTGCATTGGCAATGACGATTTCAGTGGTACCATCTGCACCGCCAATGATTGTCGATTGCTTTTGTTTGTTTGTACATCCGGTAAAAAGAATGCAAAGCAGCAGGTTGTATAAAATGACGGATCTCATAGGTTCACGTTTTAAAATTCAGAATTCTTTCTTCCGTATCAGGAAGAATGACCGGAATGCCTTTCTTTGGCTATGTCCGTAAAAATATGAAATTAATCTGAGAACGGATAGAAAGTGTGATTTTTATTTCTCATCAATTGCTTAATGATTGTTGGTCTGGAATTTATCCTATATATTTGAATAGTCTATGATATAGTACTAAGGTTTCATCAGAGAAATTATTATTTATGCTCCAATACATTAAAAACGAACAACATTACTCTTCCCTTATCGAGGCTATCCGGCAGGCAAAGCGGACAGTATGGATCGGCACGGCTGATATAAAAGACCTTTATATCAAAGAAGGAAAAGACGCTGTCCCCCTCCTGAAGCTGTTGGAGCAAAAGGTGAAAGAAGGTGTTGAAGTACGTCTGATCCATGCTAAAGAACCGGGACAGAACTTCCGCGATGATTTTGACAAGTATCCTTTGCTTTGGAGTCGGATGGAGCGCGTACTTTGTCCGCGTGTCCATTTCAAGTTATTGATATTCGACCTGAAGCAGGTCTATATCGGATCGGCAAACTTGACGGGAGCCGCGTTAGGCATGAAAGGAAAAGACAACCGTAACTTCGAAGCGGGAATCTTCACCTCCATAGAAGAGCTGGTGACGGAAGCCGTCGAACAGTTCGATGAGCTTTGGATGGGAATTCCTTGCAAGACATGTAAGCGGAAGAAGTATTGTTCGGACAGGATTACATGATTGAAGATCAGCACTGCCTGTAAGACGGAATCCGTATTACAGACAGTGACTTTCTTTTACTTTTTTGTATATGTTCTGGTGTAACTGTCTTGGGTGAGCGTCAGTGAGTTTTCAGATATCTTGTCAATCTTTAGTGTGTCGGAGAATGAGAGTGTTTGTCCGTTGCCGATACTTTTTCCCTGAAGTACCAAGACATCTGCATTGTCCAGTTTTATAGTTTCCCACTTCTCATAAACCAGTGTTGCCATATTGATAGAAGAGGCAAGTCCATCGTCTTTCAGTTCGAAACCTTCCATCTGTTCGGGCATACCGTTGATAGGAGCGACCCAGGAACCTTTTAATTGGTTTGTAAGATTATTATTTCCGCTGCAAGCAATCAATGCCAGTGTGGCGATAGGTAATAAGAGGCCACACGTAATCGTCTTTTTCATATTAAATACTGTTTTGAATTTGAATAAGTACACAAATATATCTGAAGGATATAGGAATCCGATGATTTATATAGTTTTTTTAGTACAAGCGAGTAAGGTTTGAATATATTTATTATATTTATGCAACCGAAGAATATTAATTAACATACTATGATAGGTGCAATAGCAGGAGACATTATCGGCTCCGTTTATGAATTCGATAATATAAAGACGACGGACTTTCCGCTGTTTACAAGTGAAAGTGATTATACGGACGACACGATCATGACAGTTGCCGTTGCAGACTGGCTGCTTAATGGGGGAGATCTGACCCGTGTCATGCAGGGATACGGACGTAAATATCCATGTCCGATGGGAGGTTACGGCGGTCGTTTCAGCGGTTGGCTTCGGGAAAAGGATCCGCAACCGTATAACAGCTGGGGAAATGGTTCGGCGATGCGGGTAAGTGCTGTCGGATGGAAATTCGATTCGTTGGAAGAGACTTTGGATATTGCCAGGGAAACAGCTATTGTCTCTCATAACCATTCTGAAGGAATAAAAGGAGCACAGGCTACCGCAGCTGCTATTTATTTGGCACGAATCGGAAAAAGCAAGCAAGAAATCAAACAATATATAGAAACTACTTTTTCCTATGATCTGAACCGAACCTGTGACGATATACGTCCGACTTATCATTTCAATGAAAGTTGCCAGGGCACCGTTCCCGAAGCAATTATCGCCTTCCTGGATAGTACAGACTTCGAAAATGCCATCCGTCTGGCTGTCTCTTTGGGTGGCGATAGCGATACGCTAGCCTGTATCACCGGAGGGATAGCCGAGGCTTTTTATGGCGTACCGGACGGAATCCGGTCGGAAGTATTTAAACGGATACCACGGAAATTTCAGGAGATAGTGAAGCAATTAGTTGTTTATTAGGCAACTTCTTTTTGGTTTTGTACAATTTTAATAGTAAACATTATGGCACGACAAATTAAACCAACACCTGTCCTAAAGGACGAAGATGCTGTGAACTTTATACAGAAGCTAGAACAGCGTAAAAAGGCCAGTAAAAAAGAACTGGAGCGAATGAACGAAGGATTTCAGCGAATAAATGAAATGATGACATTTAAATTCTAAGCTATGAAATCCAATTTCCGAATTATTAGATTGTCGGAAAATTTTCAGCTGAAACCTTTTGACTGTGGAGATAATGATCTGAATAATAAAATCTCCATACCGGAGGGTGATAAAGCGATCTGATATACTTCGGTTTATTAAAAAAGATATTTATAACGGATAATAAGACGGGATGTGGTTTTATTACAATTGATGTATTATATGTAACTCTTCCTTTTTATTTGAAAAATGGATTTGAATATCTAAGGAAAGAAGATATGTTGGATGAAACAGATAGTACAATCTTATTATTCTATGACTTATATCCGTTGACATTTATAATGTTACAGGTGGTTACTATAATACGCCGACTAGTATCACCGGAGCAGTTATAGAAGTACTTCTTTATGTCTTTCTTTTGAAGAATTTGTCTTCATGAAAAAGAAAGAGTTAGTGAAATGTCTGACTCTAATGTGATCAAAGAATATACATTCTGTTTTTCTAAACTATATTTCTATAATATAATACCGTCTATCGCTGTTATCATATTTTTCCCAAGTAAAATTATATATTCCTTTAATAGTTATACATTCTTGTCCTTTTGTCTCACCTGTAGGTTTGAATATAGTTTTATAAATTTTATTTTCATCTCGGAAATACTTGTAAATGCCTTCAGATTTAATTGCTGTTGTATAAAATGTTTTATGAGATACTAGAACAACACAATATGTGTGATTAAAACCTAGGTTTTCTTTAATTTGTTCCATGAATTTAATATCCTTTACGAAGGAATACATTTGTTCGGGATATTGGCCATTTAAGGGACATTTTAACTCGATAGCGTATTTCTCACCATTCTTATTATAAATAGAGATGTCAATTTCTTTTTTTATAGAATTGAATTTTGTATTTGTAAAGAACGAAATATTTCGTTCAAATTGTACTTTGAAATCAGGTAAACATTCTCTTAGATAAATACCTAGTTCATGTTCTAGACTAAATTCGTTATAAATTTCTATATCTCTTTGTTGGATAATATTTTTGAAAAAGTCATGAATAATTAGTGGTATATTATTTCTATTATGTTGTAACTTTTTGTGTAATAAAATATTCTGCAATTCTTTTTTTATAGATGTCAAATTATCTTTCGGATCCAGAATACATACGAATAGTTGAATACTTTTAGCAGTTTCTGAAGCTATTATTGAATTAATATGACAAAAGGTAGATGTTCCATGAATGAGACATTTGCTTTCTGTTATTTTTCCAAAACCATTATTTATGACGTTTGCTATATCCGTATCTACTTTGCCAACGTGAATGATTTCGTTATTCACAACAAAATAATATAATCCTGCTGAATTATTGATATTTTGATTTTTAGATATGGAAAAATAACAAAAATCACAATCTCCATATCTATGTTTGGTTTGATTGAGTGAACGGAAATTATACAATTTGTCTTTATTAATATCTAACTTGATTTCTTTAAATACAAGAGGTGCGTGATTTGATATTGAAATAGTAGATGTATTCATAATATGACTTATAATTGATACTATAAAAATACTGTTTTTTACAAAAATATGAATTATCTCTGATATATTTAATAGTTTAATTAAATATTATGGTATGAAGAATTAAATCAATACCTGTTCTTTAGATACGAATAAGTGAAACGATGATATTAAACTCTAATTTATGAAATCTGATGTCTAAATTATTAGATTGTTATGCTCATCTTCGAGAGGGTATACCTGTTAATCGGGTATCTGACTCCATACTTTATTTTCTATATCTTCGATGGAAAATGTATCTTTCTCTTTGTCGTAAGATAAAGAGAACTTGTAGTATGTGTCGTTTTTTACGTGGCGGAGTGCGCCCAGGAACATTCCGTTATCATCATCGGAGAGGTTTATGGTAGGGATTAATTTGACGACGTAAGTCCTATCGTCTATCGCTATATGAACTTGTGAGTTATCTTCTCCCCAATAAGCAAATACGATTGCTTTGTAATGTTGTAGGTTCGCTTTATCCCTGAAGGGATGGATAAGTACCTGGTTCTCTACCAGGACGCTAGCCGATTCGGGAACATTTTTCAATTCGAAATCCAGAAGAGCATTGTAATGGATTAACATGTCGGAAAGAACGGTTGATGCTTTTCCTGTATATTGGCAAGACAGGCAATCGGCGGCCAATAGCTTTTCTTCGGTTGTCTGGTCGAAGAATGTGGGTGGTGTATTATCCGTACTTCCGGATATGAATTCGGAATAATAGCCGGGTGACGCAAAAAGTATAAGCGGACCTGAGCCCAGACCGACCCAGGGGCTTCCGCTGTTGTCTTCCGTTATAAATGAACCGGGAATGTAGCAAGGCTCGTCTTTAGGAAAGGATTTGATTCTTTTACCGTCTATCGTATAATCATATATGTAGTAGTAATTCATTGTCAGTATCCAATTGTTCCGATTGGACAGGTCGACATTTGAAACACCTTCAAATGACTCGATAAAAATATTTTCCTTTTCTTCTTCTTTGTCTTTTTCGCTCAGGAGATATTTATTACATGAGATATTTCCTGATACACAGAAAATAGCAAAGAGCAAACCGAATACATTCTTTCTCGTCATACCTAAAACTTGCATATTGGTGGTTGACAAAGATAGTAAATATTGGATAGCCGGACAGGATTACACCTTTATTCTTCTTCCATTCTCCGAATCTCTTCCATCTCCTTATTCAACCGTTTGAACTGTGTCGGTAAGACATATTTCAGATTTATGAATATGGAGGCAGCCATGACAGCCATGATAAGTAACAACATGACAGCCCCTTCGGTTGTAGTAAACAGAGGTGCATTGATCATCAGGAAAATACCGGCTATTCCCACCGGGCTGCAATAGTAATTCCTTTTCGTCACGTTCAGTTTATATAATTCCAGTTCCCGTATGGTCTTTTTATTTTCAAGATATGAATCAGTTATATCCAGCTTTCTCAGATTCAGATAATATTTTATCAGTCCCCATGAAGCAAAGCAGGCAAAAGCCAGAAACAACACGGTTCCAATATAAAAATTAACCATGTTGTGTATATGAAGGTGTGAAAATAACGTGGCAAGGATAACTACCGGAAAAGGGATTCTGAACAACAAGAGTAACAGATTCTTTCTTTTCATACGGTTTGTTTCTGCCGAGATTTTTTTCATCAGGGCTGTTCTATTCAGATGTACATTCGCTGCAATTTGCCGGTTTTCCTGTTTCCAGCTGTTTTTTATATTATCGAGTTCCATAACGATTCATTTATTGGGGTTCATTTGTTTTCTTAATTGCTCTTTTATCCGGTTCAAACGTGTACTGACGTTCGTCCTGGACAGACCGAGGATTTGAGAGATCTCTTCGTACGATTTATCATCCAGATACAATAGGATAATAGCCTTGTTCTGTTCCGATAAACTTTCGATGCACTGATAGAGTTGGCCGATTTCAGAGGAGTTGTCGGTCGGGACTTCGAGGATATCACTGCCGTCCGCAACCTTCAACTCATCGAAAAACAATACTTTGTTGTTGTCCCGCTTTCGTTTGACATTCAACGCCACGTTGAGTGAGACGCGATAGATCCAGGTCGATATTTTGGAGTCGCCTTTAAACTTCGGGTACGACTTCCACAACTCGAGGATGATGTCATTGATCAGATCTTTCCTGTCGTGCGTGGTATAAGCATACACCCGGGCGATCTTGATCAGTATGCTTATGTTCGATTCCAGCGCAGACAGGAAGTCTGCTTCATCTTTTATCATATTCATTTCTCTTTTAGTTTGTATTGGATTAGTACCCCGGTGTGTGAAAAAGTCACACATCTTCGGCAAAAGTAAACCTTTTTTGCTTTCTTGTTGTTTTCTTACCGAAAGTACAAAATATGTCGTTAATCCCGACTGATCGGCATAACATCTTTCTCTTATAATTAAATAATGCTGACAAAATGACTTGTTTTCGGTATGGTATTTGTTTTGTAGAGTTATCAGTGGAAGTTTAAAATAAAGAAGATAACAAGAAAGTAATATAAGGTATGAATTTAAACAATTTTACAATTAAATCACAAGAGGCTGTTCAGCAGGCGGTGCAGTTGGTTCAGAAGAATAACCAACAGGTGATCGAACCTGTTCATTTGCTGAAGGCTGTCATTATGACGGGCGAAAGCATCACGAACTTCCTCTTCCAGAAACTGGGTGTGAATATTCAGAATCTGAATATGGTGCTGGATCGTCAGATAGAATCCTATCCGAAAGTATCCGGTGGCGAACCTTACCTGTCGAGCGAATCGAATGCCGTTTTGCAGAAAGCAATCGATTATTCCGGTAAGATGGGTGACCAGTATGTTTCTCTGGAACATATCATTCTCGCTTTGTTCACCGTAAAAAGTACGGCTTCGCAGATATTGAAAGATGCCGGTGTTACGGAAAAAGAACTGGAGAAAGCGATCGAGGAATTGCGTAAAGGAAATAAAGTAACGAGCCAGTCGGCGGAAGACACATACGACTCTCTGAATAAATACGCCATCAACCTGAACGAACGTGCCCGTAGCGGTAAGCTCGACCCGGTGATCGGCCGTGATGACGAGATCCGTCGTGTACTTCAGATCCTGAGCCGCCGTACAAAGAACAACCCGATCCTGATCGGTGAGCCGGGTGTCGGTAAAACAGCTATCGCTGAAGGCTTGGCACACCGTATTGTTCGTGGCGACGTTCCGGAGAATCTGAAATCAAAACAGATTTACTCTTTGGATATGGGGGCATTGATTGCCGGTGCCAAATATAAAGGAGAATTTGAGGAACGATTGAAATCCGTAGTCAACGAAGTGACCAAGTCGGAAGGCGAGATCATCCTTTTCATCGATGAGATCCATACATTGGTAGGAGCCGGTAAGAGTGACGGGGCTATGGATGCCGCCAATATCCTGAAACCGGCGTTGGCACGTGGTGAATTGCGTTCTATCGGTGCAACGACACTGGACGAATATCAGAAATATTTTGAAAAAGATAAGGCGCTGGAACGTCGTTTCCAGGTTGTGATGGTCGAAGAACCGGATGAACTGGATACTATTTCTATCCTGCGTGGTCTGAAAGAGAAGTACGAAAATCATCACAAGGTACGTATCAAAGACGATGCCATCATCGCTGCCGTCCAGCTTTCGACACGGTATATTACCGACCGTTTCCTGCCGGATAAGGCGATCGACCTGATGGATGAGGCTGCAGCCCGTCTGCGTTTGCAGGTGGATTCGGTACCCGAATCATTGGATGAAGTTTCCCGTCGTATCAAACAGTTGGAGATCGAACGCGAAGCCATCAAACGTGAAAACGATAAGACGAAACTGGAACAGTTGAACAAGGAAATCGCCAACCTCAAGGAAGAAGAAAAGAAACAGAAAGCCCAGTGGGAAAGCGAAAAGGAACAGATCAACAAGATCCAGCAGAATAAGATCGACATCGAGAACCTGAAGTTTGAAGCCGATAAGGCAGAACGTGAAGGCGATTACGGCAAGGTTGCCGAGATCCGTTACGGTAAACTGCAGGCGAAAGAAGAAGAGATCAAAGAAATACAGGCCAAGCTACACACCATGCAGGGTGCTGCCGCCATGATCAAAGAGGAAGTCGACAGCGAAGACATTGCCGATGTGGTATCCCGTTGGACCGGTATTCCCGTCAACAAGATGATGCAGAGCGAACGCGACAAACTGCTCCGCCTGGAAGACGAATTGCACACCCGTGTGATCGGTCAGGAAGAGGCCATTACAGCCATAGCGGATGCCGTGCGTCGTAGCCGTGCCGGATTGCAGGATCCGAAACGCCCGATCGGTTCGTTTATCTTCCTCGGTACGACCGGTGTAGGTAAGACCGAGCTTGCCAAAGCGTTGGCAGAATACCTGTTTGACGATGAGAACAGCATGACCCGTATCGATATGAGCGAATATCAGGAGAAATTCAGTGCGACCCGTCTGATCGGTGCACCTCCGGGATACGTCGGTTACGATGAAGGTGGCCAGTTGACGGAAGCGATCCGCCGTAAACCTTATTCTGTCGTCCTGTTCGACGAGATCGAAAAGGCGCATCCGGACGTATTCAATATCCTGTTGCAGGTATTGGACGACGGTCGTCTGACGGACAACAAGGGACGTGTCGTGAACTTCAAGAACGCGATCATCATCATGACCAGCAATATGGGTTCATCCCTGATTCGTGAAAGCTTCGAGAAGATTACGCCCGACAATCGCGAAAAAGTGATCGATGAAACCCGTATACAGGTACTGGAATTACTGAAGAAATCCATTCGTCCGGAATTCCTGAACCGTATCGACGAGATCATCATGTTCACCCCGCTGAATGAGGAAGAGATCCGTAAGATCGTTACCTTGCAGTTGAACAGCGTAAAGAAGATGCTGGCCAACAATGGTGTTGCCTTGAGCTTTACCGATGCGGCTATCGATTTTATTTCGGATGCAGGTTACGATTCCCAGTTCGGTGCCCGTCCGGTGAAACGTGCTATCCAGAAATATGTCCTAAACGAACTGTCGAAGGAGATACTGGGTATGAAGATCGATAAGAACCGTCCGATCATTATCGATCGGGAAGGGGATGGATTGATATTTAAGAATTAAAGATGATTGGATTGATATATTAAGTAAAAGGGTCTACTTCCAAAAGAGGTAGGCCTTTTTGATTTATCTGATATGAGCTAAATTTGATATTGTCGTATATAAGTTCTATTTTTGTTGATATAATTGATTTGAATGGATTATCAATCACACATAGAGACAGTGATTCATTATATAAATATGCAAATACGGCATAATTGGTCTTTAGAGTCTGATGATGCATTTAATGAATCGACTTGTATTAATACACTTTCTCAGGTAGCCTGCTTATCAAAGCGTAATTTTCAGCTCGTTTTCAAATCTATAATGAAAGAGTCACCGGGACAATATATTAATCGTGTTCGACTTGAATATGGATTGCAGTTGTTGAAAGAAGGACGTTATTCTCAAAAAGAGATTGCTGAACGTACCGGTTGGACAAATGATACGGCTTTTTATAATGCTTTTAAGAAGAGGTATTTGCAATCACCTGCAAAATATAAGTCAGAAAATTTTGTTTCGGATGTTATATCTGATACGATAGACTGTTCTCTTCTTGAATTATCAGAAATACCAATTATCTTTTTTATATATCAAGGCAGTTATACGGATTTTGTTTCCGGATGTTTTGAAGAAAGAAGTTGGGAACTGCTTTATGATTATGCTCAATCAAATAATTTACTTCCGGAAAAAGAGGAGTATTGGGGTATTTGTTATGATGACCGGGATATTACGGTTGATGAAAAATGTTGCTTTTATGCCGGGTTAACTGTTCGTCATATGCCTAATTTGAAAGTGGACAATGAAATAAAAGCTATGCTTTTGCCTAAAGCAGAGTATGCCGTTTATGTGCATAAAGGTATTTATGACAAACTTGATTCTTTTTACAATGCTATTTTGCAACAAATTCCGGAAGGTTATTGTTTAGGAGAAGGTTTGATTCTTGAACGATATTTGAACAGTGTAGCAGATACTTCAGAAGAGGATTTATTGACTGAAGTTCTGCTACCTGTTGTTAAAGCTAAATCAAATTTATTGTAGTCTATTTATTTTTTGACATAAAATTGATATTCAGCATCCAAAAAGTCAATGAATTTGGAATAGTCATTTTTAAATCTGTTCTTCGCTTTTTCCTTGTCTGCATCATTGTCTTTATTGAATGTGATTTTTCTCTTTCTTTTTAAGATGGTTTTCTCTGTTTTTTCTTTATGAACAATTAATGGATATTCATCAGATTTCATTTTGAATGCGTCAAATGCATCAAATAGTTCCCATGAACTTTTTAAAGGACCATTAATAATCTCATCACCATGTTTTATACTTTTAATCAGAATTCCACCATAGCTTTCGGCATCACTATGCAACGACAGGTCAACACCGCTTGGGTGGAAATACCATTTACCGGCATCTATGGTTCGTGGATAAGTTATGATGTCTTCATGTCCCTTTGTGTAGTAATAAAATTCTATTTCAATGAAATCGTATATATCATTTCCTTTTTTTATATGATATTCTTGAAATAACAACTGGGCAATATTTTTGAATCTATTTTCGAGCTCTCCAATATTGACATTTCTTAAGTCTAATAAATCTTGTAGTTCCATAATGATATTTGTTTATAATTAGGTATGTTTCTTTTTTATTTCATCTAGTATCTTTTTCTGGTTTTTTGAAATTTTACTTGTCCCATTTATCCAACGCTGTAACTTTACTCCGATCCAGAATAGGATAACGAAGATACTAATAATAATTATCAACTCTTTCATGATGTTTGTTTTTTTATGATGTGGGGTATTTTGAGAGTGGATCGCATAAGGGAATGCTTACTTTTTTATGTTCCATGTTATGCAATTAAGCACTCCTCCGTTTGTTGCTATCTCATTAGAATTAACAGGAATGACTTGATAATTAGGAAATAATTCTTTTGTACGTATAAAAGCAAGATCATCTGTATCAAGTCCAAACTGAGGAAGTAATATATAATTTTCAAATTGTAAAAAATTGATATATGTTCCTTTGGCTGTATAATCTCCATCCTGATTTCTCTCCTCTGTAGTTTTAGCAGGGTATTGGATAATGTTTAATCCGGTTTTATCCAGTGCCTTATCCATTCTTGTACGCCAGCTTTTACTTTCATTGGAATAGTCGGCAACCAGTAGGTCTGTGTTGCTTATAAATCTGACCATTCCGTCTGCATGTCCTGTTATATCATAAGGTAATTGAGGTATCAGATAGATATTGTCAAGATGAATCTCTTTTTTTAATAAAGTGATAATAGCCTCTTTACTGAGTCTATGGTTCTCTTTAAGAACTTTTTCTGTTAAGATAACATCAGATGTTGATTTAATAAAGTTACCTCCGTCAATGACTAAATTTATATATTTGAGATCCATTTTTTCATTGGTTCTAACTTCGGATGGTATTGTTAGTTTAGAAATATATTGGGGGGAAAGATAATAATCTGGGAAGAATTCAAATTGAACAAATTGGTTGACATTTAATTGAATGGGCATATAATCCCTACACCAAATGTCACGAGTATTTTCAATAAAACCATAATTGATTTTTTTCTCTGTCAATATAGTATTTAACCTTTTCCAAAATGGTGTATATTGGTCGAGTTCTTTTATTAAAGAACTGAAATAAACGAAATCGGTATTTTTATCTGTAATCATGTCTTTAAAGTTTATGAAGCAAAATTAGATGGAAAAGAAATGTGCGGGACTATTCAAAAGTGCAAAAGTTATTTTTTCTCAGGATGTCTTTTTTGATGTTCGGAAATATGTATTGGGAGTGGTCTTTAAGAATTATAAGGAATATCCGGATTTTACTGATCTTCTATTAATAAAATATAAAGAGCAGGGCTTCTTCTGTTTGTGAAAGACGCCTTGTCTTTTTTTTGTCGTATATTACGGCTGCTAAATTGTATACGTTATGAAACACACATCTCTTATTTTACTTTGCTGGTTTTTGATTGTTTGCGGATTATTTCCACTCTCTGCACAAGAGAAACTAATATTGGCTTTCCCTGATCCCGGGGAAAAAACTTTATTTGATTCCGGCTGGATGGCGCGGAGAGCCAGTGAGATAAAGACTGATGGAAATCTTTTAAGCTCTACGCCCTTGGAAACAACAGGCTGGATGCCTGCCCGTGTCCCTGGGACAATACTGACCACTTTACTGGAAAATGGACTGTACCCTGCACCTGAGTTCGGAATGAACAATAACCTGATCCCCGATATTTATGAAGCCGGCAATGATTTTTATACTTTCTGGTTCGTTTACCAGTTTGAAACGCCGACAGTACCGGACGATCGGATTGTCTGGCTGAACTTCCGGGGAATAAACTATAAAGCAGAACTGTTTCTGAACGGCAAGCGGCTTAATAATACCACCCATGAAGGAATGTTCCTGCGGAAATCGTTTAATATAACGGAACATCTCCGGAAGGAAGGCACAAATGTTTTGGCGGTCCTCGTTTATCCTCCCACATACCCCGGCGATCCGAATGGCGGACAAGGCGGTGACGGACAGATCGCCCGTAATAACACCATGCAATATACGCCCGGCTGGGACTGGGTTCAACCCATCAGGGATCGTAATACCGGTATCTGGGATGAGGTATCGGTTACTACTACCGGTGCTGTAACCGTTCAATCGCCATATATTGTAACGAAAGTGCCTGGTGTCCGCTCTCCGGAAAAGAAAACACAGGAGGATGCTTTTGTAAAGACCTCTGTTGAGGTGGAGAATATCACCGATACACCACGTAAAGGCCTGTTAGTCTGCGAAACAAACGGCATCCGTTTAACGCAGCGTCTTACCTTGTCTCCATACGAAAAAAGGGAAGTTCGTTTCGACCCGATGAAAATAAAAAATCCGCAGTTGTGGTGGCCCAACGGAGTGGGGGAACAGCCTCTATACGATATGCATATTTACTTTGAAGCAGATAACCGGGTCAGTGACAGTCAACAACTCAAATATGGTATCCGTGAGATCACAACAGATAAATGTCCGGATAACGGAGGTCGTCGCTTCTATGTGAACGGCCGGAAGATTTATGTAACCGGAGGTAATTATATCTCTTCCGACTGGTTACTGCGTCTTTCCCCTGAACGTTACCGCGATGAAGTCCGTTTCCATGCCGAAATGAATTTGCGTATGATCCGCGTATGGGGAGGTGCCCTGCTCGAACGCCCGGAGTTTTATAATGCCTGTGATGAATACGGAATACTGGTCTTCCAAGATTTATGGGGCAGCGGCGATTGTAACGGTGCCTGGGAAGACCCGATGAAAATGGACTCCCGCGAACGTCGTTGGGAATATCCCGACAATCACGATCTCTTTATCGCCTCGGTAAAAGACCAGGTTAAAATGATACGTAACCATCCGAGCCTTTGTCTTTGGTGTGGAGCTAACGAATGGCCGTTGGCTAAAAACATCGACAAGCAACTGAAAGAAAAAGTCTTCCCCGAGCTTGATCCCGAACGCCTGTTCGTCAGCTATTCGACCGACTCCCTCTTTACCCGTAACCTGCTGGGCGATAACGGCGACGGTCCTTACGGTATTCAGGAACCGGAATGGTTCTTTACTTTCCGTTCGCATCCGTTTAATCCGGAGGCAGGCTCCGTCGGTTCGCCGGAGGTGGAAAGTATGCGGGAAATGATGACGGAGAAAGACCTGGAAGGATTCCCGAGAAAAGGTTTTACCCGTAATGCCACCTGGCGTTATCATCGGGATCTGGGATATCAGGATCATTTGGAACGTTATGGCGAGGTAAAGGATATCGAAACCTATTGTAAATACGCTCAGGTCGTGAATTACGATCAATACCGTAGCTTTATGGAGGGTTGGGGGTCGCATCTTTGGGACTGGTACACCGGGATACTGATCTGGAAAACCCAGAACCCGTGGACTTCCCTGCGCGGGCAGATGTACGACTGGTTCCTTGATGTAAATGCTTCCCTGTACGGTACACGTAAAGGATGCGAACCCCTGCATCCGTTTTACAATCCCGTTACCCGGCAGGTAGAACTGTTGAATACATCCTTGTCCGATTACCCGGATCTGATCGTAAATGCACGTATCTACGACACCAGCGGTAAGATCCGTTGGGAAAAGGAAATAAAGTCGGATGCCAAAGCCAATACGGTAGCGCCCTTGTTTGATGTTCCCTTTCCGGAGGAGATAGAAGGAGTCTACTTCCTCCGCCTGTCTATGCAACCGGCTGATCCAGCCCGGCCTTCCAACGTAGCTGTCGCATTACCGGATGCCCCGAATATCTATTGGCTGACCACGCTTCCGAAAGATTATTCCGGCTTATCCCGTTTGCCCGAAGCAAAGCCGGAGATGAAAGTATCGCTTCAACGGGAAGGAACAACCTATTCCGGTATGGTATCGCTCCACTCAGAAACGAATATTTCTTTTTTCAACCGCATCAAAGTATTGGATAAGGAAACCGGCAAGCGTATCCTTCCCGTACATTATTCGGATAATTATATCACGCTTATGCCGGGTGACTACTGTACTTTAACGATCAGTTTTACCTCTTCTTTACCCGCAGACCGGATACAGATAGTAGCTGATAGTTGGACGGCAGACCGGATCGTAGCTACAGCCTATTAATATCTGTCCGGCAGTTTCATTCGGCCGGACAGTGCAGATCCTCTTTTTTTGTTTACTTTTGTTGGAATTAATCTAAAAAGGAAAAGATATGAAAAGGTTTTTAATGATGATGTTTGCCGCTATTACGCTTTTAACATGTAATAGTTGCAGTGAAACGAAGGAATCGTATGTAAAGGACTTCACCAAGTTTATCGAAAAGGTGCAGAAAGAAAGTGAAAAATATACTTCTGCCGATTGGGAGAAGGTAGATAAGACATTTCAGGAATTTGCCGTTACCAAATATGATAAATACAGCCCGGAACTCACAACCGATGAAATGTTTGAACTTACCAAACTGAAGGCTGAATATATCACGATCCAGACAAAGCATGGCATCAACATCGGTATTAACAAAGCTATCAGGGAAGGGAAAAAGGCGATTGACGGATTAGTCAAGTGATACGGCGGAGGATTTTTTTTTAATTCTCAATTAAAGCCATATCTTTGCATAAGTATGTAACCAATTAAACTGAAAAAGTTATGAGCGACAAAGACGATTTGATTTACGATGAAGACGAATCTGTAAAATTTATTCAGAATTATCTTCCCCAGGAGTTGAAAGGAAAATTCAGTAACGACGATATCAATTATATTGTAGACCTGATCTACGATTTCTACGAATCACGCGGTTATCTGAACGACGATGCAGACGATAATACCGATATCGAGATCGACGAAGATGAATTGATCGAATATGTTATCAAGAACGCTAAAAAGGATGGCGTAGGCAAATTCGATCCCGAAGCAATAAGCTTTATCGTGCAGGGAGAACTTGAATATTGCGATTCTATCAACATGTTCGATTGATAAACTGTTATATTCATATAAGGTTTATAAAAGAGTAAAAAATCATGAAGAGTTTTAAGTTATTATCTGTACTGCTATGTATGGCAGTAGTATTTACGAGTTGTGGAACATGGACGAATACAGGTAAAGGTACAGCCATCGGCGTAGGTGGTGGTGCTGCTGCCGGAGCCGGGATCGGTGCATTGGCTGGTAATACCGCTTTAGGTGCCGTTATCGGAGCCGCCGTAGGTGGTACAGCCGGAGCCCTGATCGGGAAAAAGATGGATAAACAGAAGAAAGAACTCGAAGCTACTTTACCGCCTGAAACTACTGTTGAAACGATCAACAATGGGGAAGCACTGAAAGTAACTTTCGACTCCGGTATTCTATTTGCCACCAACTCGAGCACATTGAGCGACGCTTCACGCAGCGCATTGCGTAAACTGGCTGTCAGCCTGAATGAGAACCCGGATACCGACATCAAGATAGTTGGTTATACCGATAATACCGGTAAGGTGGATTACAACCAGACATTGTCTGAGAAACGTGCTAAAAGCGTATATGATTATCTAATGGTAGATCAGGGTGTAAGCGGACGACGTATGGAATACGAAGGCAAAGGGGTTCACGATCCCGTTGCCAGCAACGATACTCCGGAAGGACGTGCCTTGAACCGTCGCGTGGAAATCTTGATCCTGGCAAATGATAAAATGATACAGGATGCACAGCAAGGCACATTGAAATAAATATTTATTTCTTAAGAATAATCCAAAAGCCTGAAATAGCGTAAGTTATTTCAGGCTTTTTCGCGTTTTAACTATCGTTTACGAGCGTTTTGAAGTCTTTCTGTAAGTTAATTAACACAGCCAAAATAACATCAAAGAGAACTTTTTTTAATTTCTTGTTGTTTCATGGATAACTTATATATAAGCACAAATAATAGTATAAACTGTTTTAAACGTTAAAATGAGATGAAAAAGATTATTCCTTTTTTCTTGTTGATCCTTTTACTGGCATCCTGTCAGAAAGATCCGGATATGTCAAAGCTGGATAATGATTTCGTGGTGTACACAAATCACGATAGCAAAACGGATTTTAAATCGTTCACCACATTCTATGTGCCTGATAGCGTGTTGGTAATCGGTAGTAATGAGAAACCTCAGTACTGGACAGCAACAGAAGCCGACAATATTATTTCTACAGTGATCGGCAATATGGAAAGTCGTGGTTATACACGCACAATGGATAAAGAAGACGCAGACCTGGGTCTGCAGGTTTCTTTTGTTGAAAATGTAAATTATTTTACAAACTGGTATAATGATTATAACAACAACTACTGGTGGTGGGGTTACCCAGGATATTGGACACCGAATTATTGGAGACCGGGATGGGGTCCGACATGGGGATATGACTGGCACGATTGGTATTATCCGTACCCGGTAGTTTACAGCTATAGCGTAGGTTCTCTGCTTGCTGAAATGGTTGATCTGAAAGCTCCGACTCCTAAAGCCGATGCTAAACTGCCGGTTGTCTGGACTGCTTACATGGCTGGATTATTGTCTGGTTCTGATAAGGTCGACACTCAGTTGTCAATCCGTGCAATCGATCAGGCATTTGTTCAATCACCATACCTCAGGAAATAATTAAACGCGAATCAGTAAAATTTGAGTCTTATGAAAAAGATAAATAAATCAATAAAATTAGTCGCTTTACTTATCGCCTGTTTAGCGATGCCCTCACTGGCTGGCGCCCAGGTTGTAAACAATATGTATTTCAATATCGACTGGGATATTAACACTCCGTTCGGCAATAGCTTTGCCGACAAGACAAGCGGTTGGGGCGCTCACGGTGAAGCCGGTTATTATGTAGTTCCTAATTTTGCAGTAGGTGCATTTATTTCTTATCACACGAATAATAAATATATCGACCGTCAGACACTTAATGTAGGCGAAACTTCTGCTATCACATCCGATCAGCAACATTCCTTATTCCAGTTGCCTTTTGGTGCAGCGTTCCGTTATAGCTTCACCCGTGAAGGTCAGTTCGAACCTTATATTTCAGCTAAATTAGGTACTGAATACAGCGAAATGTCGACTTATATGAATGTAATGAAAGTATACGACCGCCAGTGGGGTTTCTATGTAGCTCCTGAAGTCGGTATGAATATTTTCTTTACTCCGGAAAAGAAATTCGGTTTGCATGTAGCCGCTTATTACAACTATGCAACAAATAAAAGTAAAGTCCTGACTTATTCCATGGACGGAATAAATAACTGGGGCGTACGCTTCGGTGTTGCATTCTAAAATAGAAGTTTGTTCTTTTAAGTGTTTTATGTAGTTTATTAGAAAATGGGGAGCTGCAGCGGCAGCTTCTCATTTTTTATTTTTTATACTCATGCCTGTTATTCGATCAGGAAGTCGTCATTTTCCTCTTTCGGTTTAAAGAGGTCTTTGATGAATAAATAACCAATGCTACCGAATATTGCCAGGAATACGAAGCCTATCAGGATCAGCGGTTTCTTGGGGGATGCCGGTTTCAGAGGAACAGTGGCAGGTTGTATAACGGTATAAACCGGTGTCTGTTCCTGAACCCGCAATTTATCCTGTTCCAACTTCTGTGCCAATGTGTTGTAGACATTGAAGGTCAGTGTCATTTCATTCTTCAATCGCTCCTGTTCTGTCCGGTAACTGGCAGAAATAATATTCTTGTTGGCATCTTCAAAGGTTGCGTATGCACGTTGAGCTTTATAATAAGACTCACGGGCTTCGCCGAATACTTTTTCTGTGAATTCCAGGTCTTGCTTAGCCTTTTGGGTACGGTAATTAGTAATGTATTCTTGAAGTTTATCTACGACAACCTGGGTGATACTGGCTGAGATCAACGGGTCCTGCATCTGGACAGCTACGGTAATGACCGATGTCTTTTTGTCGACAGAGGCGGAGATGCGCTCCTGTAAATCCTTGATTACGTCAGCCTGTTCCTTTGTCAATCGGAAAGAAGTCAACTCCCCGTTACTTGCCGGCTCTTCTTTTGAGAACAATTCTTTCACCCCGCCTATTAATTTGAAAGGTGCCTGTATCACATAACTCCACCAGGCACTTTTCTGATTATCATCCATATAGTCGTATAAAGAGGCTGAATAGTTCCCTTTTTCTGTTGTTACCTGTACCGGAAACAACTCCAGTAGAAAAGGAACACTGCTGACTACGTCCGGATACAACTCCGGAGAGATAGCATCCGATCCGGAAGATGTATTCAGATTAATACCGGCCATGGCAGCGAGTCCTCCCAGGTTCCCCATCTTTTTGGTTGGATCGGAGGTTTCCGGTGCCAGTTTTACGCTGGTACTATATTCTTTAGGTATGCTGAAAGCAACGATAAGTCCGGCTACTACGGCTATTCCACAACATTTAAAGATGAATTTACGCTTACTCCACAACTGTTTGGCTAATTCGATCAGGTCGATTTCCTGTGTGTTGTTGTCCGTATCCGGAGAACTCATTTGAATCATATCCATATATTTTGTCGTATTATTTCATATTGTTAATAATAGAGGTAACCATTGCTGCCATTGAAGTCGTCGAGCTGGCTATACTCAATATCTCTGCCAAACCGGTCTTACGATCGCGTTGTGTCTTGGCCGGTACCACAATTTCACATCCCGGTTCGACTTTCGGATAATGTTTGAAGAAAATGAGTCTTTTCTTTGTGGTAGCGACTTTTCCGTTCATATAAATAACGATCGGGTATTTACGGGCAATATCGTTATATCCTCCGGCTTGTGACAAGCAATCACCCACTGACATCCCTTTCGTATACGTTACACTGTTCGGGTAAGTGACGGCTCCGTTTATCTTTACTGTGCTCTGTAATTGGGGAATGTAAAGAATATCTCCGTCACGTAATACCACATCGTGAGAACTTCCGGGATTAGCTAAAGCTTTTTCCAGATCGATACCGACTGAATAATCCTTAATGTTTGCTATCGATAATGAAATCGAGTCACGACTCTGTTTGTTGGAACTTAGCTCCATCAATGTTTCCAAACGACGCATTTCATCTTCCGTCAACAGTCGTTTCAGGCTGGCCCCTTTTACATAAGCATCCGGAGTTATTCCACCGGCTTTAGAAATAATGTCACTTAGGCGTGAATTCTTTTCGGCTAATACATAATCGCCCGCAAAAGTGATTTCTCCATTTATTTTTACCACCTGTTGTTCCTGATAGCCTGGAGAGAAGCGAACATATACTTCATCAAATGGTTCAAGGGTGAAGACTGTTTCAGCAGTTGTACCGGCTGCCGGTATCAGTCCCAAATCGTCATTCAGTGTGAAATTGAACACTTTCGCTGTGATGTTACTGTTTTGTTCGGCTTTTGAATCTTTAATACGGCGGGCAACTTCAACATTTACTGTAGCCGCAGATTCCTGCAGGCCTCCGGCCATAATGATAGCATCCTCTATGGTCAGACTATGGCGGTAAGGTAACACTGTGTCTTTGTAGTTGACTGCTCCACTTACTTTTATCGTATAAGGTTCGCGAAGGTCGAACAGGGAAGGTATTTCCAGTTTGTCTTCCGGTTTCAGTTCCATATCCGGAGACGTGCCGTTGAGTATGCCGCGTATGTCCACCGCAATAACTGTTGTTGTAAAATCGGGATTCAACCGCGTGATTTGTGCACGTCCGGCAAATTCATCTCCTTTCAGGCCGGCGGCTTGCTTGACCAACTCTTTGACTGTGCGTACCGTCGTACCTAATTCATATTCTCCCGGACGCCATACAGCTCCTGTTATCGTCAAGCGGTTTTCGTAGAAAGGAATTACCGAGTCCACCATCAGCGAATCCGCATCCATCATCGTGAAGGTCGGGTATTGGTCTTCCCTGACGGTGGCAATCTGATAGCGGCTGCCGGCTTTCCGTTTTACGCGGACATCTTTGGTATAAGCATCTCCGGTAAATCCTCCGGTCATATTCAATAATTGCTGTAACGTTTCCCCTTTCTTCATTTCAAAGATGCGGTTACGTTTCACTTTACCTCTTACCACAGCCAGTTGGTCGTATGGAGGGATTATGATCATATCGTTTTCTTCCAACCGGATATTGGTTCCGTATTTTCCGTTCAACAGATAATCGTACACATCCAGGTTAGCCACCTCTTTGCTGTTGCGATAGACTTTGATACCACGCAGCGAACCGATCTCGTTTACTCCTCCGGCTGCATACAATGCGTTGAACAAGGTGGCAAATGAGGGTAGGGTATAAGTTCCCGGAGCGATAACTTCCCCAACGATGTTTACTTTTATACTGCGTATCTGGCTCAGGCTGACTGAAACAAATGTATTGGCCCCGTCGGTAGTACCGGACAGGGTAGACATGATACGTCCCAGCTCTTGCCGGATACGACTTTCGGCTGCTTCAATACTAAGTCCGCTAATGGCTACCGGCCCCAGGTTGGGGATCAGGATGGTTCCTTCGGAAGAAACTTTCAGTTTCATATTCAGTTCCGAGTCTCCCCATACGTTGATTAATAACTCGTCGCCCGCCGACAGGATATAGTTCTTGGGAGTCGGTATGTTAAGATCCGGCTCAAACGACAGGTTCTTGTTTGAAAATATCTCCCGTCCGAAAACAGTTTCTTTCAGATCATTTTCCGGAAGGTTTCTCCGGCGTTGTTCTTCCAGTGTTGTTTCTTCTTTTCCTTCGGGGGTTGCAACAACCCGGTCGGAAACCGTTGCATCGGAAGCCTTTTGGCCCATTTGCTCTGTACCCGACTGTCCCATTCTTTTAGTGATCTCCTGCCGGATCTGCTCTTCCGTCATTCCGGCTGCTTTCGCCTTGTCGATCAAATCTTGGGAAACCTGTGCCGCCATCGGAACCGACAGCAACAGCAATCCCCCCATTAATACATTTCTGATTACGGTATTCATATTGTTGTTTGTTTTTGTTATTTCGATTTTAGAAAGTTTTGAACCTACTTTTGGCTTGATCCAAAAGTAGCCAAAAGATCAAGGCTGCACCTGGTTCGCTACTCCGCATCCTACGTTCGCTGTCGCCTCCGAACTCGCTTCGCTCAGACAGCGGATGCTCCGGACGCTCACTCCGGCTGCTGCGTTTAACGCTCGCCAGCTGACGCCTTTCATAGGAAGCAAAGCTTCCTCTTAGGATGGCCGATACTGTCAGTTAAAGGCGAAAACACCTGTTGTATTATAAAGGTGTCGGTATCGGCAATCCCAAAAGAACGCTTTGCGTTCTCTGACAGGCCTTCGGCGGGTGAGCGTCCGCGAAGGGGAAAGACGAAGCGTGAGGAGGCTGCGCTGTTTGAGCGAAGCGAGTTTCGGATTTTTCAAGCGTAGTCTTTCACCGTAGCAGCGAAGCCGGTGCAGCCTTGAACTTTTGGTTACTTTTCTTTCAAGAGAAAAGTAACATTCATATCTGACAAATATTGAATCAAAACTTTCTGAACTCCAACCGGGCATAGTCTGATTGTAAAACCAAATGTTTGGAGGATAATTCTTTTACTCCGAAACGTTGCTCTGTTCCGTTCATGCCGAAAGGCAATAAATCTTCGACTGTACTGATCGGCATGGTGACAAACAGTGAATCTCCGGTATACTCCATATTCCCGGTTTGCTTTGTAACGCCGACCTGCATTAAGTTGATTGTATGTAATGCCACACTATAATAAGCCCGTTCCGGTGTTTCCTCCTCTCCGGAAGCATATTCTATTTTCATAATCTGCCAACGGCCGTCCAGATCACCATTGATAGGCATTTTGCCACACGCACTGATCAATAAAATCAGCAATGTAAAAATCACTCCTTTTTTCATCGTATCCATCCTGTTTTTCTGATTGTAATCATTCCTCCGGTACTTTTTCCCAGCATAGCACCCCGGTCCATGCCTAATGAAGCAGTGAAGTCCCACCCATTTAGTTGGTGAGGAGTATATTTTAATTCGGCTAAAGCGTTGCCATTTTTCTTGATTTCATAAAAAGGGAGTGCATAAGTACCCCAATTTCGGGAAACCGATAAAAGAATACGATATTGTAAATCGGCACAAGGATTGCCCATTATCCCAAAATGATGTCCTTGCATCCGGTTGCTTTTAAATCGAATTTCCCCATCGGTATTATAAATAGGCGATACGACAAGCGGATTTCCGATCCCCATTCCCCAATGTTGCCAACCGGTATAAATACCATGATTATAATAATCGTCCGTACCACTCACCTGCTCGGGGATTTCCGGCGTGTGATCCCAATAAACAGCCCCTGTCTGATCCTTTGTCGAGATATATTCGTAGACGAAACCACTGATTATGCGGTTCTTAGGGAATGTTACTTCTATTCCCGCCAGACAATCTTTCCAACCATATTCACCGAACATCTGCGAGTGATCCTCGAAATAATGTTCGTAATAGGGGCGGATTGTCCAATTTCCGGGAGCATACCAAGTGAGTGAAAAATTCCAACTCCCCAAATGGTTCCCGTAAATATTTGTTTGTTCACCCATCGGTGTTTCGCTACTGCCTCCACTAGGGATAAACACCTTGAAAAAATCCTTTATCCCGTTCGGCATATCAGTCTTATCGTTCCCGATATACGCATTCCCTCCGAACTGCGCAGCCATTTCCAGCCCCCCTTCAAGGATCAGCGGGAATTTCTCGCGGTTACCGATCTTTACATATAAGTCTTTGGAATGATAGAGCACATGTTCCGTATATTTATTCCCCGGAGCTACGAAATCCTTTTGCCATCCGTCGTCGGTAAACATGCCGTAAGCAACATGACCTTTGAATGCCAGCCATCCTTTGGTACCCGGTACGGGCGTATATTCGGGAATACCGATACGAACTTGAGGGATCGGACGTGCATTCCCTGAAAATGTCAGTCCTCCGCTGCTGAGAAACGGATTATTGAATTCACTATGCCGTTCCTTACTCCCGATACTCAGTTGCAGGCAACGGTATTTCAGGTCTGCATACAATTGTTGTATGATAAAGGATGAGCTGAAATTATAGGCTACAGCCAGATCCGCACCAAAGGCATAGGAGAAACGTTTATCGTCTTCCATCTCCCGGAAGATACCGGCACGAAGGTATCCGCTGTTCTTTTCGATAGACGAAAGTCCCTGTTTATTAGCTGTCAGCCAGAAAGGCGTATGTTCCCCTCCGCTAAAGCTGATCCCGGTCTCTGTCCGGTAATTCAATCCCTTGGTAAACTGAGCATAAGAGGATATGGGAAACATAAAGATGCCTCCAAAAATGATTAGTTTAGATATAAATTTCATTTATTGTTTGATTAGAAAATAGTGACATAGGAAAAGGTGAAACCTTTTCAATTAATAATGAATAATGAATAATTGGGCTTCGCGCTCGGATGTTAGAAATAATTGAGCTATTATAGAAAAATATGAACCTACTTTTGGCTTGATCCAAAAGTAGCCAAAAGATCAAGGCTGCACCTGGTTCGCTACTCCGCATCCTGCGTTCGCTGTCGCCTCCGAACTCGCTTCGCTCAGACAGCGGATGCTCCGGCCGCTCACTCCGGCTGCTGCGTTTAACGCTCGCCATCTGAGGCCTTTCATAGGAAGCGGAGCTTCCTCTTTGGATTGCCGATACCGTCTGTTAAAGTCGAAAACACCTGTTGTATTATAAAGGTGTCGGTATCGGCCATCCCCAAAGAACGCTTTGCGTTCTCTGACAGGCCTTCGGCGGGTGAGCGTCCGCGAAGGGGAAAGACGAAGCGACTCGGAAAAATCCGCTGTTTGAGCGAAGCGAGTTTCGGATTTTTCAAGCGTAGTCTTTCACCGTAGCAGCGAAGCCGGTGCAGCCTTGAACTTTTGGTTACTTTTCTTTCAAGAGAAAAGTAACATTCAAATCTGATAATAATTGCAACATTTAACTCTGATAATATTAGCCCCAAACGGCTCCCGGCCTATCCAGATTCTCCGACACGTGGCGTAACTGTTCGCGGCGTTCAGCGATATGGACAAGGATGGCGAGGCGTTTCTTTTTCTTTTCAGGGGCAGTTTCCAATAACAGGCGGACCTGTTCTTGTATATCCCGGAGGATACGGTTTTCCGCATATAAAAAGAATAACCGGGTCAGGTACATATCCATAATGTTCGTTGCCTCCGGGTAAATAGACTCGAACTGTTCTTTTTCATTGTAAATCAATGAATCATATTCCGTATGCAGCTCATCGGCTATCGCTTTTAATGCAGGTGAAAGGTCCGATTCCAAATGTCCTTCGGCCAGATGGGCCAGTATCATCCGGTTTTCTTTATTTTCCAAAAGCAAGTTGTCCGTTTCCAGGATGCTGTTCAATAACTCGGCAAAAAGACAAAGCAAACCTTTAAACAGATAATAAGTATCCGCAAACAGCAGGCAGGCTGTCAGCAACAACTCTTCCGACAGGTGAGGTTTCGACCGGTATCTGTGTATCAGCGAAGCAAACGCCTCCTTGCCGAGTCTGCGGAATAAGGAATCAGGATCTTCACCTTCCGAAAGCGAAATCGTTTGCACTTCCATCGAAGCCGGATCGAGCGATAAGGATATTTTGCGGGCAGCCTTCCGCCCCGGCATGTCCCCGTCGAGTAATAGACAGATCCGCGTCGTATACTTTTGCAGCAAGATAAGCTGTCCGGCAGTCAACGCCGTTCCACACAGGGCTACCGTATTGGTAAAGCCGGCTGCATGCATGGCAATTGCATCTTTGTAACCCTCTACCAGGTAAACAAATCCTTGCTCTTCAATCCCTTTCTTTGCCCGGTAAAGGGCATAAAGGTTTTCCCCCTTTTTGTATCCGTCAGCTGTCGAACTATTGATATATTTCGGTTCATCCCGATTCCCATCCACCAACCGGCGGGCAGCGAAGGCAACTAGTTCCCCGGCTTCATCCCGGATCGGGAAAACGATACGGTTGCGTATGATATACCATTCCTTCGGAACGTTTACCGGCGATTGTCCGACTTCAAAATCCAGATAGGCAGGCGTTAATTCCGAATTGCCGCATGCATAGGGAAGTAAGTTCTGAAGAAATAACCTGTTGTTTTTGGTTGGAAGGTGACATGAGTTTATAGTGTCAGGAGTAACTTTTTCCCTCTTGAGAGGGGGTAGGGGCTGTGTTACCTTCCCTTTTATATCAAGCTTTCCCACCGCTTCCATAAACCCGCAATGCTCCATCTTTTCTATGAATCCGATCGCATCCCCATGTTCTCCGCAGGCAAAGCAATGGAAAGTCTGCTTCTTGGGATTCACCATGAGTGAAGGATGGTGGTCGTTGTGGAACGGACAAAGTCCGATATAGTTAGCCCCTTTCCGTTCCAGCTTTACAGATTTACCGATCACCTCTTCTATACGGAGCGACGATTTCAATTCTTCTATCTCTTTTTTTGTCATGACCGTCTGCGTGTATAGTTTGTGATACGGGTGTAACTTTCGTTGTAGCGGTAACGGGCAATCCCGGTTGATCCGTTAAGCGTTTTTCTTATATACAGTTTTCCTACCAGGTGCAGGCTCTCTCCGGTGATTTCGTCCGTTGTAATCCCATTATGCTCGGGGATATAAACGAAATAGACACAATCGGCTACCTGTTCGATCACGCCCGAATCCCGCAGGTCATGCAAATCGGGGATGTGTGCCCTGTCGGCCCGGTTCACGCTGTTGCGGTTCATTTGCGAAAGGACGAGTATAGGGATATCGGCATCCAGTGCCAGTTGTTTCAGGCCCTGTATATTACGACCTATCATCTGGTCTAAGGTATCTTTCCCGTGATTCTCCATTTTCATCAGGTGAAGATAGTCTACCACCGCCAGGTCGCATTGTTTCTTACGTTTCTGGAGCATTACCTGGGCACGTATGTTTTCCACACTGTTTGCCGAGGTATGGTCGAAATACAACGGAAGGTTCTGGAACTCATCCGCCATTTTCCCCATTTTCGCCAGATCGGCCGGATTGGCTCCGTCGATACGCAAATGGTTGGCATCCACGCCTCCGTAACCGGCAAACAGACGGTTCATCGTTTGCAAAGCCGTCATCTCGAGACTGAAGAAGCAGACATGCTTTCCCGCCAGGGCGGCATTCATGGCGATCTGCATGGCGACAGCCGTTTTTCCATCGCCGGGACGTCCGGCCCCGACTGTCAGTTCGCCTCTGTAAAGTCCTCCGGTCACATAGTCGAACTCTTCGATACCCGTCAGGATGCGCATCGTGTCTATGCCGCTTGCCAGTCGTTCGCGATGCATTTCCAGTACATCGTTCGCCGTTTTACCGATCCGGGTGATCTGTCTGCCTGCAATCCCGTCCTCCCTCAGTTCCAGTAACGACGATTCCGCCTCTTCGATCAGAGCCATGTAGGATGAATCGAAGCTGTGAGCCTTTGTCTGCAAGGTCGTGAACAAGGTTGCCAGCAAACGAAGCATATACTGCCGCTTCACCTCTTCGACATACTGTTTCAGGTTGCCTGTATGACGGATCTGCATCATGAGCGTATGGATCGCTGCGATCCCGTTCATCTCTTTCCAGCGCTTTTCGTTCAGGCAGCGCATTTCTATATCGGTGGTGACCAGGTCTGCCTTTTCTCCCCGGTCGTTCAGTGTCCGGATGGCCGTGTAAATGAAAGACAACAAGGGGTCGCTGAACATCTCCGGTTTCAATACCGGGGCAACCTGCCAGATGGCAGATTCGGAAGAAAGGAGTGCACAGATCACTGCTTCTTCTACCTGGCGTACAGATTCTATTGTTTCCATAAGCATTGTTAATCAGGTTGGTTAGTCGGATTCTGCATACTTCGTCCGCCCATCTTTTTTTCAGCTTCGGCCATTTGAGCGGCTGCATTCGTTGCCGGTGCATTCCTGGGTGTCTCCTTACTCTCGGGTATCCGGGTGAAAACATCATACCCCTTCACCTGTATACGGCTCCCTCCCGGTATATGAGCGACAGATATCAATTGCAGTCTCACCAGCTTATCGATCAACCGGCTCAATGATCCGGGACGGATTCCTGTAATGTTAGCCAACTGAAGTTGGGTACCGACATATTCCCCTCTTCGGCAACTGACTTTGCGATTGTTTAACATCACATACCCGTCAGTGTGATAACAAAGCCCGAACAGGTATAGATGTAATCGGGCCATCTGGCGTTCGACCAACCGGACGCTGTCTAAGCGATCCATCATGCTTCTGGGGATCTTGATGAAGAATTTCCCTAGATAGTCTAATGCAATCTCCTCATTTTCAGTGTTTTTGTAACATTCCATGATACTAATTTTTTAGTTAATACTTTATATTAGCGCATGATTACGTTTTTCATCCTTTAATGAGTTGATTGCCAGTTGTTTTGATATGTCTCATATTAGACTTCGGTGATGGCTTTATTTTTCTCTTTAATATATATAGAATATTTTTATTAAGATTATATAAGGCCTTCGGCGTTTTTTTCAGCTTTTAAAGGAATCAAAGAGCGCATTTCACATTGCTGATACAAAGGTATATTGCCTCTGCCTTTCCCGTATTACTGAAATAGCCTGTTTTTATTTGCTTAGAATGTTGTTTTACAGCTGGTTATAGAAATAAGTGTTTCGAAAATTATTACTTTTTCAACTTCTTTAGTTCTTTGATAAAGTTCTGAATGACAGCCTGATAAATGTGTTCCTGATAGACTGTTTTCAGTTTTGTACAAATGGTATTTATTGTATTTGTAAAATTGAACGTGGCATATAATATTTTAGCCAGTTGTTTGTAAGAACATTTTCCCAGTAAACCGAACTGTTTCAACAAGGCGAACAGACAAAGCAATAAATTCTCGTCTACTACCGCAAAACGTCCGGTCTGTGGATTGACCGTGTCATAACCACACCAGTGCAGGATCGAATTTTTATACTTCTCAAAGAAACAAGTTCTTAAATTGTCCCACGATTTATGACCGGTTACGCATTTACTTCCCAACAGCAGGGCTAAATAAATGATCAGTTCTTCGCTTTCTTCCTGGCTCTCTATATATTCGACCAGTTTCTCAAAAGCCAGGTCTCTTCCTATGATCCCGGCAATTTTTTTTTATATTGTTTGATTGAGTTGTGCATGGCAAATTTAATATTTACGCTGCAAAACAGGCATTCTCTGTTATATACTCAATCTCCTTTTCATGCGATGTTTATTTTAGTGTTTGCAGATAATCGTTTTCAGTAATAAAAACAATTGTATTTGATTTGAAAAACAGTTGTTTCCGATTACAAATACAATTGTTTTTTAGACGAAAATCGATTAGGGCTCTCCCAGGAAATCGACAATTATTCCCACTTGTAACGGTGAAAGTATTCGGCATCCTTTTGCCCATCCCGAACGGATCATACGTTCATGCAATTCTTTGTTTATAACAACCCACTGTGTAAGTCTTTTTGAAGCGGAATGAGGAGTCAGGTCGGGAGCATAAAGAACTGCCAGTTCCTGCCATCTGTACGTTTTTTGTTGAAAGGAATCTTTCATAATGCTTTGATTTTAATGTTGTTATTGTATTGTAAATATACGGAATAATCCCAATATAATAACCCTGTTATCAAATAAATTCAATAAAAAATACCCATATATTCCTACCGGGTTCCATCCGGTTCATTCACCCCATATCCACATCATATCTTTGTAATGTATTCAAGAGAATAACAGCGGTTAACCTCTCCCGAATCCATAACGAATTATTCACTATTAATTATTCATTATTAATTAAAAAAGCTATGCCGTTAAAGTATCGCATCGTCCTCAAAAAGGACATGAGCAAAGGAGCCGCCAAAGGCGATCAATTGTATTACGGTCAGATCCGTTCGTTGGAAAAGACCAATTTCAAAAAACTGTGTAAACTGGTATCCGGTTACTGCACTGCCAAACCCGGCGAAGTGGAACTGGTTATCGACGGTCTGATCTATGTCTTGTGTATGCTGCTCGAGAGCGGCAATGTGATCCAGATGGGCGAGTTCGGCAATTTCCGTATGGTAGCCGGCAGTAAAGGTTCCGCCACCCTGAAAAATTTCGATCCGATGTTGTTCAAGAAAGCCCGTATCGTCTTTACCCCCGGTGCCATGTTACGTCAACTGATTTCCGAGGCTAGTTACGACCGTCTCGACCCGTTCTCCGATCCGGAAGAGAAAGAAGGCGAAGGTGGAGAAGACGACAGACCGGTAATCGAATAATCCTTCTCTGATTATGACGAAACAAGAATTTATCACCCGGTATCTTCCCCTGGCTCAAAAGGCCGGGGAAGCTTTCCGGATCAATCCGGTAGTGATCCTTGCACAAGCTGCCATTGAAACAGGTTGGGGACAAAGCGATCTTTGTCTGTTGTATCATAACTTTTTCGGTATCACCGCCTACGGTAAAAAGAACGTCTGGTGGCCCGGTACCGGTACGCAGTTAAGCGCGAACTCCCTCTCTTTCCGTACGTATCCCGACCCGTTACACTCTTTCATGGACTATGCCCGTCTGATCCGTCATGCCTACACCGCCGCCGCTGATGTCAGCAACAATCCGTCAGCCTTCGCCCTCAAAATCAGTTACAGTAAATACATCAGCGAAGTAAACGGCGACAACCGCGAAGCGTATCGGCGAATGCTGGTTTCGATTTGCCGGTCGATCGGGAAGTTAATTAAAGACTAATTCATTCATGATACAACGCACTATGACAAGCATCATGCACATAAACATAAGGTTCCCCTGTTTCATCGTCGGTATATATCTGAAATGCAAAATGAATATCTTCTATAATACACTCCCGAAAATTATTTTGTATCCATAGAGGATGAAGACGGGCCTTATTATAAATGGTTGCATATCGTCCCAACTGATCAAGACAGGAAAAGAGTCGTTCCATTTTCCTGACAATCGTTTCTTTATCCAAAGAAGGATGGATGTACAATGCGGTTTCATAGAATTCATTTAATGTTAAATGAACGGTTTGGTCAATAAGTACTTTCATAATAAAATATGATTTTTAATGAAAGTCTCTCTTTATTCTTTCAAAAATCAACCGTTTTGATTCTTCCAGAGGTATTCCGGTTTTTAATGCTTCTTTCATCGACATGACCGGATATTTTTCCAAAGAAGAACTCTGTACATACATCTCTTCCGGTTCTTTTACCGAAGAAGTGTCATTCTCAAAGATGTATTCTTTAAATTTTTTCATAAGGCATATGTTTTTGCAAATTATTTAGCAAAGATATAAAATACCTTTTATCATGATCATTTTTTAATCATTAATTTTCAATCAATCATGAATGTACTCGAAACAATTCTCAGTTTCCTCACCAGTCTTGCCCGGATCATCTTTCCCCGCAAGCGAAAACCGGCAGCCGGCGACTGTCCCTGTCCTGATCCATACCCTCGTCCTCTTCCTGATGGCGATCACCCTATTGTCTCTCCTGATGCAGCAAACGGAAGTGACCCTGACAGCGATCGGAGCGATACTCTCGCTTTGCACCAGGGCGACCGGGGAACAAAACCGCGTATCGAACCCATAAACATGGCCGGTTATTGCCTGATGGCGGTCGGAGGTATCGGTTGTTTGTATAAACTGTTTGCTGTATGAGTCGGAAAGAAAATTACCAACGCATGCTCCTCCACAACAAAGCGACCGGATATGCTATCTTTATGTAAATACCATCTGTTTTTCGTTATCATCGACCAGTATTTCCCGGAAGAGGGGTGGGGGGATGAAGAAACGGAAATTTGAGGGTTTAAAAGGGATGTAGCAAAAGGTTCACTCAGGACTGTTGCTACATCCTTTTACTTATTTCACTAGCATATTCATTTTTAACAATGATTGCCTGTTATCCCATATATAAACTATATGGACAATATCATTCTCTATGAAATAAATTATTTTATGATTAGAATGTTCTGCAAATGAACGATAACATTTATCATGATGAGCTAACATTGGCTCTATTTTACCGATTGTAGGGCATACCTCTAAGGTATTTACAGCCTTTATAATGCTATTCTTAAATTTATCAGCAGCTTTAGTTTCCATTTCTTCAAGATACCAATCAAATATTTTTTTCATGACAGTTAAGGCTTCTTTCTCCCAATGTATCACATACATTACCAGGACTTTATAATTTTCATAGCTTCTTCATTCGTCACATATTCCCCACGTTCAAAAGCTGCTTCTGCTTTATCCAAAATTCCATCAAGTTCCTCTACTGAGCAACATCCCGGACATTTCTTTTCCTCCAATATCTCCTGATGAAGTAACTTTTGTAAATACTGTCGAACTTTTTTCAAACTCTTGATAGAATTCAAACGTCTGAGGCTGTTTTCAATCTCCATTCTTTCTAATTGAATCTCTGTTGTTTTCATAATTATATGTTTTGTAAATTCAAAACAAAGAAACGGATAAATAACTAAAAACCAAAAGAAAACCTCTAAAATGTCCTGAATTTTCTATCCCCTTTACCACTTTGACCATTCACCCCCAAGTTGGGGATATATTAAATTAGCCTGAGACTAAAGCAGCTTTTATCTGGCTTTGCTTAAAGCGTTCACTCAAATTTAGAATCATCTATGACCTTATCACCGACCTTATTATTATCCACTCCTTCTAAATCCTTACAGACTTTACCAATCCCTATCCATCATTCGCTTTTAAAGGTAATCCCTTCCGATGCATCATGTACAAATTCAAACTCCAATGTCCGGGCCAGTCCTTCTCCCAAGGTATAAGGTGCTTTAAATCCGGACTCCTGTACTTTGGTTGCATCAAACTGTGTCGTGGCACAGAACTTTTTTACCCGCACAGAACTTACGGTCAATTTCTTTCGGGTCAGGAAAGCCAGTGCATCAAAGCAATACCCTCCAATCATTCCCAGCCAAAGCGGGAAATGAGTTGCCGGTATATGTCTCTTTAAAACTTTGCTCACATGATCGATTAATTCATTCATCGTGAAATCAGGCTTGTCAATATAGTTATATACGTTATATCCTTCCGTTTTGTTTTCTATCAGAAACTTGATAAAAGCGACAATATTTCCTACATAGGCCATTGATTTTTTATTATTCCCTTTTCCAACCATCAGGAACTTACCTCCGGATATTTGCCGTAGCAAGTTATAAACATTCCCTCTGTTCCGTTCTCCGAATATGACTGTAGGACGCAGGATATTTATATTCCAGTCCGGATGTGCTTTATACCATTCCTGTAATACTTGTTCCGCCTGCCATTTACTTTTACCGTAATGGTTGAACGGATCGGCGGGATGATTTTCATTCGGTTTTTGTTTATTTAAACCATAGACGGCTACCGAACTGGTAAAAACAATGCGCTTGATACCATTAGCTTCCATCGCTTCCAATGTATTCCGCATACCTCCGACATTGACATCGTAATAAAGCGAAGTAGGGGAGACGTCGTCACGGTGCTCGGCGGCAAGCAAAACAACTAAATCTGTTCCAACTAAGAGCTCTGTTAGCTGGTCTTTATCTAATACATTTGCTATTGTTGTTATTTCCTGATGGAAATGACTTAGCTGTTTATCAATGTTTGTAATATCAAAAGAAGTACAATCTTTTAATAGATTGATAAGACGAGTGCCGACAAAGCCGGAAGCTCCTATTATTGTTATTTTCATAGATCAACAATAAGATTATTTGATGAGTATTATATTCGTTTCTTACAAATTAAGAATATACAATCGCATTTTTTTCATAAAATAGCAAGGCATATTGATTATCCAAAAAGACATATAAGCTAGAAGTAACGGGTACTTCAAAACTTGCCTATAGACAGCAATATTATATCTGATAAGCGACAATTTGTTAGAGGATAATGATGTTTCTTGTATTCTATAAACAGCTAATGGTTCTTTCATGCCATAAGCCACTTTTATTTTTTTCAAAATATTAAGCCAAAGTCCCCAATCCTGACGTTTCCTTATATCTGGAAAATACATTTTCCCAACCTTATATACATCAAAAATTGCAGTAGAACAACCTATCCCATTGTCTCTTTTCAGAGCCGCATAGGTAATATTGGAAAGGGAAACAACAATACTTGTAATTACATTACTCTCATCGCAGACCATATAGGAAGTATAAGATAATGCACAATTCTTTTCTTGCATAAAAGCAAGTTGTTTCTCCAATTTTTCCGGATACCACCGATCATCACTGTCACAGAAGGCGATAAATCGCCCTTTTGCCATTTCTATGGAATGATTACGAGCGACACCGGGACCAGAGTTTTCCTTCAATTGAAAAAAATTAATCCGAGTATCCTTTCGTTGATAACTATCTACAATCTCTCGTGTATTATCAACCGAACAATCATCTGTAATCAACAATTCCCAGTTCGTATATGTTTGGGAAAGTATGGATTCGATGGTTTGAGCGATGAACTTGGATGAGTTATAGGAAGGGGTTATGATGGAAACTAAACCGTGATTTTGCATAAGTCTTTTATTTGCATTTTAATTATAGTCTCATAACATACAAGGCTCTTTTACCCGATCGAGAGGAGTCAAAGCTTATATACTTTCCCGATGATGATATACGAGGATGAAGATCACAAGCTATATGGCACTTAAAATCCTTTGTTTGAAACTTTTTAGGGGAATATACATCAGCCAGCAACTTCACATCCGATGTCTCAATATCTACCTTATAAATTTTCGCCATTCGATATTTATCAGGATAGGTATCTGTTACAAAAACTGTATCCGATACAAAAGATTGATGCCCATCAGAGTTTAGCTTGTTTCCTGCAATTATTTTATAGTGATCAACATCTTTCATATCAAACAATACATGACAACTTTGACCATCTATAATGCACGATGCTATTAATTGATTTTTATGATTCCACACATAGTGAGAACCTGAATTTTGAGTAGGTAAGATAATAAGACCATTTATTTCCAAATCATAAACCATAATCCGAGTCCAACGTTTCATATAATTATCACTCTCGCTAATCCAGCGATGTAAAAAAGATATATATCGACCACTCGGACAAAACTCGGAATGGGTTATAAAATGCAGGTAGCCATTCTTAAATTTTTGTTCCACTGTATTTGCCAAATTAGATAGGGGGATCAATAAGCGGCTTGTGTTATTAGCCAAATCTATTATGAACAACCCTGTTTTCTCAGGAGCGGCTTCAGAAATAAAACCATTATCCTTATACGGATATCCATACCCCGGCATACATCTTTCTAAGCGCTCATAACTAAAAGAGGTAGCTAGCATACTATCGGAGTACACTGCATCTATAGGATAGTCCACTATATGTTCCTGAAGAGTATCTATATTTATAATCTTTGATACTAATTTATCATCAATCGCTGTATTAAAAATAAAACTATGATTATTTATCCATTGTAATCGACACCCTTTATGGTAATTCCAAGCATAAGACACTCCCTTCTTATGGAAATCACCTATTTCTATTTTTCTTAGATCAAAATATCCTACATCCAAACCTTCATTGGGTTTTGGCATTTTCAAATCAAAAGAAGAATGATTTGCCAAAAGCTTTGTGTCATCTTTTGAAAAAGGAGAAATGTCATGAAAACCGAAAAAGAAGCCTTCCTTAAATTGATACTTTTGCAAGAAATAATCATTTTTTCGAGGTATCAAGTCAAATACTCCTTGATATAAGTTTCTAATAAATTGTTTTATTGCAGGATTTTTTCGTACAATATTGTATATAAAATATTCTAATTTATTCATCACGAATAGTTAATTTTAGTCCATAATAATCAAGGGTATCTTGCAGTTGTATATCATTCTTTTTTTCTCCAACATTTTTGTCGTGTAATCGATCTCTAGTGATAATTTGGCGGAATAAGTCTACATTATAAGATTTTATCCCCGAATTAGGCACCCAAGTCCGTAATGTCTTATTTTTTATCGACATAACATAAAACCAAATGTCATCAGCCATTGGACATATCTTCATAAATACCTCTTTGTCTAATATATCTTTATCAAAGGCTGAAGGAGGGTAGAGTACGCCACCGAAACCTTGTGGCATTAATAAATTTTCGTTTAACTGTTGCCTATTATTAACTCGGCGATACTCTTTCCAATGCGAGTATGTACAAATATTACCATTGGTTTCAAATTCAGGAATACAACAGCTTAATGCACATATTTTCTCCGGGAATTCTCTATGACGTTGATAAAGTTTCTCAATTAAATGATGTGAATAATAAATGTCATCATCTATTGTTATTATAATTTTATCAGGATACTCAATTAATGCAGGTACTAACTTTGTAAAAGAACGCATATCTTCGCAGAATTTAATTTCAAATCTATCCCATGTACACATTCTTTTTAGTAAAAATGGTATATTCTCTTGATTCCACTTTGTTTTGTCTAGCCATAGGATCACTTTCTCAGGGGATACAGACTGAGATAAAATAGAGAATACCGAGTATATCGCACACTTAAAAACTCTATCTCCATAGCTGGTTAACGATACAATGACATTTTCTGCGATAAAATCAGATTGTTTAGCTCTGATATTAAATAGCAGAAGGAATAATACTTTAATTTTATACATGTTCCCTATTAAAGCGTCTATGAATATTTTTAATAAATGCATTATATGAAAGTTTATATTAAAATAATAGATTTCAATCAGTCATATATGTTTGAAATATTTCCATCCTTTCTTCAAAAGAACGTATGCCCCAAAGTAGATTGTCATACATCGACATAATATTTGAATGGGCAGTGAATGTTTTCATCACACATAGTAAGATTATATATGTTAGGAATAATTGTCTGTTTAATGGTCTTTTTATCAATTGCAATGTGTTTGGATAAAGTATCCAATATGAAAATATAAACAGTACGGATACTCGTTCAGCTAAAACCATTACATCAGTAAACATGTAAAAAGAGAGATAATAGAGTACAAAACAGTTGCTAAAGATACGGTTGTATTCACACTGTACATATAGCTGTTTGTTTAAACACACAAAAAGTATAAAAGCGAGTGTACGTTCTATATATCCAATCGAAAAATTATAATTTTCAGCATTAGACAAATAATTTACAACTTTGTCCGCCATTCTTTCTATTCCAAGTAGAGGCGCAATAAGCTCTACTAGCCAATCCGTCATACTGATATGAAGAAAAAACATAATATTAACAACAAAAAAACCACTCCATATCAGTATTTTGGGAATTTTTTTTGTTAGGATAAAATACATAGGTAAATATAAAAAAGATGTCAGATGAAAAAGGCATCCACCTAAATTTAAAAGAATATAAGGCAAGAATTTACGTTCCTTTAAATAAGGAATAGAGAGTAGAAATAAAGCCATGGCTTTCGTATTACGATATAAATTAAATTCTATCCCAAGTCCTTGGATGGCAAAGAATATAATAAAAGAAAGTACAACCGAGAAACTAAATCTTTGAAATAACCAATAAAAGACAGACAAATCAACTAGGGTATTAATAAATACCCAAAAAAAGAAATCAGGATAAATTGTTTTAATAATGGAGGAGTAAAAGATAAAACCGAATTCAAAACCTTCAGAATACAAACTGTTGAACTCCAGTTTGGAAAGAGTAGGAAGCTCTTCAAAGAAGGGATAATAAGATGCGTAATCAGAAGCAACGAACCCACGTAACCCGATGAAGAACAAAAGTAAGAAGAAGGCTCCTTGCTTCGCAAATCTTTTATGGTTTTGCTCTCTCCTGTACAAGTAATACAAGATGAGCAATATTATTATATAAGGTAATGTATATAAGTAACTGTACTGCACTCTCTTGCTTATTTTTGTAATAATCGGTATAGCTTGATTATCAGATTGCAAATACGTCTTTGTTTGTACATTGCTAATCTAAGTATGACTTTTTTGCTCATCGGTAAATGAAGTTCTTTTAACAGGGTTGGCTTATTTGATTCTGGCCACCACTCGTAAAATTCAGTTGGGACAGATTGATAAAACCATACGGATTTAGCTTTTAATTTTCGTATTAGTAAATCATGATCATATTTATTGCCATACTCTTTATGAATAAAGTTACTAATCCAATTGTTACAGACATAATCCAACTTTTTGATTAATTCAACTTTAGCAATAGAGGTGATTCCCTGCCCCTGTCTGCGGTAATGGTAAAGCGGTTCAGATACATATGCATATTTTTGAGAATAGATAAGCACCTGACAAAATCGTATTGTATCTTCAATGTATCCGCAATCTACAAATTCAATTTTTTTATAAATATCCCTTTTGACAAGTGTAACCCAAGAATAAAAACCATATTTACCTTGAAGGCAAGCTCTAATGCGTTCTTCCTTCGTACCTTCAAAGTTAAGATTTTTTTTTCACTCCTATTTTCCCACTCTGTCCAATAATTGCATAAAACCATATCTGCGTTTTTTGCTTTAGCCTCATTATACAACTTTTTATACATAGTTGTTTCTACCCAATCATCTGAATCACAAGATATGACGTATTCACCTGAAGCGTTTGAAAACAGCGTTTTGAATACTTTGAAATGTCCTTGATTATATTTATTATTTATAATACGGACTTGTTGTTTGCGCTGTGGAAACTCCTCTAAAACATTTTCTAAAATCTCTATACTGTCATCAAGCGTACAATCGTTAATAAACAAATATTCCATCTCTTCCAGTGTTTGGGAAAAAAGAGAGCGAGCACATTGTCCTATGTATTTCGCTGTATTATATATAGGAACACAAACGGTAACTTTAGGTTGCATATGTAGTATTTTATTCAAATGTACAGAACATCATGTTGTGAATATATGTAAATCTGAGTCATAGTAATCAAATTCTTTAATAATATATTATTTGTTATAGGGTGAAACTGGATATCTTAGGTATAATGTATTTCCTATTTTCCCCAGAAATGAATAGGCGAGCTTCCTGAGGAAAGACTTGCATCGTCCTATATATCCTCCATTATATCGCATTTTCATATCTTTCCATTCAGTCATAGATAAATATCTCATCCATTCATCACGATAAGGTAAGTAATCACCTTTAAACCATGGTTTATCACCAGCAAAATGGATTACTACTGGAGCTTTTATGGCTTCTCGGATGGACTTCATATCATTATACCAAACTCGAACGCTTAAATACTTTTCTTTGGCAAAATAAAAACTCATGGTATTGTATTTCTGATGAATATATTTTACTTTACCTTGTAATACAACATTTAAAGTGTCTTGATCAGGGTATAAAATCTTTTCCGCAAAAGAACAAATATAATTTATGCAACGCTCCCCAACTGAGTTTAGTCTCCAATAATTAAGGTTTATCAGTAAAACTCCTGAATTAAAATAAAAATGTTTCAGGTGGTTTATTTCTAAACGATGATAATCTTTTATACGTACAAAATCAGGTATTGCACATAATGCTATTTCGTCATCCATCTTTTCTTCCCATAAAGATCTTAAGTTATCAATCACAATTAAATCTGAATCCAAATAAATAATCCTATCCAAATATTCAGGTAACCACTCTGCCATAAGA
The DNA here is from genome assembly GCF_023369805.1 of Parabacteroides leei. NCBI lineage: Bacteria > Pseudomonadati > Bacteroidota > Bacteroidia > Bacteroidales > Tannerellaceae > Parabacteroides > Parabacteroides leei. The sequence goes on from NZ_JAMBQG010000001.1 coordinate 378,043, forward strand.
AGACGATAAAAAACAGATATATGATATTTTCCTGAAATTCGATTTTTGACTTTTTCTATTTCTTGGAACTTTTCCAAATCAAAATGAACTAAGGACATCTCATGATCATAATGAGCAAACAAATGAGCTAATTTATCTTTATTTTCTTTTTTTAAATCAGGACAAATAATATGTACACAAAAACGATTATCTTTGTTATTTTCAAATAGAGAAACTAACGTGACAGCACAATAAGCCGCATAAGAGTCGGTTATTGTCAACAGGATGTGAATAGTGTCGCTCATGGTTTACTTTTTAAGTAAGTTATAGATGTAAAGTAGTGAGTTGCACAGCTTTTTATGATGGTGGATGGCAAGCCATAAAATCATTTTCTTTCCTATCGAAATGTGGAGTCGTTGTAGGACGGAATCTTGGTTGGCCTCCGGCCATGTGCCATAAAACTCATCCACGACTCGATTTCTCAGCCAGCTGATTTTAAACATCAATTTCACATCAAGTATTTCTTTTGCATATTTATCCCCATACTTTTCCTTGATAAAATCAAATATCCAAGTATATTTTTTGATAAGAGAGTCTCTTTTTTTCTCCAAATGAGATATATCATGGCTAATGCTGTTTGGTATAATACGGTAATGGTAAAAAGCCCTGGGAATAAAAGAGTAAGACTTTATGTAGCTTAAAAACTGGCACATTATGACGCAGTCCTCGCCATAACTTCCTTCGGATTTATCCGGGAAATAGATATTTTGTCCAGTCAGTAGTTCTCGTTTTATTATTCTGCTCCATACATAAGCGGCATATTCCCTTTTTATCCAATCGCCCATTATGGTGTCAAAAGGTCCGATATGGTGACTGGTTGCATATTTGACACCCGGCATAAATTCGATATAATGATCGCAGGCTACCATATCGACTCCGGTCTCTTTGGCTTTTTTGTAAAGTTCCTCATACATGGTAGTCTCTACCCAGTCGTCCGGTTCGCAACAAGCTATATATTCACCGGTGGTATGCTGTATGCCTGTCCGGCGAGCCGTACAGACTCCTTGATTTACTTCATGACGCACTATTTTAACTTGTGGTTTTCGATTAGGGTATTCTTCCAATACTTGTTCCAATATTCTAATGCTATCGTCCGGACTACAGTCATCAACAAAAATGTATTCCAAATCGTCCAGTGTTTGCTCAAATAGGCTTCGAACACACTTCTCAATGTATTTTTCCACTCCGTAAACCGGGACGTAAACCGATACTTTAGTCTGTTTCATTTTTGAATATATTAGGCAAATGGATATTGTCTTCTTTTAATCCGGGTATGGCACCCAAATATGCGGGAATTCTATGAGGGCGGCGCAACATTTTGAATGCTAATTCATTCCTTATATATCCACATATTCTCATGGGGAGAGGACGGTTGTCTTGACACTCTCCTTCCATTTCAAGATACTTGATTTTTAACTTATTATGTATACAATAGAGACCTAACAAAAACTCTCCCATATATGCAATATTGCGATTCAATCTTGTATATTGTGTAGGATGTATCCGATCTTCCACCCTGAATAAAATGTTAAAAAGGAATTGGGCATATTTTTCAAATTCACTCTTTCTAGTCACAAACATTTGAAAGGGAATGAGTTTATTGTTTGCATAATAGTAGTTGATAATGCTCTCTCGATATTCAGGATAAATTTCCAATATGGTATCGATAAAAATACATATATCTTCCAAACAGGTTAGATTGTGAAGTAAATCCATTATAGGACGGGGGCTATTGCCTGTTTTAACTAATATGATGTCTTTTCCATCCATCAATTTGTCAATATTATCTTGTGTTATGTGAGTTTTGAATTTCCTTCTATAATGGTTTAATCCAATATATTCAACATCCTTTAAGTTTTTCCACGCCCAATACAAGACTGTTGTTTCGCAATATCTTTTATTTTTGGCACTAATGTTATCTCCGGTATCATCACCCAATATACCTAAATCCACATTGGAAATAGCTTTACCTCCATGAATGGGGGTATATACTTCATCTTGGTAGAAATTGCCCGGTTTATGGCAACAAACCAATATTTTAATCTTATCCATCTTTTAAATTACCATTCTCAATATTTTTTCAACAATCTGGTGCATATCATAATACTTATACTCAGCCAGTCTTCCGCCAAATATCACCTTCTCATCCTTTTCTGCCAATTCTCGGTATTTCTCATACAATAATGTATTCTTTGTGTCATTCACCGGATAGTATGGTTCGCAGTCTTCTTGCCATTCTTGCGAATATTCTTTGGTAATGACTGTTTTCGGTTGCGTTCCGAACTCAAAATACTTATGCTCGATGATTCGGGTGTAGGGATGGTCTGTATCCGTATAGTTCACGGCAATGTTGCCTTGATAGTTGGAAATATCCAGTACTTCCTCCTCAAAACGAAGGCTGCGGTATTCCAGCTTGCCAAACCGGCAACCGTAATATTCATCGATTTTTCCGGTAAAGACCACTTTGTCAGCCAAAGCCTCCAAACCGCTGCGGTCTTTGATGAAGTCCGTGTTCAGCCGTACTTCTACACCGTCCAACAATCCTTCGATCAATTTGTTATATCCTCCTACCGGATGGCCCTGATAGATGTCATTGAAATAATTGTTGTTATAAGAAAGACGTACCGGTAGCCGGCGGATAATGAACGCGGGCAGGTCTTTGCATCGACGCCCCCATTGTTTTTCAGTATAGCCTTTGATCAATGTCTCATAGATTTCCCGCCCTACTAAAGAGATGGCTTGCTCTTCCAGATTTGCAGGTATCTTTCCCGCCATTTCCATCTGCTGTTCTTCTATCTTGACCATTGCCTCTGCCGGAGTAATCGTACCCCACAATTGATAGAATGTATTCATATTGAAAGGCAGATTATACAACTTGCCCTTGTAATAAGCCAACGGTTCATAACGGAAATGATTGAAAGGAACAATGGAGTTCACAAAATCCCATACATCTTTATTCGACGTATGGAATATATGCGGACCATATTTGTGTACATTTATTCCTTCTACATTTTCACAGTACAAATTACCGCCTGTATGAAGACGTTTATCAATCACCAACACTTTTTTTCCCACCTTTTTAGCTTTGTAGGCGAACATAGAGCCATACAATCCGGCTCCAACTATTAGATAATCATATTTACTCATGTTTATTCTTATTCAGCATATTAACAATTACACTTCGAATCTGATGGACAAAAACATCTTCTTTAATCCAAAGATATCCTCCATATATTAAAATCGAGGATAAACAACCCGTAAAGACATACACTATCTCATCGGTTATCAAGAATTTCAACAAAAAAAGCAGAACAGCCATTAAAAAGGTAGCTACATAATAATGTGTGTTTTGTTTGGATATAAACCTTATAGAAACATATCTTCGAGCGAAAACAATAGCAGTAATCGTCACCAAGCATTCCGCTATACAAGTCGCTATCCCCGCCCCATATTGGGAATAGGAGGGTATAAGAAGCAAATTCAAAATAAAATTCACGACTGCTCCAGTTAACGTAGCATAGACCACCAACTTTTCTTTATCCAGCGGAAACAATATTTGCCAGCACATAATCCCCGAAAGAGAGATAAACAATATAATTGGAGCCATGATCTGCATCGTTAATATAGCAGGTTCAAATCCATCCCCACAAAAAAGATGGATCAATGGCTTTGCCGTGAATATTACCCCGATAGTTAGAGGCAAACTGGTAGCCAATGTGAAATTCATAGCCTTATTCGCTAGTAGTCGGAATTCATCCATACGATTCTCACTAATCAAGTTCGCAAGACGAGGTAATAAGACTGTTCCTAATGATTGCACAATTCCCAAAATGGATTTAGTTATACGGGTAGATGCAGCATAATACCCTACGGTCGCCTCGTTTTTCATGAATCCAAGCATGACAGAGTCTAAGTTCACGTAAATACTGATCACCAGATTCATGGCGAATATTTTCAAAGCTGGTCGTAAATGCCTCAAAGGATGTAACTCTTTCAAACACAATTGACTGATATCAATATACTTTCGTAAGCGAATAAAATTGAATAAGTTGCTCCCCACTTCCGCTGTAACAGATATAGCTGCATAATAAAACAAATCGGACTTATCTTTAATAAAAACAAACAAGCATATCAATGAAAATACGCGAATGACAATAGCCCTTATCGTGATATACTTGAAATCTTCTATCCCTTGATAAAACCAGATCGCTCCGATCGCTGTGAAAAACAAGTTGGTACTTAGTAACAGAAACAAAGGGATATCCACTTGGATCTTCGCAACTGTCGCCACTAGCACATATACTACGGCATACCCTCCCAAAGTCAATACGGAATGTAACAACAATATCTCGATAGCAGTCTTACTACACAAAGTTTTATCATTACGTACACGGGCTATCTCACGTATCGCATACAGAGGAATGCCTAAAGCTGTACAAAGAGAAATATAACCTATTATCCCTTGGAAAAACTGTACTTGACCAATTCCATCTGCCAATAATATTCGTGAGGCATAAGGAAAGGTAACCAATGGAAACAGTAATCCGGAAATGGTATTGACTAAGTTTAAAGCGAAATTACGTTTGATAGAAGATGCCATAAAATCAAACACTCCATATCACACCTTTCACAGCTTGATACTTTAATAAATCATTCATATAGCTTAAATGGGAATAAATCTGTTATTTTAAGCAGATTACTTTTTTATTTTATTCTCGAAATATCCAATTGTTTTCTTCAACCCTTCTTCCAATCGGATAGTAGGTTCCCAATTTAACTTCTCTTTTGCCAACGTTATATCCGGTTTACGCTGTTTCGGATCGTCACCTGGTAACGGGCAATGTACAATCTTTGATTTCGAATTCGTCAACTCTATCACTTTCTCTGCCAATTCCAACATCGTAAACTCACCAGGATTTCCGGTGTTCACCGGACCGATAAAATCATCACCGGTAGCCATCATACGAACCATAGCTTCAATCAAATCATCCACATATTGGAAACTTCTGGTTTGAGTTCCATCCCCATAGATTGTGATATCTTCCCCTTTTAACGCCTGCACAATAAAATTGGAAACGACACGTCCGTCATTCGAATTCATTCGAGGACCATACGTATTGAAGATGCGGATGATTTTAATCCGTACACCATTCTGACGATGATAATCCATAAACAAAGTTTCGGCTGCGCGTTTGCCTTCATCGTAACAACTACGAATTCCAATCGGGTTCACATTTCCCCAATAAGATTCTACCTGCGGATGAATGGCCGGATCGCCATACACTTCACTGGTCGATGCCTGGAGAATCTTTGCTTTCGTTCGTTTGGCCAACCCCAACATGTTCATGGCTCCGTAAATGGAGGTTTTCATTGTTTTTATGGCATTATATTGATAATGGGGAGGTGATGCAGGACATGCCAGATTATAGATTTCATCAACCTCCGCGTAATAAGGAGAAGTTACATCGTGACGAACCAACTCAAAGTTGTCATAATGCAACAGGTGACGAATATTATCCTTACTTCCGGTAAAATAATTATCCAGGCAAATGACGTCATTACCTTCTTTCACCAAGCGTTCGCACAGATGGGAGCCGAGAAAACCGGCTCCACCCGTTACTAATATACGTTTCATTTTTGTCCGATTCTCGAATAAGTAAAACCTAACTCTTTTAACTCTTCTCCATCATAAATATTCCGTCCATCTACAACCACATGATTTTTCATAGCTTTATGGATTATAGACCAACTGGGCATACGGAATTGTTTCCATTCTGTCATCAATGCGATAGCATCAGCATCAATCACGGCTTCATACATATCTTTACAATAGGAAACAATATTCCCAATTTTACGTTTTGTTTCATCCATGGCAATGGGATCGAATACATTAATCATAGCTCCTGCTTTCAATAACTTTTCAATCACAACTAATGCCGGAGCTTCACGCATATCATCTGTTTCCGGTTTAAAAGATAATCCCCACAAAGCAATAGTCTTACCTTTCAAGTCTCCATTAAAAGCTGTACTCAATTTGTCGAATACAATATTCTTTTGCTCTTCATTTACTGCTTCTACAGCCTCTATGACGCGCATATGGTATCCGTTTTCTATTCCTGTATGCAGCAAAGCTTTCACATCCTTGGGAAAGCAAGAACCGCCATATCCACAACCAGCATACAAAAAACGACTACCGATACGGGAGTCTGCCCCCATACCTTTACGCACATTGTCTACATTTGCTCCAATGCGTTCGCAGAGATTAGCTATATCGTTCATAAAGCTGATGCGGGTTGCCAGCATGGCATTTGCTGCATATTTTGTCATTTCGGCAGAAGAGACATCCATTATTAGGATTGGATAGCCATTTAGCGTGAAGGGGCGATATAGTTTTTCCATTAATTTTTTTGCCCGTTCGCTTTCAACACCGACAACTACGCGGTCTGGTGCCATGAAATCTTTGATGGCTGCTCCTTCTTTTAGGAATTCAGGATTAGAAGCAACATCAAATTCAATATCTACTCCACGTTTATCTAGTTCCTCCTGTATGGCTACACGAACTTTTTCGGCTGTACCAACAGGCACTGTACTCTTTGTAACCAGCACGACGTGCTTCTTTATATGACGTCCTACCGTACGAGCAACTTCCAACACATATTTCAAATCTGCACTTCCATCTTCGTCGGGAGGGGTTCCTACCGCACTAAAGACTATTTCAACATTATCTAAGCAAGATGTTAAATCTGTTGTAAAATGAAGACGATCTGCTTTTACATTACGTGCAACCAAATCATCCAAGCCTGGCTCGTAGATTGGCATCTCACCATTTAATAATTTTGTAATTTTGTTTTCATTGATATCTACACAAGTGACATCAATGCCCATTTCTGAAAAACAAGCTCCTGATACAAGACCTACATAGCCTGTACCAACAATTGCTATATTCATATTTTTATAATATTTGTTTGTGAAATATTCTTTTTATTAGACCTTTTATCTCGTATCCTATCAAACCAAACATTTAATCCAATCCAGATAATGATATCTGCTAGAAGTAAAAGGTTGTTGTCTATGTAGGGTATTAATAGAATATTGAGGCAACTAAATGTTATAGCCATAGCTAAAATGCAAATCATTGCTTTACGGGGACTATATCCCATATCCAAAAATTTATGATGGATATGATTTCTATCTGCCTCAAACAGTCCTTTATGATTTCTAAATCTTACTAATATGACCCGGAACACGTCGAACATAGGTACTATCAATGTTGAGAAGGCAACTACTATTGCCCCTTCTGAATAGGGAGCCTTTTCCGGATTATAATTGGTATAGGAGATTGCTAAAAAGGCTAATATATATCCTAATGTCAGACTACCTGTATCCCCCATAAATATTTTTTTGCAACGATCGACTTTACCAAATACATTATAATAGAAGAAGGGTAGTAGTACTCCTAGTGTCGAGAAGGCGAGCATGGCATAGATCCATTGGTCATGATAAAGGAATAAGCTTCCAAGTGCCAACAGTGATATGCTACTTAGCCCTGATGCCAATCCGTCGATGCCATCAATTAAATTGATCGCATTAACAATGAATACAGTTAATAAGATGGTGAAGGGGATACCTAGCCAGGGGGTAAGTTCGTCAATACCGAAAAGACCATACAGGTTATTAATCCATAGGCCGGATAAAGGTATTAGAGAGGCGGCTATGATCTGTACAACAAATTTGCTTCGATAACGTAGTCCTACCAGGTCGTCTTTTATGCCTGATAAATACAATAACGTTAGGCCACAGGCCATGAAGTAAAATTCAGGAATTATGAAATGGAGCCTTTCTGTAGGGATTTCATAACCCATAAGGTACCTTAAACCGGTGGTGAAAGATAGTGCAAAAAGGATGGTGGGGACGAAAGATATACCTCCGAGGCGGGGTACTATTCCATTATGGATTTTTCGTTCATTAGGTATATCGAATAATTTTTTTCGGAAGGCAACTACCAGAATACGTGGAATAATCAACGCTGATAGAATTATTGATATAAATAAGGATATAGCTATAAGTAGGTAAGCCATTATATTAATACTAGTTGTAAAATACGACAATGTTCGTCAGTCACATATATGAGCTGACGAATGAATGACTAAAAAAAACGATCGTTTTTTTTAGTCATTATTATGTTCTTTTTAACATATTGCTTAATTATTCATTAGTGCATGATAATCATGTATTGATAAATTTTGTTTGTTGTATATACAAATAAAATGCATACCTTTGCACTGACTAAAATAAACGATCGTTTTTTTTAGTCATGTATTTTGGAGTTATATGTTTGATATATAGTGGTTTGTGAAGTTTTTTATGTGGGTCCCAAAAGAAACTTTGTTTATATGACGGCAAAGATGAACTTATAAATGAAATCCAACAATAAGTAGACGCGTTTTTCTAATGACTTAAAGTGTGATTTATATATAAGTGATAAATATTATTTAGAATAAACTGTTTTGAATTTATTGTTTGATTCATTTCTTGACAGTTTTGAAACAAATAATCTCCTTTCCTTTTTGTCCGAAGGAAATATTCTATATCTTTGTCACACCGCCTGTTATTGGGTGGCGACCAAAATATATATGCTATGGGAAAGTTTATTAATCCCTTCACCGACTTCGGTTTTCACCGGATTTTCGGTCAGGAGGTGCACAAAGAGTTATTAATTGATTTCTTAAATCAACTGCTGGAAGGCGAACGCCATATCAGCGATATCATCTTCCAAAATCCGATCCTACAACCGGAAACGATTGAAGACCGGGGAGTGATATTCGATATTCATTGCAAGGATGATAAAGGCGGTTGGTTTGTAGTGGAAATGCAGAACGGAGCCCAGCCCTACTTTTACGACCGGGGTATCTATTACTTATCGCGGGCTATCAGTAATCAGGGTGAAAAAGGTAAAGACTGGACGTTTAACCTCTGCCCGGTATACGGCATCTTCCTGTTAAACTATAAGATGGGAATGAACTCCAAATTCCGTACAGATGTTATACTGGCAGACCGTGATACCGGACGGATGTTTAGCGACAAAATCCGGCAGGTATATCTGGAGTTACCCTGGTTCACGAAAGATGCTGATGATTGTGAAACAGATTTTGAACGTTGGTTATATTTGTTAAAACATATGGATACATTAGACAGAATGCCCTTCAAGGCGCAAAAGGCCGTATTCGACAAACTGCTCGAAGTGGCGGATGTGGCTAATCTGAGCAAGGACGAGCGTGTCTTGTATGACGAAGCCTTGAAACGTTATCGCGACTACAAAAATACGATTGACTATGCCGAAGAGAGAGGGATAGAAAAAGGGCGCAAAGAAGGTATCGAGATAGGAGTGACCAAAGGACTAAAGGAAGGACGTAAAGAAGGCAAAAAGGAAGGCGTCTATTCCGTAGCAAAAGCCATGAAAGAGAAAGGTCTTCCTCTCCTGACAATTGCAGAGGTAACCGGTCTCGGCGAGGCGGAGATAGAAACATTATAATATTTATAGTAAATAGATAACTAAACAAGGCAGTTTCATTCGAGACTGCCTTGTTTACGTTAGAAATTGCCTCACTTTCTACGAGTGCGCCAGTCAACCGTTGTTAAAATTAAAATATCCTTTTGCTACTGGAGTGAACCCGCAAAAAGAGCGATCTCAGACGAGACCGCTCCTTTGTTTTCTGTTATATAATGTGGATTTTACAACGCCTGTATCTCGGCTTCACTAAGACCGGTGGCTTGAATGATAGATTGCAAATCCATCCCAAGCCCCTTGAGTCGGGTAGCGACACTTCTGACGCCTTCGGCTTTACCTTTTTCCATCCCGATCTCTATCCCCTCTTCCAGCTTTGTCTCCATACAAGCGTATAAGTCACGCTCTGTCGACAAGCTAAGTTCATAGGCCAACCGCTCGTCGGGGGTCATGCGTTCGATCTCCACAATGCTTTTCAGCTTCTGGAAAATTTGCTCGTTTAATTCCTTGGGTAATCGTTCCATGATCTCGATATTGTTTAATACAAATAAAAACTTCTTATATAATGTATCGCACTGCGAAAGCGCCAACCTGAATTTGGGCATCTCCAGATAAACCTCCGTAAGGGTATCACTGAAAGGCTCCTTTAGTTCACGGTCCATACGGATCACATCCCAGCGATACTTCTCAGGATGCTTACGGTCCATGATATAGTTTAAAACACAAACTACATACACACGGTTCACCGCATAGTTCCAACGAAGACGTTTCGGCACGGTTTTACCGCAGTTTTCTTCGCTATTTCTTTCTCTGCTCTTTTCCCAAGCTGTCAACTCTTCGAGTTCGTGTTCCAACTGCTGTGGTAAATGTAAATATTATATACTAAATAACAAAGCAATTGAAGAAGAAGAATTAGGTGTTAATGGGATGGCGGTTGAATCAATTATTGACAGATATGAATGTAGTGCGTTGGTAGGGGCGGTTCGCGAACCGCCCTTACAGGCGCCGTCACAATGGAACAGGCAGGTTCGGCCGTAGGGGCGGGGTCTGCCCGCCCTTCTTCACCGGTTGTTATATTATTGTCGCAAAGGGTGGGCAAACCCCACCCCTACAAAACCTGTCATTTTGGTTCACATTTTGCTACATCCGAGCGCGAAGCCCAATTATTCATTATTAATTATTAATAGAAAAAGGCTTCACCTTTTTCTATTACAGACTCAAATAATAAATTCAAAACCGTTTCTTATTCTATATTAAGTAGAACTTTCTGAAAGTTGCGAATGTATGGTCTCGTTTGTTATAATATCTGGAACTTCAGCCCGAACGATAAGCTCAAATAGTCTTTCGGTTTCAGGTATTTATTTCCGAATTTACTAAGGATATACAGGTCACAGGTGCTAAGTTCGTAAAATAAGGTGACAGATTTATGCCATCTTCCCGGATTGTTGAATTTGAAGGTGACACGTTCACCCAGGAAAATATGAGTACGTATGCGGGTCGGAAAAAAGTAATATCCATCAGGATATTTGCTTGGGCTGTGTACCCAATAGTCTCTGTCGAGTAAGGTACTGATGTATAGTCCTGTTGTTAATGGTTCGAAATCAATGCTTTTGTGTAAAGGGACTCTCCAGGGTATATAATTTTGTTTAAATGTGAAAGTAGCCATGGCATGCCGTCTTTTGGCACTCTCAGCACTAAGATTGCGTGTCGTTTTAGGTACAAAGCCGAATAATAAATCCGTTTCCCAATGATGACGGTAGTAATCCCATCCCAATCCGAAAGAGAACATCCCGATGGAGCCTGCGAATTGTATTTTGCTATATCGTGGGATTAAATTTTCCCATAGCAAAGTATACTTTTCCACATGCCTTTCATATAGAGTAGGGGCAGGGATGCTATCTTGTGCATTTATATGAAATGAGAAAAAAGCGAATATAAGTAATAGTAAACAGTTAGAATTTAATGATTTCATATGAATAGCTATCCGGTGTTATAGTATAGAGAAGATAAGTTCGTTTTCCTATATTGTCACAACAATAATAAATAATCCCGTCATTGAACAGGTCGCGTGCCACAAAGTTATGATCATGGGCATGCAGGCAGAAAAGGGGAGAAGGAAATTCTCTGATCTTTTCCTGAAAAATATCTGCGACGTTATTGTTGAACTGATCGCTTCCCGGTGGAACATGCATAACAAAGACCGTATGCGTATCCTTTTCATTTGTATCATTCAATTGATTTTTTATGAAGGCAAAATTGGGTACAGGAGTTGAATAGTCATATTCAAGAGCATTCGTATTCAGGCAGATGAAGCGGATTCCTCCTCCCGTCCGGAACGAAAAGTTTTCATTTCCATATAAATCTTCATAAATCAGGTCGCCCTTGCCAATAATATCGTGATTACCGATTAAGGCAATATAAGGGATATTTAACCGCGACAGAATCTTATGTTGCAGGAGATATTCTTTTTTGATACCGAAGTCGGTCAGGTCTCCGCCATGAATGACAAAGTCGACGGAATTTAATTGGTTGACGTGCTTTACGAAATCATCTGTTTCATCATACCAGCGCTGTGTATCGCCGGTAAAAACAAAACGGATAGTATCTTTATCTGCACAAGCTTTTTCGATCTTGACAATATTGGTTGCATTGATGTTTTTGTCTTCTTTCTCTGAAACTCTTCCGTCGTACGGGTGATAATCTATCAAATCGCAAGAGGTGAGTAGGATGAATAGTAATAAAGCATATTTATTTCTCATAATAAAGCCCCATCTTTTTATATGCAAAGATAGGGCGACTTTTATTTTAGAGAAAGGTCTTTATTGAACTATTGGTAGTCAAAATATCTATATGTCGAAGATTTGTTCCAGTTCCGTAAAATCCGAGATCACGAGATCTGCTGTTTCGTCTCCCCGGTATTCTTCCCAGCCAATGCTTCTCAACCATATTGTCTTACATCCGATGGAAGTGGCAGGGATGATATCCTTATCGTAGGAGTCACCGATTACGACGATCTCTCCTGCGGGGAGTGCTAATTCTTTTACGCCTAATCCGAAAATGGCGGGATCTGGTTTACGGATACCGACAACTGCCGATTCGATGATCGACTGAAAATAGATATCGAGGTGGAAGTCTTTCAATACAGATTCGATATTCCCGTAAAAGTTAGAAACCAGCACCAGCGGATATTTTTTAGATAAGGAGGCAAGTATGGGACGGGCTGAATCGATCGATCTTCGTGCATACGCATAGCACCAGTCTGCCAGGCGTTGTTTCAGTCGTGGGGTGGCATATTCTTCCGGCAGAAAATCACCCGCTTTGAGCCATTCGATTTGCAGGTCGGTTTTCAGGCGTAGCATGTCGAGAAAGGTGTGATGCGGTTGTACGATCGGATTTTTACCTAGTGTCCGTTCTCCATGCACATAGGCTTCACGGAAGGTCTCTTTACTTACCGGTACTTCTTCCGCCTGGTAAGCTTTCCAGATCACTTCGGCCCAATGCATACCGTTGCTGTCGATAGTGCCGCCGTAATCGAACAGGATCCCTTTTATCTTATCTGATTCTAACATATTGTCTTATGATTTTGATTTAAGTTCTTTGGTGAATTCTGCACAGAAATGTTCGTGCGTGTATATCATATATATCAGCATCGTATTTAGTACAGTCATCTCAAATACGAAATACAGCCACGGCATATCAATACAAATACTGATGAACAAGGCGATGACACGTGTGTTGAACGACAACATATTCGTGTATTTCATCATCGGGAGGCTCTTTTCCCGGAATGCTTTGCGGAACCATTCCGGAGCTTCGTCATGATATTTGCTGCGGATGATATCCATCATCTTCTGAAACTTCGGTGTTAAAGCTTCCTGGCCGACGGTATAGTTGATATAGAATGTTTCGAATAGTTTGTAGATGAAATCCTTTTTCCAACTCATTGTCTTGTATTTCTCTTTCAGGGCAGGGGAGTGGGATAATTCGCTTCCGGCCTTTCCCTTCAGGAACAGGAGGTGGATGTTCCGGTAATAGTCGGCCATAGCGGCCTGTTTACTATGAAAGAATCCGGTGATGGCTGCTAATATCCATATCCAGATACCCCATTCCGGTGTGAGGCGGAGACAGATTGCCGCATAGATGGCTATGAACCAACAGTCGCCGGCAGTACCGTCGAGTATGCGTCCCAGAGGCGTTTTCTTTCCGGTCATACGCGCCAGTTGTCCGTCTGCACTGTCGTAAGAATTAGCCCAGATAAGCAGTAGCATGCCGATTATATTGATCGTGAGGTCCTGGAAGTAGAAGCAGATACCTGCTGCAATCCCTATGAATATACTTGCAACGGTAATGGCATTGGGGGATACTCCCAGTTTATTGAAGAACAATGCCCAGCGATAACCTATCGGACGGTAGAAATGAATGTCGATAAACTCTTCCGTATCCAGTGATTTGAGAGTTGATTCTATATCGGGTTTCTTTTTTGTTTCTTCCATTATTTGTTGATTAAATTATAGATGCGGCGGGCTATCTGGGGAGCGGCTTCGTCCCGGCAAGGGGCAAAGCTGGGCCAGTCGTTGAAGTCGATCAATCGGATTGAACCGTCTTCGGATACAATGCAGTCGCCACCGTAAACATGTATGTTTAATACCTCGGCTGCCTGGCTACAAAGCTGTTGCAGCTTTGAATCGTTAAACGGAATGCCTTTAGCCGTTCCGTTTATTTGCTCTAAGCCAAATTTGCTGTGATGTTGGTTAGAGGGATAGAACCAGTAAAAGAAATCGGTACCGGTTACACCGTAAAACTTAACCAGGTCACCTACCAGATGTTCGTTGATTACCGCCGTTTTAATGCCGCGAATAGCATATTCTTTCAGAATTGTTTTGGCTTCCTCCGGGTTTCTGACATATGTAACGTCTTCCCTGTGGATGGCATGGAAATCACCGCGTTTGATCCAACAGTTGTAGAATCCGGCTTCTTCCATAGCAGCAGTCGGATCTTCATTGGTGGGAAGGATCAGGCTGGCCGGGTGTGAGATATTGTTCGACATTAACAGGCGTGTCATTTTCTCGCGCGTACAGTTTTCAATACCATAACCGGAGTTGATAACGGTGTATCCCTGATCCTCCATTTGCTGAAGTTTGTGGATGGATGTCCAGTTTCGTACCATGTTGAAGATTGCAGTCTCTTCAAAGTTCCGGACAATCAGGTCTGATTCTATATATTCGTTTACTTCACACCCCAAGTCGCGCAAATATTGAGCGGTCAGGGAAAAGATGGCGGCATCGTTTCCGATATGATTGGGGGAAAATTGATTTTCCCTGCGGATGCCTGCTATTGTTAGTTTACTCATTGTTTACTGTTTTAAAAACTCTTCGGCTTTTTGGATATCTTCGGCATGATCGACATCTACGATTTTACTGAACGGATATGCTTTAAGCTGTAATCCTTCAGTTATAAGCTGGCGTTGATAGTTGCGCATGCGTGACATTCCCTGTTCGATGGCTTTATTCAAAACCTTTAGCCCGGAACGTCTCAGGCAGTAGATACCGCCGGAGATATAAGAGCATGCGGGTTCTCCCTGTTTGTCTAAAAAGCCATGGATCATTAAATCCTTGTCTGTATCTACGTATAGGGGTTTTTCATCATCTATAAAATCGGTTACGGCCATCAGTCCGTCCAGCCGGTTTTCTTTCAGGAATTCATTAATGTATCCACTGAACTCATCTTCCTTAAAAATCGTGTCGACAGTTGTCAGGCAGATATTGTCGCTGTCCAGGTGATGGCTCAATTCATAGAAACTATGCATCGAACTGGGTGTCGACTTTACCAGCAGTCGGAAAGGAACCGGAAGTTCCAGTTTCTGCAGATGTTCCTGTACCTCTGTCATTTCTTCGTTTACAATAATACTGATAGATGACGCGTCGTTTTTCAGGAAGACATTGATCAGACGGTCTATAAGAGTGATACCATTTAGTTGCACTAAAGGTTTGGGCCATTTAATACCTTCTTGCACCAATCGGGAACCCTCGCCTGCTGCAATGATTGCATAATCCATATGTTAGAATCTGTTTGAATTAAAAGGAGTAATATATGAAAAGAATTTCTTCTTTCTGTGAGAAGACGGACTTTTCACGGAAAGAAGAAATCTTTATCTCTGTATGTATTTTATCAATCCAGATAGCTGGGCTCTTTTTCGCCGATCATGTTACGCAGTGTCTGTTTAACCATTCTCCACTGTGTGAACAGGTCATGAACAGGCTGGTGTTCGAAGTCGTGCATCGGGCTCTTGCAGAAGAATGACAACCAGGTCTGGATACCGGACATACCGGCACGCATAGCAAGGTCGCTGAACAATACAAGGTCGAGTGCGATAGGAGCGGCAAGGATAGAGTCGCGGCAAAGGAAGTTTACTTTGATTTCCATCGGGTATCCCATCCATCCGAAGATGTCGATGTTGTCCCATGCTTCTTTGTTGTCTTTACGCGGCGGGTAGTAGTTGATACGTACCTTATGATATACGTCGCCATAAAGATCCGGATATTTCTCAGGTTCAAAAATGTTATCGATTACCGACAGTTTGCTGACTTCTTTCGTCTTGAAGTTTGCAGGGTCGTCCAATACTTCGCCGTCGCGATTTCCTAAGATATTGGTAGAGAACCAACCGCTGACACCCAGCATACGTGTTTTGAACATCGGAGCCAGTACTGTCTTCATCAGAGTCTGTCCGCTCTTGAAGTCTTTACCTGAGATAGGTACATTCATCTGTTTGGAGAATTCCCACATAGCAGGCGTGTCTACGCACAGGTTAGGAGCGCCCATGATGAACGGAGCACCTTCTGCAATGGCTGCATAGGCATAACACATACTGGGAGAAATGGCCTCCGTATTGTTTTCCTTCATTGCTTTTTCCAATGCGGCAAGCGACATATGTTCTTCTGAAAGAGGAATATAGATTTCTGTACTTGCTGCCCATAATACAGCGATACGTTCACAGTTGTTAGCTGCTTTGAAATCGCGAATGTCCTGGCGAATTTGCTCTACCATATCCCAACGAGTAGCAGCTTGTTTAATATGCGTTCCGTTTAAGCGTTTGGCCCAATTGTGATCGAAGGCTGCCGGCATCGGCTTAATAGCCTCCAGTTCATCTTTCACCTTGTTCAGGTCTTTTTCCTTTAAAACTTCTGCATACATGGCGGCTTCATATGCATTGTCTGCGAATATATCCCATCCGCCGAATACAATATCGTTCAGATCCGCCAAGGGTACAATGTCCTTAATTGCCTTCTCTTCTCCATTTTCCAAACGCATCGTCGCCATTTCTGCAATTGACCCGATTGGTTTGGCTACCCCTTTACGAGCGGCCAGTGTACCTGTAATCATGGTGGTTGCTACTGCTCCACCTACACCCACAACGAGAATACCAAGTTTTCCTTTGGCTTCTTTTACTTCGATTTTTTCCATGTCAATTTAAGTTCAAAAATAATGGTGCAAATTTAGGCCTTCTAATTTGAATTAAAAAGGATAAATATGCGATATAATTGGTCAAAAATACTATTATTTCTAACAACTTGTCCGGATAACGATTTAAAAGTACTGTATTTTAAAACTCCGTTTGTCCTGATACTTTGTAAAATGGAGGTTCTGTTGTATACCTCGTTATCCGTTTTATATGTTACAAAATTATAAAATACATTTTACCTGACAAAAAAAATAGTGATTATGATGATATATCAAATAAAAATACTTTCCTTTGCCCCATGTGAACAACATAGTTTTCAGAAATAGTTCTTTTATCTCCGATGTAATATTCAAAAATGAATTTATTTTGTAGTAATCGACCTTTCCAAGCTTATTTGTTACAGTTTTTTTATTAATTATTTTATATCATTTTTGTATGAATATTTACATTGGTAACCTGAACTACCGGGTTAGAGAATCTGACTTACAGCAGGTTCTGGAAGAGTATGGAGTTGTAGAATCAGTAAAGTTAATCATTGATCGCGACACTAACAGATCTAAAGGTTTTGCATTCGCTGAGTTCACAAATGAAAGCGAAGCAAGAAATGCGATCAAAGAATTGGACGGTGCTGAATACGAAGGTCGTCAGATGGTTGTTAAAGAAGCAACTCCGAGACGTTGAGTTAGCTTTAGCAAATAAAATATTGAAAGGGATACGGTGGGTAAAACTTCCGTATCCCTTTTTATTTATGCCGATAATTTCTTACGTTTGCTGCAAATTTAAAAAACAAATGAAAATAATAGGTATTTGTCTTGTGCTTGCCGGTTTGCTGGCTATACAGACTGCTTCTGCACAGATTCCTGAACGTGTATTTAAATCGGACCACAGGATTGATCCGGATAAAAAGGGACAATTGTCCGTGGAGCTCGATAATATAAGCTTTTTCAAAGATAATGAATATACGGGTTCTATTATGAAAGGATACTCACTTCCGGGACTTTGGGTTCAACCGAAAGTGACCTTCTATCCGTTAAGTAACATCAAGCTGGAGGTGGGCGCGCATATGCTGCGTTACTGGGGGGCAACTAAATATCCGAGCCTGGCTTATCAGGATATTGCAACCTGGAAAGGTAACCAGTTTCAGCACGGATTCCATGTACTTCCTTTCTTTCGTGCACAGGTGGCCTTGTCGGATCATGTAAATATAGTATTAGGAGATATTTATGGGGGAGCGAATCATAATCTGATCGAACCGTTATATAATCCGGAGCTGAACCTGACTGCTGATCCTGAGGCCGGCCTGCAATTGTTATACGATTCCCGCCGGTTCGATTTCGATGTGTGGGTGAACTGGGAGAGTTTTATCTTTCATGAAGATACTCACCAGGAAGCATTTACGGTCGGGTTGTCTGCACGGTATAAGTTGAACAATCCGGAATCTCGTTTTCATTTCTATGTACCTCTGCAAGGTCTTGCCCAGCACCGGGGAGGAGAGATAGATACGATCTACACAAATTCTGTTCAGACTTTGATGAACGGTGCAATTGGTGCTGGTGCAGTATGGAATACAGGAAATCCAATATTTAAGAATGTCAATCTGGAATTTGACGTAACCGGTTATTACCAGCAAGCCGGTGAATTATGGCCTTATGATAGCGGGTCCGGTTTTTATGTTCGCGCTTCGGCCGATATTTATGATTTCCGCGTGAAAACATCCTATTGGAATAGCAATAAGTTCATATCGATGTTCGGCAGTCCTTTCTATGGAGCTGTTTCAACATCCACGGAAGGTGTTACGTTTGACGGACAGAATATGTTCTATCTGGGGTTTGAATACTCCCGGAGTTTCGGAAAAGGTTTTTCTATGGGAGTAGATGTCGATATATACCAGCATCTTCCTGTTAACATGTATGAACAAGGAGTTGACGGAGTCAGTAAGTCCGGCAGCGCAACGAGTTTTTCTGCCGGAGTTTATTTACGGATAAATCCGTCATTCCTGATCAAAAGCTTTTAATTCAGCTTCGCCTTTGCCTCTTTCTGATAGGATTCGAGCAGGTAGATCGTTTTAGCCAATGAGGGGAATATCGGGAGGACGACCGGTCTTTCCGGGTCCCATTCCGGATCTTCCGTGATCATGGCGGATAAACTTCCTGCATACATTAATACTGTTTGTGCATCGGTAACGGCCGTTATGATATAACGTTGTTCTGCGGGTAGCAAAACAAAATACCCTTCATTTAGTTCTATGGCCGAAGTCGATGTTTGGGGGTCGATAAGAAGTGTTCCGGAGGTAACAAAAAGTAAGACATTGCCAATCGACTCTGTGTCGTATGCTGTTTCACCTGCTTTAACTTCTTTACATTCAAACTGATTAAAAAAATTCTTCATAAAAAAATATTACTCATTCTGTATTGCTTCAGACTGCCTGTTGGGTAGATATTGGAGCATGCCTTCAGAGTATTCTATCTGATGTTTACCATTTTCATCGGAGTAGATTACATAATATTCAATATCAGGGATGTTTTTAGCTGCCTGGCGTGCTTTTTCAAGACCCATTGCCATGAAGGCCGTAGCGTAGGCGTCGGCGGTGATGCAGTCATCTGCAACAATAGTTGCGCTTAAGATATTCTGTTCAGACGGGTATCCTGTACGCGGATCGATCGTATGTGCATATTTTTTTCCGTCTTTTACATAATAATTCCGGTAATTGCCCGAAGTGGCTACTCCGCCTTTTTTACATAGCTGGACAACCTCTTCTATATCGTTTCTTATTCCGGTGGAATCGTCTTCCGGTTTGTTAATACCGATACGCCAGCAGTTTCCATTCTGGTTGACACCTTTCATGGTAACCTCACCGCCAATCTCAACCATATAATTCTTAACACCTTCGCGTTCAAACAGGCGAGCTATTATGTCGCTCGCATATCCTTTTGCAATGGCTGAACAATTCAGTAAAATGCGGGGATCTTCCTTCACTACTTTTCGTCCGTCCAGTTTTACTTTCCGGTAACCTACAAACTGTTTGATGCTGTCGATCATCTGTGGGGTGATGCTGTCCATTTTGCTGAAGCCAAATCCCCACAGGTTTACCAACGGGGCGCATGTGATGTCGAAAACGCCATCGGAATGGTCTGAGACTTCCCGGGCTTTGTTGAATACTTCGATAAACCAGTCGTCGGCTTCAACAGGCTCGTTCTGATTTACCTTGGATATGATGGAATTCGGGTTGAACGGATTCAATGAAAGATTAAACTTTTGGAATTCAGCATCAATCTTGTCTGTCAGCAGTTCGGACGCTTCATATTTGACATGATAGATTGTATGAAATACGGAACCACTCTCTTCAAAATATTGTTTCTGGTTTGTGCAAGCAGTGAGAATAAATATCCACAGACTTACCAGAAAACCGATCTTCTTATACATCTCTTTTAATTTTAGGTCGGCAAAGATACTAAAATTTATTGTGATTCAACTATTATCAAGGCTTAAGCATTTCTGTTCTCCATGTAGGCTCCTTTCATGGGGGATACGCTGTTATTTGTGAAAATATCGAGGATACCTTGAGTTTGAAGCGGAGCTGGTTTGTTCCATAGTCTCCGGCGCTCCTGTAGGATCTGATTTATTTCTTCCGGTGTCTGTTGTACGCCGTTTGTTCCTGTAATTTCCAGTATCCGGGCTGGGATATCGATATGAACCAAGTCGCCGTTTTCAACCAAAGCGATAGGTCCGCCTTCGTATGCTTCCGGTGAGACATGGCCAATGGCCGGTCCACGGGTTGCACCGGAGAAGCGTCCGTCGGTAATCAGAGCGATACTTTCTGCCAGTTCCGGATCGGAGGCAATGGCTTCTGTCGTATAGAACATTTCGGGCATGCCACTTCCTTTAGGACCTTCATAGCGGATAAAAACAGCATCGCCCGGATGAATATCCTTTTGTAATACAGCCTGTAAAGCCTCCTCTTCCTTATTGAAAACACGGGCGATCAATGTGGCCTGCATCAGGTTGGGAGAGATGGCTGCATGTTTGACAACGGCACCTTCCGGAGCCAGGTTTCCTTTTAATATAGCAATTGCTCCTTGTTTACGGATCGGATTATCGAAGGGTTTGATGATATCGCTTATTTTTACTCCAAGTGCAGGCAGGTATTTCCGACATCCTTCATAAAAGCCGTTCTGCCGGAGTGTTTCAAGATTTTCTCCCAGGCATTTGCCTGTGACGGTTCGTACATCCAAGTTAAGAACGTCTTTAAGCTCTTCCATAATGGCCGGTACACCTCCTGCATACCAGAAATATTCGCCCGGCCAGAATCCACTTGGCCGGATATTCAACAGGAATGGGATCTGCCGATGAATTTCATCGAACAGTTCAGGAGGAAGTTCTAAGCCTAGTTCATGTGCAATAGCCGGCAAATGTAACAGGCTATTGCTTGAACCGGCTATGGCGGCGTGTATTATGATGGCGTTTTTAAAGGCCTCGATAGTCAGAATGTCGGAGGGAAACAGTTCTTCATTCCCCAATTCGACAGCCCGCTGACCTGCGTAGCGGGAAATATCTTTCAGATAATGTATATGGGTAGGGATCAAGGCTGAACCGGGCAATGCGATACCCAGTGCTTCCGCCATTACCTGCATAGTAGAGGCTGTTCCCATAAAAGAACAGGCACCACAGGAAGGGCAGGCGTCTTTTTTATAAGCCAGGAGTTGTTCTTCGCTGATCTCCTTACGTTCGTATTGTGCGTTATATTTGCCGATCTGCTCCAATGTTAGCAGATTGGGGCCGGCTTTCATAATGCCTCCGGGAACAAGTACGGCCGGCATATTCAGGCGGGCGATCGCCATTAGGTGGGCCGGGACGGATTTATCGCAACTCGTGATGAATACGCCTGCATCGAATGGAGTAGCTTTGACATGTATCTCCATCATGGCGGCCATGATATCGCGGGATACAAGTGAATAATTCATGCCGTCATGTCCCTGTGCTTCTCCGTCGCAGATATCGGTTACGTAATAATTGGCAGCCCGTCCTCCGGCATCGTGGATGCCTTTCCCTGCTTCTTCGACCAGTTTATTCAGATGTGCACTACCGGGATGGCTGTGTCCGTAACTGCTTTCGACAATGATCTGGGGTTTGCTGAGGTCGTCGATACTCCATCCGCTGCCGAGTCTGAGCGAGTCGATCTCCGGGGCCAGTTTACGTAACTCCTGACTTTTCATAAATTATTCTTTTAACTGAAGAATATGTGTTCTATTAATATTTTAGTTCCGATACCGATCAGGATCAGTCCGCCGATCAGGTCGAGTTTCAGGTCGACCTTACGTCCGAAGCGGCTTCCGAAGTATACACCGGAAACTGACATCAGGAAGGTAACGATCCCGATCAGGAAGGCCTGGATGATAATATCCGATTTGAGGATAGCCAGCGATATACCGATTGCCAGGGCGTCGATACTCGTAGCAATGGCTAACCCGAACAATGTCTTGTTGCAAAGCGGATTGGATTTACAGTCTTCATCCTCTTCCTGGGTGCTGTCGTAAATCATTTTACTTCCCAGGTATAATAAAAGAATGAAAGCGATCCAGTGGTCGAATGCTGTAATGTATTTCTGGAATCCGACGCCTGTCAGATAACCAAGAGCGGTCATTACTGCCTGTGTGATCCCCATAAAAGAGCCTATCTTAACCATATTACAAGCGGTGCATTTACGAATCATCGCACCGCCGGTTACAGACACGGCTAAACTGTCCATCGATAAACCGATAGCTAGTAACACTATTTCTATAATTGACATATATTAAAAAGTTTCCCTTTTGCTAACCTCTTCGATCGCTTTGTTCCGGAATACGGACAAACTTCCCGTATCTTATATTTCCGATTCAATCTTATAATTGTTCCGGTTGGGGGCATTTCTGGATATCAACTCTCCGATAAATCCGGCAAGGAACATTTGGGTTCCTAGTATCATTGCGGTAAGTGATATATAGAAATAAGGCGAATTAGTCACAAGCGGACGTAAATCACCTGAAAACATTGAGATCAGTTTCATGCTCAGAACGATTACTAAAGCTATAAAACCGATAAAGAACATTACGCTTCCCCAAAGGCCGAAAAAGTGCATCGGTTTCTTGCCGAACTTGGAAGTAAACCACAGCGTAATCAGATCGAGATAACCGTTCACGAAACGATTTAGTCCGAATTTGGTTGTCCCGTATTTGCGTGCCTGGTGTTGTACCACCTTTTCGGCGATCTTATTAAAACCAGCGATCTTTGCCAGGTAAGGAATATACCGGTGCATATCATTATACACCTCTATATTCTTTATTACAATATTCTTATATGCTTTTAATCCACAATTGAAATCATGGAGATTGTTTATACCGGAGAATTTACGTGCCGTAGCATTGAACAACTTAGTCGGTATAGTCTTGGATAATGGATCGTACCGTTTCTTCTTCCATCCTGAAACGAGATCGTATCCTTCGTCTTTTATCATACGGTAAAGTTCGGGGATCTCGTCGGGGCTGTCTTGCAGGTCGGCATCCATGGTGATGACCACATCTCCTTTGGCACGCTGGAAACCACAGTGCAATCCGGGTGATTTACCATAGTTGCGACGGAATTTAACACCTCTGACACATGGATTCTTTTGTTGTAACTCTTCGATTACTTCCCATGAATTGTCCGTACTTCCATCGTTTACAAATATAACTTCGTAACTAAAGTTGTTTTCTTTCATTACCCGCTCTATCCATGCTTCCAGCTCAGGAAGGGATTCAGCTTCGTTATACAACGGAATAACTACTGATATGTCCATTATTTGTTTTGTTTCTCCTTTTATTCTTGTCCGACATTTCCGGTTTCGTTATTTCTGCATATAATAGCAGCTACCGGAATTGAAAGTATGATACCGTAAAATATATTGTTAAAGATACCTTGAATCGCCATGTGGATAGGAGTGAAGTTCGTTCTTCCTACAGCCTCCATTATTTCGGTGCTTACCTGCGAATCTTTCAGTACATCTATCATCTGGTTTATCGAGTTAGACAAAAAGTCCGCCGGTGCGATAAACTGGAAAAATACAAAATGTTCCAGTGCTACGATCAGAGCGGCAAAGAAATAGAGCATCGTACCGAATCGCCATGCGTGAAAGAAACTGATTTTTCCTCCGATGTCTTGTTTATATCGTTTGGTCAGATAGTAGGCGATAAACGGAACCAACAATGTTAGTGCCAAATAGACAATATTAAGAGCGGGGATTGTGTTGCTGAAAATAAAGAATAGATACTTTATCACCCAGTAAATTCCCATGGCCAGGCCATAAGTCATCGCACTTTTTAATAGTAGACCTTTATTTTCTTCCATCGTATATTGCTGTTTTAAAGTTTATATCAGCAAAATTAATCCTTTTGTAAGAATATGCAATTATGATAATAAAAAAAAAGAGGAAGTTTACTTAAATAAACTTCCTCTTTCTGAGAGCCTCTTGTCGGATTCGAACCAACGACCCCGAGATTACAAATCACGTGCTCTGGCCAACTGAGCTAAAGAGGCAGGTGGGTAAGCTTACTACATCGCGCCGCTACAACCAAGTACCCTTGCTGCGGTCAAGCCCTGGGGGATTCCGAGGGAGCATGCCGTATAGGACTTACCCGGGTGCAAAAGTAGATATTATTTTTTACAATGCAAGCGTTTTTGTTTATCTGAAGTGATATTTGTTTCTAAATGGCTGGAAACCTTTTATTTTCGGCGTAGTTAAAAAATGTTTACCGGTCTCTTGAGGGCTTGTGCAGTCTTGTGAGTTGCTCTTCCCTGAGGTGATTCGGCATTTCCTTTGGGGAGGGAATTGTTTCTTTAGCATTAACGGATTGTTTCACTAGGATGAAACACTTGTTTCACTTATGAGAAACACTTGTTTCTTCTTGGTGAAACAGTTTTAAGTATATGACTCTATTTCGGATTTATCGGCAAGGAAGTAAGGAGAGGCTTGCTTGTAATAAGGCGGTAACCGGTCATATTTTTTGATAGATTATGATCTACTCTGGTATATGTATAAATATTCTTGTAACTTTGTGTCCTAATTTAAAAATCAAAAATAGTAAGAACAATGGGTGGTTTTTTCGGAACTATTTCTAACTCGGCTTGTGCTACCGATTTATTCTATGGCACAGATTACAACTCTCACTTGGGGACCCGCAGAGGCGGTATGGCAACTCTCCATAATGGCGTATTTAAGCGTTCTATCCATAATCTCGAAAATTCTTATTTCCGTACACGTTTTGAAAGTGAACTGGACAAGTTTCAGGGAAACTCTGGTATCGGTATCATCAGTGACACGGATCCTCAACCGATCTTTATTAATTCTCACCTGGGTAAATATGCCGTAGTAACGGTTGCCAAAGTGAATAATATGGATGAGTTGGAGAAAGAATTACTGGATAAAGGTTGTCATTTCTCCGAATTAAGTTCCGGACAGACCAATCAAACAGAATTGATCTCATTATTGATATCTGAAGGAAGAACTTTTCTGGAAGGAATAGAGTTGGTATTCGAAAAAGTGAAAGGTTCTTGCTCGATGCTGATCCTTACCGAAGACGGTATTATTGCAGCCCGCGATAAATGGGGACGTACGCCGATACTGGTCGGGAAGAAGGAGGGAGCTTATGCAGCCACCAGCGAACCTTGTAGTTTTCCGAATCTGGGATATGAAATAGAATATAATGTAGGACCGGGTGAAATCGTACATCTTACAGCTGATAAGATGACACAACTGCGTAAACCGAATAAAAAGATGCAGGTTTGTTCTTTCCTGTGGGTTTACTATGGATATCCGGTATCTGAATATGAAGGGGTAAATGTAGACGCTTCACGTTATGCCAGCGGTGTTTCGATGGCAAAGAAGGATGAAGTGGAAGCCGATTTCGTATCCGGTATTCCTGATTCGGGTATCGGTATGGCTTTGGGGTATGCTGAAGGAAAGGGAATCCCTTACCGTCGCGCCATTGTAAAATATACACCGACATGGCCTCGTAGCTTTACTCCGGCTAACCAGGCAGTTCGTGACCTGGTTGCTAAAATGAAACTGATCCCAAATCGTGAACTGTTGCGTGGAAAGCGGGTTATCTTCTGTGACGACTCGATTGTACGTGGAACACAGCTTCGCGATAATGTAAATATATTGTACGGATATGGGGCAAAAGAGGTACACATGCGTATCGGATGTCCTCCTATCTTGCATTCATGCCCGTTTGTCGGATTCTCTGCTTCCAAATCTCATCTCGAACTTATTGCCCGCCGGATTGTTAAAGAAATAGAGGGCGATGATGCTAAGGATCTGGATAAGTATGCGACTACTGGTACTGAACAATATAATAACCTTGTTGAGCGTATCCGTGAACAGTTGAACATCACCACGCTCAAATTTAACACCGTAGAAGATTTAATTCAATCGATCGGCTTGCCTAAGGAATGTGTTTGTACGCATTGCTATGACGGGTCAAGCTGTTTCTAAAAAAACACAGCCTTATGAATCTGACAGAACGATTTTTGAAGTACGTTACGTTCGACACACAGTCGGACGAAGAGACGGGCACAACGCCCAGTACTCCCGGACAACGGGTGCTTGCCCTTGAATTGGTAAAGGAACTGGAAGCAATTGGCCTGGAAGATATTACCCTGGATGATAATTGCTATCTGATGGCAACTCTTCCGGCTAATACAACAAAGAAAGTGCCGACCATCGGTTTTATTGCACATCTGGATACCAGTCCGGATATGTCCGGCAAGGATGTGACGCCGCGTATCGTAACCTATAAAGGGGGAGATATCGTGCTGTGTGCTGAAGAGAATGTCGTACTTTCTCCCCGGATGTTTCCCGAACTGAACGACTATAAAGGGCTGGATATTATCGTGACTAACGGTAAAACCTTGCTGGGTGCCGACGATAAGGGTGGCGTGGCCGCTATCATTTCGGCTGTTCAGTATCTGAAGGATCATCCGGAAATCGAACATGGAAAGATTCGTATCGGTTTTACTCCCGATGAAGAGATAGGCCAGGGTGCCGATCATTTTGATGTGGAAAAGTTCGGTTGCGAATGGGCTTATACGATCGATGGGGGACAGATCGGTGAACTGGAATATGAAAACTTCAATGCTGCCGGAGCAAAAGTAACTTTCAAAGGGTTGAATGTTCATCCGGGTTATGCAAAGAATAAGATGTTGAATGCTTCGCTTTTGGCGATCGAGTTCGCTTCCTGGTTGCCTGCATCGCAACGTCCGGAGCATACAGCGGGGTATGAAGGGTTTTATCACTTGACTAATATGTCCGGTACCGTGGAAGAGGCTTCTTTGTCTTATATCATCCGCGACCATGTTCGTACCTTGTTCGAAGAAAAGAAAGAACAGTTGCGTCTATTGGTAAAACGTATGAATGAAATACATCCGGGTAGTACGACACTCGAACTTCGCGACCAGTATTATAATATGCGTGAGGTGGTTGAACCGAAGAAATATATTGTGGACCTGGCGTTCGAAGCGATGGAAGCTGTCGGTGTAAAACCGTTGGTTAAGCCGATTCGTGGCGGAACGGACGGTGCCCGTCTGTCGTTTATGGGATTGCCTTGCCCGAATATCTTTGCGGGAGGACTGAACTTCCATGGACGTTATGAGTTCCTTCCGGTGGGTTCACTGGAAAAAAGTATGCAAACCATAATAAAAATAACCGAGCTGTTAGCTCAAAAATCTTAAACGAATAATAACATGAAAACGACTCCGTTTACCGATGTGCATATCGCATTGGGAGCAAAAATGCACGAATTTGCCGGCTATAATATGCCTATTGAATATACCGGCATCATCGACGAACACATGACCGTAGTGGATGGTGTAGGTGTGTTTGATGTATCTCATATGGGTGAGTTTTGGGTAAAGGGCCCGAATGCGCTGGCTTTTATTCAGGGTATCACGTCTAATGATGCTTCTGTTTTGCCTTTGGGTAAGGCACAATATACCTGTTTCCCGAATGATAAAGGCGGTATTGTAGATGATCTGCTGGTTTATCATTATGAACCGGAAAAATATTTACTGGTAGTAAATGCCGGTAATATTGCGAAGGACTGGGATTGGTGTGTGAGTCATAACACAGTGGGAGCAGAGCTTGAAAACTCTTCCGATCGTACTGCACAGCTGGCTATCCAGGGACCGAAAGCAACTGAAGTTTTGCAACGTCTTACTCCGGTCGACTTGTCTTCTATTCCTTATTATTCATTTGTAACGGGTGAATTTGCAGGATGTAAGAACGTGATTATCTCTAATACGGGTTACACGGGTGCCGGTGGTTTCGAACTGTACTTCTATCTGGATGATGCTATGACGATCTGGAATGCCATCTTCGAAGCTGGAAAGCCGGAAGGTATCAAGCCGATAGGTCTGGGTGCACGTGATACGCTTCGTCTGGAAATGGGTTTCTGTCTGTATGGAAACGACCTGGATGATACGACTTCTCCGATCGAAGCAGGTCTGGGATGGATCACCAAGTTTGCAGAAGGAAAAGAATTTACCAACCGTGAGGAGTTGGAACGTCAGAAGAAAGAAGGCGTAACACGCAAACTGTGTGCATTCGAACTGATAGATAAAGGTATACCCCGTCATGGTTACGAGATTGTAGATGCTGAAGATAATGTGATCGGGGTGGTTACTTCCGGAACCATGTCTCCTGTATTGAAAAAAGGTATAGGTATGGGTTATGTGAAACCGGAATATGCGAAAGTCGGTACAGAGTTTTTCGTGAAGGTGCGTAACAGGAATCTGAAAGCTCAGGTGGTGAAAGCTCCGTTCCGTAAATAATACAATATAAAGTATGCATAAATAAGAAGCCCTGTTCGTTGTCGAATGGGGCTTTTTTTGTCTATCTTTACGGCGAAATATAAAGACAGATTGTATGTTGAATTTTTTGAAAAACTGGACGTTGCCTATTGCCATGCTGGCAGGTGCGTTGGGTTATTTTATATTTGCCAATGTCGCATTTCTGGAACCGGCAAGACCGTTTCTGAATACGTTTATTTCATATCTCACCCCCTTTTTGATCTTTGGACAGCTCTTGCTTACTTTCTGTAAAGTAGACTGGAGGGAATTGATGCCGTCCCCGTGGCATGGAT
Source organism: Parabacteroides leei (assembly GCF_023369805.1). Taxonomy (NCBI): domain Bacteria; kingdom Pseudomonadati; phylum Bacteroidota; class Bacteroidia; order Bacteroidales; family Tannerellaceae; genus Parabacteroides; species Parabacteroides leei. The sequence continues at coordinate 407,195 of NZ_JAMBQG010000001.1, forward strand.
GGTTGTTGTTGTTTCAGATCGTTTCGTCTTGTGCATTAGCTGCGTTATTGATCTTTATCCCTATGGGAGGCTCTTATCGTGAAGTGTTTGAAGCAGCAATGGTTTGTTTGATTTGTCCGACGGCGACGGCTGCGGCTGTGATTACAGGTAAGTTGGGAGGGAGTGCGTCTAGTCTGACTACTTATACCTTGCTTTCGAATATTATGGCGGCGGTAGCTGTTCCTTTAATATTCCCATTGGTCGAACCCCATACGGATGTAACGTTCTTGACGGCTTTTCTGAAGATATTGAGTAAGGTATTTCCATTATTACTTCTCCCGTTCTTTCTGGCTTTGTTTTTTCGGTATTATCTTCCGAAAGTACATCACTTTTTGTTAGGCTTTCATGATCTGGCTTTTTATATGTGGGGAATAGCATTGGCAGTTGTAACGGGCCAGACCGTGAAGTCGCTTGCCGACAGTAGTATCCCGGTGGAGATAGAGATATTGATCGCATTTGCCGGTTTTGTTACTTGTGCCTTGCAATTTTTTCTGGGCAAACGAATCGGAACTATTTATAAAGACCGTATCAGTGCCGGGCAGGCGTTGGGACAAAAGAATACGGTACTTGCTATCTGGATGTCTTATACTTATCTCGATCCTGTATCGTCGGTAGGCCCAGGATCTTATGTCTTGTGGCAGAATATTTTCAATAGTTGGCAGTTGTGGAAGAAGAGAAAGAATGAGTTGAAATAACAAGTATAAGATATTGAAAATTAGATGTATGAAGACGGACTTTACAATCAGGCAAGCTCAACAGCCGGATGCGGTTGAACTAAAAGAGTTATTTCAAAATACTGTTCTCGTAATAAATAGACGTGATTATTCACAGGCAGAAGTTGAAGATTGGGCATCGTGCGGAGATAATCTATCTGCAATAGGAGAGATGATAAAGACTCACTATTTTATTGTAGCTGTTAATCAACAGTCACAAATCGTTGGTTTTTCATCTATTACGTCTCAAGGCTATTTACATTCTATGTTTGTTCACAAGGATTTTCAAGGTAAGGGTATTGCCACGATGCTTTTGGAAGAAATAGAACGGTATGCAATTACAGCCGGGATTATGCGGATTACATCCGAAGTGAGTTTAACTGCTCGTCCTTTCTTTGAAAAAAAAGGTTATGTAGTAGAGGAAGAACAAAAGCGCAAAGCGAATCAGCTTTCTCTTACTAATTTTTGGGTGGCAAGGGAGGTAGCTAAAATTAAGCCTTATAATGGTCGTATTCCTGCTTGTGGTGTCTTTTGTGGGGGATGTCCCATATATACGAGAGAAAAAAGACCTTGCAGAGGAGCCGAGCTAAATAGTTCTCGCTGTGAAAAATGCAAAACATTTCATTTATGTTGTTTGGGGAAAGAGATAACACATTGTTTCCAATGCAGCAGCTTCCCATGTACCAAATTTAAAGGCTTTACCAAGCGTTGGTTAAAGTATGGACAGAATTTTATTGAGAATCAGAAACTGTTAAGTGAAATAGGCGAAGTGGCATTTTTGGAGTATTGTAATAAAAAGATTACAGATTGAGTTTAGTACGTTCCTTTGTTTATATATCCAAAACGGACTAAACTTCTTTGTCCTGACAGCAAGATAGGTGCCGGCGAAAAGAAAAAATACCTTTGTTTTCTTTTCGCCAGCATTATTTTTGTACTTTTGTTGCATGTAACAAAGCGCAAATGGATATAAATCAGAATTATAGGGAAGCAGTAAAGACTATAAAAGAAGCTATTCTACGCAGCCAGTACCGTGCAGCTGCATCGGTGAACAAGGAACAGCTATCTCTTTATTACGGTATCGGACGTTACGTGTCGGAAAATTCCCGTAAAGGCTTTTGGGGGAAAGGTGCAATTGAACAAATATCTTCTCTGTTGCAAAAAGAACTACCGGGGCTAAGAGGATTTTCAGCTTCGAATATTAAGAATATGCGAATTTTCTATGAAGCATGGGAACCCGTTTTAAATCGCCAGCCAATGGCTGACGATTTAGTGTTGAATGAAAAATTGCTGTTGAGCGTAATTCGCCAGCCAATGGCTGATGAATTTAACTGGTCAGACTTCCTTTCAATCGGCTTTAGTCATCATACCGAAATCATATCCAAAGCTAAGACTTTGGAAGCAAGGCTATTTTATATACATGAGTGCGCCATTCGCTATTGGAGTAAGTACACTTTAAGGGATTACTTAAAAGCAGACCTGTACAGCCATCGGGGAACTTTGCCTAACAATTTCGCACAAACATTGCCTGATACTAAATGAAAATCCCTCTATAGGAATAATTCTTTGCAGGGAAATGAATCAAATCTTTGTAGAGTTTGCAGTTCGTGATTATAACAAACCGATGGGAGTTGCTACATACCGTGCGTCCAAGGATATGCCGGAACGACTTCGTAATGCTCTACCGGACATTGAGGATTTGAAAAAGCTATTGTAAGGAAAAAGTCTTATTTCTTTTTTGGCAGGTAGTTGCCTTTTGTTACTTTTGCACACGAAGCCCACCACTAAGCGAATTTCTTCGTTTTTTGTTACTATTTTGTTACCCACTGTTAGTAATAGGTGGAATTTTCTTTTGATAATCAGGCTTGTATGCTGCTATGTATATAATATGTGGCAGAATATTTTCAATAGTTGGCAGTTGTGGAAGAAGAGAAAGAAAGAGGAAAAGATGAAATATACTATCGCATAATATAATAAAAATAAGAATATATGAGATTAAGTGATGAATGGTTTACAGCATTGTCGGAAGACGAGTCCGGAAATCTGGTAACAATCTATGGGCGTGATGAACTGACAGAGTTTATCCAATCCGGGAAGTTCAAGGAACGTGTAGAGATCACCTGGAAATATGAAGGGGATGAAAAAGGAATGCCAGACGATGCACTTGCCGAACAAATGGAAAACGTTCAGGAGGCATTGAAGAAAGCCATGGAAAAAGATAAACTGTCTATCCTGACTGCCGTATATACCGGAGCGGGAGAGAAGATTTGGGTATTCTATACCCGTACTGTCCGTGTCTTTGGAGAACGATTGAATGAAGCGTTAGCTTCATTCGAACTGCTTCCTATTTCGATTTATACGGAAATAGACCCTGAATGGGAAGAGTATCTGGATATGTATGAAATGAAGCAGTGGGCTGTCGATTGAAATAATTATACAAAAGACGTCAGACGAAAACTCTTCAAGAGTTTTACAAACCAGCCCCAGGCGGAAGCTAATATACATTTGCCGGAGGTAGATTACCAGCCTGGGGGGCGGGGATGTCCGTTCATCTTGACTATTGTATTTGGAACAATTTTAATATTTTTAGTAGGGCTCTTAATATCTCTATTCGCTGCAAAACATGATAATAAACAGAGTCGTTTTTTGTTACTTTACATGGAATTAATGATGGAATAGGATTAAAACATAAAAAGTTATCTCCTTAAAGAGATAACTTTTTAATTTATATCAAAAAAAGAACAATTGAATTATAGATTACTGCAATCGGATTAATCTGTAAAGCAACTGCTGGATAGCTTCCTGATAATCATCAATGATAGATTGAGAGAATGCTTCAGGGAACAGATCTCTGTGTTTTTCTACATAATTGTAGAAATCCGTTGCATGTTTTACAATGTCCTTCGGTGTTTTGGTTTCAGGAATTGAAATCTGCATGTCACCAACCATGGCGTATGTTGTTTCTGTAATTCTGTCGATCACATCCAATAAAGAAGCGATGGCTTCGTCTAAAGCCATATGTTTAGCGTAGCTACCCGTTCCGGTTACACTCCAGTGGAATAATTTTAAACTACTGTTGAAGGAAAACAGTTCTCCAATAAATGTTGCAAGCTCTTTATTTGAAGTATGAGCTACTTTTTCTTTTTGTTCTGATTTTACTGTTGTACTCATAATTTGTTTATTTATGTTTTGTATGTATATAACATTATTGATGTCGGGGATGTTTACAGGAATATGGAAAAACAGAGTAAGAATATTGATGATAACAATACGTTTATAAATCTTGTTTATATAAGCAACTGATATATAAATAAGATATGGTACATATTAAACTAAAACGAGTTTATGAAGATCCTGATGAGTCGGATGGTTATAGAGTTTTTGTAGACCGTCTGTGGCCAAGGGGAATGAAGAAGGAGGCTCTGCATTATGATTTATGGGAAAAAGCGATAACTCCTTCTCCTGAGTTACGTGAATGGTTTCATCAGGCACCCGATGAGAGATGGAAGCAGTTTGCTGCTTTGTATAAAAAGGAGTTGGCAGGTTCGGATGCCATTAAAAAGCTAGTTGAAGAAATAAAGAAATATCCGGTTGTTACTTTGCTTTATGCTGCCAAGAGCCCGGATCATAATCATGCTTTGATATTGAAAGAGTATTTGGAAAAAGTCGTTTGAGTATTTTGTGATTTGAATAAAGTAAATGCCATCAGAAGTGTATAAAGACATTCCTGATGGCATTTGTTTTATAGAATTATATTTGGAGTCCTTTATTTTGACATCAGATACGACTTGAATGTATCGAATTCTTTGTTTAGTTCGATACTTTGTTTCGTACCTTTCATGAATTCCTGCAATTTAGCCGGAATTTCTATATCTGCTTCCAGGATACGGTCGACTGTATCTTTGAATTTGGCCGGATGGGCTGTTTCCAGAAATAAACCGGTTTCGTCGGCTTCAAGTGCATTTTGTATCAATGCCTGGTAGCCACAAGCACCGTGTGGGTCGAGTAGATATCCATCGTTCTTATATACATATCTGATTGTCTGTTCGATCTCCTCGTCGGTGAAGCGATAGCCGGTGATATGTTGGCATATTTCCTGATGTTTATCTTCATAGATATCGAACAGATCCATGATGCGGGCAAAGTTACTCGGATCGCCGACGTCCATCGCATTTGCAATCGTAGCAACAGAAGGACGCGGGGTGTAAACTCCAGTTTCCAGATATTTGAGGAATACATCATTGCGATTGTTGGCTGCAATAAAGCGTTTAACGGGTAATCCCATCCAGTTGGCAAAAATACCGGCTGTGATATTACCGAAGTTACCGCTGGGAACAGAAATGATCAGATTATCGGCTTTACCGATCTTATCTAATTGTGCATAAGCATTGAAATAGTAAAAGGATTGCGGCAGGAAACGGGCCACATTGATTGAATTGGCAGAGGTCAGTTTCATATGACGGTTCAGTTCCTCATCCATAAAGGCTGATTTAACCAATGCCTGGCAATCGTCGAAAGTTCCGTCTATCTCCAAAGCAGTAATGTTTTGTCCCAATGTTGTGAACTGGCATTCCTGGATCGGACTCACTTTCCCTTTCGGATAAAGCACATATACATGAATACCCGGTACTCCCAGAAATCCGTTGGCTACGGCGCTTCCTGTATCTCCGGAAGTAGCAACCAGTACATTTACTTCGTTCAGGCCTTCCTTTTTGATAAAATACCCCAACAGACGGGCCATAAAACGACCGCCGACATCTTTAAATGCCAACGTTGGACCGTGGAACAATTCAAGACTGTAAATATTGTCATGTACATGTACTACCGGAGTTTCGAATGACAAGGTATCTTTGACAATTTCATCCAGAGTTTCCGGTTCGATATCTTCACCAAAAAAAGCTTGTGCTACCGTACAGGCTATTTCGTGGAAAGACTGATTCTTCATATTATCGATCGTACCTTCATCCAGTCTGGCAATACGTTCGGGCATGTATAATCCTTTGTCGCCCGCCAGGCCTTTCACTACGGCTTCTTCGAGGGTGGCCAACGGAGCTTTTTTGTTTGTGCTGTAATATTTCATAATAATTCCTTTATAAATTCATCTTTTTCAAGTACACCATACTTGCCTTTCAATACGGAGAACTCGTCGAAACAAGTTACTGCATCCGGTTCCTGTCCGGGTTTATAGATCAGGAAAGGAACAGGTGTGTTGGTATGTGTACGGATCGAACAAGGAGTCGGGTGATCGGGGAGTATGGCAATGGCGACCGGTTCGTTCCATTTCTGTAACTCTTCGTAAATAATACGGATGGCCCGCTTGTCAAGATACTCGATTGTTTTTATTTTCAGGTCGACATCTCCTTCGTGTCCGGCTTCATCGCTGGCCTCTACGTGAAGGTAAACGAAATCGTTTGTCTTAAGGGCTTCGAGGGCGGCATACGCTTTGCCCTCATAGTTTGTGTCGTATAAACCGGTAGCTCCTTCCACATTGATCACCTCGAGTCCGGCATAAACACCGATACCGCGGATCAGGTCGACAGCGGAAATAACGGAACCTTTTTCGAATCCGTACATCTCCTGCATGGTCTGCATGGCGGGACGATAACCGGGCGACCAGGGCCAGATACTGTTGGCCGGATCTTTTCCTGCGGCAATCCGTTTGAGGTTTACGGGATGATCCTTTAATATTTCCTGTGATTGCAGGATCAGGTCGTTCAATAGATCGGCTGTCTCTTTTGCTTCAGCAACTTCGGGTTTTACCATTAGAGGACGGAAAGGGTGGAGGGGCACATCGTGCGGGGGAGTGCAGTCCAGTCTTTTATCACCGCCTTTGATCACCAGCAGGTGACGATAAGATACTCCTGTATAGAACTTAACCCGGTCAGAGCCCAGTTTTTCGTTGAGGAATTGTATTAACTCGTCGGCCTCTTCGGTGTGAATATGTCCGGCAGAATGGTTTTTCAGTATCTCTCCTTCCACGCAGATCAGGTTGCAACGCATCGCCATCTCACCCGGTTGGAGGGTGACACCGATACTGGCTGCTTCCAATACACCACGTCCTTCGTATACTTTGGGTAAGTCGTATCCTAATACGGCCATGTTGGCAACTTCGCTACCCGGATGAAAACCGTCGGCAACCGTTTTCATTTGTCCGGTGACTCCCAGTGCAGCCAGCTTGTCCATATAGGGAGTATCTGCATATTGCATGGGGGTCTTGCCTCCAAGTGCCTCGATGGGTTCGTCGGCCATGCCGTCTCCCAGAATTATAATACTTTTCATCTTTATCGAATATTTGCAATGGAGATTATATCGGCAAATACGCCTGCTGCCGTTACGTCGGCTCCGGCGCCATAGCCTTTTATAATCATGGGATATTCGTGATATCTTTCGGTTGAGATCATGATGATGTTGTTGCTGCCTTCCAGTTCGTAGAACGGATGATGGCTGTCTACTTCCTGTAATCCGATTTCGCATGCTCCGTTTTCCATTTTGGCAACGAAGCGGAAACGTTTGTTTTCAGCCTCCAGTTGCTGACGTTTGCTTTCGAATTCGGCATCGACTTCTTTTATCTTACACCAGAACTCATCCAACGATCCTTCAAAGAATTTTTCAGGTATGAATAATTTACGCTGAACATCTTCCTGTTCAACCTTATAGCCTGCTTCGCGTGCCAGGATAACCAGTTTGCGGAGTACGTCTTTGCCACTCAGGTCGATACGTGGATCGGGTTCGGAATATCCTTCCTCTTTAGCCATCAGGATGGCTTTGCTGAAAGGGATATCTGCGCTAAGTGTATTAAATATATAATTTAATGTACCGGAAAGGACTGCTTCCAGTTTCAGGATATGATCTCCACTGTTTATCAAGTCATTCATCGTATTGATGATGGGAAGTCCGGCACCGACGTTTGTTTCGAACAGGAACTTTACACCACGATGACGGGCTGTTTCTTTCAACTTGATATAATTACTGTAAGAAGAGGATGCGGCAACCTTATTAGCGGCCACTACCGAAACGTTGTTATTGAGCAATGTTTCATACAGATCGGAAACGGCTGAATTGGCAGTACAATCAACAAAGACAGAGTTGAAGATATTCATTTTCAGTATCTCTTCCTTCAGATGTTCCGGGGAACTTTCTTCTCCATTTTTCTTTAGTTCGTCGATACAGTTTTCGAGGTTAAGGCCTTCACGCAGGAAGAGAGCCCGTTTACTGTTGGATACTCCTACGACATTCAGTTTCAGTCCGTTCTGTTGCATTAACTTCGGTTGCTGGATGCGGATCTGCTCCAGTAGGTTTCCACCGACAGTTCCCACACCGGCGATGAACAGGTTTAAAACTTTATATTGTGACAGAAAAAAGGAGTCGTGAATGGAGTTCAATGCCTTACGCAGGTACTTGAACTTAATAACGAACGAGATATTGGTTTCGGAAGCCCCCTGGGCACAGGCAATAACGCTGATACCGGCACTACCTAATGTACCGAAAAGTTTTCCGGCAATACCCGGAGTACGTTTCATGTTTTCACCAACGATTGCTACGGTGGCCAGATCTTTTTCTGCTACTGTATCGTTCATATCACCTTGGGCACGTTCCAGTGCGAACTCTTCATCGAGTACCTGCACGGCCAGGTCGGCATCTGCGTTACGGACAGCGAATGTGGTATTGTTTTCAGAACTGGCCTGTGATACCATAAATACGCTGATGCCGCTTTTTGCCAATGTCTTAAAAATACGGTAGTTAACGCCGATCACACCAACCATCCCCAAACCCTGAACGGTGATCAGGCAGGTGTCGTTAATAGAAGAGATACCTTTAATAATGGCTTTACCTTCTTCCTTAACTTTTTCTTTGGAAATATAAGTTCCCGGTGCCTCCGGATTGAATGTGTTCAGGATACGGATCGGAATATTCTTATGATATACCGGATAGATCGTTGGCGGATAGATCACTTTGGCGCCGAAGTTACATAACTCCATTGCTTCGGTGAATGTAAGCCGGTCGATCACATAAGCAGAGCTGATCACACGAGGGTCGGCAGTCATGAAACCATCCACGTCTGTCCATATTTCGAGTACGTTGGCATCGAGGGCAGTAGCCAGGATAGAAGCCGTATAGTCGGAACCACCACGTCCCAGGTTTGTTACTTCCCCGTTTTCCGTGCTCGATGAGATGAAGCCGGGAACCAGCGATACTTTGGGTAGCGGATTGAATGTTTCTTTAATCAGTTGATTGGTCTGTTCGAAGTCGACAATATGCTTATTGAACTGCTTGATCGTTTTGATAAACTTGCGTGAATCAAACAACCGCGCATCTTCGATCACATTCGAAACGATCAGGGAAGAGATATGTTCCCCATAGCTGACGATCGTGTCGGAAGTCTTGGCAGACAAGTCATTGATGAGGTACACACCTTTGAAGATATTCCCCAGTTCGTCCAGCAGGCTCATGACTCTTTTCTGTACTTCTATCCGCTGCATCTTGTCGGGTATAACGCCTTCAATCACGTCCAGGTGGCGTGTTATGATTTCGGAAAACTCCCTTTCATATCCTACATCCCCTTTGGATGCCATGACAGAAGTCGCCAACAACTTGTCTGTGATGCCTCCCAGGGCAGAAACGACAACGATTACAGGCTCTTCAATAGCCTCTACTATCTTCTTTACACTCAGAATACTATTCACAGAACCTACGGACGTTCCGCCGAATTTCAATACTTTCATCGGTATGTATTATTTTAGTTGACAATTGACGGTTGACAATTGACAATTTATTTGTAACTAAATTAATTGATAATAAGAACCGGATGGAACCGGCATAAAGGATGCAATACAAATGATTGCAACAATGCAGGACGTGGCCGCTGCGCTTGTTTATTTGTAAATTCTAACCCCCCAAGGGGTCATCAATGCCCATGTATAATATGCTATACCTGCAATCATTCTTTTCTTTTTCTAGTTTTCATATCTTATTGCAGGGGCAATATTACACATTATTTTTCAAATGCAAGCATTTTTTCAGTAGAAAGTGATAAAATAGTGGAAAGTTGACAGGAAAAGAGGATAGGTTGGTTACTATTGTTTTTTTATTTTCTCTTTTCTCACCCTGCGAAGCCAGAAAACCGGGAGGATACAAATCATTGTGACGATGAATGCGATGTAGAAATCGTCGTTGATGCCGCCGATGTATGCTTCGAGTTCGAGTCGTTTGATTATGAGTTGTTCGGCCAGGGAGCGGGCGGACTGTTCGGTGGCTCCGGCGGTTTGTGAGGCGAAGGCACTTAGCTTGTCAATGGTCTGCTGATAGACTTCTCCGGTATAGTTCAAGGCTTCGCTATAACGTTGGGTATGATAGCTGGTACGCGCGGTAAGCATGTGGCTGAAGATTGCAACGCCGAAGCTACCACCCATCTGGCGGACGATATTGGTGATGCTGGATGCCTGTGCCATCATATCCACTCCGATTTTAGCCAGCGACAAGGTTAATAACGGGGTAAAAAGTATTCCCATGCCGACACCGCGCAGGTAAAGACTCAGCATGATATACCATTTCTCCGTAAGAAAAGAAAGGTAAAAGTTGAGATAGAAGCTGAGTGACATCAGGATCAGTCCGGCGGCAATCAGTATCTTCGGGTTGATCTTCTGCCCTAAAGCACCGGCTGCGGGCGAACAGAAACCCTGGATGATCCCCACCGGGATAAAGAACATACCGGCCTGAAACGCTGAATATCCCAGGTTGTTTTGCAGATAAAGAGGGATCAGGAACGTACTTCCGAACATTCCGATGCCGAATATGAACATCATCAGGTTGGAGAGTGCGAAATTACGATCTTTGAATATACGCAGGTTGATAAGCGGATATTTCACAGTCAGTTCGAAGTAGATGAACAGAATAAACACGACAGCCGATATCCACATGGAGCCTAATACTATCGGGCTGTTCCATCCCTGTGTGTTGGTCGATGAGTTTACTTCCGACAGGCCGTACATGAACAAAGGAAGAAAGATACCGGATGTAATAAATCCCGGTATGTCGAAAGGCTGTACCGTCTGCGCTTTATACTCTTTCTGCAAAATAGCCGTAAAGAACAAGGCTAGTGCCCCGACCGGAACGTTTACATAAAATATATAGTTCCAGTTCATATTATCTACCAGGTAACCCCCGATAGACGGGCCGAACGATACCGATGCTGCCGAAGCGATCGCCCAGAACCCCAGCGCCATCCCTCGTTGTTCGGGAGGGAATACATTGCTCACGATAGCCATACCCACCGGCATGATAGCCCCGCAGCCGAGTCCTTCGATCACGCGCCAGAAGATTAATTCCTCGATAGAGGTGGAGTTGCCGCACATGAACGAGCCGAAAGTAAAGACCAACAGGGAGAGGAAATAAATCTTTTTATATCCGAAGCGGTCGGATAACCAGGCAGCTGCCGGAAGGATACTGGCGATTGCCAGCATATAACCGGTAAGTACCCATTCGGCCGTATTGATACTCGCCCCGAGTGTACCCATAATGGCAGGCAGCCCGGTGTTGACAACGGTCGAGTCGAGCACAGCCATGAATGTACCGATCATAATATTGCCCAGTACCAGCCATTTATAGGAACTGTTGCTTGTGTTATCCGTCTTATCCATCACTTTGACTTTTCCTTTTCGATCTTAACGGTTGCAGACATTCCGGAGACAAGTTTTGGCTTTTCTACTTTGTCTTTTTTCCCTACGGCTTTGTCGATGGATATTTTCAGAGGGATACGTTGTGCTACTTTCGTATAATTACCCGAAGCATTGTTGGGAGGGATAAGTGAAAACTCCGAGGCTGTATTTGTACCTATATAGAAAATCTTTCCGGAGAAGGTCAGGTCGGGGAAGGCGTCGAGCGTGAAGATTGCCGGTTGTCCCATCCTGATGTGGTCGAATTTAGTCTCTTCAAGATAGACGGCAACCCACAGGTCTTTCCCTTCGTTGATGGTGAAAAGCGTTTGTCCTGGTTGGATGATATCGCCGGGCAGCGACCAGCGTTTAGCTATCACCCCGTCGACCGGAGCTGTGATCCGGTAATATCCCAGGGATACGCGGGTGGACTCGATAGCGGCATTTGCCGAAACGATAGCTGCTTCTCCGGCAGCGATCCGTGCCTGCGATATCTTGATCTGATTTTTGGCAACGTCCACTTTGATGGCGGCACTTTTATAGGTATCTTCCGTATTCTGGAATGTCTCCTGCGAAACAGCATCACTTCCGTATAACTTTTTGTCGCGGCGGTAGTTTACTTCAGCCTGATGATAGTCTATCTCTGCCAGGCTCAGGTTCTTGATCGCCGTGTTGAGATTCTCTTTATCCAGTTTCAGGTTGGCAACCATTTCCTCCCGGCGTGCAACGGCTTCCTGCAATTGGGCAACAACCGTACTGCTATTCAGTTCGGCCAGGATCGTACCGGCTTTCACCGTATCGCCTTCCCAGGCATACTGTTTAAGCATCGGAGCCATGACTTGCGCCGCAACGCTAACCCGGAAACTGTCGAGGTTTGCATCGTCGGTCGATATATATTTGCGGTAGTTCCACCACCAAAGGAAAGCAATGCCAACAGCAACAATCAGTATGACGATAAGCCATACCATACTATTGCCCGATGTTTTTTTAGAGGGACTTACTGTATCCATAGTTTTGACGTATATTTATTGCATAAAACAAATAAAATATACAAAGGTTCAGAGTTTCTACCGTGCAGACTAATGTTTCTTCTGATGCTGTAACAGCCAGTCAAAGATCTCATTATCTTTATAAAGGTATTGAATGCCATGTCCCTCGCCGGGTAAGCGGGTGAATTTTATATGGCCGTACGTTTCGAGCTTGCTTACGACCCTTTCCGTTTCATTTATCGGGATCATATCATCTGCCGTTCCGTGGAATGTCCAGATGGGAAGATGTTTCAGGCTGCTGATTTTAGCAGTGTCGCTATCGTTTACACCACCGCACAGGGGGGCAATCGCGGCAAACCTGTCGGGATAGTCCAACGCTACCTGCCAGGTGCCGAAACCACCGTTACTGATACCGGTCACATAGATCCGGGTTGTGTCGATCCGGCATTTTGAAGTTAATTCGGCATACAATGAATCGAACCAATTCTCGGTTGTCCAGTATTTGTTTTGTGGACACTGTGGGGAGGCTATGATGAAATCGTATTCATATCCCTGTTCTATATAATAAGGAATTCCATAGGCTTTCAGTTTATTCAGGTCGTTCCCGTTCTGTGCACCGCCGCCCAGGTAGATAACCAACGGGTAATCCTTGTTGTTCGTTGGATAATCTTTCGGAAGATAGAGTAGGTACGGGTAATCCGCTTTAGGTTTTTGCGGCGTTTGTCCATCCGCTTTCATATCGAAAACGAAGAGTATAATCAGGATGGAAAGGAATAGTTTGTTCATCTGTAAATATTTTAGGCTTATGCCTGAACGTAGGGTGTTTTTATCGTATAGCTTCTTTTAATATGATTAATGCATTGACATAGTCATTTTCTAATATGATAGTCAAATCTTTGAAATATAAATCTTCTGTCAATATATTTGTTTCTATATCATACATTTGCAACCGACCGCTCTTTGATGATATGATCTTACTTTCTGTGTTATCATGTCTGATCCCGGGAGATTGTATTTTCAGGTATCTATTCTTTTTCTCTTGAAGTACATATACAGTGGCATTATTCAAGTGTCTATCATTATTATCAGTAAAATCGCTTTCTGCTATTTCAAATAGAGTGCCACAATTATTGAATATAGGTTTCACCTGTTCATTATTCCATTTTAAAATTCGTCCCCATAAAGAAGGCTCGTATAGATTAATGGTGTAATCCAGTAATTCCGCATTGCTGCATTTCCCATGTCCCGGGACGACGATTTCGGCATTTCCATATAATTCTTTTACCCGTTTGATGGTATTAGACCATTCTCGCAGATTGGCATCTTCTATGTTTCCATACCATCCTTTGCTCCGTACTTCATTACCTCCAAAAAGAATTTTCTCGTTCGGCATCCATACGACAATACCGTCGCTTGTGTGTGCTTCTCCCAGATAATGACAAATTAGTTTGCCTTTTCCTACTGTCAGTTCCATTCTGGGGTTAAATCCTTTTTCAGGAATTGGTAGATTTCTATTTTGTGCTATTGTCCTGGTTCCTTCGTATGCATAGGAAGGAATGCCCGCTTTTTTAATTGTCTTTAATCCGCCCATAGCATCTGGATGCCAACGGTCGACAATACAACCGATAATCTGTGCTTTTAAATTTTTGTGGATATAGTTTATTAGGTTATTCGTTTCTTCATCATTTTCTGGAGTAGAGATAATAATGGCCTTTTTGTCATTTACATATACAATGCCATTATTATCATTCTCGGTATGTATATACACATGTTTATTTAATTCTATCAGATGTAATTTCTCGCTTACTCTGATTGTGTCAGCAAAACAATCGGGTAAAATGGCCAACAAGCAGCCCAGTAATAATATTTTTAGGTATAATCCGTATGTATTCATTTTAAAATGTTGTTAATTAGATTGAGATTTTTGTTATTAACGAATTCTACCTTTTTCCATATCTTCCCGGCTCTTGCTCTGGGTCACCAGATAAACCCCTACGAAAACGAGGACAGCCGAGAATGCTTTTTGGAAGGAAAATGTATCTTGTCCCACCATAACGGTTATCAGCGAGGCGATGATCGGTTGTACATAATTATACATACTCACCGTTGTCGGACGAATACGTTTCAATGACATCGGTATCAACAGGTAAGGAATAAATGTGGCGCCTATCAGGACAAAGCTGATCGCCCCGATCTCTTTCATATCGAATACTTCCCGTTGAAAAGCGGGTGTTTCAAGCACATGCCGGTAAGTGAAGGGCAACAATACGAGTGTGGAAAAAAGAAACATCCACTTCATCATCGTCACGGCCGAGTAACGTAAACTCAACGGTTTGGATAGAACCAGGTAGATAGAATAGATGATTGCACTGGTCGTGATCATCAGGTTTCCGGTGAGTCCGCTGGCCTGTCCTGAGTTATGTGTGGAGGCTAATATTAAGGAAATACCACCGCTGCAGCCTAATAATACACCGAAAGCCTTCATCTTCGTAATCGGTTCTTTCAAAATAACGGCAGCCAACAGCATAACGAAGATGGGAACGGCTGTGGCGATTATGGAAGCATCTACCGGAGACGTGCGGTTCAGCCCGATAATAAACAACCCCTGGTTGAACCCGACCCCGCAAAGGGCACAGACGAAAAGCAGACCCAGGTCTTTCATCGTCACCTTTTCCCGTTTCACAAAGAGGGATGCTATCCAAAACAGCAGGCAAGCGGAACTCATTCGCATGATAGTCAGTGCTTCGGGCTGAACATGTGTCGGCAGCAAGTACTTAGATATGGGCATATTGATAGCGAATAGTATATTGGCTATCAGGATCAGTATGTGACCCTTTAATTTTTCAGAGTTCATTCTTTTGCTGTTTTATGCAATGCAAATGTAGTGATATTTATTAAACGCACAATTAGGTTTCATCTTTCACGGTAATAACATCTTTTATCTTGGTTTCATGAATTTATCGTATCTTTGTATACCTAATAATATGATAAAAAGAATATCAATGAAACCGACCCGAATAATCGAGATATGTGCCAACTCGGCACAAAGCTGTGTGGAGGCTGAAGCCGGAGGAGCTAAACGTGTGGAACTTTGTGCCGGCATACCGGAAGGGGGGACCACCCCGAGTTATGGCGAGATCAAAACAGCCCAGGGGCTCACTTCGTCGATCGATATAAACGTAATCATCCGTCCGCGTGGTGGCGACTTCCTATACACTCCGGCAGAAATAGACTCTATGTTGCTCGATATTGAATTATGTAAACAATTGAAGGTACATGGTGTCGTGTTCGGATGCCTGACGAAAGAGGGCGATATCGACGTCCCCCTCATGCGTCGTCTGATGGAGGCCGCCAAGCCATTATCCGTCACTTGCCACCGGGCTTTTGATGTCTGCCGTGATCCGTTTGCCGCTTTGGAACAACTGATCGAGTTGGGTTGCGACCGTATTCTTACTTCCGGCCAGCAATCGGATGCCGTGAAAGGTATCCCCCTCATCACCGAACTGGTGAAGCGTGCCGACGGACGTATCATTATCATGCCGGGATGCGGCGTGCGCGAGAATAATATCGCCCGGATCGAAGCCGAAACTGGAGCGAAGGAGTTCCATACCTCTGCCCGTAGTATCGTGTACAGCAAGATGGAGTACCGGAACGAAAATGTCCCGATGGGTAGCAGTATCGTTTCTTCTGAGTTTGAAACAGTGGAAACCGACCGGAATAAAGTGGCCGCTTACATCTGATATGGAATGAAACACCGGCTATCCTTTGTTACCCTTTTTCTGTCACTCTGTGCCTTCTGTCATGCACAGCAGGATTCTATTGTCCCGTTCAAAGATGCCTACAAGCGCATCTATAATATAACGAAAGTGACGGGAACGAAGCCGGTGATGGACGGACGCCTGGACGAAGATTTCTGGATGAAACAAGGGGAGTGGTCCGACCGCTTTGTCCAGATCATCCCTTACGAACGCGGTATACCGGATTCCCCGACCCGTGTCAAATTGTTTTACGATAATAAATACATCTACGTAGGCGTCTATTGTAAAGATATCCGCCCGGATAAGATGATCCCTTTTATCGGGAACCGGGATGATAACAGCATGGGTGATCTGATCAGCGTGGCTTTCGACACCTATCATGATTACCGGGCCGCTCCCGAATTCAACATCAACCTGGGAGGAAACAAGACCGACCTGGTCGTAACCGATAAATTGAATGTCAACCTCAGCTGGAACGCAGTCTGGGAAGGGAAGACACATATCAACCTGCCGGATTCGAGCTGGACGGCCGAGTTGCGCATCCCGTTCAGCCAGCTTCGCTATAACCAACTTTCAGAAGATGGGATATGGGGACTTCATGTGCGCCGTATCATCCGCCGGAACAACGAAGTACAGAACTGGAGCATGATCCCTTTGAAGAACAACGGTCATGTCTTTTCCTTCGGTGAAATGCACGGGATGACCGATCTACCCAAACCGCGAGGCATCGAGTTTCTCCCCTATGTGATGGGGAAATACCGCAATGAACCGAAGATACCCGGAAGTCCTTACCAGAAGGGGCATAGCTGGGGAGGGAATGTCGGCCTCGACGCCAAGTTCGCCCTTTCCGATTTTACGCTGGATCTGACGATCAACCCGGATTACGGGCAAGTCGAACTCGACCCTTCGGTGATGAACCTGACCGCTTACGAAACCTTTTATGACGAGAAGCGTCCTTTCTTCCTGGAAGGAAAACACATCCTCGATTTTGCCAACGGCAACGATATGATGTTTTACACCCGCCGTATCGGAGCAGCCCCTTCATATACCCCGCAAGGGATAGACAATATAAACAGTTTTGCCGACAGCAAGGAGAACGTTCCGATTATCGGTGCCCTGAAATTGACAGGCACGAATCGGCGGGGGGTGACGATCGGAGTGGTGCAGAGCGTCACAGCCCGTTCGTCGGCCAAGGTGACCCGTAGTGGGGTGGAAGATATCGAAGTGGTGGAACCCCTGACCAATTACACCGTGGCCCGTGTCCAGAAAAACTGGAAAGGAAACAGCCTGCTGGGAGGAATGATTACCTCTGTCAACCGGGCCTTGGATCAACCTTACCTGGAGGATTTCATGGTGCGCAACGCCTTTACCGCCGGTATCGATTTTACCCAGTATTTTAAGAACCGGCTTTATTATATCGATGTGAAAGGAATGGTCAGCTCGCTGAACGGTAGCAAGGAGGCGATTACCCTCCTGCAAACGAACCCGGTGCATTATTATCAGCGGACATCGGCAGCCGGCTACCTGGGAGTCGATCCGGACCGCCGTTCTTTGAACGGAACGGGCGGATATGTGAAAGTCGGGCGAAAGGGAAATGCCAAATGGGCTTTCTCGGAAACATTCAGTTGGTCGTCCCCCGGTTTCGACCTCAATGATATGGGATATATGAAGGAAACCGATAACCGGACGAATGAGACGGAGATTGCTTACCGACAGACCGATATCTGGAAAATATTCCGTTATAACGCTTTTACCGTTACCCAGAAAAATCAATGGAATTACGGCGGTACGCCTTTTAGTAACGACCTAGCTCTCCGCTGGCAGAGTATGACGATGAACCGTTACGAAATGGATATGAAAGAAACCTTTGTCTGGAACCGTCTCGACAGCCGTATGCTTCGTGGAGGCCCCGATATGCGTTTCGATCCTTATTTCCAGACCTCCGTAAAAGTCAATACGGATAAGGCCCGGCGGATGATGTTCATGCTCAAATATGAAGGTAATCATAACCTCGACGGATATAACCGCTTCAATACGTTGATGCCGAGCCTTACCTTCCGCTTGGGAAACCATGTCTACTTATCCGGACAGGTGGATTACGCCTGGAATACAGACAACATGCAGTATGTCGGAACATTACTGCCCTCGGATGCATCCGCCTCCCCGGGCGATCCTTCGCTGATCTACCTGATGGGGCATATGAAGCAGAAAACGTATGGATTGACTATGAAGTTGCAGGTAAATGTCACTCCGGATATTTCCATCCAGTTCTATGGTTCTCCGTTTACGTCGACGGCAAAGTTCAGCGACTTCAAGGCGGCGGCCGATACCCGTTCGCATACTTACGTCAACCGTTTCCACCTCTTTACTGCGGACGAGATCAGTTATGCCGGATTCACAAATCCAGATTTCAGTTTTAATGAATTTCGTTCCAACCTCGTGGCACGGTGGGAGTATCTACCGGGATCTACACTTTATTTTGTATGGGAACACCGTATGTCTAACCAGGATAACCGGATGGTAAGCGGCTGGGGAAGTAACCTCGACCGGATGTTCGGTCTTCCGGCTACCAATACTTTTATGCTGAAGATGAATTACTGGTTCAATTTGTAGCCTGATCTCTTCTACCATATATATATAATTAGTATCTTTACAAAACTAAAATGACAGATCATGGAAGAAGAACCTAAAAGACTTACCCGTTCGAATAACGGAATGATTGCGGGTGTATGTGCCGGCATAGCGGATTACTTTGATTTAGATCCGACGCTGGTCCGTGTGGGATACATCCTGTTGAGTCTATTTACAATGTTTTCCGGAGTGATAGCCTATTTTATCCTTTGGTTGGTTATACCTAAAAAGACTTTTTATTAAGAATGAATTTTGAATTATCTTCACCATTCAGCCCTACGGGAGATCAGCCGGAAGCAATAGCGGCTCTTACGGAGGGCATAGAGAGTGGTGTGCCTTTCCAGACACTGCTCGGTGTTACTGGTTCCGGGAAAACCTTTACTATTGCCAACGTTATTAAAGAGGTGCAACGGCCTACGCTGATATTGAGTCATAACAAGACGCTGGCAGCCCAGCTGTATAGCGAGTTTAAGGCCTTCTTTCCTAACAATGCCGTGGAATATTTTGTCTCATACTACGATTATTATCAGCCGGAAGCCTATTTGCCTTCTTCCGATACCTATATCGAGAAAGACTTGCAGATCAACGAGGAAATTGATAAACTCCGCTTGCGTACGACCGCATCTCTGTTGTCGGGCAGGAAGGATGTGATCGTAGTTTCTTCCGTCTCCTGCCTCTACGGTATGGCAGACCCGACGGCTTTTGCCGAGAAGGTGACTCATCTGGAGAAAGGGATGCAGATCGACCGCGATAAGTTATTGCGGCGTTTTGTCGATGCGTTGTATGTGAACAATAAACTGGAGTTTAATAGCGGCTGTTTCCGTGTGAACGGTGATACGGTCGATATCTTCCCCGCCATCGAAACATTCGACGGTGTGGCTTACCGCATAGAGTTTTGGGGAGACGAGATCGACCGCTTGTCCTCTTTCGATCCGAAGACAGGGCAGGAGATAGACGAGCAGGATGAACTGAACATCTATCCGACCAACCTGTTCGTCACCACCCAGGAACGTATCAACGCAGCCATCGGCCAGATAGATGTCGACCTCGGTACGCAGGTGAACTTCCTGAAAGAGATAGGCAAACATTATGAAGCGAAACGTCTGTACGAACGTGTCACTTTCGACCTCGAGATGATCCGTGAGTTGGGGCATTGTTCCGGGATAGAGAATTATTCCCGTTATTTTGACGGACGTATGGCCGGAGATCGTCCCTACTGCCTGCTCGACTATTTCCCGAAAGACTTTATGCTGGTTGTCGATGAAAGCCATGTGACGATCCCGCAGATCCGTGCGATGTACGGAGGCGACTATTCGCGTAAAAAGAACCTGGTAGAGTATGGTTTCCGTCTGCCCGCTGCTATGGATAACCGTCCGCTAATGTTCGATGAGTTTGAATCGCTTACCCCGTTGGCCATTTACGTCAGTGCAACTCCTGCCGATTACGAGTTGGAGAAGAGCGAAGGTATCGTGGTGGATCAGGTGATCCGTCCGACCGGACTTCTTGACCCGGTGATCGAAGTGCGCCCGACTTTGAATCAGATCGATGATCTGATGGAAGAGATCATCCAGCGCTCGGCTATCGATGAACGTGTGTTGGTGACAACCCTTACCAAGCGGATGGCAGAAGAGTTGACTTCTTATCTGACCCGTATGGGAATACGTTGTAACTATATCCATAGTGATGTCGATACGTTGGATCGTATTCAGATCATGGATGATTTGAGGAAAGGACTTTTTGATGTCCTGATTGGGGTCAACCTGTTGCGTGAGGGGCTCGACTTGCCGGAAGTCTCTTTGGTTGCTATCCTGGATGCCGATAAAGAAGGCTTCCTCCGTTCCCACCGTTCTCTGACGCAGACAGCCGGACGTGCTGCCCGTAACGTGAACGGAAAGGTCATCTTCTATGCCGATAAGATAACAGCGAGTATGAAACTGACGATGGACGAAACAACCCGTCGCCGCGAAAAACAGTTGGCATACAATGAACTGCATGGCATCACTCCTAAGCAGGTAGTAAAAAATAGTGTCTCCCTCTTGGGGGAAAAACAGCAGGCTACCGCGGAACCGTATGCTTATATCGAACCGGAACCAAGCTTGGTTGCCGATCCGGTTGTCCAGTATATGAACCGTTCGCAGCTTGAAAAGGCCATCGAACGAACCAAGAAGCAAATGACCGAAGCTGCCAAGAAGCTTGACTTTATCGAGGCAGCACAGTTTAGGGATGAGCTGATTAAGTTGGAAGACCAGTTGAAAACTAAAGTATAGAAATAATTGAACCTACTTTTGGCTTGATCCAAAAGTAGTCAAAAGATCAAGGCTGCACCAGGTTCGCTACTCCGCATCCTACGTTCGCTGTCGCCTCCGAACTCGCTTCGCTCAGACAGCGGATGCTCCGGCCGCTTACTCCGGCTGCTGCGTTTAACGCTCGCCAGCTGAGGCCTTTCATAGGAAGCGGAGCTTCCTCTTAGGATTGCCGATACTGTCAGTTAAAGTCGAAAACACCTGTTGTATTATAAAGGTGTCGGTATCGGCCATCCCCAAAGAACGCTTTGCGTTCTCTGAAAGGCCTTCGGCGGGTGAGCGTCCGCGAAGGTGAAAGACGAAGCGTGAGGAGGCTGCGCTGTTTGAGCGAAGCGAGTTCGCAGACGACAGCGTAGTTTTTCCCCGGAGCAGCGAAGCCGGTGCAGCCTTGAACTTTTGGTTACTTTTCTTTCAAGAGAAAAGTAACATTCAAAACTGTCAAATAATGAATTTATGAAAACAATCTATTTTTTGCTTTTTACTTGTTTCTTCTTTTTTCGTGCGCAAGCTGCCGATAAAATATATTGTACCGATGAGGACCGTGCTGTCTTTGACCGGTATGTTGCAGAGATGGCCCCAAATAAGTCATTGCCGACCGGGGAACTGATGGTTAAAACGGCCCGTTTTTTCCTGAATGCCCCTTATGTGGCCGCTACTTTGGAAAAGGAACCGGAAGGATTAGTCATCAACCTTCGGGAAATGGATTGTATGACGCTGGTAGAGAATGTCGTCGCATTAACGAGGACTATGCAATCAGCTTCTCCTTCCTTTGAAGAGTTTTGTAAGAATCTGCAAACTCTCCGTTATCGTAACGGGGAAATTCATGATTACGCAGACCGCTTGCATTATACGACAGACTGGATATTTGAGAATCAACGGAAAGGTATCGTGAAAGATGTAACCCGGGAAATCGGAGGGATCTCCCTTCCTGTCGACGTCTCTTTTATGTCGACTCACCCGGACAGTTACAAGCCGTTGAAAGAGAATCCGGCGCTTGTCGCGAAGATCGCCTCCAAAGAAGAGGAAATCAATGCACGCTCTTATTATTATATTCCGGAAACAGATATAGATAAGTTGTCTCCCGGCATCAAAGAGGGCGATATCGTCTGTTTCGTCACTACGATAAAAGGGCTGGATATATCCCATGTCGGTGTCGTTTGCCGGGTAGGAGAGAAGCTTACTTTTATCCATGCTTCTACAACAGGAAAGAAGGTCATAATCAATGAAGCCCCTTTGCAGGAGTATGTGGAAGGCATCAAACGGAACAGCGGGATTATGATTGTCCGTCTGCAGGCAAATCATTGAAACAATTCGAAGGCGAACTTGACACCGATATTCTGGTACTTCCACCTGTCGAAGCCGGCAAATACGGCAACGTTGAAGATATGGTTACCGAAACCATATCCCACCTCCGTGTAGCTAGGAAGAACAGGTGTCCAAAGTTGGCTGAAATAAAAACGCTCGGACAAGATATATTTGGACGTCTTTTTCTTGAATAACTGTGATAGGATAAAAGGACTCTCGTACATCAGGTGCCCCTGTACATATTTGTCGGATGCATTAAACCAGAAACTTCGTAGTTGGTTAAATACGCCTCCGAACTCATCTCCCCATGATTCGGGGAACTGACGGCGCGAAAAATAACGGAAGTCTGCGAAATAGATCGACTTCGGATTTAGATACATTCCTCCGCTAATATGATAATTCAGCTTTCTGGCCAGTCCCAAAGGGATGCTTTGATGAATATCAGCCTCTATACGCGCATAATCACCGGTACTCTTGCCTACTCCGGGTATCGCCCGTGCAAACTCGACGGATATGGTAGGATAGTGGGAATACAGATATTCTTTCCGGTATCCATCCATCCAGTAATACTGCCGGGGAGTATAGGAGATGCCGATAACAGGTGTGAAGTCATGATAGTTCTCATTGATCAGTTCTTCCACTCCTTCGCCGGGATCTGTTATATTGCTGCCTTTTTTCACCGGGATACGGCGGTGGTAGGTGACACCGGCCCAGAGTTGAAAACCGTTGAACAGTTCTATGTTATTACGTATTTCAGCATAGTAATGTTTGAAATACTCGAGATTCAGGTCATCGAAGTTGAACGATGAGTCTTTGAGTTGTTCGTTGATATCTTTCATGATAGCCGACGAATAACTTTGGTTTCCGTTACCGACTGAAATACTGAGTATACCTTTCTTTTCGGGTTGGTACTCCCAGTCACTGTTTACGCTGAAAAATACTTCTTTCCTTTTGAACACGAAACCGACATCCGGGCGGAAACGAAGCTGGCGGTCTTTGTCGAATGTTTTACTGATACGCAGACGTTGCCTGTACGTGATACCGTTGTGTCCGGAGTAACCCAGCTGGAACGGATTGAATATACCCGAATATTTGAGACGGGTCGTCTTGTAGTCCATGCTGATCGTGTTGGTGAACTTTTCCGTCAGTTTCAGGTACTTGGTGATATTGGCGGTATCCGTTTCCTGTTCATTTTTCTTCTCCTTCTCGGCTATCAGGTAGAGTCTTTCCTCATCCGGAGTGAGTGGCAGGTCGCGTTCCTTGTTCCAAAATGCCGTATCGGTGATAATGGGGACGGTATCGGAAGAAAGCTTGTAGTACCCGGTAAGGTCGAGTGACTTCCATTTCTTACTTTCATTATCTTCTTCCACCCATTCGATTGCGTTGTATTTAAACGAAGAATGATAGCTGGTGGCGATAGCATTACCCAATACATGGTAACGCAGGAACAGGCTGGCCTTGTCCGGAAGGATGAACCGGCGGTAATCCCTCCCGAATGTCATTACCAGGTTGAACTCAGCAAAGTCGAATCGACCGTTCACATCTATCTTATCGATGATCCATGACTTGTCGCGGATATACAGATCCCCGCAAATCAGCTTCTGGCTCCACAGCTTAGGCATGAACCGTATCTTGTAGATCTTTATGCCGGTCGTGTCGGAGACTTCCTCGAGATTGAAGGAGTAAAATTTGGATGCGTTTTGAGTCATGGGCGTAATGATTCCTTCATTGTAGATCGTCGAAGAATATACATTCAGGTTGAGGAAGCCCAAAGCCTCCTGTTGTTTTTTACTGTTGGGGATACTATTCCCGTTCACTGCCTGGAAATTGTGTTGGAAGCTGTTCGGAGCATTGAACTTTGAATGACTTACCATCTCGAAGATCATGTCTTTGTTTTTTCTGTCGACAGGGAAAAGATGATGCCCGAAGCGTAACAGAAAGTTGTGTTTGAGTATTTCCGTGCGCCCTTTAATGTATATCTCCGCTTCGTATTTTGACAGGACGTGCTGGTATTTTTCAGCGTTCCTAATCACTTCTTTCATAATGGAGTCGGCTCTTATGGACGACTCTGTTTTCTCTTTTGAGTCGGGCAACAACTTACTTCTATAACCACTTTCCGGTTTGGCGAAAGCAGTTATAGTAAACAAAATCAGAGCAAATATCAAAACGTATCTTTTCAACAAATTATCACCCCTTTTGCTACAAACGTAACGAATAAAATTTGAATTAGTAGTAAAAGAAAGTAAAATGTAATTGAAAATACAATTTATCGTATTAAACATTTTATTAATTCAAAAGAAAAGTTGTACATTTGTGCTTCATAAGTATGTTATAAAACAGTCGTGGTTAAACAACAAAAAGAAGAGGTCGATCTATCGGCCAGTTTGGCAGAAGTATGGAGAGTACTGACCGACAAAGAGCGGGAGATTCTCCGTAATAATTCGACGATCCAGCATTTCAAACGTAACGAGTTGATATATTGCGAGGGCGACGAACCAAGGGACATGATGTGCTTACTAAAAGGTAAGGTGAAGATTTTTAAAGAAGGAGTTGGCGGTAGAAGCCAGATTATCCGTATGATCAAGCCTGTGCAATATTTTGGTTATCGCGCAAACTTTGCTCAGGAAAACTATTTGACGAATGCTTCTGCGTTCGAAGCATCTTCGGTTTGCCTGATACCGATGACGGTTGTTACCGAATTGTTAATGGGTAACCCGCATCTGGCCATGTTCTTTATCCGTCAGCTATCGTTCGACTTGGGAGTTGCGGACGAACGTACCGTGAACCTTACGCAGAAACATATCCGGGGTCGTCTGGCAGAATCTTTGTTATTCCTGAAAGACAGTTATGGATTGGAAGAGGATGGTGCTACCTTGAGTATCTACCTGTCTCGTGAAGATCTCGCTAATTTGTCGAACATGACTACTTCCAATGCCATCCGGACACTGTCCACATTTGTCTCTGAACGTATCATCGCTATCGACGGACGTAAGATCAAGTTGATAGATGACGACAAGCTTAGAAAGATAAGTAAAATGGGATAATAAGGATCAGGACTTTTGAAAATATAAAAGAGAGGGGGCTTTCGGTAAACGGAAGCCCCTTTTTGTTATGGGTAAGCGGTCTCTTTATCTGATAGCTTCGCGGATACGTATCAAACGTGTCAATAGGCCTTCCAGTAAATCCAACTGTAACATGTTGGCTCCGTCGGATTTGGCTTTCGAAGGTTCCGGATGGGTTTCGATAAACAGTCCGTCGGTTCCTACGGCGATGGCGGCTTTAGCTATTGTTTCTATCAATGCGGGCAGGCCACCTGTTACACCTGAAGTCTGGTTAGGTTGTTGCAACGAGTGGGTTACGTCCATGATAACCGGGTAACCGAATGTCTGCATTTCAGGGATACCCCGGTAGTCGACTACCAGGTCGGTATAACCGAAGGTGGTTCCCCGTTCCGTAATCATCACGTTGTCGTTGCCTGCATCGGCCACTTTCTGTACGGCGAATTGCATGGCTCCCGGCGAAAGGAATTGTCCTTTCTTTATATTGACTATCTTTCCGGTCTTCGCTGCTGCCACCAACAGGTCGGTCTGACGGCACAGGAAGGCTGGGATTTGCAGTACATCCACATACTCGGCTGCCATCGCTGCTTCGTGTGTTTCGTGGATATCCGTTACGGTAGGGATATTGAATGTTTCGCCTACTTTATGTAGTATCTTCAACGCTTTCTCGTCGCCGATACCGGTAAATGAATCCAGCCGTGAACGGTTTGCTTTGCGGTATGAGCCTTTAAAGACATAGGGTATGTTTAATTTTTCAGTAATCCCCACTACCTTTTCGGCGATACGCAGAGCCATTTCTTCTCCTTCTATCACGCAGGGACCGGCCATCAGGAAGAAATTATCCCCTTTATTTAAATCGTTAATTGTTACCATATTTATTCGTTACTCCTTATTTCTGTTTAGTAATTCAATTGTCTTCTCTATTTTCTCTTCGGTTGGCAGGGTTGCTTCGATCCAGTGGATAGTGCATCCCCGGCGTTCCATACCACGGAACCAGGTCATCTGCCGTTTGGCAAACTGATGGATGGCTATCTCTAGTTGTGAAACCATTTCTTCATAGGAAAGTTCACCTATAATATATAAGGTAAGGAACTTGTACTCGAGGCCATAATAGATCAGGTCGTCCGGTTTGACCCCCGATTCGATGATTCTTTTTACCTCGTCCACCATGCCTTCGTCGAGACGGGCACGCAGTCGTCTGGAAATCTTTTCCCGGCGAAGCTCCCGGTCGATATTTATACCGATGATAAGGCTGTCGATCGGATCGTATTCGTTTGTTTCCGGCGACTGTACCTTGTAAAACTCTTCTATTTCTATCGCCCGGATGGCTCTTTGGGCAGAATCTACATCCGTTTTGTTGTGCAAAACTTTGTAAGTAGCCAATATCTGCTCCAGTTCCGGCAGCGATTTCTCTTTCAGCGACTCGCGGAGTTCCGGATTTTGGGGAACGTCTAGCAGTTTATAACCTTTCAATACGGCTTCGATGTACATACCTGTGCCACCGCAGAGGATAGGCAATTTCCCTTTTTGCCGTATCTCTTCGTAAGCGCGGAAGAAATCGTGCTGGTATTCGAAGACGTTGTATTTGTATCCCGGGTCACAGATATCGATCAGGTGATAGGGGACGGGCTTCCCGGCGACGGTATAATCGGCCAGGTCTTTTCCCGTGCCTATATCCATGCCACGATAGATCTGGCGGGAATCGGCGCTGATTATTTCCGTATCCAGCCGGTCGGCCAGGGCTGCGGCAAAAGGAGTTTTACCGGAAGCGGTCGGCCCAAGTATGGTAATAAGTTGATATGTTCTCATCTTAGTGCAAAGATACAAAAAAAGCCGTCCCCTTTATAGAGGACGGCTTCCATATACTGATTTGTATTTTGATTACTTACCAGCGATAACGCGAGCCATTTCACAAACTTTGTTTGAATAACCCCATTCGTTATCATACCAAGAAACGATCTTAGCGAAGTTGTCATCCAAAGAGATACCTGCTTTTGCGTCGAAGATAGAAGTGTTGGCACATCCACGGAAGTCAGTTGAAACAACTGCATCTTCTGTGTAACCCAGTACACCCTTCAATTCGCCTTCAGAAGCTTCTTTCATAGCAGCTTTGATGTCGTCCATTGAAGCAGCCTTGTCAAGAACAACTGTCAGGTCAACAACAGAAACGTCAGAAGTCGGAACACGGAAAGCCATACCTGTCAGTTTACCGTTCAATACCGGCAGAACTTTACCTACAGCCTTAGCAGCACCTGTAGAAGAAGGGATGATATTTTCAAGGATACCACGGCCACCTCTCCAGTCTTTCTTAGAAGGACCGTCTACTGTTTTCTGAGTTGCAGTAGCAGCGTGAACTGTAGTCATCAAACCTTTAACGATACCGAACTTGTCGTTCAATACTTTAGCGATAGGAGCCAAGCAGTTAGTAGTACAAGAAGCGTTAGAGATGATGTCCTGTCCTGCGTAAGAAGTATGGTTAACACCATAAACGAACATAGGAGTAGCGTCCTTAGAAGGAGCAGACATGATAACTTTCTTTGCACCAGCCTGGATATGTTTGCGAGCTGTTTCGTCTGTCAGGAAGAAACCAGTTGATTCAACAACAACGTCAGCACCAACTTCGTTCCATTTCAGGTTAGCAGGATCCATTTCAGCAGTCAGACGGATTTTGTTACCGTTTACTACCAAGTTGTTGCCTTCTACAGCTACAGTTCCGTCGAAACGTCCGTGTACTGAATCATATTTCAACATGTATGCCAGGTAATCAGCATCCAATAAGTCGTTGATACCTACAATCTGAATGTCATTGCCGAAGTTCTTAACTGCAGCGCGGAACACCATACGTCCGATACGGCCGAAACCGTTAATACCTACTTTAATCATTGTAATAAAACTTTTATGGGTTTATTAAAAATATTACGTAAAATCATTTAACAGCCACAAGGAGTAGCACACGAAACCAACATCACGAGCATTGATATAAATGCGATCAAAAGAGAAATAGTATGTTTCATTATTTATCCTTGTTTTTAACGACTGCAAATGTAGTCATGTTTTTTCTATTTTACATTTATTATGGAGAGAAAAATATGCCCTCTAACATAAATTAATTGTTAGCGGTCATTTCTTTTTCTTGAATAATAAGCCTGTAAACCAGCTTTGCGCCTTTCTGATTCCCCAAGTCAGTAGAAAAGGTCTCACAACGTCCCATGCTACCGGGAGAAGACCTTGTGCTATACTCAAATAATCGGAGAAACCGATCGGGGTGGCGGGTTGAATAGGCGAAGCCGCCGGCTCGGAAGGATCTGTCTTTTTTGATTTAGTGTTCGGGAAAAGTAAAGCAGTAAAACCGGAAATCAACAGACTTCCTGCATTTTCCTGTATATAGGAAAAATCCTCATTCAGTTTTTGTTCCTGCATGACGCATTGCCTCCGGATCCGTTCTTTATCAGAAATCAGCTTCTCCAGTGGTGTCAGTGGCTTGTTTTGTATCTGTTGCATCGTCTTTTTCGTCATTACTGTTTAATGCTGCAATCACTACGTTCAATACTGTATTGCAGATTCTACCTTTGTTCATTATAATGAGCCCGATCAATAGGAGATATAATACTGCCACAAAAGCAAATCCGGATCCCATGGAGCCGAAGATATCACCCATAAAGAACCCTAAAGCCAGGAATATGAACAGGATGGCAAAGAAAGCCAGGAACAATAAAATTAAGCCATACGAAAGAACCGCGATCAGTTGTCCGCTTCTCTCGTATGTGCTTAACTTTAAAAGTTCAAGCTTTAACTCTACATAAGCTGAAACGTCATCCTTCAGCTCATGAAAGATTTTTCCTGAATCTTTTTCCATAAATGTTTATTCGGCTACGATTTCTTCGGTAGCTTTTACAACTTCAGTTTTACCTTCTTTGTACTTGGCGAGAGCGGAATTAAAGCCTTCTTTTACTTTTCCAACTACACCGTTCAATTCTTCCAGTAACTGTTCTCTCTTATCGGTAGCTGCCAGATATCCAACTGCTGCACCAACTGCTGCACCAACTACCAAACCTAGTAATAATTTAGAATCTACATTTTTCATAACTCTTACATTTAAATGTGTCTACTAAAATAACGCTTTTCTTTGGATGATAGTTTACTTCTGCATTAACTTTTACTGTTAAATAAAGTTATGGCTTCTGCGTTTTGATGGCCACCCAGTTGTTCTTTTCGACATGGGACTGGAATATCAATCCGTTGCGTTCGCATTCTTCGCGGATGAAGGGGATGTCCTGGGTGTAGAACCCACTCATAAAAAGGAGTGCGCCCGTCTTCATGCAGCTGACGTAGTGGCGAATATCGTTCAAAAGTATATTGCGGTTTATATTGGCAAATACGATATCGAACTGTCCGAAGCCTGCGATTTGCTCGGCGCCGCCCAATGCTATGCGGATGTCTTCCGTATCGTTCAGGCGAATGTTCTCGAGTGCATTGTTGTAAGCCCATTCGTCGATATCGATGCCGACCACCTTGCCGGCTTTCTTCATCTTGGCGAGGATGGCCAGGACGGCCGTGCCGCATCCCATGTCGAGCAGGTCTTTCCCGGCGAGGTCGAGTTTCAGCATTTCGCCGATCATCAGGTAGGTCGTTTCATGGTTGCCGGTGCCGAAGGCCATCTTCGGGTCAATGATTATATTATATGTATAGCCCGGCTCCGGTTGGTGGAAAGAGGCGCGGATGATACAGTCACTACCGATACGGATAGGTTTGAAGTAGTTCTTTTCCCATTCTTCGTTCCAGTCTTTGCTTTCCACCAGCTGTGCGGTGTAGTGGAATGTCACGTTTTCGAGGGGGAATTCCTTCAATTTATCCTCCACAGCCTCTACATTATATAATGTGTCGGTGATATAGGCTAATAGGCCGTTTTCATTTTCGGTGAAACTTTCAAACCCGATCTCGCCCAGTTCGGAGGCCAGTATGTCGCTGATGACGGTCGCCTCGACAGGCGATTCGTATGTGAATTTCAGTTCGTAATAATCCATAATTTAATTTTTAATCATTTGCTGGGGCAAAGGTATCGAATATAAATAAAAATCGGAACGATAACGAATATAATCAAAGTAATCTTTTATCCCCTGTTTGACAAAATGTCATATTATGTGTCTTATGAATAAGATGTATGGGGCGAAGCACAGGCTGTCCTGTTTTTATGAGATTGTGGGAAAGGTGGCTTTGTTGTAAAAGTTATTATATTCATAAAGAAAACATTATATTGATAGATTGTTGTGCGTAATATAGTTATAATGCTGTTGTTTAGTTTGTATTGTATGATTAGAGATATTTGTTGAATGCTGGGTGGAATTATTGTTTTAGATATGGAAATATGTTCTACAGCATACATTGTGGGCTCTTGGGACTTTAAAAATAAGGTCGTTTTAGCTGTTGTTAACGTTTGTTTTGCTTTAAAGCGAATAAATTTTTGATTACATAAAAAAAATATCTCGTTTTAAACGAATTCCAATTTCGTTTAAAACGAGATAAAGCTTGGATGCGGTGTTAATAAATGTATCTTTCTCGTTTCTGTAATGGAAATAAAGAAAGAATCTTGTGTTATATAAAGTTGTATTATACGATTGTAAAGTAGGAAAAGTATGATTGAATGTGTCAAAATGATATTTAATGAGGCGAAAGAAACTTAAATATTTTGGTTTGTTTTATTTGTATTTGTTATTACCTTTGTCCTACGTACAGAAAAAACGTAGAAGCGTTACATATTATCCGATATTTGGAATCTGGACAATTTCATCACATTGGATAATATCCAAGATGCTCCTACGCCTATGTTGTTATATACTTACCTTAAAGAGGAACCTATAGCAATCATAAGCGTGGGGCTATTGTATATTATAGTGTGATGGGCCGTCCAGAGCCTCAAATGTCGTAATATCAATAGCTTCCACGCTTTCTTTATAAATTTAATACACTTATGTTTGATGTTTCTTTGTTAAGTCAATTGAAAGAAGGAAACCGGGAAGCTTTTAATAGTCTGTTCCGTTATTATTATCCTCGCGTTATGGCATATGTTACTGCTATGGTGGAACAAGAGATTGCCGAAGATATCGTTCAGGATGTTTTTCTATATGTATGGGAGAACCGCAGTAAGTTATATGTAGGTGACGGTTTTCATTCTTATTTGTTCCAATCGGCCTATACCCGTTGTCTCGATCATTTTAAAAAGCAGCAATCAGCAGAAAAATACTATCTTCATGTAGAAAATACTTATTTAAAGGAGTATGGTGATTTACTAAGAAAAGAAACTTCAGTTATGGAAGAACTGTATTCTAAGGATTTTTATAAGCGATTATATGATTTGCTGGACCAATTGCCTGCTCAACGGCGCGAAGTATTTATTCTGACTTATATTAATGGATTGAAAGCTAAAGAAGTATCCGCACGGACTCACATACCACAACGGACGGTGGAAAGCCATATTTATTTGACTATTAAGTATCTGAAGGAGCATATGTCTAAAAAAGATTTTTACTTGTTGTATGTTCTTCTGCTTACAGAGGGAATGGTTCTGAAAAATATTTCCTGATAAATCGTATTTGTCTCCGTAGTTTTTTCCATTCGTTCGTTTCGCTTATAAAAAGAGAAATAAACGAATGGATTTTGATTACGGGCTTCTAGCAAAATATCTAGCGGATAATATCTCTCCGGATGAAATGGGGGAGGTGGTGGATTGGAGTAATCTGTCTTCTGAAAATAAGAAAATATTTTCAGAGGTGATGTATTTGCGTGCTTCGTGGGACGTGATGCATTATAGTGATGCCGCTCATATTGATCATGCCCTTGAAAAGCAGAATGTAAGGATAGACCGTTTGAACTATAAACGGCTTTTGTATAAGGTAATACAGTATGCGGCTGCCATTCTTGTTTTATTATCTTTTTCTTATGGCGGGTATGAATATTTTAGGCCGGAAAAACAAATAAGTATTACGGTTAAGTCCGGTGAGGATGTAAAAAAGGTGATACTTGCCGATGGTACTTCTGTTTGGTTGAGAGGTGGGGCAACATTAAAATATCCGGAATCATTTTCATGTAAAAACCGTCAGGTTTCTTTACAGGGAGAAGCTTTTTTTGATGTAACAAAGAATGTAGGATCATTATTCAGCGTTTCTACTGATTATATGCATGTACGTGTAAAAGGTACTTCGTTTGATGTAAAAGTAGACGCAGCCAATAAAAAAGTAGAAACGGTTTTGGTAACCGGGAAAATCGATTTGCTTGATATCGCCTGGAATAAAATACTGGATGTATCCCCGGGGGAAAAAGTAACCTATGACCAAAGTAAGAATGAATATACTATGGAGGCTGTAGATACCAATATCTGTACAGCCTGGCGTTTGAATCAGTTTGTTTTTGAAAATGCCACTCTCCGTGAAATAGCAAATAAGCTTTCTGTAAAATTTAATGTGAATATCAATATTCAATCATCGATACTTGCCCAGCGTAAGTTCCGGTGTGTGATTAATGAGGATGAAAGTCTGCCTGACATTTTAAAATTGTTGGAATATTTAGCTCCGATCCATTCAAAGATAGAAGGGAAGGAGATTTTTATTTATAATAATAAACAATAATGCCTATGGTAAAGCAACATGAAAAAGGGAAAAATTACACACGCGTAACATTAAAATTAGTACTAACATTATTAAATCACATGTATGATTAAAAAAGTATCTATTGCGACATTAGCAATGTTTTTGGCATCTGCATCGCCTGCAATAGCAGTAAACGATGCACAATTTTTGTATGTGAGTCTGGAGTTGACCCTTAACCGGACAACGGTCGGTATCGTTATACAAAATATAAGTAAACAAACCGGGTATGAATTTTCTTATGATGAAAACCTGTTGAGAAAGAAGATCTCCAAGATCTCTGTCAATATGAAAAATGAACATATCGAAAATGTATTAAAAGAGGTCTTTAAGAATACGGGGATTTCATATAAAATCATCCATAACCGCATTTTCCTTAAAGATAATACAAAAAGCAGTTATCAGGTCGAACCCATATCAACCGATATCCTTCAGCTGAAAAAGTCCGTAACAGGTGTTGTTGTTGATAATACCGGATTACCTGTTATCGGTGCGAATATTGTAGTAAAGGGTAGTACGGATATCGGAACGATTACCGATATAGACGGAAATTTTAAATTAGATAATGTTTCGGATGGAGCCACTTTGTTGGTAACCTATATTGGTTATGTAGAACAATCTGTCTTAGTAGTAAGGGATAAAAATACTTATCAGATAACCTTACACGAAGATACTCAAAAGCTGGACGAAGTGGTCGTAGTCGGATATGGTGTACAGAAAAAGGTGAATATGACCGGTTCGATATCTAATGTGAAAGCGGATGAGTTGTCTGTTATTCCGAATACGAACTTATCCAATTCGTTGGCTGGTCGTGCTCCGGGGGCTACGATTACTGGTAACTCCGGTTTGATGGGAGCTTCTTCTGAAATCCGTATGCGTGGTGGTTTTGGTGATCCACTGTTCGTCATCGATGGTGTGATTCGTGACAAAGAAGCATTCGATAATCTTGAACCGTATGAGATCGACCAAATGAGTTTCCTGAAAGATGCTGCATCTGCTTCCATCTACGGATCGGCAGCAGGTAATGGCGTTGTTCTGGTGACGACGAAAGGTGGTGTTAAGAATCAAAAACCGACTTTCAATTACCAGGGTTCTTATGCTTTTAGTAAACCTACCCAGGAATTGTTTGCCGACAGATGGACAGCCATCGATGACTTGGATTATCAGAATGCCGTAGCCCGTTTTCAGGGGACGAAAGAACCGAACGGTGAAGCGGAATATGCTTATTTTCACGATAACAACATAAATTATAATGTAAACGACTATATCTGGCAAAATCCCTGGAATACAAAGCACTCTTTGAGTGTGACAGGTGGTAGTGAAAAGGTACAATATTATGTGATGGGGTCTTTTCTGGCGGAAGAAGGTTCTTATGTGTCTTTGGAAAACAAGAAGTTTTCTTTACGTTCGAATCTGACGATGGAATTGAGTAAATACATAAAAATGAATGTAAACCTAGATGCGAACCAGTCTAACGATGAGCGTTTCTATTGGCCGTTCTCGGACGATGACGACCAGGCTGTATACGATTTATATCGTTGTACGTTCAATGCGATGAAAACAACTCCGTTCTATTCAAATCTGGATGGTACTCCCTCAGCAACTATTACGGATTACCCGATCTATCAGGATTATGGATCATGGCAGGGCTGGAACCCGGTAGACCAGGTGGTGGGTAACCGTTATTTGAAGACGCGTCGTCGTAATATGAACGGTATTGTCTCC
Source organism: Parabacteroides leei (assembly GCF_023369805.1). NCBI lineage: Bacteria > Pseudomonadati > Bacteroidota > Bacteroidia > Bacteroidales > Tannerellaceae > Parabacteroides > Parabacteroides leei. The sequence goes on from NZ_JAMBQG010000001.1 coordinate 442,006, forward strand.
TTTGATATCAATCTCGATTTTATCACGAAAGGGTTGAGTACGAAAGTTATGGGTAGCTATATCGGTCACGACTATTCCCGTAAGAGATTTATGACTTTCCAGAAAAACTATAAGTTTCAGCAGGCTGATCCCGAAGGGAACCGTTTTTTACCGGCTCCTTTGAATCCGAATGAGTTTAATACATTCAATTTCTCCCAAAACTATGAAAATCTGGATTACCGTATGAAACAGTTGTGGACTGAGCAGTTTAACTGGTTTATAAACTATGCAAATACGTTCGGAAAACATGACATCGGTGGTATGATCGTTTTCGAACAGGCTGCAAACGGAGGAGAGTGGACACAAGCAAAAGCTGAACAACCATTAGCCAATATTGATCAGATGTTTAATTATTCGAAAGATGCGGAACGTCGTTGGGGGGATGCGGAAGAGTATACTGGCGGTCGTCTTTCCTGGATCGGTCGTTTCAATTATACGTTTGACCAGAAGTATATTGCCGAATTTTCTTTCCGTTATGACGGTAATACGTTGTTCCCGAACGGGCACCGCTGGGGATTTTTCCCGTCTGTATCTGCTGCGTGGCGTATCAGTCAGGAACCGTTTATGGAAAAAACTTCCGATTGGTTGAGTAATTTGAAACTACGTGCATCTTATGGAACGACCGGAAATGATTTGGATTTGAGTAAAGATCCGATTGATAAGATTACTGCTTTTTCTTATTTGCAGAAATATAATACGGGGGGGGTATATGTGTTCGGAAATAATTTGGCTAATACGATTACAGCTGGTGCGACTCCCAATTCAACGTTGACCTGGGCAACTTCCACAACTTATAATGGAGGTTTGGACTTCGGTTTCTTCAACAATCGTTTGTCCGGTACGTTTGATGCTTTTTATCGTAAGGAAGTCGATATTCTTGGGCCGCGTACAGTGACACTCCCGAATACTTACGGACAGTCGTTGGCCCCGGAAAACTATGCAGAGCGTTCATGGCGTGGTGGTGAACTGGCTTTGACCTGGATGGACAAAGCTGCTAACGGGATAATCGATTATTCGGCTTATGTAAATTTAGGTTTTGCTCGTGATCAGTGGGATGTATTAGATGTTTCTGCTACCTATCAGGAAGGTGGAAATCTATATGCATTGTCACCGGTGGGTAAAGCGAATGGTATCTTGACAGGCTTAATTGCCGATCACTTGCTGACAGATCAGGCAGAGGTGGATGCTCTGAAAGCGAAAGGTTTCAAACAGTATGGACGAGACCCGTATCTGGGGGGTATTTTGTACAAGGATACACGTGGTGATGGTTATTCGGAAGGACCTGATGGTCGTATTGATGGAAACGATGCTTATAATTTGTTAAGTGAGAATGGAACTCCACGTATAAATTACGGTTTCGGTGGTAGCATTAAATGGAAAGGTATTTCTTTGGATATTCATTTCCAGGGAGTTGGTAAATATGATCGTTTTGTAGGTGGTGTGGATGGCGGTTTTTACCAACATGGCGGTGCTGTCCGTCCTTATTTCCCGATCTGGACAAGCGATAAAGTTTATGATCCGGAATATAATCCAAATGGTGTTTATCCTCGTATCGTGGGTAATGGTTGGTATGAATCAGGTGCAGGGAATACGAGTTATTGGATGCGTAATGGTGCTTATCTACGTTTGAAAAACTTGAATATCGGTTATGATTTACCTAAAGTTATTCTTCGTCCGTTGGGTATTTCGCATGCTCAGGTATTTGCTAATGCAACCAATTTGTTCTGTATTTCAGCAGTAACAGAGTTTTTGGATCCTGAACAAAAATATTACGACTCTTATCCATTGATGAAAACATTTTCTTTTGGTCTTAACTTCTCGTTCTAATTTTAAATCGAAAAGAGTATGAAAATGAATAAAATTAAATATACAATAGTAAGTGCCGTTCTCGTTTTAGGCGGAATGACAACTGGTTGTGATACGTTGGATATCGACAACTTAAATAGCTATGATGAATCTATGGTTTGGGATGATATCAGTTTAGCGACAGCTTATGTTAATAATCTTTACTCGGAATGTTTTGGAAACTGGAGTGCCGGAGCCGATAATAATTCAGAGCAAGTAACCGGTATACCTTGGTATTTGGGTACTATTACGGAAACAGGCAGTGCTTATAAAAAATGGGATTATACAGCGATCCGTCATATTAATGAAGCTATTAAGCGTTTAGAAGAGGGAGTATTGGATAGTAAAAACGCCGATGGATTGTTAGGGCAAGCTTATTTTATGCGTGCTTATACTTATTATTGGATGGTTTTACATCATGGTGGTGTCCCTTATATTAAAATCCCTCAGGATAAAGATAAAGATGATTTATATGTAAAACGTAATTCTACGCCGGAATGTTTTCAGTTGATGGTGGAGGATTTGGATCATGCTATAACATTATTGCCGGAGAAGATAGCAGGTAGTTCTGTTGATTATGGTCGTATCGACCAGTGCTTTGCTAAAGCATGGAAAGCAAAAACATTATTACTGAAAGCTTCTCCGCAGTTCAATCCTAGTAATCCGTATGGTAATGCTTATTGGGACGAGGCTTATTCAGCAGCAAAAGAAGCTTATGATTTTTGTGTAGCTAAAGGGATCTATTTAGCTCCTGAATATGCGAATATCTGGATACAGGAACAGGGACCCGAAGTGGTGTTTGCTGTAGTGAATTCAAATCCGAACAAAGTATCATCTTGGGAATATACGACTCGTCCGGCTTCAGTCAGTCGTGATAAGTCTTATAGTAATCCGACTTGGGAGTTTGTGAAAAGTTTCCCTATGATAGATGGTAAACGTTACGACGATCCGACTGGTAAATATTATGTGGGCGATGAACAGGCTTTATTGAAATCTTTTTGGCAGAATAGAGACCCCCGTTTTAATAATGTATGTTTATATAATGGTCGTGAATATCCGGTAGCGGGAAAACATGCTGATTACAGACAATATAATGCGCTAGGAGTTAGTAGCCCGGATGATCAATATGGTGTGAATCCTGCAGCACATACGAATGCCGTGAACAATGATATTTTTTCCGGTTTTTATATCTATAAGGCAGCAGATTTAACATTGACTCAAGATAAGGTAATGACATACGATATAGATTATATCCTAATGCGTTTTGCTGAAGTGATGTTTATCTACGCCGAAGCAGCAAATGAAACCGGACATTCGGATGTGGCTGTCGAAATGTTGAAACAAATCCGTAAGCGTGCCGGAATAGAAGCTGGAAGTGATGGACTTTACGGATTGAATGTCGCCAGTCGTGAAGAAATTCGTCAAGCTATCCTGGATGAACGTAATATCGAGTTATGTTTTGAAGGTCACCGTTTTTGGGATTTGCGCCGTACACGTAATATGATGAAACTGGCCGGCTGGACCAAACATGGCCTTGAGGCAATTGCTATCAACCCGGATGGTACCGATATGGATTTGAATACTGCCAGGACAAAAATCAATAACAACGAACTGGCTACCGGTGATTTCCGTTATGTAATCCATCAGGTTCCTTATACGGAAGCAGCCGAAAGAGAGTTTGTTATTGAAGAATCTTTTTACTTCTTCCCGATTCAGAAAAGTAATATTGATCAGAATCCCAATCTGGAGCAGAATAATAACTGGGGCGGTACATTTAATCCGACAATGGAGTAAATAAAAAACATATAATTTTAGGACGGAAAGTTTATTAATAAATATTCCGTCCTAACTTTGTATTGACTAAAATAAATTTTTACATTATGAAAGTAAAACATTGTTTGTTGACAGCCGCGTTGCTGTTTGCTTTTACGACCGCACAGGCCGCTGATAAAATCACAATCGGTATTATCCAGTATGACCTGAGTGATATCGACAAAAGTTTCAAGGATCTGCATGAGCAGGGATTCGGTTCATGTGAAATCAATTACAGGAAAAATACGTTGACGAAAGACTTTGCAGAAAAGGTGAAAGAGGCTTCAAGGAAACACGACATCAAGGTGACGACACTGGTCGGTGTGCCCGGAAGCAAAAGTGTATGGAACTTTCGGCAGGGACCAGCTACTATTGGTCTGGTGCCTATGGAAGAACGGGTAGAAAAAATAAAAGTATATCATGAAATGATAGACTTCTGTGCGATGGCGGATATTCCGGCAATGCATTCTCATTTCGGATTTATCCCCGAAGATCCTTCTTCTGAACAATATAAGGATTTCATCAAAGTCATGCAGGATCTGGCCAACTATGCAAAAGGCCGCAAGGTCATGATCTATTTTGAAACGGGGCAGGAGACACCTACAACCCTGATCCGTGCTATTAAAGATATAGGTACCGGAAATGTTTTTATCAATTGTGATTTGGCAAACCTGTTGATGTACGGGAAAGCAAATTCTTTGGATGCGGTGAAGCTGTTTGGTCCGTTAATCAAGGAATTTCATGCAAAAGACGGTAAATATCCGGATCCCAATAATCCATATGAGTTAGGTGCAGAAGTTCCTATTCCTACTGGTGAAGTGGATTTTCCTGCTGTAATTGCCGAATTAAAGAAACAGGGTTTTCAGGGTGCTGTAACAATTGAATGTGAGTTAAATGGTTCCCAGCATGACTATGTCATAAAAACTCGTAAATATTTGCAAGAGTTATTGGATAAATAATATCTTTGTGAGACATTAGAAATGGCATTTGCTTTCTAATGTCTTTTTTATCATGAAAAACGAAAATAATAGCTAATCATTTACATATATTAATCATACTATGAGAACAAACAGAAGGGACTTCCTTAAAACTCTGGGAGGTATTGCGGCCTTTACTATTGTGCCGCGCCACGTGCTTGGAAAAGGCTTTATTGCTCCAAGTGATCAGTTGACTAAAGGTATTATCGGAACCGGCGGTATGGGACGCGGACACGTGGACTATGCTGGAACACGCCTGGTCGCTGTGTGCGACGTCGACAAAAAACATCTTGAATTAGGAAAACAGCTGGTGAAGGACAAGATCGCTGCTTACCATGATTTCCGTGATCTGATTCTCGATCCAAACGTTGATATTGTGCATATAGCTACACCTCCCCATTGGCATGGGATTATGTCGACGGAGGCCGCTAAAGCCGGGAAAGACATCTGGTGCGAGAAGCCGATGACCCGTACGATCGGCGAAGGCAAGCGCGTAATGGAGGCCGTTAAGCAGAACGGTCGTATGTTCCGCCTCAACACCTGGTTCCGTTTCGCCGACCCGTTCTATGGATTGGGTACACCGGTGAAGCCGTTGAAAAAACTTGTTCAGAGCGGAATGCTCGGTTGGCCGTTGAAGGTGACTATCAGTAAGCACACCGGTTTCGACTGGAAGTTCTACTGGGTGGGCAAAGAGTATCTCGAACCGCAATCCGTTCCTGCCGAACTCGACTACGATATGTGGTTAGGCCCGGCTCCTTACAAGCCTTACAACGCACACCGTGTGCATCAGACTTTCCGTGGTTACTGGGATTATGACGGTGGCGGACTGGGCGACATGGGGCAGCATTATATCGACCCTGTACAGTATTTCTTAGGAAAAGACCACACCAGCCCCGTGAAGGTGGAAGTAGATGCTCCACAGCAACACCCGGATGCGGTAGGAACCTGGCGTTCCATCACTTACACCTATGAAGACGGCTGTCAGATCGTTCTTTGGGGTGGCGACTACGGAGATCCGAACACGCCTTATATTTCCGGTCCTAACGGCAACGTTTACAAGAACTTTGTGTGCGATATCCCCGACTGGGAGAAGAAACTGGCCGATTATCCGGAACCGGAACCACAGGTGACAGACTTTATCGAATGCGTCCGTACCCGCCAGCCGTTCGCCTTGAACGAGCAAAACGGTTTCCGCTCGTCGACAATCGTTAATATGGGGGCCGTTGCTCTTCGTCTGAACCGTACGCTGGAATTTGATCCTGTTAAACTTGAGTTTATTAATGATGAGGCCGCTAATCGTTTGCTGGATCAGCCGATGCGTGCTCCCTGGAACATTTAGTTAATTGAAAATTGACAATTGACAATTGAAAATTAAAGAGAATAAGATGAGAAAAGCATATATATCGATTGCTAGCTTGCTGTTATTCGGTAGTGTATTGATGGCCCAGTCGCCGGCAAACCGTACAGCTAAAACAACTGCGGCAGATGTACTGGCCCAGATGCCTGCGGAGCAACAGGCTGAATACAATAAACTGATCAGCGACCTGAAAGGAACCGGTGAAGAAGGTGTCCTGATGTTGGTCAATATGATTAATGCCCCGGGCAAGGGTAGTAACGCCCAGGTAGATTACGCCCTGAGCGGCCTGACGCATTATGTGATGGCTAAAGGCGAAGAAAGTGCCCGCCTGGCTACGGCCAATGCCTACCTGAAAGCTCTTGACATGGTGAACGAACGTGAAACGAAAGCATTCATTATCCGTCAGTTGCAGATACTTGGACAGGACGAATGTATCGATGCCCTGTCTTCTTACCTGAATGAAGAGAGCCTGAGCGGTCCGGCCTCCCGTGCCCTGGCTGCCATCGGAACCGAGAATGCCGGTAAGGCATTGAAAGCGGCACTGATGCGTCGTATGGGAACTCCGAAAACTCAGAAAGATATTATTGTAGCCATCGGCGAAGCACAGGTGGAAGGTGCGGAAGATTTGCTGAAAGCCCTGCTGGGGTCAGGCGATGAGAACATGCAGAAAACAGTTTTGTATGCCCTGAGCCGCGTAGGAACGAAAGCCTCCATCAAGGAAATGTCGGAAGCTGCTGCCGCTGCCGGTTATACGATGACAAATACAAATGCCAATGAAGCTTACATCGCCCTACTAAAACGTGTTGCAGCGCAAGGCGACGCAAAGGAAGTGGAGAAGGCCGCTAACGATTTGTTGAAGAAGGCAACCAAGGCTGGAAAGACACAGACGCGCGACGCTGCTTTGCAGATCTTGCTGTCGCTGAAGAAGGAAAACAGTAGCAAGCTGTTGCTCTCGGCCCTGAAAGATACCGACAAGGAATACCGTAACGCGGCTCTGAATTATGCTTCGGGCTTTGCAGATAAAGATCTTTATATCGAAGTCATGAAGGCGATGCAGAAAGCAAAACCGGAAGTGAAGGTGGATATAACCAACTGGATCGGACGCGAAGCGAAATGCCCGACCAAGCATGATGTCATCAAGAACCTGGAACTGCGTTTCGACCTCACAGCCATGCAGGTATTGCTGGCTCAGCTGAAAAGTACAGACTTCGACGTAAAACAGGCAACAGTCTGGACCTTGGTGAAGATTGGAGACAAGCAGGCGATACCAGTACTTGCCGATCTGTTGACAAGCGATAATAAAGATATTATTTTGTTGGGACAGGATGCCCTCGCTGCCTTTAAGGGAGATATCGACCAGGCTGTAGCTCGCGTGATTCCTTCTGCAACGGATGCGGGAAAGATTGCCGGGGCTGAATTACTGGCCATGCGCAAAGCGACAGCCAACCTCACGACAGTGTTCGAACTGATTAAGTCCGGCTCCCCGGAAGTAAAGAAAGCTGCTTATACGGCTTTGAAGGATGTTGTTTCGGAAGGCGACCTGGTTAACCTTTGTGGCATGCTGGAAACTGCCGAAGCTTCCGCCGTTGCTCCGATACAGCAGGCTGTGATCTCTGCTATCTCTTCTATGTCTCCTGAAAAACAAATGGAAACAATTACCCGCCGTATGCTTCAGGCTGGCGACAGTAAGAAGTACCTTTATTATATTGTTCTGGCCACAACCGGCGAGAAGGATGCATTGGCTACCATCGTCGACGGTTTCCATAAAGGAAAAGGCGATGCTCGCGATGCTGCTTTCGAAGCTTTGTTGAACTGGAAAGGTATCGAAGTTGCCGACGAATTGTATGCGATCTGCAAGGATACTTCTTCATCCGCTTATTTCGACCGGGCCCTGAAAGCCTATGTACAGCTTGTATCTAATCCGGCCTTTACGGGCGAAAACCGTTTGTTGGGTCTGCGTAAAGCAATGGAAATAGCAAAGACGGATGAACAAAAGATTACGATCCTGCGTCAGATCGAACGGACAGGAACCTTCTTGGGTATGCTGTATGCCGGCGAATTCCTCGATCAGAAACCTGTTCAGCAGGCAGCCGCCAACGCGGTCATGAATATCGCTTTGGGAAATAAGGACTATACGGGAACCAATGTGCGTGAATTGCTTAACAAGGTAATGCAGGTGCTTGATAACCCGGATGCTGGCTATCAAAAGGAAGCCATCAAGAAACATCTGGCGGAAATGCCGCAGGGAGAAGGTTTTGTTTCCATCTTCAACGGAAAAGACTTGACCGGCTGGAAGGGGCTGGTTGCTAATCCGATTGCCCGTAGTAAAATGAAGCCAGCTCAACTGGCAAAAGAGCAGGAAAAAGCGGATCAGGTTATGCGTAACGGCTGGATCGTGGAAGATGGTGTCTTGGTGTTTACAGGTAAAGGTGACAACTTGTGTACCGATAAACAATACGGTGACTTTGAAATGTACGTAGACTGGATGCTTGATCCGGCCGGTCCCGAAGCGGATGCCGGTATATATCTGCGTGGAACGCCTCAGGTGCAGATCTGGGATACTTCGCGTGTGAATGTAGGTGCTCAGGTGGGATCAGGTGGTTTGTATAATAACTCGGTAAACGAAAGTAAACCTTCGAAAGTCGCAGACAACAAGCTGGGTGAATGGAACAGCTTCTATATCAAGATGGTTGGCGACCGTGTAACGGTTGTCCTCAACGGTGAAAAAGTGGTGGACGATGTGATCCTCGAAAACTATTGGGATCGTAAACAGCCTATCTTCCCGGTTGAACAACTGGAATTGCAGGCACACGGAAGCAAAGTTTACTACCGTAATATATATGTAAAGGAATTGGACCGCAAGGAACCGTTCAAACTGTCTGCCGAGGAACAAAAAGAAGGTTTTAAGGTATTGTTTGATGGAACCAATATGCACCAGTGGACCGGCAATACAGTAGATTATACGATCGAAGACGGTTGTATCTCTATGATACCGAGTAAGAGTTATGGTGGAAACCTGTACACGAAGGATGAATTCGGTAATTTCGTTTATCGTTTTGAGTTCCAGTTGACTCCCGGTGCCAACAATGGTGTAGGTATTCGTACTCCGATGGAAGGCGATGCCGCTTACGTTGGTATGGAAATTCAGATTCTCGATTGCGAACATCCTATCTATAAGGATATTACCAAATATCAGCATCATGGTTCCGTTTACGGGATTATTCCAACGAATGCCGATCACCACAAGGCTTTCAAACCTGTGGGTGAGTGGAATGAGGAAGAGATTGTGGCCAACGGAGATAACATCCGCGTAACGGTAAACGGTGTGGTTATCCTCGAAGGCAACATTCGTGATGCCGTGAAAAACGGTACTCCCGACGGCAAGGAACACCCGGGACTGTTCAACAAAAAAGGACATATCGGCTTCCTGGGACATGGTTCTCCGGTGAAGTTCCGTAATATCCGTATCAAGGAATTGAAATAAGATTTTATTCTTTTTGGGAAAGCGGGGATCGATCTGTCGGTCTCCGCTTTTCTTTTTAACACAAATCTTTGAAATCCCTTGAATATTAAAGTGATTAAAATTTGCTGGTCTGGTTTATTATAGCGTATTTTGTGCTGTTTAAGCGATACAGAGCAAATGGATATAGAGCAATATCAGTTATTGTTGGATAATGCCCAGGTAGGTTGGTGGGAAGCCGATTTTGCAAAAGGGAATTATATATGTTCAGACTATTTGGTAAGTCTGCTGGAGTTAAAGGACAGAGAAATTCCTATTCCGGATTTTCTGGCGTTGATTCGTGAAGATTACCGCAGTCGAATTGCCAGCGAGTTTGCCTTTTTCAAAGAAATAGGTATTTATGAGCAAGTATTTCCCCTTAAAACTTGTTATGGGGTTAAATTTGTCCGCTCGAAAATATGTAAGCGTGAGATCGATTCCAGCGGGAAAATAAATGTGCTGGGTCTCTTGCAATTATTACCTTATGTCGAGGTCGGTGAGAAGCCGCATGTAGACAATCAGGAAGACAGCCTGCTCAGGCATTTGGGAAGTCTCTCGCGTTCGCTTCATTCTTTTATCCAAACGAATGATTTACCTAAATCGATTCATCTGGTCCTTTCAGAGATCTTGTATTCGATTGGAGCTAAGGGACGTGCCTGCATAATGGAGTATGATAACAGCCAGCAAACACTGAGTTGTACTTACGAAGTATGCAGTGAAGGGGTAGTTTCTGTCCGCTCGTCTCTACAGGATATATTAGTGTCGACATTACCCTGGTCTACGAAGAAAATACAAAGCTTCTATCCGGTATTAATTAACCATCTGGACGAACTGCCGCCTGAAGCCGCCGAAGAAAAACGTTACCTGCAATTGAGAGGATCGCTTTCGCTGATATTAGTCCCTTTAGTTATAAAGGATAAGGCCTGGGGATATATCGGTATTGATATAATGGACCGGAATCGAATTTGGAGTCTCGAAGATTATCAGTGGTTTTCGTCGATCGCCAATATCATCAGTATCATTACTAAAATGGCAAGGATCAACGAAGCACTCGACCGGGGTGAGAAGTTGTTGCGCAATATCTATACCAATATTCCTGTCGGGATAGAGCTTTATGATAAAGACGGTTACCTTGTCGATATAAATAAAAAGGATATAGAGATATTCGGCTTGAAATCTAAAAAAGATGTTCTGGGTGTCAATATCTTTGAGAATCCGATCGTACCGGAAGATGTTTTGGAGAAAATGCGGAAAAAGAAAGCTGTCTCTTTTCGGTTGAGTTACCCGTTTACAAAGGTTGTATCCAGTAATTACTATCCTACCCGTAGAGCAGGAACAATCGATTTGCTATCAAAAGTATGTATGCTTTATGATAATAAAGGCGAACTGATAAACTATCTGTTTATAAATCTGGATAACACGGATAAAACAATAGCCTATAACCGTATAGAAGAGTTTGAATATTTCTTTACGCTGGTAAGTCGCTTTGCCAAAGTCGGATATGCTAAATATGATTTGCTTACCTGCGATGGTTATGCTATTAGCCAGTGGTATCAAAACCTTGGAGAGAAGGATGGGATACCTTTGCCTCAGATTGTTGGTGTGTATGGAGCAATGCATCCGGACGACCGTAATATAATGTTAGACTTTTTTGAAAAAGTTAAAAAGGGACTGGCTACCAGTATACGTCAGGAATTACGTGTCCGTACAGAGGATGGCTGGAAATGGATACGTGTAAATATCATGCGTAACCTTCAATCTAATGATCCGGATAAGCTGGAAATTATTTGTGTTAATTACGATATCACGGAACTGAAAGAAACCGAGCAGCAAAGGGAGAAAGCGGAAGAACTCGACCGTTTGAAGTCTGCCTTCCTGGCAAATATGAGTCATGAGATACGGACGCCTTTGAATGCCATAGTCGGTTTTTCCACCTTGCTGGTCGATACGGAAGATGAGGAGGAGCAGCAGCAGTTCGTGAGTATCATCCAAAAGAATAATGAGCTTTTACTTCAGTTGATCTCGGATATTCTCGACTTGGCAAAGATTGAAGCCAACACGATAGAATTTAAACCTGTGGAGATCAATTTGAAGGAGTTCCTGGAAGAAATAGTCCGCTCGATGAGCATCAAAGTGGGTGAGGGCGTGACGCTTTGCTGTTCTCCGGATCTGGAACCTTGTGTTTTCACTTTCGACCATATCCGGATGAATCAACTATTTGCCAACTTCATAAATAATGCGATTAAATATACGGAACATGGCTCGATCACATTAGGATACGAAATCCGTCCCGATGAAATAGAGTTTACGGTGACGGATACCGGAGTCGGGATGAAAGAAGAAGTGCGTGCACATGTATTCGATCGTTTCTATAAAGGAAATGAATTCAAACAAGGAACAGGCCTGGGGCTTTCTATTTGTAAAAGTATTGTGGAACAGATGAAGGGAAAGATCGGGGTAAGATCAGAGATCGGTAAAGGTTCCTGCTTCTGGTTCTGCTTACCCCGTTAGTTCTTATTCTTTTTCTCCGTATGCCAGGTCGCCGGCATCTCCCAGTCCTGGGATGATATAGGAGTGATCGTCCAGTTCGTTGTCGAGGGCGGCGATCCAGATGGTCGTTTTGTCGTCTGGCATTTTCCTTTGCAGGTATTCGATAGCCTGCTTGCTGGCGATAATAGAGGCCACATGGATATGTGACGGATGTCCCTTTGTCAGCAACGCTTCGTAAGCCAGTTCCATCGAACTACCCGTTGCCAGCATCGGATCGGTGATGATCAGGGTTTTCTCTGTTAATCTCGGGGAAGCGATGTATTCTATATGGATGTCGAAGTTCAGGCGATCCTTGTATTTCCGGTAAGCAGATACGAACGCGTTCTCCGCATAATCAAGATAACTCAGGAATCCCTGGTGATAAGGGAGGCCTGCGCGTAGGATGGTGCTGATCACGACCCGGTCGTCAGGCGTATTCATAGGAGCGATTCCAAGCGGGGACTGGATATCTTTTTGACTGTAAGAAAAATCTTTACTGATTTCGTAGGCCATAATTTCACCTATCCGTTCGATGTTTCTGCGGAAACGAAGACTATCTTTCTGAATATTTACATCCCGTAATTCAGAAACGAATCTATTTAATATGGAGTTTGATTCTCCCAGATTAACTATTTTCATGTGAATATTTTGTATATGCCGGACATTTATTTTTTCGGAGCCGAAATTATATATAATTAGAGCATCATACAAATGTTTGTTGATAAAATCCAAAAGTAGGCACAAAGTTTCATATTCCGAAACAAGATTGGATGTTTAGATTTAAATATTGCGAAAAAAGAAGTGGGGATATGTATTCGGTTGTTTAATTAGAACCGGGCTGCTTAGGTATACTTTTAAATCACCTCGAAATACTAAAATACTATATGTATTTTTGCACAAGTGATATAAATAAGAGAAAAGGAGGTGAAAAAAACTTCCCCCATGCATATGGCATGAAGGAAGTTATAAAAACAAATCATATTATTTTTTCTCGCCAGTGCCGTTCATAGCCTCCAGCAAGAATTTACCGGGTTTGAACTTTACCGTTGTTCTGGCTGGAATCTGTACCGGAGTACCAGTTTTTGGATTACGAGCCAGGCGACTTGTTTGAGGTCTAGGTATTAATGTACCAAAACCAATAAGAGTAATTTCCTCTTTTTGTGACATTTTTTCGGTTACGATCTCGATGTAAGCATCTAATACTTTTTTTGCTTTCTGTTTCTGTAACCCTGCCTTATCTGCTAAGGCCTCGATAAGTTCTGCTTTGTTCATGAGTGTTTCTTTTTAATGATTATATACAGTGCAAATGTAAGCCATACTATCTTTTAAATGGTGTCTTTTTGCAGACAAGAAAAATGGCGTTCATTTCTTATTAAACAATAGCTGTAGGCTTTTGTTACGAATAGAGAAACAAAAAACGTTAATTAGTATCTGTTTGCGGTAATCGAAACGAAAACAAGGCCTTATGCCATTTGGATACACTGGACTGGCAATTTTTTTATGAAAAACATGAGTAGAAACAGTAAAAACAACACACTAATAGTTATGAAAGATGCATTGAATAACGGGCTTATAAAAGCCATGAGGGAACATCTCCCTGAGGAGACAAATTTGGCTAACTATATTATGGATATAATATCTATAGGAAAGGAGGCTGTATACCGCCGGTTGCGTGGAGAAGTTCCGTTTACTTTTTATGAGGTATCATTATTATCCCAGAGCCTGGGTATTTCGTTGGATCAGATTGTCGGAACCAACCGGGCAGAAGGTGCCGTCTTTAATCTGAATGTAGCTGACGGCGTAAGCCATATCGACAATTACCATGATATCATCAAACGCTATCTTAAATTGTTCACTTTCATTAAAGATGATCCGAAGTCGGTGGTCAGTACAGCATGCAACATTATTCCTTTCACGCTCTACTCTCCGTTCGAGCGTATAACGAAGTTCCGCCTGTGCAGATGGTTGCATCAGAATAACGGGATGAAGATGACGGGAAGTATGGAAGATGTTGTGGTTCCGGAGAAGGTGCTGGAGTCGCAGCGGAAGTTGATGCAGGAGATACGCCAGGTTCCGGTGACTTATACTATTTTGGATAACAACCTATTTCAGTCGTTTGTGCGGGAGGTAAAATACTTTGCCGGACTGAATATGCTGTCGGATGACGACATCGAAGTGATGAAGAACGAACTTCACCGTCTGTTGGACGACCTGGAGCATGTAGCATCCTCCGGCGAATTCTCCAACGGGAAACAATCTTATCTCTATTTATCGAACATCAATTTTGAAGCGACTTATAGCTTTATCGAGAAAGGCAGTTTCCAGTTGTCGATGTACCGCCTGTATGCGATCAATTATATGGATTCGCAACACCCGGAAATATGCCGTGCGCAGAAAGAGTGGATACAGTCTTTGAAACGATATTCCACACTGATTTCACAAAGCGGAGAGATACAACGGATGATTTATTTTACGAAACAAAGAGAGATAGTAGACACATTGTAAAAACAGAAAATATTTATACTATATATATAATGTAGGCATATACCTATAATATATGGTGCTTGGCGTTTCCTTCCGGCATACTGTAACGTCCCTTGGGGGGATAACGTTGTGTCGGGAGGAGATGTGTAATTTTCGATTTTGCATTCTGAATTCCCGATTTTATAACTACTTTTGTCCTGCAATAAATAAACAGAGAGATTATGAGGATAGAAGAAAATTACTCGTTGGAAAAGCATAACACTTTCCATCTGCCGGTCAAGACGCGTTGGTTCATGGAGTATGCGGATGAAGAGGAGTTGGGGCGTATTTTACATGATGAGTATTTCCAGGAGTGTTTGTCGTTACACATAGGAAGTGGGAGTAATCTGTTATTTATAAACGACTTCAACGGGATCATCCTGCACTCGGCCATAAAAGGGATCACTCTGGTGAAGGAAACGGACGATCATGCCTACCTGCGCGTAGGAGCCGCCGAGCAGTGGGACGACGTAGTGGCCTACGCCGTGTCGAAAGGATGGGGAGGTATCGAGAACCTGTCGCTTATACCCGGGGAGGCCGGTGCTGCCGCTATCCAGAACATTGGTGCTTACGGCGTGGAAATCAAAGACGTGATCGAAAATGTGGAGACATACAACCAGTTGACATTCGCAAAGCATACCTTCACAAATGCCGAATGCCAGTACGGTTACCGCAACAGCTATTTCAAAAACGAACATAACGATCCGCACATTGTTACTTATATAACACTGCGGTTGGATAAACACCCCCGCCTCTCCGTCAACTACGGAAACCTGAAGGAGGAACTGGCTCATTATCCGGAGATCACACCGGCAACCATTCGGGAAGCCGTCGTCAAGATCCGTCGGGAGAAACTTCCCGACCCTGAGAAGCTGGGCAATGCCGGCAGTTTCTTCATGAATCCCGTTATTGCTGCCGCACAGTTCGAGAAACTGAAGGCGCAGTATCCGGAAATACCGTCGTACGCTGCCGGCGAAGGCAAGGTGAAAGTACCTGCCGGCTGGCTGATCGAGCAATGCGGGTTTAAAGGTAAGTCGCACGGGTCGGTAGGGGTTTACGAAAAACAGGCGCTTGTCCTGGTCAACCTGGGAGAGGCCAGGGGACACGAGATCGCGCTGGTGGCCGAAAGTATCCGTGCCGCCGTAAAAGATCGTTTCGGCATAGAGATCATGCCGGAGGTTAAATATGTAGGATAATGAAAATTACTTTTTTGGGGACGGGGACTTCAACCGGGGTTCCCGAGATAGGTTGCCAGTGCGAAGTCTGTACGAGTAAAGACCCCCGCGACTGGCGTCTGCGCACTTCGGTGCTGGTGGAGACGGAAGGAAAACGCATTTTGCTGGACTGTGGCCCGGACTTCCGTTGGCAGATGATAACAAGTAGGACGTACCATCTGGACGCCGTTTTAATCTCGCACGAGCATTATGACCATGTAGGGGGGCTGGACGATCTGCGTCCTTTCTGCCGCGAAAAGGGAGTCGATATTTATGCTGAAGACTCCGTGGCCGAAGCCATCGAGACACGTATCCCTTATGTCTTCCGTAAACATAAGTACCCGGGCGTCCCGAACCTGGAGATGCACCGGATCGGCACTGCGCCCTTCGTGGCTGCCGGACTGACGATTGTTCCTATTCGCGTGATGCACGGCAGTCTGCCTATCTTGGGCTACCGGATCGGAAATATGGCCTATCTGACCGATCTGAAATCACTTCCGGAAGAGGAATATGTCAAGTTGGAAGGGTTGGATGTCCTGATTATCGCGGCGTTGCGACGGGGAGAGCATCCCACGCACGAGAGCCTGGAGCAGGCTTTGGCCAACGTCGAGCGTATCCGGCCGAAAGAAGCCTACCTGATCCATATGAGTCACCGGATCGGATTACATGCCGAAATAGAAAAAGAATTACCCCCGCATGTACATTTTGCGTATGACGGATTGGTGATTTGAGGCGACTGTCAGAAAGTACATCCCGTATAAAATACTTTTCCGTCCTCCTCATAGCTCTGGCTGGAGATATGGAGTTGGGGGAAACGCTGTTCGAGTCGTAGCGAGAGCGTGTCGGCGATGGTGCGGTAGAGCGTGTCGGCCGGGGCGAGATAAGGCAGGCTGCTGAAATAACAGATGTTGCCTTCGCTTTCGAACAGGTCGGCACCTAGCCATCTGTCGCTTATCTTCCAAAGGGTAGAGTCGCCCGTCCTGACGTAGAGGTTGAGTTTCTCGGACTGTATCATGAGGTTGAGCGGCGCGTTTTTGTCGAGGGTCTTGCGCAGTTTTACCTGCTCTTTCTGCAAGTAGTTCTTCTGGTTTCTTTGTATGTCGGCCACCTCTTCGAGCAGTTTTTTGCTGTAACTGGCTACCCAGATGCCGTTGTACTGATAATACCCGAAAAAGCGATTGTCGGTATCCGGAAAATAAATGAACGTAATCTCCCCTTTGGTCTGCTTTTGGGGCGCAAATGAGGCGAAGGTGCTGCTCAGTATTTCGCTCTCGATGTGACTTACTGTATTTTTGTCGGCTTTGGCATACATCACCACCCCTTGCGTGTGAAATGAGAGTTGCAGGGCGGAAAGCTCCTTGTTCTTCCTGATGATAGACAGGAATATCTCCGGAATCTCCGATGCGAAGGCTTGATATACAGGCTTCTTGGATAGTATCATACCCGCAAAGACAGCCGGGCGGTTCACGGTCAGGATGGCTTCGGGCGACGGAGCGGTCAGGGTATAGAGATCCGTTTGCGCCACGTTCATACCCTTCTTCATGTCACCGAAAAAGTAATAGACTGCCGACAGTGTAGCGAGAGCAGTTAGAATAAAAATTACTATTTCCCGCCTATGGTCTTTCATGTTTTACGTTTTTGTCGTCAGGAAATGCTTGCACCAGGGCTTGAGGCCGCATTCTTCGCATTTAGGTTTCCGGGCGATGCAGGTGTAACGTCCGTGAAGGATGAGCCAGTGGTGGGCGATCGGGATCATTTTCTCGGGTATATG
This sequence comes from Parabacteroides leei, assembly GCF_023369805.1. Taxonomy (NCBI): domain Bacteria; kingdom Pseudomonadati; phylum Bacteroidota; class Bacteroidia; order Bacteroidales; family Tannerellaceae; genus Parabacteroides; species Parabacteroides leei. The sequence continues at coordinate 459,572 of NZ_JAMBQG010000001.1, forward strand.
TTTCACCAGTTTGCGTTCCGTTTCGAGCGGAGTCTTGCTGTTGTTGGTCAGTCCGATGCGGTTGGCTACGCGGAACACATGGGTGTCTACCGCCATGGCCGGCTTGTTGTAGACGACAGAGGCGATCACGTTGGCCGTTTTGCGTCCCACGCCGGGTAGTTTCTGCAACTCGTCGATGTCAGAGGGCACCACGCCTCCGAAGTCGGAGATCAGCATCCGGGCCATTCCGACCAGGTGTTTCGCTTTGTTGTTGGGGTAGGAGACGCTACGGATATATTCGAAGATGACCTCGGGTGTGGAGGCCGCCATCACCTCAGCGGTGGGAAAATCCTTGAACAGAGCCGGGGTTATCATATTGACCCGCTTGTCGGTGCATTGTGCAGACAAGATCACGGCAATAAGCAACTGGTAGGGGTCGTCGTAGTGCAACTCCGTTTCTGCAACCGGCACGTTTTCGTTGAACCAGTTGAGTACACCTTTATATCGTTCCTCTTTACGCATACTTTATTTCAATAAAGATAATGTATTTTTTCCAAGCAGCAAACCCAAAAAGACGGCAAGTAGTCCTAATATGTTGCTAGCCAGTATATTCAGTATTGCAAGTTTATATTCGCCGGTTTTCATCAGCGACATTGTATCGAGTGCGAACGACGAAAATGTGGTAAATCCGCCGAAAAGTCCGGTGAAGAGAAAAGCTCTTGCGTTGAGCGACAGGTTGTGATATTCGGCCAGGCTCCAGCAAAATCCGATAAGGAAGGAACCGATCACGTTAACGGAAAGTATCCCGAAGGGAAAGGAGTGCAGCATCGTTCGTTGTATCCACATGGAAACTCCATAGCGTAGTGCCGATCCGATTGCGCCTCCTGCAATTAAAAATAAAACCTTTATCATATTATCCTCCTTGATGTGTTTCCCCCGGGCTGGTTAAAGGCCCGGGGAAGATGGTAAATGATTTAGGTTTCCAATTTAATTGGCTGATTCAAATTGTTTCAGGAAACGAACATCGTTCTCTGAGAACATTCTTAGGTCTTTTACTTGGTATTTCAGGTTTGTAATACGTTCGATACCCATTCCCAGGGCGTAGCCGGTATATACTTTACTGTCGATACCGCAACTTTCCAAAACATTCGGGTCTACCATACCGCATCCCAGGATTTCCACCCAGCCGGTATGTTTGCAGAATGCGCATCCTTTGCCTCCGCAGAGATTGCAGGAAATATCCATTTCCGCCGACGGTTCAGTGAAGGGGAAGTAGGAGGGACGCAGACGTATTTTTGTTTCCGGGCCGAACATTTCTTTTGCAAAGAAGAGCAGGGCCTGTTTCAGGTCGGCAAACGACACGTTCTTGTCGACATACAGGGCTTCCACCTGGTGGAAGAAGCAGTGTGCGCGGTAAGAGATCGCCTCGTTGCGGTACACACGTCCCGGGCAGATGATGCGGATAGGAGGTTGCTGTGTCTCCATCACGCGGGTCTGTACGGATGAGGTGTGCGTACGCAATAGCACATCCGGATTATGTTGTATGAAGAACGTGTCCTGCATATCGCGTGCAGGATGGTCTTCGGCAAAATTCAATGATGAGAATACATGCCAGTCGTCTTCAATTTCGGGGCCTTCTGCGATGCTGAAGCCCAGACGTCCGAAGATGTCGCATATTTCCTTTTTAACAAGAGAAAGCGGGTGGCGTGTTCCCAGTTCAACCGGATAAGCGGTACGGGTCAGATCGATGTCGTCGTTGCCCGTTTGCACGTTATCGAAACTCTCTTTCAGTTCGTTGATCTTATTCTGAGTCGTTTCTTTCAGTTGGTTGAGGAACTGTCCTACTTCACGTTTCTGATCGGCCGCCACGTTGCGGAAATCATTCATCAGCGCGGAGATTTCTCCTTTTTTGCTGAGGTATTTGATGCGTAAAGCTTCCAGCTCTTCGGCATTTGCTGCCTTCATGTTCTCTACTTCTTGTAGCAGAGCCTTGATTTTATTGATCATTTCTAATCATATTTGTTTTCGTCGTGCAAATTTACTCCTTTCTTTTGGATACTGCAACCGATTGCAGCAGGTTTTTTATTAAAAACGCTGTCTGGGTCTTGTTTCCGGTCAGAAATTGTAGGCCAGGCCCACGCCCAGTATCTCTTTGAACTGCACTTTTGCGCCGTGTTTCGTACCGTTGTCGTCGAAAGTCTTGACGTCGTTGTCGTATTTCAGCGTCGTGTTGAGTGTTGCCGAGAGGAATTTGTTGATCTTCATGCTGATGAGCATATCCCAGTTGACGTCGATGTTGCCGAACTGGTTGCTGTAAGGGGTGAAGAAGTCGGCTGTCGTGATGAGACTGACATTTTCCATCAGGGGCATTTCGGCACGTGCTTTGAGGTAGGCGCCGCATTCGATTTTGAAACGGTCGCCCGGATCGACTCCGAAGGCTCCGATTTCTGACAGGTAATCGTCCTCAACAAACGTCATTTTGGCGGATACGGGCGAGAGGTAGACCGAATAGTTGCTCTTCGGGCGGTATTCCATACCCAGCGAGACGTTGGAGTAGGCCGGTGCGAAGAAGTTGGAGATGTAATGTTCCTTGTCCGGGTAGTTGTAGCCTTTGGCGAACTGGGTGTTGATGTCGCCCATGAGGGTGTAGTACCAGACATTGTTGGTCGAGTAGCCGAGCTGGGTGGAGAGTCCGATCTTGTCGGTGCTCTTGCGCATGCCCTGCGATTTGGTTTTCGTCAACCCGTAGTCGAGGACGAGGTTGGTCACCCAGAGCCAGTTGCCGCTTTTGTGCGTCAGCGAGCCGTTGAGGTAGGCGTTTCCGGCTACGGAGTTTTCACCTCCGGCCGACCAGTTGGTCATGGCTGTTTGCGACAGGTTGAGGCCTGACACGCCTTTTAACACATATTTCCCTTCCTCATAGCCTTTGTCGTCGGTCTGGCTGTACACAGCGGTAGCCAGCGCGGCGAATAATATCATTAAGTATGTACGTTTCATTTTCATTTTCTTTTTGTTGTTTTTATTTGAGGGGCGCCTTATTTATAAAACAGGATGGATTAATTTTTGTTCAGTGGCGAGAAAAGAACTTATTGTATATAATTTACCGTGTTGTTTTTAGGTGCAAAACAGACCATCCGTGAGAAAAAAAAATTTCTTTCGGAAGAAAATAAAAATTCTTTCGGAAGAAATTGAAATTTGTTCCGAATGGGGTTTTAGGGGCATATGGGTTATTGTAATAAAACGAGCAGCAGCGGCATATAGTCTTTCAACTCTACCCGCAGGATTTTGAGCGCCTGTGAGATGCGATAGGCCACGGTCTTGGGTGAAACGCCGGTTCTCTCTGCGATCTCGTTGTAGGTAAGGTTGTCGAAACGGTTCATTTCGAAGGCTTTTCTATAATCATCCGGGAGCTCCCGGATCGCCTTGGCTGCCAAGGCGATCAATTCGTTCTCTATGTAAAAGTCGGGATCTTCGAACTGGTTTTCGAATTTGGCGTAAAGCTTTTCATGTACCCGCTGGCGGATTTGGTTGTGGGAGATGTGATTCAGGCATTTGTTCTTCACCATCATAAAGAGTAAGGATTTGAGGGAGAGTTCGGGAACCAGCGAGGCATGGTTTTCCCAGAGCCACATCATTACCTCCTGTACGATTTCTTCTATTTCCGTTTCGGCTACGTATTGGGATGCGAAGGCACACAGCCCCCGGTAGTATTGCTTGTAGACTGTGTCGAAGGCATTGTCGTTGCCCGCTTTCAATAGATGTAAGGTCAGTTCATTTTCCGTATTCACAGTATTTAGTTTTTTTGTTCTCTACAAACATAATCAATTATTTCTTGATTGAAGAGACAAAGCCCGGAATTTTTTATTTATTCCGGGCTTTGAAATTTAATAAGAGGCTGTTATTTCGCTTTCTTTCCCTGGTTGGCGACAGCTTCCATCAGCTTTTTGATTTCTTCGGGGTCGCCGAGGAAATAATCCTTCACGAGGTTCAGGTCGTCATCAAACTCGAGCACGTAAGGCACGGCGGTGGGAAGGTTCAGGTGAACGATGTCCTCGTCCGGGATATTGCGTACATATTTAATGATACCTCTCAGGCTGTTTCCGTGGGCCGTCACCAGGATCTGGTCGGAAGTCTTCAACGAAGGGAAGATCACCTCTTTCCAGTAGGGGAGGATGCGGTCGACGGTATCTTTCAGCGATTCCGTACGCGGCAGCTCTTTGTCGGGCACATCCTTGTAACGGATATCGAAACGTGGGTTACGCGGGTCGTCCTCTTTCAGGGCATGTGGGGCCACATCGTAGCTTCTGCGCCAGATCAATACCTGTTCGTCGCCATATCTCTCGGCCGTCTCGCTTTTGTTGAGGCCCTGCAATGCGCCGTAATGCTTCTCGTTCAGACGCCAGCTTTTCTCCACCGGTATCCAGTCCTGGTCCATCCGGTCGAGTACATTATTTAATGTCTTGACAGCACGCTTTAAATAAGATGTATAGGCTTTGTCGAAAACGAAGCCCTCTTTCCGTAATAAATCACCGGCTTTGCAGGCTTCCTCTATTCCTTTTTCAGTCAGATCTACGTCGGTCCATCCCGTAAAACGGTTCTCCTTGTTCCAGGCGCTTTCGCCGTGGCGGAGCAAAACAATCTTTTTCATATTCTTTTTTATTAATGGTAACTCTCTGTGTATCTACATAACAAGTCGGATATCGGAAAAGATTTTGAATTTTTTCTTAAAAAAGTTACATTTCTGTTTAGTACATTCTTTGTGTGAATTGTATTAATAATAGAAGCAGAAGAATATGGAAACAATTAATGAAGACATATTATTACAGTACATAGACGGAACTCTACCGGCTAGCGGCGTGACGGCTGTCGAAGAGTGGCAGGCTGCTTCTCCTGAGAATGCCAGGCTCCTGGAACAACTTTATTTCACCCACGAAGTGGTAAAACGCGTGCGGGTGATGCAGTCGGTCGACCCCGACCAGGCCTTGCTGCGTTTCAAATCTCAGGTTCAGGTACTAAATAAGAAGGCGCGTCTGCATCGGGTTATTTCAATTTTGCAGCGGACGGCAGCCATTCTATTTTTCCCGATATTAGTTTTATCTGCATACCTATGGGTGCAGGGAGGTAAAGAAGAGGTGCGCATGGTTGAAGTGCGCACCAACCCGGGAGTCGTCTCCGCTTTCGACTTGCCGGACGGTTCGCAAGTATGGTTGAATGCGGCCAGTTCGTTGAAGTACCCGTCTGAGTTCGTGGCTGGCAACCGCCGGGTCGTTCTCGAAGGACAAGGTTATTTCAAAGTGACGCACGACGCAAAGAAACCGTTTATCGTACAGGCCGGTTCCGAATATGCGGTGGAAGTGCTCGGAACAACTTTCAATGTCGCAGCCTACGCCGATGAAGATGAAATCGAAACGACTCTGGTCGAAGGGTCGGTCAAAGTATCGGTACATTCGCCTGGCGGACAGGATGTTTCCCGTAAGATAAAACCGAACGAAAAGGCAACCTTTACGAAAACTACCGGCCAGTTAGACGTCGCAACGGTGAATATCGACCACGAAACGGCCTGGAAAGACGGAACAATCGTCTTCCGCAATCATCCGATGGATGAGGTGCTGAAAGTGTTGAGCAGGCATTACCACGTGAGATTCCTGGTCAAAGACTCGACGGCTCTCCATTCGATCATTACGGCGAGGTTTAAAGATGAACAACTACCCCAGGTGATGGAATACCTCCAACTTGCCTCCGGCATAAAATATAAGATACGGAAAACACCCGTTACTTCCAGTCAAACGCCTGAAATACCGATAATTGAAATAACAAAATAGATAACTAGTATTAATTCTAAAACGATATGATTGCCTATGAAACAGACTTAGGAATAAGACCTTCATGTGCTGTCTCCAAACGAACAGCTTTAATTTTCTATTGTTTAATTTATTAAAAATCACAAAGTTATGATACACACATTATGCATGCTTTGTAACCCTAAATAAAAATGATATGAGATACTCTTTATTCAAGAACTACTCAGAATTAAGAAAATTACTGGGTATTATCGTGGCACTGGTTGCATGTTGTAACCTGAGTGCTCAACAGATTTCCGGTGTAGTGACGGACACGAATGATGGATTCGGACTTCCCGGCGTAAGTGTTTTGGTACCCGGTACCACAGTTGGTACAATCACCGATGTAGATGGTAACTATACGCTTGATGTAGAAGGTGGAAAAGAACTGCAATTCAGTTATATAGGATACGCAACCGTTACGGTGGCGATTAACGGAAAGACTAAAATCGATGTACAATTAAGCGAAGACACACAAAATATTGAGGAGGTAGTGGTTACCGCTTTGGGTATCAAGCGCGAAAAGAAAGCGTTGGGATATTCGATGCAGGAGCTGAAAGGGGAATCACTCACCCAGACGCGCGATGCCAACGTAGCCAACGCATTGGCCGGTAAAGTGGCTGGTTTGCAGATCAAACAGAATGGTACCGGTGTAGGTGGTTCTACCCGTATCGTGATCCGTGGTAACAACTCTATCGCGGGCAACAACCAGCCGTTGGTTGTAGTCGACGGTGTGCCTATCGACAACTTCAGCGGTGGTACCGACGATTTCTACGGTAACGGTAATGTGGATAAAGGTTCCGGTATGTCGGATATCTCGCCCGACGATATCGAGAGCATGTCTGTCCTGAAAGGTCCGGCCGCAGCCGCTTTGTATGGTAGCCGTGCCGGTAACGGAGTTGTGATGATCACAACCAAGAAAGGAACACAGTCGAAAGGTGTAGGCGTAAACTACAATTTGAACTTTACGGCTGAAGACCCGATGCAAACTCCGACTTTCCAGAATGTATACGGACAAGGCGCTGCCGGTGCATATAATAATAATGTATACGGAAGCTGGGGTCCGAAGATGGACGGATCGACAAAAGATATGGCTTTAGGTTCGTTCGGTTATGCCGCTCGCGACAACAATTTGTATAAAGACTTCCTGCGTACCGGTACTTCCTGGACGAACAGTGTCGATATCAGCAAGAGCTCTGAAGATATAACTTTCCGTGCAGGTGTGACCCGTCTCGACAACAAAGGTGTAGTTCCTAACAGCGGCCTCGACCGTACCTCTATCAATTTGCGTTCAACGGTTAAATTGGCCAAATGGTTATCTGCCGACATGAAAGTAAACTATATCAACCAGCATACCAACAACCGTATCAAGCTGGCTACCGACCCCGACAACATCTTCCTGAATTATTTGAGCATGCCGAGAAGCGTTGCTTTCTCCGATTACTCAGGATATGAGGCCAACAACTGGAAACGTGCCGATGGTTCTGCCGCAGGTTTCGTTGTCAATCACAATACAAATGCAGAGAGCCCCTTCTGGTCGGCCTACCGCATGACTAACAGTGATAAGAAAGACCGTCTGATCGGTTTCGCCGCTTTGGACTTTACGTTTACCGACTGGCTGAGCTTGAAGTTGCGTTCCGGTATGGATAACTACACCGTTCAGTATGAATGGGTTCGTGGAACAGGTACACCTTACTGGGAAATGAATGGTAGCATGCAGGCCAAATCTGAAAAATTTAACGAAATCAACTCCGACTTCCTGTTGACAGCTAAAGGTAACTGGGATCGTTTCGGTATCGTGGGTACAGTAGGTGGTAACATTATGTATCGCTCTACCGCTCTTTATACCGAGAACTCCGGCGAGTTCATCATCCCTGATTTCCACGCTATCGCAAACGGTAAGACACATGGCGGCGAGTATGAAAAGACACGCAAGCAGATCAATTCTATCTACGCAACGGCTTCTATGTCATGGGACGATTACCTGTATCTGGACTTGACAGCCCGTAATGACTGGTCGTCTACCTTGCCTAAGGACAATGCTTCCTACTTCTATCCGTCAGTGGGTGCAAGCTGGATCTTTACGCAGATGATCAATAAGATGGGTGGTAGCACCGGTTTCCTTTCTTTCGGTAAGCTTCGTGCATCCTGGGCACAGGTTGGTAACGATACCGATCCGTATATGTTGCGTGACTATTTTAAGATTGGTTATGATATCAAGGGCGGTATCTTCAGTGCCAATAACGAGGATTGGATGGCTAATCCGAACCTGAAGAACGAAACGATCAACTCCTGGGAATTAGGTCTTGAACTGAAAGGTTTCAACAATCGCGTAGGTATCGACCTGGCTTACTACAAGAAAAACTCAAAAGACCAAATCCTGAAGATCGATGTCCCTTCTGCAACCGGCTTCAAGAAGAAGATGATCAACGCAGGTAATATCGAGAATAAAGGTATTGAAATTGCACTTAACGCCACTCCGGTGATGACTGAATCTGGTTTTGTTTGGGATACTCAACTGAACTGGTCGAAGAATAAGAACAAAGTGGTTTCGCTGACCAATGATACCCAAGAACAGATCCTGAGCGATCCTTCCGTTACATTCCTGAAAATTGTGGCTCACGAAGGTGGAGCTTTCGGTGACATTTACGGATATGCTTACGAGCGCGATGACAATGGTCGTATTTTGGTTGGTGACGAAGGTGTGCCTTTGCGTACGGAGGATATGGTTCTATTGGGTAACAACCAGCCGGACTGGATGTTAGGTTGGAACAACTCTTTCTCTTATAAGAACTTCTCTTTGAACTTTATGATTGATATGCGTAAAGGCGGCGATGTATACATGGGATCTATTGCCCGTGGCGCAGCCAATGGTTCGCTGGAAATGACACTCGGCGGACGCGAAGATGGTCTGGTTACTCCGGGTTATCTGTCCGATGGTACTCCGAATTCACAGAAGGTGTCCGCTGAAAAGTACTGGACAAGTCTTTCCGGTATCACTGAAGCCTGGATGTATGATGCAACTAACATCCGTTTACGCGAATTGAGCCTGGGATACAGCCTGCCGAAGTCAATGCTTTCAAAGACTCCTTTCACTGGATTAAAACTGAGCTTCGTTGCCCGCAACCTGTTTATGATCTACAGTAAGACCAAAGGGTTCGATCCTGAAGCTGCTTACACTTCTGGTAATGCACAAGGTATTGAATACGGTTCTATGCCAACTATGCGTAGCTTAGGTTTCAACCTGAATGTAGCCTTCTAAAAATCTACTAATTTAAAAAAGAATTGTTATGAAAAATGTTAAGATATTAGCTGCTTGTTCACTTCTTTTGCTGGGTGTTTCCAGCTGTGACCTGACGGGGTTGAATGAAAATCCCAACAAGCCGTCCAACGATGTCGATTATAATATGAACGAGCCTCGCCTGCTCGGTACCGTACGTGGCGGTAAAATTATTGATGGTGATGTAGAACAGCGTTTGAAAGCCTTGCAGGTTGACTTGTACTCGCAGATGGCGGTCGACGGGGGCGGTTGGTCGACAGCCAACTACGTTCAGAACGATGGATGGAACCTTTTGATCTGGGAACAATACCTTAAACAGCTCGCTTCCCTGAATATTGTGATCCGCGACCTCTCGGCCCGTGAGGATGCTGAAGACTATGCAAATACGATTGCCTTCGCACGTATCTGGCGTGTGTATGTACACTCTATGGCTTCCGACCTGTTCGGTCCGATGCCTTTCCCCAAACCAAGCGATGATCCGGAGGCCAACCCTCCGTACCGTGAGATGGAAGATATCTACACCGAATATTTCTCCGAACTCGACGAAGCTCCGAAGATGTTTACCTCCGGCGCGAAGAGTATCTTCACGGACAAGAGCAACGATATCGTATACCAGTGTGATAACGACGCCTGGAAGCGCTTCGCTAATTCACTTCGCCTGCGTTTGGCTCTCCGGGTTTCCGAAGTAGCTCCCGATGTTTGTAAGACACAAGCCCAGGCAGCGATAAATGCTGACGGCGGCTTGATCAGCAACTCGAAACAGAATGCTTACATGCCTCCGAAGGCTGACGGCTCATGGGGACAGGATTACAACTACGTCATGTTCCAGATCTCCTGGGGTGGCCCGTTGAATATGTCGAAATCGTTTGAGAAACTGGTAACGAACATTGGTGGTGTAGCATGGCCGGAAGGTGTACAAAATACGACTCCTACGCTGACAGGCGAAGCTCCGATACCTGTATCCTCCGTGCATCCTGCAAAGGTTGACCCGCGTGGTCCGAAGATCTTCCAGCCTTCTATCACAGGCGGTAACTGGCAAGGTCTGCCGTACGGTGCTCGTTCGGAAGAACAGAACAAGGGCGACTATGTGGTAAAGAACTATGCCGAACTGGGTTATCTGGTGAAAGACGGTGGCAAGTACAACTCACGCCCGTACGACGTCTTCTTATATGAAGAAGTATGCTTCCTGAAAGCTGAATTGTTTGCCCGCGGTATCTTGGCAGGTGATGCCAAGCACGAATACGAAGAAGGCGTACGCTCTTCTTTCGAAAAGTGGGGTGTAGGCAGTCAAGCCGACGAATACCTGGCATCGACAGAAAAGAACCTGGCCGGTACAAGTGCCAAGTATGACGACCAGGCCGGAGCTGGTAACACAGCTCTTGAAAAGATCATCACCCAGAAGTACATTGCCGGTACTCCCGACTTGTCTTGGGAAGGATGGAGCGACAAACGCCGCCTCAACCTGCCTCGCCTGGATGTTGCTATCTACAGGGATGAAACCGTTTTCGGAGGTTATTCGAAAGATATCAAAGATCCGAAGAATTTCATCAAACGTATCAAGTATCCGGTTAAGGAAAGCTTGGTAAACAAAGATGAATACAACAGAGGTGTTCAGATGTTGGGTGGCAAGGACAACGTGGCAGCCAACCTATGGTGGGATAAAAACGCAAACTACTGTACGTCTGTTGAATAGACCCGAAGAAATATGATTTAATATCATTTCAACATAATTGATGTGTCACTCGCTTGAAGTGCTCTTTCTGTGAAGATGGGGCCTTCGGGCGAGTTTTTTAGTTGGGAAAGTTGTATTTCTTCAATAATTGTGTACATTTACCCGAAATAAGTCTGATTAGAGAGCATGATAAATAACGTTTCTATGAAAATTTACATCGTTCTGCTAGGTTTGCTTCTGTGTGCCGGGCTGCAAGCGCAGGTTGTCCGCGACGATTCGTTTGTGCTTAAGACGGATGTCTACGGGAAAACGCTGGCCGAAGTATTGGACGCAATCGAACAACAGACCGCTTATTCCTTTATATATGACGCCCGGGTGATCGACCTGTCGGCCCCCGTCCGCGAGCGTCTGCAAGGCCGTTCGCTGCTCGACCTGCTCGACCTTCTGTTTAAGGATACCGATATTGCCTTCACGGTCGTTAATAAACAAATCATTTTGAATCACAGGGAATACGTCATCCGTATGCAGGAAAACCAGAACAGGCAGGTGGCAGGTACCGTGACCGACAAGGCTGGCGAGCCGATAATCGGCGCGAATATCCTCATCAAAGGCACCAGCCGCGGCACTGTGACCGACCTTGATGGCAATTTCATGCTCGACTTGCCGCCCAAGGCAACCCTGCAAGTGTCGTATATCGGTTACCTTCCCCAGAAAATCAATTATAACGGTGAACGTGTCCTGCATATCCAGCTGGCGGAGGACTCCCAACAGTTGGGCGAAGTGATCGTGACTGCTCTCGGACTTCACAAGCAGGAAGCCTCCCTGCCGTACGCCACCCAGTTTGTGGCAGGCGACGAGTTGATACGCGCGAAGGAGTTCAACTTTATCCAGACGCTGGCCGGGAAAACCGCCGGTGTACAGATCAACCGCACCTCTTTCGGCCTCGGAAGTTCGGCAAGGGTTATCATCCGCGGTTACCGTTCTGTATCGGGAAACAACCAGCCGTTGTATGTGATCGACGGTATTCCGATGCTGAACAGCAGCAACGAACAGGCCATTTCGGCCATCGGGGGCACTGCTGATTCCGGCAACCGCGATGGCGGCGACGGTATTTCAAACCTCAATCCCGACGATATCGAGAGTATGAGCATTCTCAAAGGTGCATCCGCCGCTGCTTTATACGGTTCGCAAGCTGCCAACGGGGTGATCCTGATTACCACAAAGAAGGGACATGCCGACGTGCAGCGCGTCACCTTCTCGTCCAGTTTGACGGTCGACCGTGCCGTCAGCCTCCCTAAGTTCCAGAACGACTACGGCATGGATCGCGAAACAAATACCAGCTGGGGAGAACGTTCCGAACTGGAAGACTATGACAACGTTGGCGGCTTCTTCCGTAACGGCCTGACGGCTATCAACTCCCTCTCGCTCACTACCGGTAACGAGAAGATGCAGACCTACTTCTCTTATGCCAACACCACCGCCCGGGGGATTGTAGAACACAACAAACTGCAAAAGCATAACCTGAATTTCCGCGAGTCCGCCGGCTTCTTCGATGACTACCTCAAGCTGGATGCCAACGTCAACCTGATGACACAGGGCATCAAAGACCGTCCCGCCTCGGGTGGCTATTACATGAATCCCCTGGTCGGCCTCTACCGTTTCCCGCGTGGCGAGGACATCAGCGTGTATCGCGACCAGTTCGAAACCTTCAACGAAAAGCGCAACCTGATGGAGCAGAACTGGTACACAACGGGCGAGCTCGACATGGAACAGAACCCCTATTGGCTGACCAACCGTGTCGTGAATGACGACAAACGTACCCGCGTCATCGCCTCCCTGACCGCCACCCTTAAGGTGACCGACTGGCTGAACCTGCAGGCACGCGGCACAGCCGATTACGCACACGACACCTTCCAGGAGAAAATGTATGCCTCCACCTCGCCTGCACTGGCGGGGGCTAACGGCCGTTACATCGACTTCAATTATACGGAAACCCTCTATTATGGCGACGCGATGGCGATGGCAAACAAGAAATGGGACGACATCACCTTTACCGCCGCGCTGGGGGGAAGCATCAACAGCCGGACGGTCAATTCGCTGAGACTCGACTCGAAAACCGCCTCGCTGTACTACCCGAACCTCTTCACAGTGGCCAATATCATCATGTCTACCGCCGCCTATATCAACCAGAAGATCAACGAACGACGCGTCATCCAGTCGCTCTTTGCCACCGCGCAGGCAGGCTGGAAGGAAAGTTTCTACGTCGACTTGTCGGCACGCAACGACTGGTCGTCGACGTTGGCCTACACCCGTTACAAAAGTTTTTTCTATCCCTCGATCGGTTTGTCGTGGATCTTGAACAATTCCCTGGAAATGCCTAAGTGGGTCAGTTTCGGCAAGTTGAGAAGCTCGTGGAGTAAAGTCGGCAACGACCTGCCTCTCTTCCTCAGCAACCCTATCCCCGGAAGCAACGACCTGATTATAGCCGGTGGAGCGATCCAAACCAACTCCGGCGCGCCTTTCGACGAGCTGAAACCCGAAATGAGCACCTCGTGGGAGGTAGGTACCGAATGGAAACTCTTCGATTACCGCCTCGATTTCGATTTTACCTTCTACAAGACAAATACGAAGAACCAGCTCTTCACGCTCCCTTCGTCCGCCGGGGCTACCTATAAGTACTACTATGTGAACGCGGGGAACATCCGCAACCAGGGAATAGAAGCCTGCGTCGGTGTCATCCCCCTGCTGACGAACGATTTCAGGTGGAAGACTTTACTCAACTTCTCCACCAACAAAAATAAAGTCATCGCGCTGCATCCCGACCTCAAGACCTTCATTTATGGCGACGAGGGCTTTTCTTCTTCCTACTCCATGCGGCTGGTCGAAGGCGGAGCGATGGGCGACATCTACGGCAAGGCCTTCAAGCGTGACGAAAACGGCCGGATCGTCTACACCAAAGACGAGGATGGCGACCAGATCCCGGTCGTGATCGGCTCCGGCAATACCGAGAAGGTAGGTAACAGCAACCCTAACTTTATGCTCGGGTGGGGCAACGCCTTTACCTACAAGGGTTTCAGCCTCTATTTTCTGATCGACGGCCGTTTTGGGGGTGATGTGCTCTCGCAAACGCAGGCCGATATGGACCAAAAAGGGGTCAGCCTTGCATCGGGCGAAGCACGCAACACGGGCTACGTCGACCTCGAAGGCACGTACCTCGACCCTTCCAAGTTCTATACCATCGTGAGCGGACGCAACGGTTGCACCGAATATTATATGTATGACGCGACGAATATCCGTCTCCGCGAATTTTCACTCGGCTATGCGCTCCCGAAGCGGCTGTTGGAAAAGACGAAACTCTTGCAGGAGATGCAACTTTCGCTTGTGGGGCGCAACCTCTTTTTCTTCCATAAATCGGCACCCTTCGACCCCGATGCCGTGCTCTCGACCAAGAATGACAACCAGGGCATCGATGTATTCGGTATGCCGACCACTCGAAGCCTGGGATTTAACGTGAAACTTTCTTTCTAATCACCACAGACGAAAATGAAAAAGATAACCGCCTATATCGCCCTGATATTTCTGACCGGATGGCTGGGGCTGGCCTCGTGTACCGGACATTTCGAGTCGTACAACACCGACGGAACCGGGTTTCCCGACGATTTGAAGGAACAGGAATTCAACAAGTACGGGCTCCCCCTCAAAGTCGTGCAGCAGGGAATTTACTTCAACTACGATTGGGGCGGGGGGAAGAACTGGACGTTTCAGGTGATGCAGAACCTCGGCGCGGACATGTTCGCAGGCTATTTCCACGACTTTAGCCCCTACATCGAAGGAAGGGGTAACACCATCTATAACATGCAGGACGGTTGGAACGGCGCGTTCTGGGAGAACACCTACGGTTATATCCTGCCCGAAATCCTGAAGTCCGAAGAACTCACCGAAAAAAAGTATGCATCCTTTTTCGGAATAGCACGCATCCTAAAAGTAGAAACCATGCATCGTGTTTCCGATTTGTATGGCCCTATTATTTATACCCAGTTCGGGTCTAAAACCGGATCGATGCCCGACACCCAGGCCGAGGCCTACCGCGTTTTCTTTAAAGACCTCGACATCGGGATCGAGAAGATACGCGAATACCAGGAGGAAAACCCGAAGGTGGAGAATTTTGCCAAGTTCGATTTCCTGATGCCTAAGACCAAACGTACCTACGACGAGTGGATCAGGTTCGCCAACTCCCTGCGCCTTCGCCTGGCTGTCCGTATCGCAATGGCTGACCCTCAACTGGCCGCTTCCCAGGCACATAAGGCTCTGGCCGACAGGGGCGGACTACTGGAGAACGACGATGATATCGTAGCTGTCTCGACCGCCGGCAGCGGCTACAACAATCCTTTGGGGGAGATCAGCGTAGCCTGGGGCAGTGCCATCATGAACGCCAACCTCGAATCGTATATGGGAGGCTATGAAGATCCCCGCTTGCCCCACTACTTCAAGAAGGCTCTCGGTGGGAAAGGGGAGGAGATCGTGCGCGTAAGCGGCACGTTCAAGGGCATGCGTCAGGGAACGGGTTTCAACCATAAGAATTACAGCGAACATTCGAAGAGTACCATCACCCAATCGACCGACGCAGTGTTGATGACCGCCGCCGAAGTTTGGTTCCTGCGTGCCGAGGCAGCTCTGCGCAAATGGTCGGCCGAGGACGTACAGGCCTGCTACGAGAATGGCGTGAGAGCTTCATTTGCGCAGTGGAGCGCCGGTGATGTGACGTTTTATCTCAAGAGTACCCGTACGCCGAAAGAGTATCGGGATGCCTTTAACGCCGCCTTCGATGTACAGGCTATGAGCCGTATAACGCCGGCCTGGGACGAAACGGCCACGAACGAAGAGAAGCTCGAACGGATCATCACCCAGAAATGGATTGCCTGTTACCCCGAAGGTTGCGAAGCCTGGGCCGAACAGCGTCGCACGGGCTATCCGCATCTCTTTCCCGTCCTGGTGAATGCCAGCCAGGGGACGGTCGACACCAACCTGGGCCCTCGCCGCCTCAACTTCATGGTGGGTATCAAGGCCGCCAACCCCCAGCAGTACACCGCCCTGGTCAATGCCCTCGGAGGTTCCGACCATTGCGGCACCCGCCTGTGGTGGGATACGGGAAGGAATTTCTGAAAATTCACCAAATCAGTAATATTGGTAATAATAACTGTAATTTATATTACATTATTTCTTTTTGGCTCCTTTACCTTTGTATCGGTAATAAAATAGTATATTTACCGCTCAAAATAAATGAAGCAATCTATGTCGATAAAACGTTTTGGCGTCTCCCTCGAAGACAACCTATTAGAATCGCTCGACCAGTATGTGGACGAAAATGGCTTTGCCAACCGCTCACAGGCCATTCGCTTCCTGATAGAAAAGAACGTGGCCGAGAAGAAATGGCAATGCAATCACATCGTGGCCGGCACTATTATTATTATGTACGACCAGGAGAAGACCGCCATCGCTTCAAAGATCGTGAGTATCCAGCAGGATTATCAGGATGTGATACTTTCTTCCTCCCAATATTATGTCAATCAGAATTTCTGCCTTCATATCGTTACCGTGATGGGAACTGCCCACCGCCTGACCGAATTGTCGGATAAACTGACTGCCATCAAAGGGATTAAACACGGTAAACTGGTGATGAGCCGGGCCGATTAGTTATATTTTTTTGCATGTAAAGTAACACGATTTTGTTTATTTGTGTTACTTTGCGCTACGGAACAGATGACAAATATTATACAATTTAAATTATGAAGAAAGGATTTTTACTTATTCCGGGGCTACTGTTCAATACGTTAGCCTACTCCTCCGAACCGGTAGAACCCATCGAACCGCTGGGAATAGACAGCCTTATCAACTTGAAGGGTGTTGTGATCTCGGCCAACAAGATACAGGTAAACCGCAACAGCGTCCCGCTTTCCATCTCGGTGGTCGACCGCGACGAGATAGAGGCCAGTAGCGAGTCGGCCCTGCTTCCGGTGCTCTCGCAGCGCGTCCCCGGACTCTTTGTAACGCAGAAAGGCATCACCGGTTTCGGGGTGAACGACGGGTCGGCCGGGACGGTCAACATCCGTGGCGTAGGGCAGGGCAACAAGGTATTGATGCTCTTCGACGGACAGCCGCAGTGGGCCGGTATCTTCGGACATGCGCTGCCTGACACTTATGTGGCTTCCGACGTGGAACGGGTGGAAGTGATCCGCGGCCCGGGCTCGTTGATGTACGGTTCCAACGCGATGGGCGGCGTGGTGAACATCATCACCCGTCACCATAAGCAGCAGGGACGGCGCACTCAGGCACGTATCATGTACGGTTCCTACAACACGCAGAAGTATATGGTGAACAACGGTTACAACCTCGGCAACTTCAGCAGCTTCATTTCCGTGAACCACGACCGTACGGACGGCCACCGGCCCAACTCCAAATTCCATATCACCAACGGCTTTGCCAACCTAGGGTACAAGATAAACGATCATTACCGCGTGACAGGCGACCTGAGTTTGGCCAAGTTCAAGACCCAGAACCCAGGTACGATCGACGAACCGGTGCTCGACTATCTGGTAGACGTGTTGCGTGGTACGACCTCTTTCGCACTCGAAAACCATCACGAAAAGACAAGTGGTGCCCTGCGTGTGTTCTACAACTGGGGAAATCACGAGGTGAATGATGGCTACGAGCACGGCGGAACACCCCGCACATATCTCTTCCGTTCGGACGATCATAACACAGGTGTCCTGCTTTACCAGTCGTTCCGTCTCGTCGAAGGCAACACCTTTACGGCCGGTATCGACTATAAAAACTGGGGTGGACATGCATGGAACGACAGCATCAACGGTCCGAAAGGTGAACTGATTGACAAATCTGTCAATGAAGTGGCTGGCTACGTCATCATGCAACAAGACCTCTTTGATATGTTAAGTATCAACGCCGGTGTGCGTTACGAGCATAACAGTGTGTTCGGGGGCGAATGGGTTCCGCAGGCAGGCCTTACCTTCCGTCCGTTCGAGGGCAATGTGATCCGTGCTTCTTTCTCGAAAGGTTTCCGCAGCCCCAACATCCGCGAGATGTATATGTGGGGTGCGGCTAACGACGAACTGAAACCGGAAAATATGTTGAATTACGAGGTTGCCGTCGGACAGTCGTTCCTCGACGGACGCTTGTATGGCGAGGTGACGGCTTTCTTTATCGATGGAAAGAATATGATCGAGTCGGTAAGCGTGATACCCGGCCAGCAGTATCCGATGAAGAACCGCAACGTCGGAACCTTCACCAACAAAGGTATCGAGTTTGAGGGCCGCTACCAGATCCTCGGAAACCTCAGCGTCGATATGAATTACAGCTACCTCCACACCAGCAAGCCGCTCTTGGCTGCTCCGGCCCATAAGCTCAATGTGGGTGCAACCTATGCTCCTGGACGCTTCACCTTCAACGCGAATGTACAGTCCGTGTACGACCTCTACGTGAGACTGGCCGGCGAGAAAGTTTCCGAAGTCAAGGAAAATTACACCGTTCTCAACGCCCGCGCCGCCTACCGGTTCGGCAGCCGCGACAAAGGCTTGAACCTGTTTGTCAAAGGGGAGAACCTAACGGCTACCCGTTATACGATCAATTACGGTTTTCCGATGCCCAAGGCCGTGTTCATGGGTGGCATAGATGTGACATTCTAGTTCTCAGTATAATAAAGTACTTGCCGGGAGGCTGTTCCAGTGTTTTGGGACGGCCTCTTTTCTTGTATAAAAGTTCTTTTTTAAAACTATGTATTAATAGATGTGAAATTATGCCTGGTGGTTTTGTGTTCCTTTGATTGAATTGTAAAGAATTTTGGCGTAAATGTGTATTATGGTTCCTTTGAATTTGAAAGCTAAGTTAATCTATTTGAATTAACGGTAAATGCTATTTTTAAAAAGTAAATTTGTCTCGGTTTAATAGTATATTTTAATAATTGTATAAGAGTGTGAGGCCCCTTTTATTTTTGGGGTTGAAGATATTTTATAGAACTTTATTTTATTAGAATTATGAGTAAGATTACTGCTGTATTTCTTGTCGGGCATAGCCCTTCAGCTTATTATGTTTGTTATCGTTTGAGGAGATACAAGCGTAAAATTCCTTTCTTTTTTACAAGTAAATCAACCTCCTTTTTTAAGGATAATGTGGATAATGAGTTACATTATCATTCGTGTAATACTCTAATCCATAAAGAAATATGAAAAGACTTATACTTACTTTATTCCAACTATGTCTCATTGCCGGGATGCAATTGACAGGACAAACCGTAGATAATGTTTTGGATTTGCAGGATGCGATAAACAATGTTTCAGATGGAGGAACGATTACTTTATCGTCTTCCTTTCCAAAGGAAAATGCAACTGCTATCGCTCTCCAGGTGAATCATAGTAATAATTTTACGATCAACGGAGGCGGTGAAGAGTATAAAGTGACCGCAGATGTCCGGTTTTTTACGATCAATAAAACCGCATCAGGTTCGACCGGTAGCCTCACTCTGGACGGCTTCCATTTTGTAGGCAGACGTCTGCCTTCTTCGGGTACCGCTTCCGGACTCGGTGGGGGAGGTGTTGTTATTTCAAATAACAGTTACGGAACCATCCAGTTTATTAACTCCAGTTTTAATTCTATATCGGGGGTTGGACTGGTTGCCGGCAATTCAACATGTACAGTCGTGCTTAAGAAGACCACATTTATAAACAACTGGGGCTTCGGTCATGGAGGTGGTTTGTATGTTGCCGGTAAAACGAATGTGATTATCGACTATTGCACATTCGATAAGAACTATGGAGATATGAACGGAGGGTATTCGGGCGGTGCGATGTGTTTTGAAGGATATACCACAGGAGTCGCGAAGATATCCAACTGTGTCTTTACCAATAATGTGGCAAATGAGTGGGGAGGAGCTATCGGAGTATATGCTCCTGTTGGAGGTTCTGTTTCTATCGATGCCTGTTACTTTGCTTATAATTCAACCATTAGGACGAATAACGGGAATGGTGACGGTGGAGCGATCGGCGTACATGGAGGAAATGCAAATACGCATTATGCGAAGTTTTATTTGTCGAATTCTACCTTCTACAGAAACAAGGCCTCCGACGATGGTGGTGCCGTGTATGTACAAAATCCGGCGGCCGGTGCGGAAAGCAGCATCGTTAACTGTACCATGTTTGAGAATGAGTCGAATGATGTGAATCCGGCCACTACCGTACAATTGGGTATGACATTTAACGTTGCTACGTCGGGCGGGGCAGTTCAGGTTTCGTTGCCGACTCCCATCACCATGGAAAATAATACGATCATCCGCAACTATACGACCAGTTCTTATCAAAGGGGTGGTGGGATAGGTGCCCATGCGAACTCGGATGGAGCTCCAAAGTTCACACTAAGGAATAACATCATACTGGGTAATTATATCAAAAGTGGTGTAAATGAGATCACTAATAGTTATGCTAATATCGGGAAACATAGTATTTTTAATCCTAGTTATTCCGTAAATGTAGGAAATATCGGCTTTGATAATGGTTCTAACCTGGCGAGTAATATAACTATAAAGAACACCTTTGGTCGGGATGACGTGGTCCTTCATGGAAATCACGTTCAGGATAATGCGGCAAATAAAGTGGGAAACCCGAATGAACTGAATACCGATTATTATAGGATCATCCCTTCAATATCAATTATTCCTAACGATAATGAATTTACTTTTGGGCTGGCAGACGGGAAAAGCGTTACTAATTCCCTGACATCCGATCAAAGGGGATATGCAAGGAGTACCAGTAAACCGGATGTTGGCTCTGTTGAAATCTTTTGGGCCCGTTTCAATGCTAACGGAGGAATTTGGACGGGATTGGGAGAAAACGCCTATATTGGTGATGATTACTATACCCTGACTGATAGTAAAACATCTTATTATTATAAAGTTTCCTATTCTGGTGGTAAGGTAACCAGTCCGACCACTGCTACGGACAAACTCGTTCATCCGGATGGAAAGGTGTTTGTAAAATGGGTAACAGATGATGAATATGAAACAGATTGGAACAGCAATACCCCTGTTACAGCCGATTTAAAATTGAAAGCTATCTGGAAAGATGGGGCTTTGGATATAATCTATCATTCTAACTTCGGTACGGATCAGACTTTTACCGCATCGGCTTCGGATGGGAATGTTACAGTAGCCACCTATCCGGCCACGAGCCTGCCCAACCGTCTGAACTACATCTTCCTGAAATGGACGACCAAGGCCGACGGAACCGGTACGGCTTACCTGCCCGGAGCGACCTTCACCATCACCGAGAATACCGACCTTTACGCCCGGTGGGAGCCCAATTCCGTGTTGAAGCTGCAATGGTCTGTCTCCAAGACAACCGCCGACCCGTATGAATTCAGCGATGTGGAGAACAATTCCACGACGACCGTCATGGTCGGAACGCCTGTTTACGTGCAGATCCGCCCGGTCGGCCTGGAGCATGTCGACTTCGACACCTGGGCGATCGAGTACATCGCCACCCCGACCGACTACCACTATCCGATGGGAGAGGCTATCGGGAAAACCCTGCGCTATGACTTCAATAAAGGGGAAGCCCACACGCTCGAAGGTACTTACTATTATAATGTGACCAAGCTGCTCCTGTATAAAGGCGGCGTGGAAGTGGCCGCCTATATCTACCGGAACGCTTCCTGTACGCATAAGGTGGTTATCCAGGACGAACCGGTCGTGAAAGATCCGGCCCTGCAATGGTCCGTTTCCACAGTGACGAGCGAACAGCCTTACTTCAAGGATGTGGACGACCAGTCAACCACTTCGGTGAATTACGGCACTCCTGTCTTCGTCCAGATCCGTCCCGTCGGACATGAGGGCATCAACTTCGAACGCTGGGCGGTCGAATACACCGTGACCCCGGCCGAGCACTACTACGGCATGAACGCGACGCTGAAGACCGAACGTCACAACTTCAACAACCGGGAGGCCCATACCGAAAAGGGAACCTACATATACACCATCACCAAACTGACCCTGTATGACATGTACGGCAACCAGACCATCGAGACTTACGACTATGCCGACTCGCCCTACCGCCACACAATCGTGATCGGTGACGGCGAAGGCCCCGGTCCTGGTCCTGGCGGCGCGCTGCAATGGTCTGTCTCCACTGCCTCCAACAAGCTCGAGGACTTCCGGGATGTGGACAACCTGACCACTACCACCGTCACCAAAGGGACGCCGGTGTATGTGCAGATCCGCCCTGTCGGTTTCAACAACGTCACCTACGACCGTTGGGAAATAGAGTACACCGCCACTCCGGCCGGCTATCATTATCCGCTGGACGAAGCCGTCTTGAAAACCGAACGTTACACCTTCAACAAAGGGGAGGCCCATACGCTTGTCGGTACCTATATATATAATGTACACAAGCTGACGCTCTACAACGGCGAAAGCATCGCATCGGAGCTGTATTACAACCAGCCCGCTTACCGGCACACGATCGTCATCACCGACGAAGGCATGATCCATGTGGGCGAGACGGCGCCGTATTGTAGCGTGGACGGCGAATTCAGAATCCCTGTCAGCGTCCTGAATCCGGACTATCCGATCGAGTACGCTGTCCGTTTCACGGATGAAGCGATTGCCGCCGGCTTCAGCGATACGGAATACAAAGACCTGACTCCGGGATACATCACCGTTCCGGTTTCCAACCGCATCCCGAGAGGTATCTACCACGCCAACATCTATGTGCGCCTGAAGAGCGATCCGGACCGCGAGGAGGCTTATCCGTTCAACATCGAAGTGTTGGAGACAACGACCATCACCCGCCAGCCGCAGTCGGTGAACGTTTGCGACGGCGACGCCTTCACCCTGTCGGTCGAAGCGACGGGCGTCAACCTGAGTTACCAATGGTTCTTCAACGAAGTGGCTATCCCGGGTGCGACTTCCGACAGCTACACGGCAGCACTGACTCCGGACAAGGAGGGTATCTATTATGTAGACGTATACGGTGACTGTGGAATGGAGAGCAGCCGCACGGTAACGGTGGGCAAAAACGGCCTGCGTATCCTGGTGAAATGGAACGAATTCCTCTACATCACCAACCAGGATAACGAGTTTGTACGCTTCCAGTGGTACAAAGACGGTCAGAAGATCGACAAAAACGGTACTTCCATCTACTACTCTGTGCCGGAGGGATTACTGGGTACCTACTTCATACAGGCATATCGCGCCGATGATACTTACGTGGTAAGCTGTCCGATCACATTCGAGACACTGACGCAGTTCCAGAGTACCCGCGTTTATCCGACGATGGTCAATAAGAATACGCCGATCACAGTCAGTCTCGGCACGCCGGGTGAAGCTCCCGAATCGGCCGTGATCGAGATCTACAACATGAACGGACAGCTATTCGAGCGTCTGACCACCCTGACCTCTGAAACAACGATCCCTGCCGACATGGCTTCGGGTAGTTACGTGGTGAAGGTGACCACCGAGACGGGCAAGTCCACCACCCATAAAATCATCGTAAAATAAACCAACAGATATGACAACAATGATTTCCAAGATAAATAAAAGCATTCTATTGTTTGCCGCCGGCATCCTGTCCACTACCGTTTCCGCCCAACAAAGAACGGGTGGCAGGGAACACGGCCGGTACAGCCACCAAGAGCAGCAACAACGCCGTCAACAGCAGCGTGAGTACCGGCAGGAGCAGCGCGACACGACGCGCACAAAAACGTCTTACCTCACCGTCTCCGGCGGTGTGGGCTCTTCTTCCTTCCGTTACGACCTTGACTATCGGATCGAAGGTTTCCAGGAAAAAGGCAACCGCGACAGCAAGCTCGGTTATGAAGTCGATATCCGTTACAGTTATTTCTTCAATCCTCACTGGGGTTTTGCTACGGGGATAGGAATCTCCCGTTACGCCACAGTAGGTCGTTTGAGGGGCGATATGTCGGACGACAAATACATGAAACTGGGAACAATGACTGACGATGACGACTTCTCGGGCCACCCGCGTGACTTCGAACTGCGTGCCCGCCTGAAGAGCCTGGAAGAGAAACAGACCGCTTTCCTGTTGGATATCCCGCTGATGGCGATGTACCAGACGCGTTTCGGGGAAGAGGAAAACTGGGGATTGTATGCCGGCCTGGGTGTGAAGCTTCAAATCCCTGTCCAGACAAAATACAAGGTGCAGGGTAATGCAGTCAGCGAACTGAACGTATCGGGTTACTACCCGCATATCCCTTCGGACGTGGGTTCGCCGTCCGAGTCGCCCGTACCTCATCATGGGTTCGGCACGATCAGCGACCCGGGTAAGGAGCTCGACTGGAGCGGCAAGAACAAGTTGAAATTGGGCATAGCCGGAACGGCCGAACTGGGCTTTATGGTTGCCCTGGGCGAGGACACCGACTTGCTGCTGGGCGGCTATATCGACTACGGCTTCACCAACATGAAAAAGAAGAAGGATCAGGGCCTGCTGTCGACTCCTGCGTCTTATCATCCGGAAGGGAATAAGATCGTCGGACAAGGTATTCCATACAACGGCATATTGAATTCGAATGTAACCGATAAGGTGAAAGTGATGTCGTTCGGTGTGAAATTAGGGTTACGATTCAAACTGAATTGATAAAGTTCAGGTATTGGTTTCGGTAATTCCCATAAAAAAGGACCGTAGAGAAAACCTCTACAGTCCTTTTTTTATTTGTTATTCAGATCATCTGAAATCCTGCAACTTCTTCTGGAGCTCCTGGCGGGCGAAGAAGATACGGCTTTTGACTGTTCCGAGCGGGAGATTGAGCTTGTCGGCTATCTCGTTGTACTTGTAACCGCTGACGAACATGGAGAACGGCATCTTCAGGTCGTCGTTCAGGGCGTTGATTACCTTGGTGATCTCCTGGATGTTGTACGCCTTGTCGGGCGAGTCGAAACCGGAGTCGTTAACCACGTCCAGGTTGTAGAGGTCTACGCTGGAGTCTACTACCGTTTGTACGCGTACTACCTTATGGTAGTTATTGATGAAAATATTACGCATAACGGTCAGAACCCAACCTTTGAAATTAACGTTGTCAACGAATTTATCCTGATTATCTAAAACTTTAAGTGCTGTATCTTGCAGTAAATCCTGGGCATCGTCCCTGTTAGCAGTGAGCATAAGAGCGAAATTCATCATATTCTCTTGTAAGCCCAATAATTTTTGTTGAAATTGTATTCCATTCATAATTTTAATTTTTTGAATGTTTATAAGTCGGTTAATAGTTGTAATTCAACAACTAATACAATACAAAAATAAACTTATACTTTATAAAAAACTAATTCTTTTGCTAATATTAATGATATAAGCCTACTATTAATATTTGTATGCTAAAACCGCTTGAAATTGAACGGAATATACAAGTTTTGTACTTGTAAATTACAATATTTGCAAGTATTGCGTCATAATTTTCAATTGCTATGATAATCAAGTGATTTTGTGTGCTTCGGGTGGCTGGTTTTCGGGATTCTGTTTGAGGGGATGTAGAAGGGGGCTGGGAACTTACATCCTTTTCAAAAGAGGGCGCATGTTCTTGTTACAAAACATGCGCCCTTATCGTTATTCCTCCACTCGTTCCTTATGGTTAAGTATCAGGGTGGACGGCATTTTCTGTAAAGCTTCGCGGCGATGTTCGGAGACGTCGTTCCAGCTGTCGTAGCTGATAAGCATGAAGTTGTAGCCGTTGAAAGTAGCCGCGCTCATGTCCTTGTCGGCGATGAGGGAAGCTTGCTTGACCGATTCCGTGAATTGGTGGATGGCATGTTGTATCTTCTCGCTGCCCGGCGTGGTCGAGCTGCTGCGGTCGAGGATGCCTACCGAGCCGTGCGTCGTCTTAAGCAAGGTCGAAGTATAATCGAGGAGGAAGAGGTCACGCTCGGAGTCGATCACCACGATCACGTTGCTCGCTTTTACGAAACCACGGTTCACAAACACGCCTACGTCGCAATTACTCTTGCCGATGAACATCTTCGTCTTATCCTTAAGCAGCGCACCGGGGTAAAACCAGGATTCGGGCGCTTTGAAACGTTTGAAGTACTTGTTGTAGAAAGAGGTGCGGTAACGGTTCGCCTCGATGTCGTCCGGCTGGTTGCTCATGGATA
The DNA here is from genome assembly GCF_023369805.1 of Parabacteroides leei. Classification (NCBI taxonomy): domain Bacteria; kingdom Pseudomonadati; phylum Bacteroidota; class Bacteroidia; order Bacteroidales; family Tannerellaceae; genus Parabacteroides; species Parabacteroides leei. The sequence goes on from NZ_JAMBQG010000001.1 coordinate 485,503, forward strand.
TGCCCGAGCCGACGAGCAGGAAGTCGAAACCCTCGGTGTTGACGATGTCGGTGATGTCCTGCCCCGCGTTGTTCGACACCTCGTAGCGCGTTTCGATGTTCACCCCCAGCTTCTTTGCCCCGTAAAGGATCGGGCCGAAGCTCACTTCCTCGAAGTTGTCGGTGTGAAGCGGGTTCACATCCGAGCCGACGGTGAGGTGAAGCGCCGTAAGGTCTACCTGGTGACGGCGGTGCGCAAACATCTGGTAGGCCACGTCCAGCATGATCTGTCCGTTGGCGGCACGTCCGAATGAGAGCAAGACCTTGAAAGTCCCGTCCGCTACGTCCACCGCCTTGTATTCTTTGATCTTCTCCCGCGTCTGGAAGCAGAACTTGATGAACGACACCAGCGGGATGGTCATGAAGGTTGTGACGAGCGTCATCAACACCAACATCACGAAGATCGAGGGCGGAAGTATCTTCATTTCGTAGCCGATGGTGAGCACCACCAGCTCCATTAACCCGCGCGTATTCATTAACGCCCCGATGTAGAGGCTGTCTTTCCAACTCTCCCCCACGAAACGGGCGGAAAACATCGCCCCGCCGAACTTACCGATGATGGCAACGAGTATGAATACCCCGCACATCCACCACAACTCCGGACTGTTCAACAGCCCGATTTCCGTGCGCAACCCCGTCGAGACGAAGAACAAGGGCAGGAACAACGCCAGCGAGACGTCTTCCACCTTCTCGGTCATGATCTTGCGGAACTTAACGTTACTAGGCATCACCACCCCTGCGATGAACGCGCCGAACAGCGCATGCAGCCCCAGCATCTCCGTCAGGTAAGCCGAGATAATCAACAGGAGGAACATAAAAGCAACCAGACCTTTGTCGATCACTTCTTTATTATGATAGATATGTCCCACCATTTTCAGGAACGGCCGGACGGCAAAGAACATGAAAGCGATGTAAATCACCGAGAAGAGTATGTTGTAGATCGCACTCAGCATTGACCCCGCCTGTGCGATGGCTATCACGACCGCCAGCAGGCACCAGGCCGTTATGTCGCCGTTGGCCGCGCTGGCGAGTGAGATCGTCCCCAGATGCGTACGCGTCAACCCCTTCTCCTGTATGATACGTGCCAACACAGGGAAGGCCGTGATACTCATGGCGATGCCCACAAACAGGGCGAAGGATAGGAAAGGCGTGCTTTTATCAGCGTAGGTGTCGTAGACGTAGTAGGCAGTAAGCATCCCGCAGAAGAAAGGAACAATGGTACTCGTATGGCTGATAAGGATCGTCTCCTTCAGCTTTTTCCGTACCTCGGTGATATCCAGTTCCATCCCGATGGCAAACATAAAGAGGATCAGTCCGAACTGGCTCAGTATCGTAATGTTGGCCAGCGACTCGATAGGGAAGAGGAACCCCGAAACTTCGGGCGACAGATGCCCCAATATCGAAGGTCCGAGCACGATACCGGCCACGATCTCGCCGATCACCGTAGGTTGCCCTATCTTCTGGAACAACCACCCGAACAGGCGGCACGTCAACAGGATCGTGATGATTTGCAACAGCAGGATGCCGATGGGCGACTGTATATGATGGGTCATCAGTTCCCAGAAAACGGTGAAACCTTCCCCCAGATCTTTCGGGGCGTCGTAGGTCGATGTGATGGCGCTTTCAAGCTGCTGGCTTTCTCCTTCCTTGGCGATGAAGTACATCAGCGAACCGAATACAACGATCATCACCAGATAAAAAGCGATACTCTTTGTTCCTCTACTCATATATTGCATGGGTTTGATGCAAAATTAAGAAATATCCCCGTAATATCAATACGGTATGTTTTTTTCTTTTATCTTTGCGCTAAACCAATCTCAAATAATCATGGAGTCGCTGAATCTAATAAAGAATGACCCTTGGCTTGCCCCTTATAAGGAGGCGATAGAAGGAAGGTATCAATACGTGATAGAAAAGGAAAACATCCTGACTAACAAAGGGAAACAAACCTTGTCTGAAATGGCTTCCGGCTATCTGTACTTCGGCCTGCACAAGACCAACAATGGCTGGGTGTTCCGCGAATGGGCCCCGAATGCCACCGCTATATATCTGATCGGTACGTTCAACGATTGGAAAAAAGAAGAACGGTATAGCATGAAACGCCAGGGATACGGTGTCTGGGAAATAGCCCTTCCCGAAGAAATGTTGCACCACGAAGACCTCTTCAAACTGCTCGTAGAGTGGGACGGAGGAAGCGGCGAACGCATCCCGGCATGGATACGCCGTGTCGTACAGGATGACAACACCAAGATATTCAGTGCGCAGGTATGGAATCCGGCCACGCCGTATACGTTCAAAAACAAACGGTTCAAACCCAATACCGCCCCGCTGTTGATTTACGAATGCCATATAGGTATGTCCACCAACGAGGAGAAAGTCGGCTCGTACGATGAGTTCCGCCGCAACATTCTGCCCCGTATCGCCCGCGAAGGCTACAACGCCATCCAGATCATGGCCATACAGGAACATCCTTATTATGGCTCTTTCGGCTACCATGTGAGCAGCTTCTTCGCCGCCTCGTCGCGTTTTGGCACGCCCGAAGAGCTGAAACAGTTGATAGACGACGCACACGGCATGGGAATTGCCGTCATCATGGATATCGTTCACAGCCACGCAGTGAAGAACGAAGTAGAAGGTCTCGGCCGTTTCGACGGTTCCTACAACCAGTATTTCCTCAGCGGTTCGCGCCGTGAGCATCCGGCCTGGGACTCGCTTTGCTTCGACTATGGCAAGAACGAAGTATTGCACTTCCTCCTTTCCAACTGTAAGTTTTGGCTTGAAGAGTACAAGTTCGATGGTTTCCGTTTCGACGGTGTCACCTCGATGCTCTATTATAGCCACGGTCTCGGTGAAGCGTTCTGCAACTACGGCGACTATTTCAACGGGCATCAGGACGGCGATGCCATCGCTTACCTGACACTGGCCAACAAACTGATCCACGAGGTCAACAAAAACGCCATCACCATCGCCGAGGAGGTAAGCGGCATGCCCGGTCTGGCGGCCAAATATGAAGACGGGGGCTATGGCTTCGACTACCGTATGGCCATGAACATCCCCGACTACTGGATCAAGACCATCAAGGAAAAGAAAGACGAGGATTGGCATCCTTCTTCCATCTGGTGGGAGACGACCAACCGCCGCGCCGACGAAAAGACAATCAGTTACGCCGAAAGCCACGACCAGGCTTTGGTAGGAGATAAAACCATCATCTTCCGTCTGATAGATGCGGAAATGTATTGGCATATGCAGAAGGACGACCATAACTTCGTGGTCGAACGCGGTGTCGCGCTTCATAAGATGATACGCCTCGTGACGGCTTCTACCATCAACGGCGGCTATCTCAACTTTATGGGCAACGAGTTCGGGCATCCCGAGTGGATCGATTTCCCGCGCGAAGGCAATGGATGGTCGCATAAATACGCCCGCCGCCAGTGGGAGTTGGTAGACAACATGGATTTGAAGTACCACTACCTGGGTGACTTCGACCGCGAAATGATCGAGTTGATCCGTAGCGTGAAGAACTTCCAGTCCACCCCGATACAGAAGGTGTGGGACAGCGACGGTGACCAGATTCTGGCTTATATGCGCAAAGACCTCGTGTTCGTGTTCAACTTCAGCCCGTCGAAGTCGTATACCGACTATGGCTTCCTCGTACCCGTAGGCGAGTACGAAGTGGTACTCAATACGGATGCTACCCGCTTCGGTGGCTTCGGTTTGTCTGACGACTCCATACATCATTTTACACAATTTGACCCATTGTATAAAAAAGAGAAAAAAGAATGGCTTAAACTTTACATTCCCGCACGCAGTGCTGTTGTATTGAGAAAAGTAAAAGTAAAGAAGTAATTTATTAAACAAAAACACATTATGTTATATCCGATGACATTCAAGCCTATCCTCAAGAAGATCCTTTGGGGAGGCTCAGACATCTGCCCGTTCAAGGGCATCACACCGGTTGAAGAAGGAATTGGTGAGAGTTGGGAACTTTCGCACGTGGACGGCAATTTTTCCGTGGTGGAAAACGGTGAGCTGGCCGGCAAAAACCTTGACGAACTGATCCGTACCTATGGAAAAGAGTTGGTCGGAGAGAAGGTGATCGAGCAGTTCGGTGAGACATTTCCTCTGTTGATCAAGTTCATCGACGCCCGTGATGACCTGTCTATCCAGGTACACCCCGATGACGAACTGGCCCGCAAACGTCACAACTCCTTCGGCAAGACCGAAATGTGGTATGTGATAAATGCAGCCAAGGGTGCCGCCCTCTATTCCGGTTTCTCGCAGCAGATCGATGCCGACGAGTATGTGAAACGGGTGGAAAACAACACCATCATGGACGTTTTGCAGCGTTATGAAGTGACGCCGGGTGACGTTTTCTTCCTGCCTGCCGGACGCGTTCATGCAATCGGTGCCGGCTGCTTCATCGCCGAGATACAGCAGACCAGCAACATCACTTACCGTATCTACGACTACGACCGCAAGGATGCCAACGGCAACGGACGCGAATTGCACACCGAGCTTGCTAAGGATGCGATAGACTATACCTTGCTGCCCGACTACCGTACGCACTACAAGGGCCATACCAACGCGACGGTCGAACTGGCCGACTGCAAGTACTTCACGACCAACCTGCTGGATCTCGACACGATGATGGTGCGCGACTTCTCCGAGCTCGACTCTTTTGTTGTCTACATCTGCATGAGTGGCAAGGCTTCCATCCGTGACAACAAAGGCAACGAAATATTTGTCCATCAGGGACAGACCGTGCTCATGCCCGCCGATACCCAGGTCGTTACGATCTCCCCAGCACCAGGCGCGAAGTTCATGGAAACTTATATCGGGGACTGATCCCGTCTCCTTACCGGTTGCCGCCTAATCTACGAAAAGGCGGCATACCGATCTTCCGGACCGACCGGAGGGGATAGAAAAGGGGCTGAAGCTTATCGTCCGGAACAACCGGATCGGATAGCTTTAACCCCTTTTCTTTATTATATATGCCGGAGGCCTGTTTTGCAGATACGTCAACTGTTTCTGCCCGGATAAGGGAACCGCGTCAGCCCTTTGTACATGAACTGGTAGGTAGGAACCCGCAGGCCTGCCTTCTCGGCTTCGCGTACGACGTAGCCCGTCAGTGTCTCGATCTCCGTAGGCCCTCCGCGGCGGAAGTCGCTGTGCATGGAGGTGGTCGAACCGTTCGGCATCATCTTCTGCGACTGGATCGACGTGAATACGATGTCGTCCGGTAACTCTATCCCTTTGGCCTCGGCTACGCTTTTCAATTCATATCCCAGCGTGATAAAGAAATCGTTGTGCTTCTCGATCACGTCGTTTATCGGCTCGTTGAAATAAGAGGTGATGGTGGCGGCGGTGGAGATCATAAAGAATTTCTTCCAGATCTCGGCGTCTATGTCGGCCGGGTTGGTCACCAGGATACGGGCGTTGTGCAGTAAGGAGCGAAACTCCTCCTGTTTGTCGCGGTCGCCCCCGTTATCGCCGAAGAAAAGCCGGTCCTTTAACGTGAATTTCTCCACCCGTCCGGGTTCAACCAGCCGGGCGCCGATATAAACGCAGCCTTTCCAGACGCGGTTGTCGGGCAGTAATTGTTGTATCCGTTCCGTGATGTCGGCTCCGTTGAGCAGGGGCACTACCACGGTATCGGGCCCGATCACGGGACTCAGGTGGCGGATGTTGTCCTCCAGGTCGTAGCTTTTGGTGCAGCACAGCAGGTAATCTACCGGACCGATCTCGGCCGGATTGTCGGTTGCCAGTGTCGGACGGGCGGTTATCCGGCGGTACGACTTCTTGATCTGTAACCCGTTTTCGCGGATGGCCTTCAGGTTTTCGCCACGGGCAATAAAGAAAACGTCCACCTCATCGGAGTTTTCATAATAAGCAGCCAGCGAACCTCCGTAATATCCGCCGACAGCTCCTATACCGGAGATAGCTATTTTAGTTTTACTCATATCGTTATCCAGGGGTTTTCACGTTTATAATCATTATATGGGAGCACAAAGATGAAAAATAAATTCGAAACCTTTTATACGAGTTTGAGTTCTTTTAGAAAGTCGGGGAAACTTTGTTCAAAATTAACACCGAAGCGGTAGTCCGTCTTGGCTTCATAGGTTCGCCGGATACTTTCCGCCGTGAAATTCACGGCGATGGCAGCCGATTCGGTGAGGCTGAAACCGTTTTCCAGACCTGAAAGTAGGGCACTGGCGAAGACGTCGCCCGTACCGTGGTAGTAGCCGGGTATCTTGCGGGTGAAAACGTACTCGATCGTGTCCGTTTCGCGGTCGTAGGTGGCGGCGCCGAGTTCATCCTCCTTGAAGAAGACGCCGGTCAGTACCACCCGTTTGGGCCCGAGGTCGGCCAGCTTACGCAGCGTGCTCTCGATGTAGGCGCGGGTATAAGGGCCGCCGTTGAACGGCTCGTCGAGCAGCAAGGCCGCCTCCGTCAGGTTGGGTACGATGATATCGGCTTTCTCGCAAACCGACCTCATTCCGGCGGCGAACTCGCGGGTGAAGATGGTATACAGTTCACCGTTGTCGCCCATCACGGGGTCGACCAGGATGAGGTTGTCGTCTGTCCTGAACATATCGAAGAACTCCTTTACGATATCTTGTTGCTCGAACGATCCGAGGAAGCCGGTATAGATGGCGTCGAATTTGATGTCGAGTGATTTCCAGTGTTGCATGATCGGCCGCATGTCGTCGGTAAGATCCCGGTAGGTGTATCCGCTGATCCCCCCGGTATGAGTGGAGAGGACGGCGGTTGGGAGTGCCGATGTTTCAATGCCGGCGGCCGATAAAATAGGTAAGGCTACTGTCAGTGAGCATTTTCCGAAACCGGAAATGTCGTGTATAGCTGCAACTCTTTTCTGGTGTGTCTTATTCTTCATACTATTTATTTTTATATCAATAGAACAACGGGTATGCGGGAAATGTTGGAAGCCGCTTGGGGTTGTTTTTCCCGGCAACCAAAAATAGGCAGTTTTCAGCAATATAGAAACGAGATTGTTATGAAATGAGTAAATTTTAGGCTCGGGGAGTCTTTTTGTCTTTTTGGGAGGATTTTGCAGCGGGGTAGGCCTTCTTTTATAAATATCGTAACTGAAATAGTTGAAGATGGTAGTAAAATAGTGGTTTCAGGGAGATATCTTTACATCAAAGTTTTTGAGATTGTTATCAGCCATGCTGAGTAATGTTTAAAAAAAGATTATAGTTGAAATGATTTTTACTAAAATCGAATTCTTTCCACCGCTATCGGGCTGGGGCGAAAGAATACAAAGATCAGTGTTGGTTTCCGGTAAACGGAAACGTGGTGGTTCACCAGAGTGGACTTGTGAAGACTCTGCCAAAGGTAAAAAAGAGGACCAGGAGGCGAGTTACAAGCCGGATTATACGGGTGGTTTTATAACGGACTGGGAAGTTCCCGTTGAAATGTATACCCCGAAAAAGGGTAACAAACCGGGAACAGATTTTATTGTAGATTGGAAAAATTAAAAGTGAGAATAGTTTTTTGAATGTAATTGGTGAAATCATACTTTTTACTCTATAACGTTAATCCTCATATCTAATAACGTTGTATCCCAAGCCCTTTAGAGGGCAAACAACCGCTCTGTTCGTGAGAATAGGGCGGCTTTTGTTTGCGTGCACCATAAGTAAAAAGTTTTGCCATCGTATTGGCAGAACTTTGCCACCCTATTGGCAGACCTCTGCCATGCTGATGGCAGGGTTCTGCCACTTGCATGGCAAAACATTGCACAGAGCGTGGCAAAACATTGCGTTTAAAACGCAAATAAGCTTCTATGATTTACTCTACAATCCAGTTGACAATCTTTTCGGATAGCGGATCTGTTGTCGAGCCGTAGGAGGCGACCCAGTTACCGTTTTCATCGATCAGGAATTTGTGGAAATTCCAGCCTACTTTGGCGTTGGCGACACCATTTTCGCTTTTCTGCGTGAGCCATTGGTAAAGGGGGGCGATGTCCTTTCCTTTAACGGATATTTTCGCCATCATGGGGAATGTGACCCCGTAATTCAATGTGCAAAACTTTTTGATTTCTTCGTTGCTGCCGGGTTCCTGTCCGAGGAAGTTGTTGGCGGGAAAGCCGATTATTACGAAGTTATCTTTCTCATATTTGGTGTATAATTCTTCAAGTTTGGCATATTGTGGGGTGAAGCCACATTTGGAAGCCACATTGACAACTAATACTTTCTTCCCTTTTAAAGAGGAAAGTGGGAAATCCTTTCCGTCGATTGTTTTCACAGTGAAGTCATAAAAACTTTTTTGCTGTGCGTTGATTGTTGTTGTCATTATTATTGCAATTAGAGTTATAATGAATGTTTTCATAAAAATGTCCTTTAGTTATATTAATATAACAACAAATCAATCTAAAAGTTGGATTACATGGGTACAACTTGAATTAAGCGGAAGAGAAGGTAATGCTGGGTAGCAAACAAAAACAGCATTCACCGTTTTACCGATAAATGCTGTTATCCTTTTCTCTTTTGTGACCCGGGAGGGGCTCGAACCCTCGACCCAATGATTAAGAGTCATTTGCTCTACCAACTGAGCTACCGAGTCAACATGTGTTGGTTTCTTTATAGAGTGACCTGGGAGGGGCTCGAACCCTCGACCCAATGATTAAGAGTCATTTGCTCTACCAGCTGAGCTACCAAGTCATTCATGCGTCAGGTTGTTTCCTGATTGCGGGTGCAAAGATAGAGGTTTAATTTTTCTTTGCAAAATTTTCGTCCGGTTTTTTCGAAGGAAATTTACTCGAATTCAAAAATATCGGACGGAGTAGTGCGCTTAAGCGCTATGAGAGAGACGTCTTTGCCTACGCGCACTCCCTCCTGAAAAAGACGTATATCGATCGTTTTGAAGGCTAGCTCCGGGTGGTTGTTGTCGCGACTGAGGTGACACAACCAGATATCCTTCAGTTTCGGATCGTAGTTGGCGGCCAGGAACTCGGCGGCTTCGCGGTTGCTGAGGTGGCCGGTCGGGCTGGCGACACGTTCCTTCAGGAAGGCGGGATAGGTTCCGAAACGGAGCATCTCCTCATCGTAGTTCGCTTCGATAATCAGATGGTTGGCCATGCGCATGTAGCGGGTCACCGTGTCGGTGATATGGCCTACGTCGGTGGCGAAGGTAAACTTATGCTCACCATATTCTATATAATAGCCCACGTTGTCGGTACTGTCGTGGGGAACTTCAAAGGCGATGATATTGAAATCGCGGATGCTGAAAGGCACTTCCTTCTCGATGACCCGGCGGGAGGTAGACAGCGTCTCCTCCACATAACGGCTCTTTTCGATCCCACGGTGAACAGCGGCGGTGGTGTAGACCGGCAGGTTCATTTTTTCTCCCAGGCAGCCTACCGTCTTGATATGGTCTGCATGGTCGTGAGTGATAAGGACGGCCACGATTTTGGAAAAGTCGATCGCTTTATCTTTCAACACCTTCTTTATGGTTCGGATCCCGATACCTGCATCAATCAGTATCCCGAATTCGGGAGTACCCAGATAATAGCAGTTGCCACTGCTTCCACTTGCTAAGCTAAGAAATGATAGTTTCATGTTTTTCTATTCCGCCTCGCGGCACATTCTGTTTTACATAGTATTATCACGAACGGAACGCATCCGGGATCGTCACTTCCCCGATCAGCGAACAGTTCATGTGATCCTTCACTTCCTCCGGAGTCAGTCCGTGGCCGAAAAGGAACATTAACTTGGTGACGGCACTCTCCGTCGTGCTGTCGAACCCGCTTATCACGCCGGCCTCCAGCAGTTTATGCCCAGTCTCGTAACGGTGCATCTCGACGCTGCCGGCGCAGCACTGGGTGACATTGACAATCACAATTCCGCGGTCGACGGCCTCTTTGAGCATGGTCAGGAACCACTCGTAGCTCGGTGCGTTGCCGCTCCCGAAGGTTTCCATCACGACCCCTTTCAGATCGGGTATATTGAGTATGCTTTCCACTACCTGGGGAGAGATCCCGGGGAAGAGTTTAAGTATCGCAATGTTTCTGTCCAAGAGGTAATGAGGTTTCAGCGGTTTGCGTGATACCGAGTGATAAATCTGTCCGGTATCATACTTTATATAGATCCCCGCGTGCGCGAGAGCCGGGTAATTGTACGAACGAAACGCGTTGAAATTGTCAGCATTGATTTTGCTTGTCCGGTTGCCTCTCAACAGGTCGTTTTCGAAGAAGATGCATACTTCGGGCACGATGGGTACACCGTTCTCCTTGGCTGCGGCAATTTCGATGGCGGTGATGAGGTTTTCCTTTCCGTCGGTCCGCAGCATCCCGATGGGCAGCTGTGAGCCGGTGAAGATGACCGGTTTGCTCAGGTTCTCCAACATAAAGCTCAGGGCTGAGGCGGTGAACGACATGGTGTCGGTGCCGTGCAGGATGACAAAGCCGTCGTACTGAGTATAGTTGTCGGCGATAATCCGTACAATCTTCATCCACGATTCCGGGCCCATTTCCGACGAGTCCATCACCGGGTCGAACTGGATGGTCGACACCGAGTAGCCCAGTTTCTTCAGTTCCGGCATATTGTCTCTGAGGTGCTGGAAATTAAAAGATTCAAGTACTCCGGTTTCAGGGTTTTCAATCATTCCGATTGTACCGCCTGTATAGATTAGCAGGATCGATGCCTTGTCACGTTGATCGTTCATGTTTACTGTCATACTGCAAAGGTAATAAATTATTCTTCTCCCTTCAATACCGGGACGCTTATGTGATATTTAACCGCTATTATGCGCATCAGGAATACTCCGAGTGCCGACGAGAACTGCGTGACGGCAGGACTGAGCCCGATCTGCATGCAGAGGTAGTAGACAAGCCCGCCGAAGACGCAGGCCAGCGCATAGATATCTTTCCGGAAAATCAACGGTTCCTCGTTGATTAATATGTCCCGTATCATCCCTCCGAACGAACCGGTGATAGTCCCCATCACGATAGCCACCCACATGGGGAAGCCGAACTCGAGTGTTTTGGCGATACCCACCACCACGAACAGCCCCAGACCGATCGCGTCGAAGATGAAGAAGGTATTATTGAGCCGGATAACGTATTTCCGGAAAATGATAACAAATAATAAAGCCAGCGCCGATACTGTTAAATAAGAAGTCTGTTCCATCCAGAACGGTGTCGCGTTGAGTAGTATATCGCGCACCGTACCCCCGCCAACGGCCGTGACCAACCCGACCACGTAGGCCCCGAACCAATCAAATTGTTTGGCGGAGGCGAGGCGGATACCGCTAATTGCAAACGCAAAAGTTCCGGTATAGTCGCAAAAGGTGATAAAATCTATCATTTTGTTTTTTCTGCAAAAATAAGTATTTCCTTTGGATTGTGGGTGTTTTCTAGTGACACAACCAAAGAATAATTTAAACCAAACGAATGCTGTACTGTTAATTATGTATAAGTTTGCATCGCACGGATGATGCAGGCTCAGGCTAAAAGATTGTAGGATAATGAAGAAGATTATATGGATGGGATTGTTTCTCCTGCTTCCGCTCCAGTGGATGTGGGGCCAGCATTTCCCTAAAATGGATACAAGAAATTACGTGAGTGACTCAACGTATTTTATGCCGAAGAAGCCCTGGTTGGTAGCCGCGGAAGTCTTCGGCCTGAACATGGGGATCTGGGCGTTCGACCGTTTCGCGCTGAACGCCGACTTTGCACGTATCAACGGACATACGATAAAGAGCAATTTCAAGACCGGGCCGGTCTGGGACACCGATATGTTTTCGACCAACCTCGTGGCGCATCCCTATCATGGATCGTTGTATTTCAATGCCGCCCGTAGCAACGGGCTCAACTTCTGGCAGTCGATCCCCTATGCGGCCGGCGGAAGCCTGATGTGGGAATTCTTCATGGAGAACGAACCCCCTTCGATCAACGACCTGCTGGCCACCACCTTTGGCGGCGTGGAACTGGGCGAGATCACCTACCGCTTGTCCGACCTTTTCATCGACGACCGTTCGAGCGGCGCGGAACGTGTGGGGCGCGAGATCCTCTCCGGCCTGATCTCACCGATCAGGGGAATCAACCGCGTGATAACAGGGGAGGCGTGGAAGCACAGGCCACACAAGGGGAGAACCTACGCCTATGTCCCGGTGAACTTCATAGTAACCGCCGGACCGCGTTTCCTCGCCGAGCAGGAACATTCCCGTCACGGAACGACGAGCATGCATGTCGGCCTCCGTCTGGATTACGGCGACCCGTTCGAAGACAAGTTCTATTTGCCCTACGAGTGGTTCCAGTTGCGTGCCGGTTTCGACTTCTTTTCGAGCCAGCCCGTCATCACCCAGGTGAACGCCATCGGTGCCCTCTGGGGAAAGCGCGTCTGGGAGAAAGGCCCTCGTACGCTCACCGCCGGTATCTTCCAGCACTTTGATTATTACGATTCGCAACTGCGTTCGAGCGAAGGTGGCAAGGTCGCGCCTTACCGCATCTCCGAAGCCGCTGCCGTGGGAGGGGGGATCATCTATTATAAACGTGCCGAACCGGCCGACAAGGTGGATGCCTTCGGTGCGTTCTACCTCAACGGTGTCGCGCTCGGGGGCGGCTCGTCCGACTATTTCCGCCTCGACAACCGCGATTACAACATGGGAAGCGGTTACAGTGCAAAGGCCTTTTCGGGCTTGACTTACAACGGTCGCTGGGGTTTCCTGCTGAACCTTGAGAACTACCATATCTTCACCTGGAAGGGATATGACCCGGACGTGGATCTTTCGACCGTCGACCCGCATACCTTCAACGTGCAGGGCGACAAGGGACATTCGCGCCTGACGGTCATGGAGGTGCGGCTCGTCTACCTTTCCGACAAGAAGTGGAACATCAGCCTGTCCAACCGTTATTTCTCCCGCCGCACCCATTACAGCTATCACGAGGACGTGAACCGTTCCACTTACGACCTGCGTCTCAGCATCGGGGTGAAGATCTAGTTCTTTTTCGAACGTTCCAACTCGTTGAGGTTTTCCATCTTCTTCCGTTGCAGGAATTCGTAGATACCTTCCAGATGTTCCGTCACCCGTTGGTTGCCGAACTCGTAGACTTTGGTCACCAAGCCGTCGAGGAAGTCACGGTCGTGCGACACCACGATCAGCGTACCGTCGAAGTCGAGCAACGCCTGCTTCAGGATGTCTTTCGTTTTCATGTCCAGGTGATTCGTCGGCTCGTCGAGGATCAACAGGTTGACCGGTTCGAGCAATAGCTTGATCATTGCCAGACGTGTGCGCTCGCCTCCCGACAGAACCTTCACCTTCTTGGCCGAATTTTCGCCGCCGAACATGAATGCGCCCAGCAAATCCTTTATCTTGTTGCGCACGTCGCCCACCGCCACGTCGTCGATCGTCTGAAACACCGTCAGGTTCTCGTCCAGCAACGAAGCCTGGTTCTGGGCAAAATAGCCGATCATCACGTTATGCCCCATCGTCAGCGTGCCGTCGTGTTCGATCTCCTTCATGATACATTTCACCAGGGTCGATTTACCCTCGCCATTCTTACCGACAAAGGCAATCTTGTCGCCCCGCTCAATTGTCAGGTTGGCGTTGCGGAACACCGTGTGGTCACCATACGACTTCGCTACGTTTTCGATCGTCACCGGATACGAACCGGAGCGGGGCGAAGGCGGGAATTTCAACCGCAAAGCCGAGGTATCCTCCTCGTCGACCTCCAGTATCTCCAGCTTCTCGAGCATCTTGACGCGGCTCTGCACCTGCAAAGTCTTCGAATAAGTCCCCTTGAAACGTTCGATAAACTCCCTCGTCTCGGCAATCATCTTCTGCTGCTCGTCGAAAGCCTTCTGCTGCTGTACGCGGCGTTCGAGGCGGAGTTGCAGGTAACTGCTGTAATTCACCTTGTAGTCGTAGATGCGACCCATCGTCACCTCGATCGTGCGGGTGGTGATGTGGTCGACAAACGCACGGTCGTGGCTGATGACAACCACCGCCTGTCCGTTCTCGATCAGGAAATCCTCCAGCCACTGAATCGACTCGATGTCCAGGTGATTGGTCGGCTCGTCGAGCAACAACACGTCGGGCTTCTTCAGCAACAATTTGGCCAGTTCGATACGCATCCGCCAGCCACCGCTGAACTCGCTGGTCTGCCGTGTGAAATCCTCCCGCTTGAAACCCAGTCCCAGCAGCGTCTTTTCGATGTCGGCGTCGTAGTTGATCTCCTCGATCGAGTAGAACTTCTCGCTCAGGGTCGACACCCGTTCGATCAGCTCCATGTAGCCGTCCGACTCGTAGTCTGTGCGCGTCTCCAGCTCCTTGTTGATCGCTTCTATCTCGGCCTCCATCTCATGTAGGTGGGCGAATGCCTGCGCCGTCTCCTCAAATACCGTGCGACCGTCCTCGGTCATCAAATGCTGTGGAAGATAGGCGATTACCGTATCCTTGGGGGCCGAAACCTTTCCCCGGCTCGGTTCGCGTACCCCGGCCAGGATCTTGAGCAGGGTCGATTTACCCGCCCCGTTCTTCCCCATCAGGGCGATCCGGTCTTTTTCGTTAATCACGAAAGATATATCTGAAAAGAGGGCACTGCCGCCAAACTCTACTGTAAGTCCATCGATTGAAATCATACGTACATTATATATATATTGTAAAAAGCAGGCGCAAAGGTAGGAAAAATGTTCATATAAGCAATCGTACCCCCTCTATGCCGATGGAAATGTTGGTTTTACGACGAAATTTCCCTGATTAATATTTGTTTTATGTCCATAAAGCACTATCTTTGCACCCGCTAATACAAACAGCGTAAATAATAATTCAAACATGGCAACAAAAATTAGATTGCAGAGACACGGTCGCAAAAGCTACGCTTTTTATCAGATCGTAGTTGCAGACAGCAGGGCTCCACGTGATGGAAAGTTTATTGAAAGGATAGGTTCTTATAATCCGAACACTAATCCTGCTACAGTAGATTTGAACTTCGAAAGAGCTTTGTATTGGTTACAGGTAGGTGCACAGCCTACAGACACAACTCGTAACATTCTTTCACGTGAAGGTGTTTGCATGAAGAAACACTTATTGGAAGGTGTAAAGAAGGGTGCATTCGACGAAGCGGCAGCTGAAGTAAAATTCCAGGCTTGGTTGAAAAACAAACAGGCTTCTGTTGAAGCAGTAAAGACAAAAGACAGCGAAGCAGCTAAGGCAGCAGAAAAAGCTCGTCTTGAAGCAGAAAAAGAAGCAAACAAGGCAAAAGCTGAAGAAGTAGCTAAAAAGAAAGCAGAATTAGCAGCCGCCGCTGCCGCAAAAGCAGCTGAAGAAGCAGCAGCAAATGCTCCTGCAGAAGAAGCTCCCGCAGCAGAAAGCGCAGAATAATTCCTGCCTGCCAAATAAAAAAGAGGACATCCTTATCATAAGGATGTCCTCTTTTTTATGCCCGAAACCATGTGGGTATAGTTGAAGCCACGTGGTGTATCTCCTACCCACGCGGCTGAAAATTACTTTTTGCCCAGCAGGAATCCGTTGATCTGTTCAACGAACTGTTCCTTTGAAAGTGCGCCCTGTGCGATCTGCGGTTTTCCCTTTGCCGGGATGAACAGCAGGGTAGGGATGCTCTGTATGCCGAAAGCGGCGGCCAGTTCCTTTTCGTTGTCGACATTGATCTTATAGATGACGATGTCGTTCTTATACTCTCCGGCCAGTTCTTTCAGGATAGGAGAAACTTTCTTGCAAGGTCCGCACCAGTCGGCGTAGAAGTCCACGATACAAGGCTTCGTGCCTTCGTATACCCATTCCGATTGGTTTTTCTCGTAATTATATACCTTGGTCAGGAAGTCAGCTTTGTTCAATACGACTACTTCGCCTTGTGCCGCCACGTTTCCTGTTTCACTTTTATCCGACTTGGCCGACATGGAACAACTGACGAGCAGCAGTACCACCGAAATCAAGAATAAATCCTTTAATTTTCTCATATAAACCTTATTACTACATTGATAATTATTAAATACAAAAATAGCAATAAAACGGATACAATTCCCATCCCTTGCGGTTAAAAGAAAAATATTAGCGTAAAAAGAAAAAAATATCTCCAAAGATTAGGAGATATAAAAATAATCACTACCTTTGCACCGCAATCGAGAGAAAACGATAGCAAAATGTACTGGAGAGATGGCAGAGTGGTCGATTGCGGCGGTCTTGAAAACCGTTGAACTGAGAGGTTCCTGGGGTTCGAATCCCTATCTCTCCGCAGAGTATAAGAAGTCCTTGTAAACTTAGGTTTATGAGGATTTTTCTTTTGATGCAGATTACAAATGTCTTTTATCTGGAAAATTCATGTTTCTATCCGGGCAATGTATCTCTTTTGTTGAAACAACGGACAGTTTCTCTATAACTTAAAATGTATGAAAACACCTGTTATCCTGTTGTTTCCTCCCTGTAAAGTTCGTAGATTTGCTGTCATACAAACAAATACGATACCCAAATGGAAGAAACTATCCGGATACAATACTATCAGTCCCCTTGCGGAAAATTGATTATCGGTTCATACGGTGATAAACTATGCCTGTGCGACTGGCAGGATGAGGAGCGTAGAAAGCTGATCGACGCCCGGCTTCAGAAAGATTTGCATGCCGGATATGAGGAAGGCGGATCCGCGACGATTGAAGAAGCGATCACCCAGCTCGACGAATATTTCGACCATAAACGTACCTTTTTCGATATCCCCCTGCTTTTTGCCGGAACCGATTTTCAGAAGAAGGTATGGAATGAACTATTGGAAATCCCTTATGGAGCGACCGAGTCGTACGCCGGACTTTCCCAACGCCTGGGCAATCCCAAGGCAGTGCGTGCGGTGGCGGCGGCTAACGGTGCGAATGCCATTTCGATTTTTGTGCCCTGTCATCGTATTATCGGCAGCAACCGCCAGCTGACAGGTTATGCCGGAGGTCTTCCGGCGAAGAAGCTGCTGCTCGAACTGGAGTCGCCTGCCGGCCTGTTCGGGTAACCGTTCGCTGGTAGACGGGCGATTAAATCCCGACAATCTTCTCGAACCGCTTCTCCATACATACGCTGACGTCGGTCGTAACGAACTTTCCGTAGTAGAAAAGGGTGAACAGGGTTGCCGGCGTAGGTGCGTCCTGTGCCTGTTCCATCGTCTCCAGTTTGATGATTTTCAGCGGTATGCCTTTCCTTTCGGCCATCTCTGCCAGCGTACCGCGTACATGAAATTCTGTGAACGGGCAACGGTTGGTGTAATAGACGACCGCGCCATTCTTTTCCTCGCATTCCCCGCTTCGCACGCTTGCCCTGAACGACGGGTCAGGGGCTTCGGGGTCGATTTTCAAAGCCAGCAGGCTGAAACCGTCAGGCAGCTTCTCCACCGTTTGGAAACCCTGGCGCAAAAGCCATTTGGTGTCGCTCATAAAATGGAACTTGGAGGTACCCGCTACGGTGACCAGCCCCGCCTTTCCCTGTGCCCTGGCATCGTCGATAGCGGATTGCAACAGGGCCTTTCCGTGCCCGCATCCTTTGTACTGCCCTGAAACCCAGAAGCAGTTTATCATCAGATAACCGGGGGCATCGACGGGAACCCATGCCTTTTCGGCGGGAACATATTCGATAAATACCTTGGCGCGTTCGTCGAGACGGCGGAATACGTATCCGTTATCGAACTCTTTCCTGAGCCATTCCTTTTTCAGCTCGTAACTTTCCTTGCATTTCTTGTCGGAGAAGGCGCAGCAGATATGTTCGGTTGCGATGTTTTCCTTCGTCAGGGTGATGTATTTCGTTTCCATGATGATTTTATTTTATGGGTATGTAAATCTTGGTTAGAGCCGCTTCGCTGTCCGTCCCGGTGTAATGGATGTATTCCTCGAAAGGCATCCCGTGGCGGATGGTGTGGTTGAAGTTGACGCTGATGTTGTTGTAAAACTCCTGCAGGCTGGAATAACTGCCTTTCAACGTATAAACGGCATATTTCCCTTTCCGCAGCCGGAGTGTGCCGAAGACGCCTGCCGCTTCGACCGGCTTATCCACCGTTGCACAGGCGTAGAAGCGGCATTGTCCGGCTGTGGTGACGTTCGGATCGTCGAAGCTCAGGCCGATGAAGCGGGTGGCGGCGGATAGTACCTGCTTTTCTTCCAGGAACTTTATCAGCTTGTTCCAGGCCGTTTCGTAAGGCTTTTCCTTCCCGTACTGTCCCACGATGCGGATATAAATCAGATTCAGGTCTTCCTCCTCACAGATTTCCGAAGGGACGGTTTCGTATTTGCCACCGCTGCTTTTCACATATTCCTGCAAGCGGGCGTTCAACCCGTTGATATAGGCTTTCGGCGAGATTCCGAACAGCTTCTTGAAGGCTTTCGAGAACGATTGCGGATTGTCGTAGCCTACCCGCGCGGCTAGCTCGGCCAGCGTCATCTCCTCCGTCTGCATATACATGATGGCCCGTTCCATCCGCTGCCTGGCCATGTAGGCATGGAGGGATTCGTTGAGGGCGGAGCGCATGATGCGGAGCAACTGCCGCCGGGATACACAGATCCTTCCGGCTATAACGTCCAGTTGTAACGGCTGGTGCAGGTTAGCGCTGATGTAATCGATTACCTGGTTCACCTTTTTCTGATAGATATTTTCGGTACTGCTTCGCATGCTTCTGATTCTTTAGGGACAAAAGTAGGCAATCTATATTGACCGGAAGTTGTCCAATCCGGCCAAATTCGTTTTCGTTTCGATTGCCTCCTGTGCGTCCGTCTCTTCTATCTGTTACGGAGATGGTTGAAGACGTCTTTTATTTTTGCCGTCCTTATTTTTTCCCTGTGCTTGTGTACATATATAAGAAAGAAAACGGTAAAAGTATTTAAGTATATATCTTTCAGGTCAAAAATAAACAAGGGTTTGAGATAGATGAAATCCAATACCCCCTTTTCCCAGACGATATTGCCGAGCAAAGCACAGATAATCCCCGCTGTTTGGAAGATGATGGCAATGTCGAGGAGCTTTGTCTTTTTTGACAGGCTTCTGAAGAAGACATATAATGCCAGTATGATACATTCGGCAACGGCGAAGATGACCATGTGTATCCAAAAGTCTATATTGATATTCAGTTTCTGGTTCAGAAGATAGTTGACGTAGCTGTGTTTGTCGTTGAATACCGGCCTGAACTCGAAGAGCGAAGGGATAATATCGAAATGGGTGTCCATATAAAAATGATAGATCACGATCTTTGTTGCCTGATCGATGAAGATCAGCAGGAGTGTCCACCATATAATCTCTCTGGTTTTCATAATTTATTCTGCTTTTGGAGGATGGGTAATCTGTTCTTTTGCCCGGTTTGTTATTTCGCGGATGAAACCGGTTTTCGCATCGGTGTAGCCGTCGCGGTCATGTTCGTGCTCTTTTTGTAGTTTGACTTTCAATTCTCCGTAGGCTTGCGCCGTGTCGGGATGGGAGAGAAGGTAGTCGCGGAAATAGAGTTCGTCCCAGTCGCCGGAGTATCTTACGTGGAGGTGGAAGGCCTGACCTTTAAAGCCTTCGGGGGTATAGCCTTTCATAAACATCATATGGGGAGGCGGATTTCCGGGTTGGGGGGAATAGATGTAGCCCTCCGCTTCGATGGTCGGGATGAGGCGGACGAGGTCGGTTTCCTGTTGTATTTCCAGCAATATGTCGATCGTCGGTTTGGCTGTCAGTCTCGGTACGGATGTGCTTCCGATATGGCTGATGCGGACGATGTTTTCCGCACCTACGGCTTTCACGAGGCGGTCTTTTTCTGTTTCGTAACGCTTGGGCCAATCCCGGTCGTGCGCCGAGAGGATGATCGGGAACAGTTGCCAGAGTTCTTCGTTGCTCATTTCGTTCAAATTCTTATTTTTCATGCTGCTTTACATTCGATCACGATGTTGATCCGGTTGATTGTTGCTTGCTTTGTTTCCATGTTTCCAAAGATAAGATAAGTTTTTGAGATATGGAATTTCCGGGAAAGAGATGCTATTCGATGGCATAACAGATGCTTCCCGGCAGCATAACAGATGCGCAAATAAGGGAGAGAAGGGAAGAATGGATGGAAATAGTCTTTTGTTTCTTACCGAAAAGGATTAATTTTGTGAGGAAACAAATAAGCAGAAATATTCATGTTCAATAAATTAGTGGCGATAGAGCCTGTAAGCCTGATTCCATCAGCAGAAAAGAAATTGCAAGATTTTGCGAAAGAAGTAGTTATGTACGATGACATACCTACGGGGGATGAAGAGGTGGCTACCCGTATCGGGGATGCGGACGCTGTCCTTTTGAGTTACACCTCCCGAATCGAACGGGCGGCACTGGAGAAATGCCCGAATGTCCGCTATATCGGGATGTGCTGTTCCCTTTACTCGCCGGAGAGTGCCAATGTCGATATCCGCTATGCCAATGAGCGGGGGATTGTTGTGACTGGTATCCGCGATTATGGCGACGAAGGGGTGGTGGAGTATGTTATCAGTGAGCTGGTTCGTTGCTTGCACGGCTTCGGACAGGAGGTATGGGATGAGATGCCTCGTGAGATCACCGGGTTGAAAGTGGGGATCGTCGGGCTGGGTAAGTCCGGTGGGATGATAGCCGATGCCCTGAAGTTCTTTGGTGCCGATGTCGCCTATTTTGCCCGGAGCGAGAAGGAAGAGGCACGTAGGAAAGGTTACCGTTTCCTGCCACTGGGTGAGCTGCTGGCACAAAGTGAAGTGGTTTGCTGCTGCCTGAATAAGAACACGGTCTTGCTGCATGAAGCGGAATTTGAGCAGCTCGGTAATAAAAAGATATTGTTTAATACGGGGTTGTCTCCCGCCTGGGACGAGATTCCGTTTGTGAAGTGGCTGGAAGGCGACAACCTTTGTTTCTGCGATACCGCAGGTGCTTTGGGCAGTGCACAGTTGTTGAGCAATCCGCACGTACGTTGCATGCAGGTGTCGACCGGCCGTACACGCCAGGCGTTCGACCGCCTGAGCGAAAAAGTACTGGCCAACCTCTCAGAATACGATGGGTGAGGTGATATTGAGCAGGGTGTTCACTACCGACCATCCTGCTATCTCTGCCGTTGCGCTGTAGACGTCGATGACGGCATGCACCTGATCGTTCCTGATCTCTACCCGCTGGGTATCGCCCGTAAATCCGGGGGTGGACTGCATTGTCACCTCCATGTTCGCTGGTCCTACCGAAGCCCGTGAGGCCGCTACCGTAACATTTACTTTCGTCGGGAAGAGCCGGATGGCTTCCATCGCATTTCCGGAGAAGACGACGCGCTGTTCCGTTTGCAGCGATTCATCGTAGACGGCGGTTCCTTTCAGGGCGTTAGGGCCTTTCTCGTTGAAGAAACGGGCGGTGGCGTTTCCCATCAGGGCGGCAGTCCGCAATACATCGAAGCCGCCGATAGCCCCGGAGGCCAGGTAGACACGGGTGCCGTTTGCTTTGGCTGTCTCCGCTACCTCGCGATAAAAGAGGTCGTCGGCCAGCGCTCCGATCGAAAGGGTGACAATGGAAGTGCCGTTTTTCAGTGCAGGCAACGCCAGCTCTTTCATGGCGGCAGGCGAGGCGGCTTCCACCAGATAGTCCGGTTTCAGGGCAAGCAATTCTTCGATGGTCGCACATACCCGGCAAGGTTTCCCGTGTTGTTGCATCCGGGCAGCCAGGTTTTCTGCTTTGGAGATTGTACGGGAGTAGACCCCCACTAACTCATATTTGGGCAAAATGCCTTTGATCACAGCGTCGGCTACGATACCTCCGAGCCGTCCGCATCCGACAATTACTAACTTTTCCATGCAGGCAAAGGTACTCGATTTTAATCTGATTTCCCAAACGGGACTGGCGAATATGCGGCGTGTTGTTAATATCTGGGAAGATCCTTGATCCCGTCGTAATAGTTTTCGATGCCGATTTCGCGTATCTTTTCGTTGATCGAGATGAAACGCTTGTACAGATGCTCGTCGAATCCGGTCTGTGAACAGGGGAACGAGTCACATTGATAGCAGAAGTCGACTCCCTTCTGGCGGAAACAATCCCTGACATTACAGCTTTTGAACAAGGCACATTGTTGCTCGCGGCAGCCGTTGCATTTGGTTTCCGAGAAGTAATGCAGCATACTTTTGAACGCCTGGTAGTTTTCGAAGACAGGTTCGTCGAGCATGGTGACGAAACGTTGGGCATAGACATCGAAGTTACCCAGGCTTTTAGCGAGTTCACCGCTGTGTTTCTGTATCTTGCCTCCGTTGAAGGCAAAGCAGCCCCCGCAGTGAAGTCCGCAGGGGGCGATATGTTTCTTTATGATTTCGTTGGGTTGCATATGCTTCTATTTTAATCCTTTTTTGAAAAGTATCATCGATAAGGCATCCTCCACCTGCTCTTTTTCGGTGATGGCAACGGTCATAGGGATGAGTTTTCCGCTGGGTTTGGCCCGGTAGAATTCTTCTTTGATGCTTTCCGTAATTTCCATCCCGGCGATACGGTCCAGGTGTTTTTCCGTGAAGTAGGAAGTGACCTTGAAAAAGCTCTGGTAGACAACCAGCCAGGCTAGGTTTTTTTTCTTCGACAGGACTTTGCATAACCAGGCCTTCCCGTCGTTGTAATAGTTCCACTCGAGTGTCAGGTCGGCGGCTGCGGCCGATGCGCTGAATTCTTCGAATGCGGGAAAACTTGCATCGAGAACGTCGGCGATGACTTCATTAGTGGGGAAAACGTTTTTGTCTTTTAAAATCAGAGGTTCCATAATGTTGTGTATTTCGGTGTATAAAATAAAGAGAATTGTATAAGGATATGTCGCCCGTTAAAGGGGCAATATTTTTTCTCCGTTCTTGAGATATTCGGTTAGCGGGGCCCCCATGTATCTGACGGTAACACCCAGTTTCTCGATGATTGGCTTCACTTCGAACCTTTCGCAGCAGTCCTGGCAGGCTTCGACGGTGACGCCTGCTTGAAGCATTTCCAGGATTTCCGTCTGCACCTGCGTGTCCCGGGCGGCGAGTTTAACGGAGGCTCCCCAAAGGATCACGTTCACTTCTTTCCACCAGTCTCTCTTTTTGGAGTTGAGGGTGTACATCGATAACATATTGAATATGGTGTCTTTATTGTCGGTTGTCCAGAGAATGTTTAATTTGTCGTTCATAATAAGATGATTTATGTATATGGTTATGTTGATTCGCAAATGTATGAAAAAGAAATAGAGATTGTCCGAAAATATTCATGGGCAAAAGTAAAGAAAAAATTCTATGAAGACAGGCGGTGCGTTCGAGAATATATTTTCGTAATTAGTACGAAATAATCTCTTCCCTGCTGACATACTGTTGTCACCCCCTCCCCATACCTTTGCTTCACAGTTCGAATATTAACATTAAAAACTACGAAGATGGAAATGAAATTGTTTTATTTAGGGGAAGTTGCGGGGATGACGAAAGAGCAGGTGGAAGAAGCGGAAAAGTTCATCCGGGGATTTGAATATGGCATCGTTGCCACCAACAATCCGGAGACTGGGCCACGCCTATCGGGACTTAACAACCTGGCAGGCCAGACCTTGCAGCAACTCCATTTTGCGACAGAAGCCAGCTGTCAGAAATTGGCGAACCTCCGCCTGGACCCACGCTGTGAAGTGATGTACGCCACGATGGAGAGCGGACAGGTCCAGATCGCAGGCAAAGCCGAGATCATCACCGACGAAGCATTGAAACGCGAACTCTGGCAAGACTGGATGAACGAATACTCACCCGAAGGACCGACGGGAGAGGGCATCTGCATCATCCGCCTTATCCCGGCTTCTATCCGGGCGATGATCTGCTGATCCCGCTGCCGGTAACGTAAAAGTTGTATCTTTGTCACCAATCAATTCGACAAACGCACACAATGAACCGCCTGGAACGAATATCCGCTATACTGGTCAAGCTGCAATCCCGCCCGGTCGTCACCGCACGTGAGATAGCGGATCAGTTCGGTGTAAGTCTCCGGACGGTTTATCGCGATATCCGTTCGCTGGAAGAGTCGGGTATCCCTGTCGGTGGTGAGGCAGGGCTGGGTTACTCGCTGGTGGACGGTTTCAAGCTGCCGCCCCTGATGTTCACGATTGACGAGGCCCTCTCTTTCCTCGTGGCGGAGAAACTGGTCTGCCATCAGACCGATGGCGATACCTACGATGTATTCCGCAGCGGGATGGACAAGATACGTGCCGTGCTGCGGACGGCCGACAAGGATATCCTCCATCATTTCGACCCCTATATCCGTATCTCGGGTATCCACCAGAATACGCGCACCGCCTCTGCCAACGTCCTGCAAACCCTTATGAAGGCGTTGCTGAACAAGAAACAGCTCGTCATGACCTACAAGGCGGGCTACAACTACCAGGTCACCCACCGTACGATCGAACCCCAGGGTATGTTCTTCATGGGCGGTATCTGGTATGTCCTCGCCTGGTGCAAGTTAAGGAGGGATTACCGCACCTTCCATCTCGGCAGAATCGTCCACCTTTGTCTGGGCGAAAACGGTTTCGAGGAGGAGCATCTTCCGCTCGACGAGCTGATCCCCCGGATCTATGATGTAGAGGACGAGATCGAAGTAACGCTCCGCGTCCACCGCGACGTGGCACGCGATACGGAAGTTTCCAAATACACTTACGGACTTTATGAGGAGGTGGCGGATGGGGAGTACTTCGTCCAGAAATACCGGATCTATTCGCTCGACAAGTTCGGCCACTGGTACCTGTCGTTTGCCGACCGGGCGGAGATCATCGCGCCGGAAGCTTTGAAAACGGTCGTCCGGGAGTTGATCGGCAAGATCCGTATCTGAAAGCAACTGTCTCTATCCTTTAACCGTCTCCCGGTTGGTCAGAATCTCGTCCATATGTCCGAGTGCCCAATCTACCAGGCTCTGGATATGAGGCATGAGCGTCGTGCCCATTTCCGTGAGGCAATATTCCACGCGGGGCGGCACTTCGGGATAGACTTTGCGGTGCACGAGGCCGTCGGATTCGAGGGTACGGAGCGTGACGGTCAGCATCCGTTGCGAGATATCGTCGATGGTCTTGTGGATATCGCTGAAACGCATCGTGCCGTTCGCGCTCAGTGTAGTTAGGACCAGCATCGACCATTTGTCGCCAAGCCGGCTGAGGACGTCCCGGACCGGGCAATTTCCTGTAGGATGAAAATTTTTCATTTTATTTCTTTTCGTATGAAGTTGAAACTCAATAATGGTTACCTGCGTGTAAGTAGCTTATTCCGAGGTGCGTTCTTGTTTCTTTCGCTCGGATCATCTACCTTTGCTGCACAAAGGTAATAAACTTACGAAAGGTAACTATTGTTTCACTTAATAATTACAATTATGTCAAAGAAAGTAGCAGTTTTAGCAGTAAATCCGGTGAACGGATCAGGGTTGTTCCAGTATCTGGAAGCATTTTTTGAAAATGGAATTTCTTATAAGGTATTTGCTGTTGCCGAGACGACAGAGATCAAGACAAATTCAGGAATCAAGCTGATCGTGGATGATGTGGTTGCCAACCTGAAAGGGCATGAAGACGAGTTCGATGCGCTGGTGTTCGGTTGCGGCGATGCCGTTCCGGTGTTCAGCGAAAATGCCGGCAAGCAGTACAATCAGGATATGCTGGCCGTTATCAAAGCCTTTGGTGATAAAGGCAAGATCATGATCGGACATTGTGCCGCCGCGATGATGTTTGAGATCGCAGGCGTTACGAAAGGAAAGAAAGTGGCCGTTCACCCGTTGGCAAAGCCTGCTATCCAGTCTGCCCAGGCTACCGACGAAAAATCCGAGATCGATGGCAATTTCTACACAGCACAGTGCGAAAACGCTATCTGGACGATGCTGCCGCAGGTGGTTGAGGCACTGAAGTAATCCGTTCCTCTTCGTCTGAACGCTTGGATGAAGAAGGTATCTAAATGGAAATCAGGTAAACGTCGGGGAAAGGTTATTTAGATAAGATACACTATCCCCGTACGTTTCTATGAGTAATTTACTTTGGCTTTACAGAGCCTACAACTCAAAACGAGTTCTATCAATTAAAGAGTTTTCTCTGGCAATATTGTATGCGTTTAGCAGTTCTTTGAGGGATTTGCCACCAGATAAGCCCATGAGGGTTTCGAACAGGATAGTTACTATATACCAAACAATCCCGATCCTAATAAATGTAGCGTTCTTCTGTTTACCGATTGATGGTATTAATACATACTCCCGCAGTCCACCATTCAGAATGGCGCAAGGGATGAATAACAGCCAGATTAATAACAATTTTAGTATTGTCATAGTTCTGATTTATACATTGAATAGGTTTCCCGGAAAGACGGAGGTGTTACAGATGCCTGCAACCAACTTTTCATTCTCCATGGCCGTCTTTACCAGAGGTACAAAAAGCGAAGTTTTGGGTGTGAACTGGCTCGTTCCGTCAATCAACACTACCTCCTGAATACCGCTGAGTAAACGGACAGTGCACCAAACACTTTAAACAGGTGCTACATCCATATACATCGATTATTTCGTCTCTTGAAGTATAGCGGCTCCAAGTTTTACTTTTAAGTACTCTCCTCTCGCAGATATTGACACAAGTAATGCAGTTTCCGCACTTTGGATATAGAGGCTTACACAAAATCGTTTCCAATGGTGCATCGGTTAAAACCGTACCAAGGCATTGTGCCGCACCATATTCAGGAGTGATTAACAGATTGTTTTTTCCAATCCACCCTAATCCGCCTAGTAAGGCTACGGTTTTATTCGGCAACAGAGATTGTTTATGTGATTCATCAAATTTTCCCTCGGCAATAAGGCTCTCATCTGATTGCGAAAAAGCTTTGTATCCTTTTTCTGTAATATACGTTGCCATATTATCAGCCAATTCATGGGTCCTATTTTCAGTAAGGAGGTATTCGTCGTCATCGAAATTATAATTGTCATCTATCCGGACCTGTACGTAATTGGGGGTATTACATACTTCTTTTATATATCTGGGCGTTAACGGAAGTGTGAAAACAACAGCATTGGGGAATTCTCTGTTTTGTGTTTCCCTCAAATGTGATATATCGACAAAGCGTATCAGCTTCGCTCCTTGATTAATTAATTCGTTTTCTATTTCCTGATTCAAGTATTTCATATTTCTTTCTTTGCTACAGGGATATAAATATCTGTTATTAACTCCGAAGCCGGAGTTTTCTCAGGGGTATTGATATAAGTTTCAAAAGTGAAAGGCTCCCGCAAAGTATAATCACTTGTAGGCAACCAGTCAAGGTAGATATGGCGATACACCCTATTTAGTTCATGGTATAAACCTTTGAAACGAAAAATAGCATATTCTCCTGAAGGAATTTCATAAATGCCAAAGCCTTTAGGAGGCTTAAATGATTGCGACAATGTTACTCCAATCATAAAACGATTGTGCTCTTCAGGCGTAATCAAAGGATAATCAAGAGTCAAGCTTACATATTTGCATCCTTTTGATGACAATTCATAGTTCTCATAGAATTGTAATAACTGTTTCCATAAGACAGAAAAACTATGACCGATATTATTTGTCCTTTCTAACTTCAAATATGCAATGCGCATGTTAGGCACTTTTTCAAGACTCAATTCAACCCGTATAGGATTCTTTCCTTCAGGGCAACCATTGGAATGTTTCTTGCGAAATTCAGGTATAGAACAATTAAAATAACTTTTGAATGCTCTTGAAAGCGTATGTTTATTCTGATAATTGATTTGACCAAGAAGTTCTGGTACACTTATATCTGTCGATATTAACTTGAATGCAATGTACTCCAGTCTTAGTCGGAAGATGTAATTCCCAGGACTATCGCCACAGACTGCTTTAAAAAGTCTACGAAAATGAAATTTAGAAATGCCTGCAACTTGGGATAGCCTCTCTGAATCAAGGTCGTCAAACAAGTGGCAGTTAATGTATTCCTGAACTTTTATAATTAATTCATACTGTACATGAACGGTGTTGATTTTTTGCTTCCATCTTTTGATTTCCGGTAATCGTTTGGACATAATTTCCCTCAATTCCGATGAAGTATGGCTTATCCCGACCTCTCTATAATATTCTTCGGGGAAAAGTCCCCAAAGATAGATGAGATAATCCATCGAAAAGTCATATAGCTTAACTCCATTTTTCAGGCAGTAGTCGCAATATTCCTCATTCTGACCTTCCTTAAGACTGGCATAATCTATATCTAAGGGTATTCCGCAAGTTTGGCAATATTTTGTTTCAGAATTGATTCTCATAAAATTCCTGTTGTTTAAGTGCAAAATTACTCAATAGATTATGGAAAAGGTTACCATAAATGGCTATCTTTTATCTGGGTTGCAAATTCTCTTATTACGTCATATCTCAGCTTTGATGTATGCTTTTGTTATATCATACACTATAAACTATTGATGGATGTGTCTATAAATGCAAATAAACCATTGCTGTCATGCATTAATGGTTGGCTTTTTAAAATGAAATCCCCTCTCCGCAATATAAACCCCGCTCAGG
This sequence comes from Parabacteroides leei, assembly GCF_023369805.1. Lineage (NCBI taxonomy): Bacteria > Pseudomonadati > Bacteroidota > Bacteroidia > Bacteroidales > Tannerellaceae > Parabacteroides > Parabacteroides leei. Next base: position 513,982 of record NZ_JAMBQG010000001.1, read on the forward strand.
ATAAAGACCGAGCCGATCAGGGCGATCACCGTGATGATTTCGTCGATCACGATGGCGGAAGTGATTAGTGTCACCAGCGGGACAATATAGATATAATTGGCCGTGCGGAACGGACCCAGCTCTTTGACTGCCGTGTTCCACATGATGTAACAAAGCATCGATGCTACCACGCCAAGAAACAGCAGGTTAGCTGCAACGACCGGACGGAAGAGTATCGCCGTATCCGTATTCAGCGGATGGAGTAGGAACATCGGGGTTAATGTGACAAGCCCGTAGAAAAACACCTTCCGGGTAATCAGCAATGTCGGATACCGGTTCCCCATCTGTTTCAGTATCAGGCAGTAAAACGCCCACATCAACGCTGCGATCAGCGTCAATATATCTCCCAGTGGATTGATTTTCAGCAGAAAACTACCGTTGAACACGACAAACGCCACCCCGATCAGCGCTATGATCGAGCCGTAGATCAGATTCGGTTTGATCTTCTCCCCGCGGTAAAACAAGAGCGAAAGAAACGCTGTCAGGATAGGAGCGGTGCAGATGATGAGCGACACGTTTGAAGCCAGCGTGATCCCCAGCGCCGTATTTTCGGTAATAAAATAGATCGATCCCCCGCAAAGCCCGGCGGCAACGAACATAAATTCGTCCCGTTTACTCCGGGCAAACAATACCTTCGGTGAAATAAACCAGATGCAGATATAAGCTAGCGCGAAACGGTAAAAAAGAATGTCGACGGGAGACAGCCCGTGCTGTATCAGGATTTTTGTCGAAACGAAAGTCGTACCCCAGATAATAACCGTGATGATTGCGATCAGATGATACCAGTAAGTCAGATTATTCTTTGCCATATTTTTTAAGTTACTATTAACAATGGAGGAAAATGGTACCGCAAATATATGTATTAAGTAAATAGGTTCTGTGTATTTGTTGAAAATAAGGAATTATTCCTATATTTGGGTTCTATACAGGATGATGTGTGTTTTGGGAATATTTTTTACAACGAAAATAGGAAAAAGTACTATGGCAACACTGGATCAGATCGATATTAAAATTTTACAGGCTTTGCAGAATAATGCGAAAGTGAACATGAAAGAGCTTTCGGCGGAACTGAATATCTCGAAAACGCCTGTTTACGAACGGGTGAAAAGGTTGGAGGAGGAGGGTTATATCAGGAATTATGTCGCCCTGGTGGATAATAAGAAGGTGGGACTTCCGCTCGTGGTATTCTGCAACGTCTCGCTGGCGGTGCACAACGACGAGCATATCCAGCGGTTCAAAGCGGAGATACAAGAAATCGACGAGGTGATGGAATGTTATTCGATCGGCGGCATCTACGACTTCTTCCTTAAAGTGGTTGTTAAAGACCTGGCCGCATACGACCAGTTTGTCTTTAACAAGCTCACCAAAGTGAATGGTATCGTCAAGATGCAAAGCTCCTTCGTGTTGAATGAGATCAAGCATACAACCGCCTTGAAGGTGGTGTCGGGTGAATGATACTAGATAGATAGTAAGCAGGCAAGTACTATGATCACGATCATAGTAACTACCAGGAAAATGAGTTTTGTCCGGAACATGTAACGCTGTTCGGTTCGTTCCCTTTCCTTGATCTGATGGTTTATCCTGTCGAACTCTTCGGCACTGATGTCGGGAATATGGGAGGTATATGCTGTACGGGCATCTTTGTCCCGACCGCGGAGACGGTCGAGTTTTTCCCGATCCTCCTTGTTTCTTCGTATCATATCGAATACATGACCTGCAAAACTCATAAGCTTATTGATTTTAATTTCTTTTTTTACTTACCAACTCCAAACGTTCCATCACCATAGTGCTTTTTATCAGGCCAAAAGCGACAGTGACCCGTTTGCCTTGTATATCTAAAACAGTACCAACAGTAGTCTGACCATTCATCCTGACACTATCCCCTTTTTCGATGACATCATTTTCTGTAGGTTGTTTATTAACTGATTTGTCTTTCTTTTCTTTGACTGGTTCCGGAATTTCAATTTGTTTATCTAATTCCTTTCGTTTCTCTTCCCAATATAGCTGATCGCGGACAATAGACTGAAGAAGGTTATCCATATTGATAAAATCGGTACCCATTTTGGCGGATGAGTCGATAATGATATCTTCCGAAAGTCCGATTTTTCTGGCTACTTCAATGCCAAATGAACTTCCAGGGTTACCGATAGACAATTTGTATAATGGTTGCATACGATCAGTGTCGTAAAGCATGGCCCCGTTTATAACTCCATCTGTCTTATAGGCAAAATGCTTTAAGTTTTGAAAATGAGTGGTTATTATGCCAAAACTCCGTTTGCCGTTAAATCTGTCGAGCAATGTTTCGGCTATGGCACCTCCGATCTGAGGCTCTGTCCCGCTACCAAACTCATCTATCAGAATGAGTGTTTTGTTATTACAGTTCTCTACAAAAAACTTCATATTGGTCAGATGTGAAGTATAGGTACTAAGGCTGTTTTCTATACTTTGTCCGTCACCTATATCTACTAGTATATCTTCGAATATTCCTGTCCGTGAATTTTCATGTACAGGGATGAGAAGTCCGCATTGTAACATATATTGAAGTAATGCAACTGTTTTCAGGCAAAGGGATTTACCTCCTGCATTTGCTCCGGAGACGATAAGTAAACGGTCTTTTTCCGTAAGTCTGATATCCAGCGGAAATGCTTGCTTATTTTGTTGGAGCAATTGTATATTCAATAAAGGATGTATGGCTTGTGTCCATTCGATTTGTTGTTTATCTTCCAACACCGGCTTGATGCCATTGATCCGTACGGCGAAAGAAGCTTTAGCACGAATAAAATCTATTTCTCCCATAAACCGATAGGAGCGTTTTATGTCTGCCATGTGTGGACGGACAATATCCGTAAAGCCGATGAGTATCTTTATCACTTCCCGACGTTCGTCATTTTCTAACTCCCGCAGGCGGTTAGTGGCTTTTGCTACTGCTTCCGGTTCGATATATACGGTTTTGCCACTGCCGGAGTCATCATGTAAAATACCTTTTATTTTCCGTTTGTTGGCAGCCCCGACAGGTATGAGCATATGTCCTTCACGTAAACTGGGTTGTGTATCTCTTCCGATTAACCCTGCTGCTTGTGCGTCGCGCATAGCGGTTTGCATGTTGCGCGTGACCGCTTTCGTTGCTTCTACTTTCTCTCTTCGTATATCTGCAAGTCGGCGCGAAGCATTGTCTTTTACCTGGCAGGATTTATCTAATATGGAGTTCGCTTTTTCGGATAACGAAGGGAATACCCTTATTTTATCAGCTATTGAAGTGAGTGCCGGATACTTCACTTTTCCGTTTTCCATTTTTGCGTTATGCAAGAGAGTAACAATGTTATTGATCGTTTGAAGCGAGTTCATTAAGTTTGAAATTTCTTCTTCGACAAACCAAGCTGTAACATCCTCCTCTATTCGTTGCAGGGAATTACGGATATCTAAAAAGAATTCCACAGGGAAATTTTCCTTGTTATGTACAATTTGTGCAAGCTCGCTTGTCTGTTCCAACCATTTTTTTATAGTTTCATAATCAGTAGAAAACTTCATGTTCGTAACCAGTTCTTCACCAAGTGAAGATAGACATTTCTCAGTAATGAGTTGACGGATCGTGTCGATACCTATTTTTTGCTCAAAATTATCCGGGTAAATCATAATTCTATATGATATTTGCTACCAGCCCTCTGTAAGCAGATAAGCTGCTAATATATAATGTATAAAAATAATTGATTAAAATGTGAATTTTCCATATTCCGACAGAGCACTAATATTCTTTCAGACATAGATATTTATATAGTATATCTACATTGTCTGTTCAGTACCATTGACATCTCCAAAGTTAGAGATGTGAACTCGTAATATGGTATTTACACGGAAGCACGACACATAAAAGGGTGATATTTTTTTATTAGGTGCAAATATATAAAATAAAATGATATCAGACAATTAACTCCCTTTATTTATATTGCAGAATATTTCAGAGAGCGGGGTCAAGTGATGCCTCTCAGTTAGAATATGTGGTAAAGAAACTGAAACAGGCTGCCGGGCAGTATGGATGAAACAAGTTCAACGCCAGATGTGTTATTTATATATACAGGAGTTTGATTGTTGAATGTTCTTACTGTTTTATTAGCTGATGATACTAAAATTACGGCATTATCCGGTTTATTATATTCTCTTTTTCTCCCTGCTGTTTCTCTTTTCGGCAGATATGACGGCCTCTGTTGGGCAGCCGGACTCGTTGCGAACGAACGTGGGCGACTCGCTGGTGCGTAAATCCATCTATCCCCCTTCTGCTACCCGGAAGAGCAATCTATATAATCGCTTGTGGGGCGAACACTACCGTTCGCTTTATTCAGTCCCGATCACCGTGCCTTCTGTCACTTTACAGACATTGTGGGGAGGACTGAAGGTGGTGGAGCAGGTCGCCGACTTCCAGGGCTTGCTCTTGGAAAACAACCGGCGACAACTTTGTCTGTTGAAGCCTCTGGGAGGATACACCACCTTTATCGAGTCGGAATTCTTCCAGGAAGTCTACAACAAGAAAGTATTTAAGAATACCTACCTGGACCAGTTTATTGGAGATGCCTACACCATTATCAACCCTTATACCTTTATTTCTTCCGATTACCTGGCACGCTCGACCGGGCTGAGTTCGAACAACTCGAGGATCTTTTACCTGCCGACGCATTCCACACGCGATACCGTTGCCGACGGAACACCTATCGAAAACAAACTGGTGAGCGTGATCGATGTCCCCGATTTCAATACCCGTCCGAATATTCTCCTGACGGAAGACCTTTTGGACACCTTGCAGGTAAACAATAGTTATCGGGTGAACCAGGAGTTTTATATCCGTGAACGCCTATTCGACATGCTGATCGGAGACTGGAACAAGATACCCGAAAACTGGAACTGGATGGCTCACTCCGGCGGTGACAGCCTCGTTTTCGATCCGATCGTTATCGACCGTAACCATGCTTTTACAAAGGTAGACGGCATTTTGTTCAAACAGATGCTCCATGTTTTGGGGCTGGGTTTCATCGTCAACTACGATGCTTCGCTGAAAAGCGTGCGGAAAGAGAATACTTTGGGCTTCTCTCTGGATATGGCGCTGGCCTCCCAAAGCGATGTCTCCGTCTGGATCGACCAGGCACGGTTTATTCAACGCACGTTGACCGACTCGGTGATCGGTGAAGCCTTTTCCCTACTCCCTAAAGGGGTGGAAGGCCACGAAATTGAACGCATTAGCCGCATTGTAAAAGACCGGCGCGACAAACTGGAAGAGATAGCAACGGCCTATTTCGTCCAACTGCAACGGACGCCGGTTATCACGGGGAGCGACCGTTCGGAACGTTTCGTGATAGACCGTCACAACCCGGACAGCCTCTTCGTACAGATCTACGACAAGGAAACCGGGCGATGTGTGTTCGACCGGAAGTTCAGCCGGAAAAAGACCAAGGAGGTCTGGCTCTACGGCTTGGAGGGTGACGACCGTTTTGAAGTTTCCGGAGAGGCCCGGAAGGAAATACCGATTTTTTTTATTGCCGGGAAAGGGGAGAACAGCTATCAGCTTGCATCAGGTCATCATATCCGTATATACGAATATAAATCGAAGAAGGAGGCGCTCGACACGGTGCCTTATGCCAAAAAGATATTTTCGGACCTCCCCGAGATCCACCGGTACGATTATACTAAGATCAAGCATCACAAGATCGCTTTCACTCCTTGGGGAATTTACGACTCGGACAAGGGATTTAGTCTTGGAACCTATTTCACCTATACGATGTACGGTTTCAAGCGTTCGCCCTTTACCTACCAGCACCGCATAGGGTATAATTATCTGCAAGGGTTTATGTATCAGGGGATTTTTCCATCTTATGACGGGCGAAAGATATTTACCATCGATGCTACGATCAGTTCGCGCCGTGACTTTTACAACTTCTTCGGTTTCGGAAACAATACAGACGGCTATAAGGATGCGAAGAAGAATTACAACCGTGTTCATATCCGGCAGTTCCGTCTTTCACCTTCCTTCAACCTCAATTTCAACGAAAAGGAAAGTTTGACCGTGCAAGCTTCGGTCGAAATGTTCAAGGCCCGGAAAACCTCCGACCGTTTCATCAACCAGTATTATCCGGAGAATCACCGTATTTTCGAAACAAGCCTTTTCTTCGACCTCGGAGCAACCATCCAAACGGAGAAAGAACTAGCTTCGTTTATTTCCCGGGTGGCTGGGGCGCTCACGGCGGGTTGGAAGATGAACCTGAAAGATGCAGGGCGCAACTTCCCTTATGCGAAGGCTTCGGTGGCGATGGATGTCCGGATCACCGACCGTCTTACCTGGGCTACGATGGCGAAGACGCAACTGCTTTTCAACAACAAGTACGAGTTTTACCAGGCTGCCACCACCGAACTCCGCGGGTACAGAGACAACCGTTTCATCGGTAAGCAGTCTTTCTACCAGTACTCGGATATCCGCCTGGATATGGGGAAGTTGAAAAATCCGTTTACCCCCTTGAAGTATGGTGTGTTTGCCGGGTTCGATTACGGGCGTGTGTGGTTCCCGGGTGAAGAATCGAAAAGATGGCATACCTCGTACGGAGGAGGAGTGTGGCTGACATTGATCAACAAGATTACAACGAAGTATTCATGGTTCGGTTCGACCGACAGTTTCCGTTTTATGTTTGAGTTGGGACTGGGTTTTTAGCTGATGATCTGATTTTCGGGCAATCTACCGGAACAAACCGTATACGGGTTTGTTTATTATGTAGTACACAATGAATTAAAACAACCAATAGTATGGAGTCAAATGGCGAAAAAAAGATCAAGGTTCTTCCTAACGGACCTTATGAAGTGATCGGGAATGTCCCCCTCAACCAGTTACGTTATGTAGGTAATCACAAAGGAGCGACGACCGGATATAAAGAAATACAAACTTATGCGGTCGAAGGCGTCTGCCATCTCTGCCGCTGCGGCGGTTCGAAGAATAAACCTTTTTGCGACGGAACGCATAAGAAGAACGGTTTTAAGGGTGATACTACGGCAAGTCACGACAGTTACGACGAAATGGCAGTATTGTATGAAGGCAAGGTGGTCGACATGTTGGATGCCGAAAGCCTCTGTGCGGTAGCCCGTTGCTGCGATACACACGGCACCGCCTGGAAACAGGTGGAGGAGGGCAACTCGAAAGAAACCATTGAAATCGTGAAGGAACAATGCGCCAATTGTCCCAGCGGTCGCCTGACTGCCGTTACGAAGGACGGCAAATGGATCGAACCTGTATTGCCCGAAGGCATCAGTATCCTCGAAGATGTCCCTGCCAGTGTGCACGGACCGATCTGGGTGAAAGGTGGTATTCTTATAGAAGATGAAAACGGACGTGCCTATCCTGTGCGCAATCGTGTCACGTTATGCCGTTGCGGCCTTTCGCAGAACAAACCTTTCTGCGACGGCAAACACATGCGTAACCAGGGAGAGTTGGACGATTGAACAAATAGCTGCCGCCCTTTTTTCGGAAAGGATGTACCCTTTTGCAAAAGAGCACGTATCCTTTCCGAAAAAAGGGCGGCAGTTATTTTAGGACAGATAGACAGGGGTTACACTTTACCCTTTACGAACTTATGCCCGATCCAGTAGGTTGCCTGCTCGGCGGTGAACTTCAGAATGCAATATTCCGAGTCGTCTACTCCTTTGGGGAAGTGCTCATAGAACCAGTCCACCCATAGGGCTTTCTTTTCTGTTGCATCGTTCACGATCGTTACTGTGCCGGTCAGTGTTACACTGTCGCCTTCCTTGAAGAAAGAAATGCCGGCTTTCGGGTTATCGATGAAATTCTTTGTCTTTTCAGAACTTGTTCCCGTTGAAAACCAGATTGTATCGATCCCGTCTGTCTTGATCTTCGAAACGACTACGGGACGTGGATAACCATGTTCGTCGATGGAGGCTAATGATACAACCTCGCAGTTATTCAGCAATTCGATTGCTTCTTGTTTAATCTTTTCCATAAAACTATTATCTTATAATATATGTCGTACTTGGTTTCACCTTTAATCTCCCAATATTTGTCGATATAGGGAGACAGCAACGGGCATGGGGAATATTCCTGATACATATAACGGGCTATACGGTTTCTTAAAATTAATTTATGAGGTTTTTACTTTCCTACAAATATAAAATATTTTTCAAAATTTAATTATACCTTTGGAGATTTTAAATAATTAGACCATGATAAATAGAAGAAATTTCCTGAGAAATGCTTCCCTGTTAACCCTTGGCAGCCTGGTAGCCGGAAAGACGGGAGTATCACACGCAGCCAGCCCTGTTAATATGGAAACGGCTGCAAAGAAAAGTATCGGTTTGCAGATTTATTCCTTGGGAGGTGAACTCACCAAGGACGTGCCTGCCGGAATGAAAAAAATCAAAAAAATTGGCTATTCAACGCTTGAACTTGCCGGATACAAAGACGGGAAGATCAACGGTATGGATATGATGGAGTTTAAAAAGATAGCGGAAGATAACGGGTTGAAGATCACCAGTTCGCATGTTAATCCCCCCACAGGGACATATACTCCGGAAAACCGGCAGTCGATCATGGAATTCTGGAAGAAAACGGCCGACGATCATGCCAAATTGGGTGTGAAGTATCTCGTGCAACCCGGACAGCCCAGTACCCGTAGCGTGGAAGAGGTAGCCTATGTGTGCGACACTTTCAACGAAGCGGGAAAGATAATGAAGGCCGCAGGCATTCCTTTCGGATATCATAACCATGACTTCGAATTTGCACGGGTAGTTCCCGGTGGCAAGGAAGCTGTCTTCAACCGCCATAACAAAGGTGAAATAATTTACGATCTGTTCCTGAAAGGTACGGACCCGTCGCTGGTCTTTTTTGAAATGGATGTTTACTGGACCGTGATCGGCCAGAACGACCCGGTGGAATATATGAAGAAATATCCCGATCGCATTCAGTTATTGCATATCAAGGATCGCGCTATTCTCGGACAATCCGGGTTCATGAACTTCGAAAAGATATTTGAACAAGCTTATAAGAATAAGATTAAAGAATATTATGTAGAGCTGGAAGGTATGCCAGACAACCGTACCCAATTTGAAGGGGTAAAGGATTGTGCCGCTTATTTATTGAAGGCACCGTTTGTGAAGTGATAACCTAATCGCACAACTTATGGGCCGGTACGGGAAACTGTACCGGCTTTTTTTGTAATTCCCCACATTGGGGTGGGGAAAAATTCCACACTTCCACACTTTGTCCACACCGGCCACTTTTAATACTGTGTCCTGGTAAAATATGTAACTGTCTTATAATTAGTGGTGTGTGGGGCTTTTGACGACTTCTGACCATTTTGGCATATCGTTTGCATTATTCGTAAGCGTAGGGGAAACAATTGTTCCTCCTACCCTAAAAATGATGATGAAGTTTAGAATTTAGAATAAGTGTAAGTATCTATCTCCCGATATTGTTTTCTAATATGTATTAGATTAGCAAAAACTTATCGATTGATAAAGGCCGCTCCGCCTGCGAAGGTAGAGCGGCTTCATTTTTATAGTTGCAACGAATTCGACAACTTCTCCAGCCACATCGGTAAAGTGTTGAGGTGGTTGATGCGGTCGTCGATGTAGGTAGGGGCGAAGAGATTTATCTGCAAGTCCTTGCATTTCTCCTGCAAATGCTCATCCACCGGATAGTAACTGGCCAGTACCGCCAGGGAAATATCACCGCCATAGGTTTCGCGAACGGCGTCTACCTTATAAATATCGTTCTGGGTGACTTGGCCGGATTTACACTCGATAAAGATCAACTGCTGCTGGTTGTTGAGCAGGACGTCTACCTCGTTCTTGGTCCTTGAATTGTCGGCCTCTGTACGGAAGATGACGCTTTGCCATACTTCGGGATGCGACGGGTGGTGCTGGCTCCACACCCTGACCTTATGGGCAACCAGTGTTTCCCACCAACGGCCCTTGAAGAACAGCATGCTGGCGTTGGAGGTAACCAGCTTTAGCAGTACATGATTTTGTTGCGCGATCAGGAACGTATCCTGACGGAGCTTGAAGCGAAGCCCGTTTTTGAAGACCCGTGAAGCGGGCAGACGCGAAACTTCCCGGTTACAGAACAGGTTGAAAAACTTCTGGATCATGGTGTGTTCTTTCGGATATTGTTCGATGAACTGCTTGATCAGCGAGGCAGCTTGTATGTCGGTGTCGCTCAGTTGTTTTGCATCGCGGTAGTCGGAAAGAACGTTTCCGCTGAGGCCCAGTATCTCTTTGTTGTCCAGTTGACTCTTCATCGGCCGCTTCTCGAAGTTGTCAAGCCACACCAAGTCTCCTAGTTGGGTGAGGTAGAAAGCCGGTACGTTGTGCTCCTTCGCGATGGTAAAGGCGGCAAAAGCCATCAGTTTCGTACCTTCCGACAGGTTGTAGGCGAAATCGTCCGAAGGATAAGTCGCATGTATCTTCCGGCAGACGTTGCGCACGTCTTCCCCGTCATAGGGTTCGGTGCGGTAAAGCGTGCGGTGCACGGAAGTGGGGAGGAGCGGGAATAAGGGGCCGGCTACGTCCTTCGTTTCGTTGGTACAAAGCAGGTGGACATGGTCGGGCGCAAATTCTTTTATCCCGTGATATACGGAAGTGATGTCTTTTCCGAGTAATATGATCTGATGTTTCATGTTATATATCATATATGAATTAAAGTGCTAAATGTAGTATTATTTTCGATATAATTCATATCTTCGCTCCCTAATCAATCGCTGTTTATATAGCAAATGGAAATATTTATTATTATCGGCCTTATCTTGTTGAATGGTATTTTGTCTATGTCTGAAATCGCTCTCGTGTCCGCCCGCAAGGCCCGGTTGGAACTGGAGGCAAAAAGAGGTAATAAATCAGCACAAACAGCTTTGAAGCTGGCCGGCGAACCAGACCGGTTTCTATCGACTATCCAGATAGGTATTACGCTGATCGGTATCCTGACCGGTTTGTATTCAGGAGAGGCGTTTGCCTATAATCTGGCAGAAATGGTACGTCATGTTTCTGTTCTCGAACCTTATGCCGTGGGAATATCTAAAACAACTATCGTTATCATAGTAACTTACCTGACACTTATCATGGGCGAGCTTGTGCCGAAACGTATCGGTATGGGATATGCTGAACGTGTATCCATGCTTGTGGCCAAGCCGATGTACCTGCTCTCGAAGCTGGCTTCCCCTTTTGTATGGCTGTTGTCGAAAAGTACCGCCCTTACGATCAAAGTAACCGGTATCAAGGCGAACGAAGATAATAAGGTGACGGAAGAAGAAATCAAGGCAATCGTGAAAGAAGGTTTCGATGGTGGCGAGGTACAGGAGGTGGAGCAGGATATCGTGGAACGTGTCTTTAACCTGGGCGACCGCAATGTCGGCTCGATCATGACGCATCGTAGTGACCTGGTGTGGCTGGATGTTACCGACAGTATCGAGAAGATACGCGAAAAGGTGCAGGAGAATTTGTATAATATTTATCCGGTTGCTTCGGAGAAGTTCGATAATATCAAAGGAGTCGTTTACCTCAAAGACTTGTTCGGCCGGATAGACGAGCCGGATTTCTCGCTCGAAGAAGTGATACGCCCGGCACAGTACCTGCCTGAGAACCAGAGTGTATATAATGCACTCGAGCAGTTTAAGCAGGCACGTGTGAAATATGGTATCGTAACGGACGAGTTCGGTGGTATACAAGGTATTGTAACCCTCAAGGATATTATGGAAGGATTGATCGGCCAGGTGCCCGAAATGGGCGAGGAGGCCGAGATTACACAGCGGGCCGATGGTACGTGGCTGGTGGACGGCCAGTATAACTTCTACGACTTCCTCGAATATTTCGATATGGAAGACCTTTACGCCGAACATGATTACAACACGTTAAGCGGCTTGATCCTCGAGATCCTCGAACGTGTTCCGAAGACAGGGGAGACATTAAGTTGGTTGACTTTCCAATTTGAGATCGTGGACATGGACGGTGCACGTATCGATAAAGTATTGGTTTCAAAGATAGATTAGTCTATTGTACCGGAAAGAAAAAGCGGGTTCACCTAAGGACCCGCTTTTTTTATAGCTCTTTAATTTTATGAAGTACTTCCATCTTTCCGAAGAGGATCAGTTTGTCGTCGGCTTCCAAGACCAGATCGTCGGTCAGCGGGTCTATCACATAATATTCGGTTTGTTTCAATCCGATCAGGTTATGTGTTTCCCGGGCACGTTCGACACTCACCAGGCGGATACCGAAATTCGTCTGGAAGTCGATTGTCTTTAAGCTCTGCCCCACCAAGGCTCCGGGTGTCTTTATAGTGTACAGGTGATGGGTCTCCGTTACCTGGTACCAGCGCTGGAACAGGTCGCCGAGCAAGCTCTGGGAGGCATAGGTGGCAGCATAATCCTGTTCGGGACGGATGATTTCAGCTACTCCGATAGAGCGGATCACCGTTTCATGGATCGGGGAGATCGAACGGACGATCAGCTTGCCGGCATCCAGGCTCTTCAATAAAGCGACGGTTTGTACCGATGTTCCGAAGTTCTTGCCGTACGTAACGAAAATAGCATCCATTTCGCTTAACGGAAGTGTGTTGAGTGCATCCCGGTCGGTCGTATCGAGGCTGACGGAGCCCGAGATCGTTTGCTTCACGGCTTCCACTTTATGCAGGTTCAGATCGACTCCTATTACTTCATCGCCGATACGGGTAAGGTTCTCCGCTATGGCGCGTCCCAGATTTCCTAATCCTATTACAAGAAATTTCATAAGGCGTAATTTTATTACATTAATATATTTTCCTGGGGATATGTGTAATCCCTCTTTTTGTATTCCCGGATGAAGCATACCACGAAGGTAAGTACTCCGATACGCCCGATCAGCATGGCGCTGATGATGATCAGTTTACCCTGAACAGATAGTAACGGGCTGAAGTTCAGGCTCGACCCTACTGTACTCAAAGCCGAAACGACTTCGAAGGTAAGTGTAAAGACCGGAGTCCCCTCTTCTGTATAGGATAATATCCATACAGCCGTCGATGCGAAGAGGAAATAGAGTACGATCGTTGCAAAAGCACGGCGGATGGTGGAAGGGGATATTTCACGTTTGCGGATTTCTACTTTTTCCTTTTCCCGTGCCACATTCAGGGCCGTAAGGATAGCTACCAGTACGGTGGTCACTTTCAATCCGCCACCGGTCGACATCGGGGCGGCGCCGATCACCATCAGGATGAGTGTCATCATCAGGGTGACGGGCCGGAGTGCATCCATATTGGCGATGGTGAATCCGGCAGTCCTCGGAGTAACGGCACCAAGCAACGAATCGGCCAGTTTTCCTTTCAGCGGGAGTCCGGCCAGGGTGTTGTCTACCTCAAACAGATAATATAGAACTGTGCCTCCGATGATCAATGTCAGGGTGCAGACTACTACTATATAAGTGTGTATGTTGATAATACGTGGTGTATGGATATAATGTTTCTGTTGCCCGATTACGATCTTGAAAGTATTGACGATGAAATGTCTTAATAGTTTCAGGTAGTTGAATACAATCGGGAAACCCAATCCGCCGAAGATGATCAATAGTGAGATCCATACGTGTAAGTTGTAGTTATGTTCGACTACCGGGTCGCACATATTCCCGCTAAGGGTGGAGATACCGGCGTTACAGAAGGCGGACACAGCATGGAAAGCGGCAAAGAACAGGTCGTCCTGGGTATTGCCTCCCGGAAGTGTCCCCCGGATGTCCATATAAATAAAGTAAGCCCCTACGCCTTCGATGAAGAAGGTAACGAACAGAATGTTCAGGATCACTTTGAACAGGCCACCGATACGGTCTTCGTTCAACATATCTTTCAGGACCAGTTTGCTGGTGAACGAGGAATGTCCCATGAAGGAGAGTGCGAAGAAGCTGGTGAAGGTCATTACTCCGATCCCGCCTATTTGTATCAGGATCATAATGATGATATGCCCTATGTGCGTGAAGGTGGTTGCCACATCGACTGTTGTCAGCCCTGTTACGCAGACAGATGTTGTTGCAGTGAACAAAGCGTCGACGAAATGGATCGGCCGCGTGGTAGCGTTGGGTAACATCAGCAGTCCGGCCCCGATCAGGATCACGAAGATGAAACTGAGCAGGAAGAGTAGGGACGGTTTTATGTGTGTCTGCATCAACGTGAACGTCTGCCTCGAAAGATGAATGACGCTTAACAGCAGGATCATCGTGTAAACGAACAGGGGATTCGACAGGAATTCGAGGTAGGGAAGCGATTGCGCAATCGCTTCTTTAAAGAAGACCTTGGCCGACAGGACTGCGAAAAGAAGGAAATAGATCCCGATGTCCAGGTACAGTAATTTCTCCTGTATGATTTCATTGAAGCGGACGATGTACCGTAACGTAATCCCGATAAAGAATGCAAGCAGGATATAAATACGGCTCAGGTATAAACTATGAATCGTTTCGCCCGTCTGCTGGAACCCGAACTGATAGATAAGAACAAATAGGGAGGCAATAGATGCCAGGAGGATGATACCTTCAGCCACGATATTCAGGAGACCTTTCATATTGGCCCAGTACATCCGGCATGAGAACTGTATGTGTTTTATATCCATGATGAATCTTAATCTGTAACAAAAGTATTAATAAAAGTATTTTAGCGCTCGAATAGTTCGGAAAGTTTTGATAAAGCATGTTAACGGAAGTGTATCGGCCTGAATTTCATAATATTGTTTGGTCTACATTATGGCGTATGTTTGTTATTGTATTAGGTAAGATAGTAAATTCTCAGATAAATAGAGTATTATAATTAGTAAAAAAATAGTTTTGTATATTTGTTATTTGAGAAAATGCTTATATTTGTGGCGGTTTAATGTAATATTATGGAAACACGTATGGAAAATAAAAAGATGCTTTTTTCGCATGTGTCTGTCGATTGCGTCCTGTTGGGGGTTAAAGAAGATACGCTTTGTGTATTATTGGTTGAGAGGAAAATAGACAAAAGTGATGAAAAACACTATAAGTTACCGGGAAGCCTGATTTTCGAAAACGAAGACCTCGACACTGCTGCTTACCGGGTATTCAACGAAGCGACCGGTTTGAAACGGGTCCCCCTGAAGCAGTTCCGTAGCTTCGGATCACCTTCTCGAACAAAAAATAAGGATGATATGCAGTGGCTGGAAAATGCCATGAAATTGAAGATCGAAAGGATCGTTACGGTGGCATATCTGGCATTAAGCAAGATCGGAAGAAAATCTAACCCTACTAATAAATATAATTCACTGGCCTGGTTCCCCGTTGACGCACTGCCCGCTTTGCCGTTCGACCATAAAGAAATCATTGGAGCTGCTGTGGAGGAAATCCGTGACTGGATTGAAAAAGAACCGTCTATCGTTTTCGACTATCTTCCTATGAAATTCACAGCTTATCAGTTAAGACGCACGTATGAGATCATCTACAATAAGGAAATGGATGTCCGTAATTTTCATAAGAAGATGAGTTCGCTTGAATATGTCGTGCCTACGGATGAGGTGGAAGAAGGAGTGGCTCATCGTGCTGCCCGCTATTATCGTTTCGATAAGGTGAAATACAACAAATTACATTCTAAGTTTAATAAAAACTAATCGTTCTGGATATGTATTTATTAGGTTGTGATATAGGAAGTTCATCCGTCAAGGCATCTATTGTGGATGCTAATTCGGGACTGACGGTGGGTGCCGATTTTTATCCGAAAGAAGAAGCCCCGATCAAGGCTGTGAAGCCCGGTTGGGCGGAACAGAATCCTGACGACTGGTGGAAATACCTGAAGGAAGCGATCAAAGGTGCGATTGCTCAAGCCGGAATCGACGGGAGTGATATAAAAGCGATCGGTATCTCTTACCAGATGCATGGATTGGTTCTGGTGGATAAGAAGATGGATATATTGCGTCCGTCTATTATCTGGTGCGACAGTCGTGCCGTGCCTTATGGCGAACGTGCTTTTAAAAATATAGGGGAGAAGCAATGCCTGTCGCATCTGCTGAACTCGCCTGGTAACTTTACGGCAGCCAAGCTGGCCTGGGTGAAAGAATACGAACCGGAGTTGTTCCGTTCGGTACATAAGTTTATGTTGCCGGGAGATTTTATCGCTATGCGGATGACCGGTGATATCGTTACTACCATATCCGGATTGTCGGAAGGCATCTTCTGGGATTTCAGAAATGAAAAGGTGTCGACGGATCTGATGAATTATTTCGGTTTCAGCGATGAACTGGTTCCGGAGATTCGCCCGACATTCGGTTTGCAGGGCGAATTGCTAGGCTCTGTAGCCTCCGAGTTAGGACTGAAAAAAGGAACACCGGTGACCTACCGTGCCGGCGATCAGCCGAATAATGCCTTGTCACTGAACGTTCTCAACCCTGGTGAGATAGCTGCTACCGGTGGTACGTCAGGAGTTGTGTACGGTGTAAACGGTAAAGTCAATTACGATACGCTTTCACGGGTAAATACTTTTGCCCATGTAAATCACTCTCCTGAACAGACCAGGCTCGGTGTCCTGCTTTGCATTAACGGGGTCGGAATCCTGAACTCGTGGGTCAAGAAGAACGTAGCCCCGGAAGGGATCACCTATCCGGAGTTGAACGATGTTGCAGCCGGTGTGCCTATCGGATCGGATGGCTTGTCTATCCTGCCGTTTGGTAACGGGGTGGAACGTATGTTGCAAAACCGGCAAATGGATTGTTCTATTCATGGTCTGAATTTCAATACGCATAGTAAGGCTCATTTAGCTCGTGCCGCACAGGAGGGAATCGTATTCTCTTTCAAATACGGTATGGATATAATGAACGGGATGGGGATCGATATAGATGTGATCCGTGCCGGGAATGCCAATATGTTCCTGAGTCCGGTTTTCCGTGATACCTTGTCGGGTGTTACCGGTACCGTGATCGAACTGTTTGATACCAACGGGGCAGTGGGTGCTGCTAAAGGCGCCGGTATCGGAGCTGGTATTTATCAGTCGGCGGAAGAAGCGTTTGCCTCTCTGAAAAAGATCGATGTGATCGAACCGGACGGACTGAAAGCTGATAAATATTGTGCTGCATACAGCACCTGGAAAGAACGGCTGGACAAGCTGATGGCAGATAATAATATACCAATGTAATATAAATCATTTAAACTATTAATTTCATGAACTTTTATAAAGGCGAAAAAGAATTCTTCCCCGGAATAGGAAAGATTCAGTTTGAAGGACGCGAGTCAAAGAACCCGATGGCATTTCATTATTATGACGAAAACAAGGTGGTGATGGGTAAAACACTGAAAGACCATCTTCGTTTTGCGATGGCTTATTGGCATACCCTTTGTGCTGAAGGGGGCGACCAGTTTGGCGGCGGTACGAAAACATTCCCCTGGAATGTAGCTTCCGACCCGATCAGCCGTGCCAAATATAAGATGGATGCTGCGTTTGAATTTATGACAAAGTGTAGTATTCCTTATTATTGTTTCCATGATGTCGACGTGGTTGACGAAGCTCCTACGCTGGCTCAGTTTGAAAAAGATCTCCAAACGATGGTCGGTCATGCCAAGGGACTTCAGCAGGCAACCGGAAAAAAACTGTTATGGTCTACTGCTAACGTATTCGGTAACAAACGCTATATGAATGGGGCTGCTACCAATCCTTATTTCCCTGCCGTAGCTTATGCCGGTACCCAGATCAAAAATGCGATCGACGCTTGTATCGCCCTGGGTGGTGAAAACTATGTATTCTGGGGAGGACGCGAAGGATATATGAGCCTGCTGAACACCGATATGAAACGTGAAAAAGATCACCTGGCCATGATGCTTACCATGGCACGTGACTATGGTCGCAAGAATGGTTTCAAAGGAACTTTCCTGATCGAACCGAAGCCGATGGAACCTACCAAGCACCAGTATGACATAGATTCTGAAACGGTGATCGGCTTCCTGCGTCACTATGGCCTGGATAAAGACTTCGCCCTGAACATCGAAGTGAACCATGCAACGTTGGCCGGACATACGTTCGAACATGAATTGCAGGCTGCTGTAGATGCCGGTATGTTGTGCAGCATCGATGCTAACCGCGGCGATTACCAGAATGGTTGGGATACCGACCAGTTCCCGATGGATATCTATGAACTAACCCAGGCATGGTTGGTTATCCTGCAAGGTGGCGGACTGACTACCGGGGGGACAAACTTCGATGCGAAGACACGTCGTAACTCGACCGACCTGGATGATATCTTCCTGGCTCATATCGGTGGTATGGATGCTTTTGCACGTGCCCTGATAACGGCTGCTGCTATCCTTGAACAGTCTGATTATAAGAAGATGCGTGCCGAACGTTACGCCAGCTTCGATAGTGGTGAAGGGAAAGCGTTTGAAGATGGAAAACTAACCCTGGAAGACTTGCGTACGATCGCATTCCGTGACGGTGAGCCGAAACAAATCAGCGGCAAGCAGGAACTGTATGAAATGATTCTCAATTTGTATATATAAAAATAGTTACAAGGAGTAACTCTTTCCCCTCTCGAGAGGGGATTAAGGGGTGTGTTAAAGCTCGTTATAAGGCGGGACTATAACACACCCCCTGCCTCCTCTCGAGAGGGAAAAAGTTACTCTTAATCTAGTAGATATGAAAAACAACAATAGTTACATTTTTGGCCTTACCCTCGTTGCAACCCTTGGAGGGTTATTATTCGGATATGATACAGCTGTCATTTCCGGGACTGTAGAATCACTAAGAAAATTCTTTATCGAACCTTACGGACTTCCGCTCGACCAGGCGAATTCGCTGGAAGGATTTGTGGTCAGCAGTGCGCTGATCGGTTGTATTTTGGGAGCCTCTTTTGCCGGCTGGGTCAGCCAGCGGTACGGTCGTAAGCCGACATTGATCGTGGCGTCTATTCTTTTCCTGCTCTCGGCGATCGGTTCGGCATGGCCCGAATTCGGATTGGGATTGCCCGGAAGCGGGGATCATACTTATATGTATTTGTTTGTAGCTTACCGTATCCTGGGTGGAATAGGGGTCGGTCTGGCTTCGATGGTATCACCTATGTATATCGCTGAGGTTGCCCCGGCTGACCGTCGTGGTAACCTGGTTTCGTGGAACCAGTTTGCTATAATCTTCGGTATGCTGGTCGTTTATTTTGTGAATTACACGATCGCTCTGCAGGGAGATGCTACGTGGTTGAATACGGTGGGTTGGAGATGGATGTTTGCTTCCGAAATCATTCCGGCTGTGTTCTTTTTCACCTTGTTGATGTTTGTGCCCGAAACGCCCCGTTACCTGGTGATGCGTGGAAAGACGGAGAAAGCATTGACAATTCTCGACCGTCTGATGGAGAAAGACGAGGCGGCGAAAGAGTTGGTCGATATAAAGGAAAGTTTTAAAGAAAAGGCGCCTTCCATGCGTCCGTACTTCCGTTTTATGGGAGCGTGGCTGGTTTTGTTCCTGTTGGCTTACGGGGCATTGGAACTGGCTGGTAATACAAGTGCGTTGGAGATTGCTTTGATCGGCAGCTTCTTTGTATCGTTGGTGTTCCCGATCCGTTCGTATGGCGTACTTATCATTATGGTAGGTATTCTCTTGTCCGGCTTCCAGCAGTTTGTTGGTATCAACGTGGTACTCTATTACGCTCCGGAGATATTTAAGACAATGGGGGCTGCTACTGATGCCGCATTGCTGCAACAGATCGTTGTGGGCGCAGTAAATCTGTCGTTTACCGTATTGGCAATCTTTACCGTCGATAAGTTCGGCCGCCGTCCGTTGATGATTATCGGTGCTTTGATTATGGCTGTTTCCATGATAATCCTGGGGACTACCTTCTATACGCACTCGGTAGGCATCGGTTCGCTGGTCTGCATGCTGGTTTATACAGCAGGGTTTGCCATGTCGTGGGGACCGGTTTGCTGGGTATTGTTGGCTGAAATATTCCCGAACTCTATCCGTTCTACCGTAATGAGTATTGCCGTAGCCGGACAGTGGATAGCCAACTTCCTCGTATCGTGGACTTTCCCGATGCTCGACAAGAACCAGTACCTGACAGAAACTTTCAATCATGGTGTGGCCTACTGGATATACGGTCTGATGGGTATCCTTGCTGCCGCTTTCATCTGGAAGTTCGTGCCCGAAACAAAGGGGAAGACGTTGGAACAAATGGAGCAATACTGGAAAAGATAATGCTATTCTAGTGCTTTTTTTGTAAGTTTGCCACCGTTTAATGGAGACAATATAATATGCCTTTTATAAAGCGGATTTTAATTTGGTGCAGGAACATTCTCATATTCCTGTTTATATCAAGCATATTGGCGGTGGTGGCTTATAAATTCATTCCCGTCTACTATACCCCTTTGATGCTGACACGTTTGTATGATCAGTATAAGGAAGGCAAACCCTGGAAACTGGATCATACCTGGGTCCCGTTATCACAGATTGCCCAGCCATTGGTTCAGGCAGTAGTTGCCTCGGAAGATAACCTTTTTCTGGATCATAACGGTTTTGATATCGAACAGATCCAGAAAGCCCGCGATGAGGCGGAAAAGGGAAAACGCGTACGTGGTGCCAGCACGATCTCCCAGCAGACAGCCAAAAACGTTTTTCTTCTTCCGACTAAAAGCTATATCCGTAAGGGGATCGAGGCCTATTTCACGTTATTGATCGAGTGGATATGGGGAAAAGAACGTATCATGGAAGTCTATCTGAATTCCATAGAGATGGGGGATGGCATCTACGGGGCCGAGGCGGTGGCAAAGGCTCATTTCAAGAAACCGGCTTCGAAGTTGAGTGCCGGTGAAGCAGCGCTGATCGCCGCTTCACTACCCAATCCGCGGAAGTTTAATTCAGGAAAGCCTTCTCCCTACATGTTGAAGCGGCAGGGGCAGATCCTTTCCCTGATGGGAAAACTGATAAAGATCCAGATGGGTTATGGAGCGGGAGAGATCGAAAACAAAAACGGTAAAATTAAAAAGAGAAAAAAATGGAGAGCTTCACTTTTCACGACCTCGGACATATCGATTACACCGAAGCTTTAGCCGTTCAGACGGAAGCGTTTGAGACGTTGATTCAGGCCAAGATATGGGGCGGACAGGGAGAGAATAAACTCTTTTTCTGTGAACATCAGCCGGTGCTGACCATCGGGAAAAGCGGGAAAGACTCGAACCTATTGATCCCTGTGGAGCTGTTGCAGCGCCAGGGAATATCCTTCTTTCATACGAACCGGGGTGGCGATATAACGTATCACGGACCCGGACAAATCACAGGATATCCGGTCTTTGACCTGGAACACTGGCAGTTGGGGCTGAAACAGTATATCCATACCTTGGAAGAAGTTATAATCCGCTTTCTGGCCCTTTACGGGATCAAAGGGGAGCGGTTGGAAGGTGCGACCGGAGTCTGGATAGATCCGGAGGTGAAAGGCCGCGCCCGAAAGATATGTGCTATCGGAGTAAAAAGTAGCCGGTATGTCACGATGCACGGTTTTGCGCTGAATATAAATACAGACCTGAGCTATTTTTCCCTGATTAACCCCTGCGGTTTTACGGATAAGGGTGTTACCTCGCTGGAAAAGGAACTGGGGGGCAAGCAAGACTTTGGGAAGGCGAAAGTACAACTGCATACATTATTTTCAGAACTGTTTCCCTGATGGATTATAAAGTTCATTTTGCCCCGCTACAAGGCTATACCGATGACGTGTACCGGGAAGCCCATAGCCGTATCTTCGGCGGTGTGGAGAACTACTATACCCCTTTTGTCCGTCTGGAGAAAGAGGGGTTCCGTAACAAAGATTTGCGTGACATAGCCCCTGAGCATAATCAGGATGTCCCGGTCATTCCCCAACTGATAGCTGCTACACCTGATGAATTCCGTCGCATTGCTGCATTTTTCCGGGAGAGGGGTTACAGGCAGGCGGATATAAATATGGGTTGTCCGTTTCCTATGCAAGCCCGGTTGCATCGTGGAGCCGGGATATTACCATACAAGGAAGAGGCTGTTGCTTTGCTGGGTACGATCCGCGAATTTCCCGAGATGAGCTTTTCCCTGAAACTCCGTTTGGGATGGGAGCAACCGGATGAGTCTCTGGCACTCTTGCCTTTTATCAACTCTCTTCCCCTGGCACATGTTACTTTGCATCCCCGAATCGGATTGCAACAGTATAAAGGAGTGGTGGATATCGAAGGGTTCTCCCGTTTCTATGAAGCATGTACATTGCCACTCTTTTATAACGGCGACTTGGGTAGTCTGGAAGATATTCACTCGATAACCGATCGTTTCCCAGCGCTGAAAGGAGTCATGCTGGGACGGGGATTGTTATCTCACCCCTGGCTGGCCGCGGAATATGCAAACGGCAAAACTTTATCGGCCACGGAGAAACAGACTCGGTTGGCCGACTTCCACCGCCTGTTGGCTGAGCAATATAGCTTATGCCTGGAAGGGGGAGATCATCAGATACTGGCAAAACTAAAGACACTTTGGGATTACCTATTGCCGGATGCCGAAAAGCGTTTGCGGAAAAAGGTGATCAAAAGCAACAACCTTACTGTTTATTATTCAGCCGTTAAGGAGTTGCTGTCGTAGTAGTATCCATCCGCATCGGAGGGATCGTATCCGTATTGGCGGGAGCGAGCGGGGTTAGTGGAAGTATTTTCCTTCTACGGAAGAATTCGGACAGGTGTGTGAAGTCTTTTTTGAACATGATACCTACGCCCTGAGTAGTCAGCGACTGTTTTAGATACCGGTACATATCATTCGAATGATTATAAGCCTTTAAGCGGATTTCCCCATTCTTAGTCAGTTTATATTCCAGGTCGAATTCTCCGATGAAGTCGTTCTTTTGCGTGCTTTCGGTAGTTCTGTTTTTATAGCCGAAGCTACCGTTAAGCAGTAGACGATTATCCAGTAGTTGGCTGGACAGCAACATTTCAACTTCAGTATCTTGTATGCCATCTTCACTCGTACGGATATTAGTGCCGATTTGTACTTTGTCGGTCAGGCTATTCAGTATACTGGATATCTGGGAAGATATAGCAGAAGAAGCCACGGCACTGAAATCATTTGAACGATAGGCGTTCTGGCTATATTCGGGAGTATTAAACTTATTCAGAACAAGTAAGTAGATGATCTGGCGTGTCATCATATCTTCGGTGTCGATCAGCGATTTCATTTGCCGTTCTATCTCTTCGTTAGAGCCGGGCAGTTCCAGGTCAAACGAGATACTCGGGTTACGTAACATGCCATCGAGGTTAAGCACGCAGTTTACCGGGACATTGGTTCGTGCACTTTGTCGGGCAAGTTCTTCGTCCAGGTCACGCAGGTTGGCAGTCAGGTTATAGATGGCATTTACGTGCATCGTGGCATTGAAAGGGTCGCCGCGGAAGTCGATCGAACTGCCTTCGCGTATCTTAAAGTCTTTGTGTATGATCTGTTGCAGGCTAAAGTTATAGTTACCGCTGACGATACCCATATTGCCATACATACGCAGGTCGGTCTTTGTTCCGTATTCTATCTGCATACTTCCGCTGCAATTACCTGTGATCTTATCGCCGGCTATCG
The DNA here is from genome assembly GCF_023369805.1 of Parabacteroides leei. Classification (NCBI taxonomy): domain Bacteria; kingdom Pseudomonadati; phylum Bacteroidota; class Bacteroidia; order Bacteroidales; family Tannerellaceae; genus Parabacteroides; species Parabacteroides leei. The sequence continues at coordinate 537,551 of NZ_JAMBQG010000001.1, forward strand.
GATCCATGATCAGTTCGATATCAGCCTCGGGAGTTATGTCGAGCAGGAAGTTCATACGTAGTTCGGCACCTTCATCTTCGATGTTTGAGGCGATCTTCAGCGAGTCGTGCGGGAGTGTGCTGTTTGTTACCGACTCCTGTAATTTCTTTTTGTCGACAAAAGTGATGAAGTCGTAATCGGCTGCCGATGTATTGTTCATGAAGTCGAGCGTAACAGCCGTTTTAGGATCGTTACGCATATTGATATCGAAGTTGATCAATTTGTCATTCCCTTTGATAGAAGCGGTTCCGCTACCGAATACTGTTCCATAGATCAGCGGATTGAGTTTGCGGGTAGCGTTGAACACCAGCATGTTGTTTGTCTTGACATTTACATCGAAGCTGACATCCTTGAAATGGTCATGGTAGACATGCATATTGACGATACCCGGATTACCGAACTTATCGTTCACTTTCAGATCCCGCATATTGATGGAGCCTGCATCCATATGGATAGAGTCGGAGAATGTATAGTACGTATTGGTGTATTCTATTCCCAGGCCACCGTCTTCCACATAAGCGTCTCCCTCGACTGTAAGCGCCTTGAAGGGGCCATGCAGGTGGACACTTCCGAACCCGCGTCCCTGAATGTTCTTGGCTACCTTGTCGACAAAAGGATGGAGGAAAGCGATGTTGAGGTCGTTCGCGTCGAAGAACAAGGATAGGCCGGCATTTTTTCCGACCGGGAATATATACCCGCTCACGTCGGTCCACGTCGTATCGTTCTTATAGATGCTGCCGAGCATCAGGATTCCCTGTTGTTCGTCATCCCATTCGCTGAACAGGTTCAGGCGGCCGAGTCCTACCTGGTTGAAGGAGAAGTCTTTTATTTCCAGGTCGGTGTTCAACATACGGCTACCGTACAGGTCGCATATATTAAACGTACCTGTGGCTTTTCCGGCGAATTGCAGGACAGGGATATTCAGTATGTCGAAAATATAGCTGAGTTCAACCTCTTTCAAGTCCATCAGCAAAGTGTCTGTCGGGTTTTTGGAAATGCTTCCGTCCAGCCGCAAGTACTGCTGCTCGTTGGATACCTTGAAGTTGTCGATATCTATCCTGCCATCGGCGATGGTTATTTCCGAAGGATTGATCTTCCAGATCGAATCGTTGAGGACCAACGGGCTTTCGTTCAGGGATATATTCGTCCTTAAGGTGGCAGGTCCCTTTTCATGCTCTTCTTCCGTGAAGAGGGCGGAAGCGGATAGTTCGGCCCTGAATTCTTTTTCTTTGTTGTTGGCCCAACCGATCAGGGTATTGATCCGGTTATCTTTTGCGTCGGCTTTCAGGTCGAGATAGTTGCGGGTCCCTTTCTGGTTATAATTGATCGCTTTGAGTTGCAGGCTTATATCTTCTGTGGGATTGTCGCAGGTCAGGTAGCCGGATTCGAACATCGAATTGCCCAGTTTGAACTTGGGCAGGAAAGCTTCGAAACGGAATTTGTTGTACAAGTTGTTATAGTGTCCGGTGATACGTCCCTGGCTGACCATCGTGAAAGGCAACTTAAGCGTCTGCGAGATACTGTCGGTGTTTTCGACAGTAAGCAACAGGGAGAAATTGTTTTCTTCCACTTTCTGCTTTTTCTGGGTAACGTTGATCAGTGCCGGTATATACCCTTTGAAAGTATTCATAAAGCTCGGCACGATTGTTTTGAACGAATAGGCTCCGGTTATCTCCCCGTTCAGGATATCCGAAGAGATGGTCAGGTGGCGGTCCAGCGAATGTCCGGAGGCAGTCACCAGCAGCTTTTTCAGGAAGAAACTGCTCGGAGCGGTTTTAAACGAGAGGCTGTCTATTGAAATGTTACCTTCCAGATTGTCGATGTTGTTACCGGTAAAGTCGGCGTTCAGCGATAAAGAGATGTCAGGCGATTCGTATTTGTCGATCAGGTTCAGGCTGTCCGGGCGGAAATGCTGGAGGTTGGCCGTAAAATTGAACATCGAGTTTTGTCCTTCGTGCCTGAACATTCCTTCGGCATAGAGTTTGCCGTTCGGGTCGTTCACCTGAACCATTCCGTCGAAGCTGTTCTTTTTGAAGTTACCGGAAAGCTGGATGTCCGTATAAGTATACTTCCTATATTCAACTTCGTCGATATTTGCCTTTATGTTCCCGAAGAAACCGGTGTGTTCATGCCGTTTGGCATCGAGCGAGATACTGAGCTTTGTTTTTCCGTACGGGTTGCCTTCGCCGAATAATTCATCCAGTTGCAGTCCGGGGGTCGAAACATGTCCTTTCAGGTAGGCCGTGATGCCGTTTTCCTTGTCGCTACCGAATATCATATCCGTTTGCACGGAACCGATGGCCGACGAAAACTTTCCGAAAGCAACCAGGTTATCGAAGAAGCCGGAGATCTCACCGGTAAAGTTTACCGTTCCAAGTTTGACGATCGGATCGGGAAGTATGACGGGTTTCTTATTGAAGTTATTCACCAGTCCGGCTATACCGTCGGTCGTGATATACATCTTGTTAACCTGTCCGAAGATGTAAGCCTCTTCGGGGTGGGAGATACCTTTCAGTTCCATTTTTCCGACGAAAAGCATTTTGTCGCTGTACCGTAAAGTCAACCGTTTCAGGTCGATATTATTGATGTATCCGGATGCTTCGGCCGAAAGTTCGATCGTTTCCGTAAAATTCCGGAAGGCAGGGACGAAAGGCGACAAGTCTTTCAGGCATATCTGTGAAGGAGAAATGTTTAGTTCCAGCGGAGCCTGGTTCAACAACTGGGTGACATTCTCAATTTCGTGCATACCGATTTGTGCACGGCTGATTTTCAAATCCGTTTGCGGTAATTTTATTTCGAAGTTGTTGATGAAAGCACTGTCGCGGTTGCTGATGATATTCATCGAAAGTTTATCCAGTTCAAAACCGGAAGCCTCGTTGAAACTCATCTTTTTGATGTTGGCGTTCAGGCTGTCCTTGTTGAAGGCTTTCAGGGATATTTTCGCGCTCAGGTTCTTGATGTCCACATGCTTGGCATTAAACTTGCCGGGGGTAGAGTCGGCACTTTCCACGTCAAAACGGAAGTTTCCGCGCCGGATCAGGATCGAGTTGAAACGCAAGTCGATATTCGGACTCTTCTTCAAGGTGTCTCTGCTGGCGAAAGCATCCAGGACGAATTGGAGGTTCAGCGGACTTTCAGGTGTCTTCTTTTTCAGATTGACCGAGAAACCGAACAGACGCACGGTCGAGAATACGAATTTGCCTTTCAGCAGGGGAAGGGCTTCGAAGCCTGCCGCCACATGGTTCGCTTCGAATAATGTTTTTCCATCCTGGTCTTCGAGGTATAAGTTGTCGAGAACCACACGGTTGAACCACTCGATACTGACATTTCCTATCTTAACAGGCACACCAAGGTGGCTGGATAATTCGGTCGATGCAATGTCGGAAACCCGGTGTTGAACGTACGGTATCTTCAACAAGATGAAGGGCATTGCATAGAATATCCAGAACAGAGTAAGTAGGGTAATGATTATGTATTTGAGTCCTCTGATATCTTTACTATATTTTAAGCACAAATCTACAACAATATCGCGATAGAATTCATTAAATTTGCACAAAAAAACGAGAGAAGAGTATGAGTGTAACAATATTGGGGATAGAATCATCCTGTGATGATACTTCCTCTTCCGTAATACGCGACGGCGTGATGCTGTCGAATGTGATAGCCAGTCAGGCGGTTCACGAAGCATATGGTGGCGTGGTTCCCGAGTTGGCTTCACGCGCTCACCAGCAGAATATCATCCCGGTGGTCGCAGAGGCTATCAAGCGTGCAGGTATCGATAAGTCGGAACTGAGCGCTGTTGCGTTCACACGCGGGCCGGGGTTGATGGGATCTCTGCTGGTCGGTACCTCCTTTGCCAAAGGATTTGCGGCTTCTTTGGACATCCCGATGATCGAGATCAACCATTTGCAGGCGCATGTACTGGCTCACTTTATCAAGGAAATGCCGGAAGACGATCATGCTCCCTCGTTCCCGTTCCTGTGTTTACTGGTGTCGGGCGGTAACTCGCAGATCATCAAAGTGAATGCTTATAACGACATGGAGGTGATAGGGCAGACGATAGATGACGCGGCGGGCGAAGCCTTCGATAAATGTGCGAAGGTAATGGGGCTGGGTTATCCGGGTGGTCCGGTGGTGAACCGGTTGGCCAACGAAGGAAATCCGAAAGCCTTTACTTTCAGCAAACCGCATATTCCGGGGTACGATTATAGCTTCAGCGGGCTGAAAACTTCTTTCCTCTATACCTTGAGGGATAAACTACAGGAAGATCCGGACTTCATCGAAAAGAATAAACGTGACCTTTGTGCCTCCCTTCAGTCGACAGTGATCGATATCCTGATGGATAAGTTGCGCAAGGCAGCGAAAGACCTGAATATAAAAGAGGTGGCGGTGGCCGGCGGTGTTTCGGCAAACTCCGGTTTGCGCGATGCCTTCCTCGACCATGCAAAGCGGTATGGCTGGAGAGTGCATATCCCGAAGTTCGCGTTTACAACAGACAACGCGGCGATGGTTGCCATCACTGGTTATTATAAATTCCTCGATAAGGATTTTTGTCCGATGGACGCTGTTCCGTTCTCACGGGTGGTTATCTAAAAATGTAGGTAATTGCTGTTTACATACATCCTTTAGAAAAAAGAGTTTCATTACAGTGAAACAACTGTTCCATTACAGTGAAACAACTGTTCCATTACAGTGAAACAACTGTTCCATTACAGTGAAACAACTGTTCCATTACAGTGAAACAACTGTTCCATTACAGTGAAACAACTGTTCCATTAGGTTGAAACACTTTTCGAGTTATAAGGGTATGTCTTCAGCGTAGTGATAAATGATCATGAGTAATCAATCAATCAGTGAACAACTAGGAGAACTTCTTCGTTCAAAGAAGTTGTCGATGGGGACGGCGGAAAGCTGCACAGGTGGTCGTATAGCCAATATGATTACACTAGTGGCAGGTAGTTCCGATTATTTTGTCGGGGGAGTTGTCTCTTACAGCAACGAAGTGAAACAGCATGTATTGGGTGTTTCGGAAGAAAGTCTTCGCCAATATGGAGCCGTCAGCCGTGAAGTGGTGGAACAGATGGCGCAGGGAGCGGTCTGTACCCTTGGATGCGACTGTGCAGTAGCGACTTCCGGTATTGCAGGACCCGGCGGAGGAACCCCGGAAAAACCGGTCGGCACGGTTTGGATCGCCGCAGCTTTGAAAGGCGAAGTCGTCTCACATTGTTTTCATTTCGGAACGGTCAGGGCGGAAAATATACAGGCGGCGGCGGATGCAGCGTTGACCCTGTTATTGGATTTGTTACAAAAATAGCATGGATAAATTCATAGAACAACAGCGGGCGGTTTATCCGATGTCCGACGAGGCGATCCGGTTGCTGGTCGACGAGATGGAGGAAGTGGCTTTCTCGAAAGGAGAACTTTCGACGAGGGAAGGCGACCGCGACCCGTTTGTCTGGTTCGTCAAAGAGGGATTGGTCCGGGCGTATGTCGAACTGGATACGAAAGATATCACCTTATGGTTTGCCAGCGACGGCGAAATGATCAATTTTGTTTACCGTGACATCTCGGTCTATAACGTGGAGATGGTGGAGGATACCATCCTGTTCCGTATCCCTGCCACGAAACTGGAAAAACTTTTCGAACAGTCGCACGATATTGCTATCTGGGGATTGAAACTGCTCGACTATTACCTGCGGGAATATGAGAACTATTTTATTAATGACAGTTGGAGTGATGCCCGCGAGCAATATGAAAGTCTGATGAACTCCCGCCCGGACTTGTTTCAGAGAGTGCCGTTGAAACATATCGCTTCCTACCTGCAGATCACGCCGCAATCGTTGAGCCGTATCCGTTCCTCTTCTAAATAAAAAGGGCAAACCGAAATTATCTTATGGTAATTTTTCTCTGAAAAGACCTCCTTACCTTTGCAGCCGGAACTAAAAGCAAGTTGTTTTATGAGTAAGGAAAAAGCTCTCTTCCGCCAGGAAAGAGAGAGATTATTGTTGACAGGTGAGATTCCCCGGTTATTTACAAAGTATGCACTTCCCGGTGTGGCGGGACTATTATTTCTGGGTATCCAGTCCGTGATCGACGGGATTGTGCTCGGACGGTTTGTGGGCGCTAATGCGTTGGCTAGTGTGAATCTGATCTTACCGTGTTATAGTTTGATCTCGGCGTTTGCCATTGTGATGGGCATCGGGGGGCAGACGATTGTCAGTATCAGTCTGGGAAAAGGTGACAAGCAGGAAGCGAACAATGCGTTGCGTTCGGTATTCTTGTTTCTGATAGCCATGTCTTTGGTGGTGAGCCTGTTGATCTATTTATTTGCGGGGGAGATCGCTTCTTTCCTGGGGGCGAATGCTGTGTTGCAGGGGGATGCCGTAGGATATATCCGGGCATTGGTCCCTTTCTTTCCGTTTTTGTGTACGATGTTCTTCGGCGACTATATCATTAAAGCGATGGGGCATCCCTTGTATGCGACTTCGGTCATGGGGACGACCGTGATCCTGAATATTATTCTCGACCTCGTGTTCGTTGCCGTATTGGGTTGGGGCGTGATGGGAGCCGGACTGGCGACCGGTATTGCCTTTACGATCGGTGCTTGCCTGAATGTGCCCCGGTTGTTTTCGCGTCACGAAGTCGTCGCCGTCCAACGTGGACGCTACAATTGGCGGCTGGTATGGAATGCTTTCTATAACGGGTCGTCGGAGGGTATGTCTGAACTATCGGTGGCAATTACCGTTTTCCTCTTCAATATCACGATGATGAAGTATCTGGGTGAAAGCGGGGTGGCGGCGTTTACGGCAATCAATTATATCCTGTTTATCGGAACCACCATATTCCTGGGGATATCGGATGGTATCATACCTATTATAGGATATAACCACGGGGCGAAGAAGCAGGAACGTATCAAGTCGATCCTGGGACTTGCCGTGCGGGTTAATTCTGCGATCGGGATCGGTCTGTTCCTGGTATTGTTATTGTTCGGCGAACAGATTATCGGATTGTTTTTCAACGATCACAGTAGCGAGGCATTTGCCATTGCGTCGCGCGGTGTCTCGATCTATTGCTTTGCCTTTTTATTGTGCGGGCTGAATATTCTGGCATCCAGCTATTTTACGGCTATCGGGAATGCGAAGATATCAATCATTATATCAGCTTTGAGAGGACTCATATTCGTAGGAATCGGTATACTTGTCCTCCCCGCTGTATTCGGTATCGACGCCATCTGGTATGATATACCGATCGCTGAGATTTGCACGTTGTCAGTCTCTTACTGGCTGGTGCGCAAGTCGTTAAAGAGATAAGGTCGACATACTGGCAGCCTACTCTTCTCCGGTCTTTTCATTCTCTTTTTTGTCTTGTTGCAAAGACTGAATATTTTTAGCATTAAGAGGGGTGACTACTGGCTGTCCTGTCTTTTCCTCCAGCTCCAACCTGGCGTTGCGTGCTACTGTAGCTCCTTGTCGGGCTACTTCAGAGTGCTCATCGAAAGAGTCCGGACCTATGGCTTCCGAGATCTCTTTCGTTGAAAGCTCTGCAAGCATGTTTAGAACTAATTCTTTGTTAGTCATGTTATCACGCAGGTTCTCTTTCTTCAGGTTCTTGAATTGTTTGTATTCTTTTGCTGTTTTTCCCGCCCATGTCTTATAAATAATATCTGTAAGAGTAGCGAATTGTACGCCTTCTTCCAGGCCGTGACGTTTCCATTCATCAGTCAGGTCTTTACGTATCTCGATGCTTTTAAGACGTTGGTTGATCCAATTGTCGGAATAGCCCAAACGTTTGTAATCGCTCATAGCCTGTTCGATGGATAATTCCGGGTCTTGCATCTGTTCAAGGCGCTCTTTTGCTACTTGAGCCATCCAAAGTTTAAAAGGCTCTGCTTTAGGCGAAGGGACAGACTGGATCAGGCGGAAAAGTTGCTCGGTGGTGGCTACGTCGGTTAGACGCATTTTGCCATCTGTGGCGGGCAACTTCAAAGCGTTACAATTTGTAACGGTTTCATTTCCCTCGTCTAATAGCCTTTTTTTCAACACTCGCCAGTATGTTGATGGATTTTTACTATCCGTCAATACGGCAATTACGTCCACTATGGAAAAATACCATTCTTCCGTTTCGCTATCCCATACGGTGCGTACTTTTTTTTCTTCAAAGATTTTGATTGCATTCTGTTGTGTCATAACTTACTGTCTTTATATCTGTAGCTTTAATCCTCGGCTATTGTTTTTGCTATTAACTGATATCCTTTCTCGTTCGGATGCAGGCCGTCGTTGAAAAGCGATTCGTCGATCTTGCCGGTGGGCAGGAGCAAGGTGGTTCCGGCATCGCTGAACAGGCAGTTTTCCTCGTTTGCCATTGTGCGGATTTGCCGGTTGATGTTTTTCACCCAATCCTCGTGTTCCCGGCGGGGAAGGATACCGATCATTTTGACCGTCGCTTTCGGTTGGCGGTTACGGATAGCCCTGATGAGGAAACGCAGACCTTCTACAATATCTTTGTCCGGGCTTATTCCCATATTGTTCGTTCCGATCATCAGGACAACTTTATCCGCTTCATATCCATCCAGCTCACCGTGGTAGATGCGCCAAAGTACGTTCTCTATACGGTCGTAACCGTATCCCAGATTTTGGAATCCGGCCGGTTCCATGATCTTCTTCCAGCTTTTTGCGCCGCTGCTTCTCGGTCCTGCCGGTTCTCCTCCCCAGAAATGAGTGATCGAGTTGCCGAGGATGACGGCTTTGGGCGGGTTTTGCTCGATATGCTTCAATATGTCGCGATGGCGGGTCTGCCATTCGTAATTGTTCGGTTCGCGACGTTGGGTAACAGGTTGGGTCGTCGGGCGGTCTCCTACCGGCAGCCGGAGGATGTCGCGTACTTTCTTTTCAACGGCTGTCGCTTGGTAGGTGGCTCCGAGGTCGGAAGGATGTACGTAGTCAACCCAGGCATCGGGCGGATAGTTCAGTTCTTCGTGTGTCAGGTAATACAGGTCTTTGACACCGGCCTGCAATAAGGTTTCGTATCCTTTGCGTGAAGCGGCGTTCAGGCGGGTGTACGATTCGTATTGTCGCTGGTCGCTGGGTGCGTTGCTGTAACCGGCATGTTCTACCAGGAGAATCGGGGCGTTCCGTTTTTCCCGGATCTGTTTTACGGCGGCGATCACCAGGTCTGTTACTTCCTGATCGGTCTTTTGGGTGAGGTTAGGCAGGCAGTCGAGGATATAGATGCGGGCATCCTGTTCGATGACGTAATTCAATACGTTTTTTTCCAACTGCCCGTTTCCGGAAAATCCCAGGTTGATCAGCGGATAGCCCAGGGTACGTTGCAGGATGTTCGCCCACGCCATAGCCGGACGTGAGGAGCAAGCGCCCTGTGCGATGGAAGTACCGTAAAGGACGACCGGCTTCTCCGGCGATTGAGGAATGAAAGTCAGTTCGGTCCCTTCCGGTGTGCCGATCTCCATCCACTTGATACTATTATATAAAGGTAAGTAGAGCCTGTATTCAAACCCACGGTTATGGAACTTGTCTTGTCCCAGGTTCGTATAGCTGTATCGGATCGTATCCCCGAATGAGTAGTTACCGAAACAGAAACTCCACTTGCCCTCGCTGTCGATGCTGTACAGGTCGAGCCCCGATACACCGGTCGATTGCATGTGTGGCATAGCATACCCGCCGCTTACCTGGTAACGTACGGTTATCTGGGGGGAGTTGCAGTAAAAATGAATAGCCAGTCCGGCAGAGTTGCGGGAAAGGTTCCAAAGCGGTTCCCTGACTTCGGCCTTTGCCCGGTCGGGCAGGCGTACATAGGTCTGTCCGATCTCATCGGGCCAGCCCTGGTTCTGGATCACAGGGAAACCTGCGTCCATCGGATTTTGCCATTTCCATTCTGCCCCGGCAGAGAGGCATACCATACATAGAATAAAGATACTCAACAGTCTTTTCATACGTCGATCTATTTGTTTATGATGCTTTTGATACGATATTGACAAAGATAATACAAAATTGGAATTTTTATTTTCGTTTATTCGTGTATATTTGCCTCAGTTAAAAACAAAAAATTAGATACCATGAAAGTACAAGTATTGCTTACTTTCCTGTTGTTGGGAAGCATGCCTTTATTGGCGCAGAAAAGTTATCAGTTGCAGTCGCCCGACAGGAAACTGCACACTGTAGTGACAGTTGGAGATAATGTAGAGTTCTCATTGAACCATGACGGGACGGAGGTGCTGGCTCCTTCTGCCATATCCATGACCTTACAGACCGGCGAAGTGTTGGGAGGTGACAACCCTAAGGTTTCGAAAGTGACGAAAGGCTCCGTCGATAAGTCGATCCCGTCGCCGTTTTATAAGAAATCGGAAGTAAGCGATATATATAATGAGATGACGATCGCTTTCCGTGGCGATTACAGTATCGTGTTCCGCCTGTATAACGACGGTATGGCCTATCGTTTCGTGACGAAGAAAAAAGGAGATATGATTGTGAAAGATGAAGAAGCATCCTATAACTTCTCTACCGACCATAAGACCTTCGCCGCTTATGTGAACAGCACCAAGCCGACTTTCGAAGAACAGTTCTCCAATTCGTTCGAGCAACCTTATCATAACGAACCGATCACCAAGCTGAACGACAAACGCCTGCTGATCCTGCCGTTCCTGGTCGATCTCGGAAATGGAAAGAAAGTTTGTATCACAGAGGCCGACCTCGAAAGTTATCCGGGTATGTTCCTGAATAACACGACAGATAAGCCTTCTTTGAAATCAGTCCATGCCCCGTATCCGAAGGTAAAACAGCAAGGCGGACATAACCAGTTGCAGATGCTGGTTAAGGAACGCGAAAATTATATAGCCAAGACGAAAGGAAACCGTTCTTTCCCCTGGCGTGTGTTCGTTGTTTCGGAAAACGACAAGCAGTTGGCGGATTGCGATATGGTATATCGCCTGGCAGCTCCCTCCCGTATAAAGGATATCTCCTGGATCAAACCGGGTAAGGTTGCCTGGGATTGGTGGAACGACTGGAATATTTCCGGAGTCGATTTCCGTGCCGGTATCAATAACGAAACGTATAAATATTATATCGACTTCGCTGCCGACCATGACATCGAATATGTGATCCTCGATGAAGGATGGGCTGTAAACCTGAAAGCTGATTTATTGCAGGTGATCCCGGAAATCGACTTGAAGGAGATTGTATCGTATGCTAAATCGAAGAATGTGGATATTATCCTGTGGGCCGGTTACTATGCCTTCGACCGGGATATGGAAAATGTGGTGAAACATTATGCCGATATGGGGGTAAAAGGTTTCAAGGTAGACTTTATGGATCGTGATGATCAGGAAATAATTGACTTCCTGTATCGTTCGGCGGAGACTTGTGCCCGCTATAATATGTTGGTCGACTTCCACGGGATCTGTAAACCGACCGGGTTGCAGCGCACCTATCCGAACGTGATCAATTATGAAGGTGTGAACGGACTGGAGCAAATGAAGTGGTCGCCCGAATCGTATGATATGGTTACTTACGATGTGACTTTCCCGTTCATCCGTATGGTGGCCGGTCCGGTAGATTATACACAAGGGGCTATGCGTAATGCGATCCGTCAGAACTACCGTCCGGTTTATTCCGAACCGATGAGTCAGGGGACACGTTGCCGCCAGTTGGCTACTTATGTGATCTTCGAATCGCCTTTGAATATGCTGTGCGACAATCCGACGAATTATATGCGTGAAAAGGAATGTACGGAATTTATAGCAGCTATCCCCACCGTATGGGAAGAAACCCAGGTGCTCGATGCAAAAGTGTCCGAATATATAGCAATGGCTCGCAAACATGGCGACAACTGGTATGTGGGTGTCCTCACCAACTGGGAACCACGTGAACTGGAGCTGGATCTTTCTTTCCTGGGTGACGGCGATTACAAGCTGGAACTGTTTAAAGATGGCATCAATGCCGACCGTGCTGCCAGCGATTACAAAAAAGAGATCATCCCCGTCCCGGCTGATCGTAAGCTGAAAATCAAGATGGCTCCGGGCGGAGGGTATGCTGCCAAAATCTGTAAATAATCAATTATAGATTGGAAGAAAGGTCAGGTCTGAACCATCTTCTGCATATAATAAGCATTCGAACCGTCCGCATAATAGTTATAAATTATGTGGACGGGCTCGAATCCGTTTGTTAGATAAAGACTGATAGCGGCTTCGTTGGTCACATTTACCTCCAGTGTGATCTTTTTGAGTTGATGCGACCGGGCAAACCCGATCGCCTTTTCCATCAGTAATTGTCCTAACTTCCTGCCTCTGGCATCCGGATGAACGGCTATGGAATAAATACGTAGGTTATGAGTACGGGCATTCGATATCAACGAACTGTATGCAATCACTTTCCCCTTATCCGTAACAACATAAAAGATCCCTTTTGCCTGGGTAATAAGGTATAAGAACTGTCTCCTTGAAAAACTGTCCGCACCGAAACAAATTGTTTCTATTTCCAGTATAGAATCGAGATCCGAACGGACTGCCTGCCTGATTTCCAACTCTTTCTCCATATCCTTAGAAGTGTTTCATATCCAGTGTACGACCGAAATGATTCAGTATACGATAATATAAATCATCTCCCAGTACAGCATCTTCAATCCCGTGGTCGATACTCGGATTATCGTTGATCTCGATAACCATAGCCCGGTCGTTGACCATCTTCATATCGACTCCATATAATCCTTTGCCTATCAGCGAAGCTGCCTTGACTGCTGTGTCGAGTACTTTACGTGGGACTTGATAAATCGGAAGCGTATCGACCAGTCCGCACCGACTTCTTCCCGAATCATAATGGCAATAGATCTGCCAGTGCCCTTTTGCCATATAATATTTACAGGCAAACAACGGTTCTCCGTTCAGGATACCGATTCGCCAGTCGAATTCGGTCGGCGTAAATTCCTGTGCCAGAAGGATCGACGATTTATCGAAAAGCAGATCAAGTGCCGCTTTCAGCTCTATCTCATTGGTTACTTTCTTCATCCCGAAAGAGAACGAGCCGTCCGGGATTTTCAGGATGAAAGGCGAACCTAGTTGTTCGCTGATCTGTTCGAATGTATTTTCATTCGACTTAAAGATCAACATAGACAGCGGAGCCGGTATCTTTTCTTTCTCAAATAATTCGTTCAGGTAGACCTTGTTGGTACACCGGATGATAGATAATGGATCGTCGATCACTACCATCCCGTTTTGCTTCGCCAGTTGCGACAGACGGAAAGTGTAGTGGTTCAACGAAGTCGTTGTACGGATAAACAATGCATCGAATTCCATCAGGCGGGTAGCATCTTCTTCGGTGATTAGTTCGGCATGTATATCCATTTTTTTTGCCACTTCCAGCAGCTTATTCAACGCCTGCTTGTTGCTGGGAGGGAATTTCTCTTCCGGGTCGTATAATACGGCCAGGCTGTAGCGGGCTGATTTCACGGTTTGCGGGGCACGCCATACTTTCTTATTAAAACGGTCGAGCGCTTCAGCAAAGAAGTTCTGCTCTTCATCATCCAATTGTTCCAGTGATAGGAACTGAATGCTCTCGATCTGGTTCTTCGGACGGGTATTCAGACTGATTTTTAACAGGGGAGCCGGATAGTTCTCGAAAATGAACCGGGCTATTTTTTCCAGTCCTTTTTCCTTACAAGTGCCGAAATAGATGTTCAGGTTCCAGATCTCGTCGGTAATGTTGTTCTTCTGTATCCATTGATAACAGAGTTTCTGTAAATTCCGATCCATCCGGACACCTGCTCCGGCTTCCAGTTTGTTGATGATATCTACTCCGGGGATCACTTTGTGTCCCCTGGTTTGAGCTAGTAATGAGCAGTAATACCCTTCCGAGTTATAACTGTAGTCATTGCTAAGGTTAATTACAAACTTACTCCCCTTTTCTTTCTGGAGAGATTTGTTCTTCAAATAATCGGAAACAGCCAGTATGCTACTGGTTTTATAATAAGGTTTCCAATCATTCAGGCTGTCTAACAGAATTAGTACATTATTCATGATGAATATAAATAAGTGCGCAAAAATAGCTAAATAAATCAATCTGTAATACTAATAAATCCTTTTATAATCTGGGGAATATAAAATTGTTTGTAAATACCCTCTACCCTCATTTAGGGAATAAAAGAAGGTCGTAATAAGATAACAGTTTGCGTAAATGAAAACTACAGGTAGTATTACTTGTAGCTTTTTTTATACAAGATCTTCCATCAATATCATTTTTGATATTTTGTATAAATAAAAAGATGGAAAGTGTACAAACGAATTGCCTTCAAAGCTCTTTTTTTGTATATATAAAAGGATACACCCATTGAATTTTATTAAACAACAAAACAGGATAACGACAAAATGAGAAGTTATACGGCAAAAAAAGAGGACGATAAATTAAGGCATCAAGGTTTGAAAACAGGGTTTAGTATTTTCGAAATACCTAAAGGAGAGACTATAACCCAATCTGCATTGTACAATAACCTTATTTTTTTTATTATGAGCGGATCTGTAAAAATCTATTTCAGGAAGAAAGAACTGAAAACGATAAACGAATTACACATGTTTTATCTGAAGAAGCAAGAGGACTATATCTTCGAAATAGAGACAGATGCGAATATTCTCGTATTTTCATTTGAAAGCGTATTGGTTCAGGAGCTTGCCATGTTCCAAACCATTTGTCGTTTTGGAATAGAACAGAACTCTAATATACAGGTATTGAGTATTGTTGAACCTCTATACTCTTTTTTACAATTGATCTCCCAGTATTTAAAGAAAGAGATATACGATTATATCCTTTTCGAAACAAAGCAGAAAGAATTATTTCATATTCTGAAAACATTTTATAGAAAGGATGAAATGGCCGGTTTTTTCGGTATGCTTACCGATGCTACTTCCGTTTTCAAAGCACAGATTTTTAATAACTATATGAAGGTGAAAACCATAAATGAACTGGCCTCGCTTCTGGGTTATGGGGTAACCACGTTCCGGGTAAAATTTAAAGAGCAGTTCGGAGTCTCGGCTTATCGCTGGATACTTAATCAGAAATCAAAGCAGATTATCTATAATATGACAGTTGAAGGTGACGGGTTTGCAAAAATCATCGATGATTTTGACTTTTCTTCTTACTCGCATTTCAATAAATTCTGTAAAAGCCAATATGGATATACCCCGGGTGAATTGCGTAAGAGGCTAAATATAATGGATTAAACACAGATATCTCAATTATTAATACTTAAATCAAATAATATGATGAAAGTGAATTATGTTATGAAAGCCTGGTATAAAAAAATACTATCGCTTTTAATTTGTTGTTTGTCTGCAACCGGATATGCTCAAAGTGCAGGTTGGCAAGAGACTAATAGTATAGATAACAAACCGGCTCGTTGGTATTTCGGGGTAGAATACGGGATACCGTTTCTCTTCGGTGACCTGACTACCTTTTCAGTCGACAAAACCTACTTGGGTTATCAGGTCGGAGGTTTTGCTGGCTATCGCTTCAATCACAAAATAGGTTTGGAATTCGCTGTTGGGACAGGAGGTACGAAACTCGGCTCAAAGTCGTATGCCACAGATTACCTGGTGGATGAGGGAGGGATGACTTATTATGTAGGGCAGGCTTTTCCAACCTGGGCATACAAAGATATTTATTCTAAGGTGCAGTATATAAATATAGGTTTGCAGGCAAATATTAATCTCAGCAACCTCTTTTCGACCGTTCCCAGGGAACGCCGTTGGACGGTTCTGCTAAGTCCGGCAATTTATATGCAGCACTTCTCGCCGGATCTGTATGTAAAAGCGGATAAAAGCCGCTTGAAAGGTGTATCTACAGATAAATTGAATATCGGTTTGGGAGGTAATCTGGCCCTTCGCTATAGTGCATCCCGTCTTTTCGACCTGCAACTGCGTACGGGGATAATCTGGGTAAACAACAACAAGATGGATGGTATATATACTCTCATTAAATCGAAAGACCATTTCATGATAAGTACAGGCATAGCATTGATCTGGAAAACAGGAAGAACCTCTTTCACTCATAAATAAACGTTACGGTTATGACTATAAATAGATTATATCTCTTTCTGTTGATGTTGCCTCTTTTCTTCTGTTGCAAAGAAGTCGATCTGAACGATCTGCTGAACCGACAACAGGAACAGGGAGAACAGTTGCAGGCATTGACTGAATTGTGTAATAAAATAAACAAAGACATACGTGATCTGGAAGTTCTCGTAAACGCTGGTAAAGATAAAAACTACATAACCTCAGTAAAAGAGCTACCGGATAACAGCGGATATGTTGTGTCATTCTCAAAAAGCGATCCGATTACGATCCGACACGGAAATAAAGGACCTGCCGGTGATCCGGGTAAGCCGGGTAACGATGGTCAGAATGGATCGGACGGTACGAACGGTTCTGACGGTGAACCCGGAAAAGACGGTGAATCTGGAAACCAGGGGCCGGATGGGAGCAGTGGTAATAAAGGCGAACAGGGCGATCCGGGGCAAAGTCCCGTCGTCGGGATCATACAAGACCCCGACGATAATGAACTTTACTGGACTATACAGATAGGTTCCGCTCCGGTAGAATATTTGAAAGACAGCGATGGAAACAGAGTAAAAGCAAAATCAACAGTTGCCGATGGCTCGACTCCCCGGCTTAGCATTGAAGAGCTAAGAGGTGATGGAGGCGGTTTCTATTGGATGCAACAAATAGGTTCTGGACCGAAGGAATGGTTGCTGGTGGATGGAGAAAAGGTGAAAGCACATGCGGAAAATGCTGTAATCCCTTCAAAATTCGAATCTGTAGATTATAGTAATCCGGATTTCGTTGAATTCACCCTGATAGACGGTATTACAAAAATCAAAGTACCCAGAGGAGGAGGGAGTATCGTTTTTACCCTGACTTCCGATTTTCTTTTCTTCAGAAGGAATGAAAGACAGACTGTAGACTTCACCTGTACGGGGATAGATGAAAGTAAACTGAATATCAGCACACCCAGGGGATGGAATGCAACAGGCGATCCGTCAACCGGTTCGCTCAGCCTGACCGCCCCTCCCATAACCGACAGGCTTGCCGATCCCGACGGGGTCGTACAACTTAGCGGAGTCAGTCGTACCGGCGAAACTATTGAGGCTTTTCTTCCTGTTACCATGCTGTATAAGTTGCAGATACCCGACTTTAAAGGTTCTTTTGTCTATAATCTTCTCCTGGCAGGCGTTAAGGTTGGAGAGATATGCCGCGAATATATCCCCGCCTATTCGACTAATAGCCAGGCAACTGTTATTTATCCGTATTCCGGTGGACAATACGCAACAGGATTGATTCTGGAGAATAGTGGCCGGATTAGTCATGATGGCGTAACTTATACTTCGGGTAATAAGTCTCCGGCCTCCGTCAGTATTTATACGGAAGACGGTACGGGCTATTACACGGAACAAACCCGCACCGGAACCAAACCGGATCTGGGAGACGGCTTCAAACCTGAATTTCTTACTGATACGGACAAGAATACCTATTCGGTTGTAAAGATCGGCACCCAATACTGGACATCGGAAAATATTAGGACCTTAACTTATGCCGATGGTAAGCCCATCGACACAAATTTGTCGGGTAGCAACTGGACAAGTAGCGGTGCCGGCGGCGGAGGTATAGATGGAGACGGAGCCTGTGCTGTTTACGGTTATCCGAATGCGAAAGACCCGGCTGCCCGGAATGATAAAATGACTTATGGGGTGCTTTATAATTATAATGCCGTACAAAAAGTAATTCTACCGGGGTGGAAACTTCCCAGGAGCGAAGATGTCTCCGTTTTGAAGAACTTTCTCTCAAGCCGGGAGGCTTTCGTGTTGAAAGAATCCGGCACCCAACATTGGACAAGCACTACCCCGGATGTTTCCAACCTCACCGGTTTTACTGCACGGGGGGGCGGTTATCGCGATGCAAACGGAACTTTTGCTGCTTTGCTCAACCAGGGTTACTGGTGGACGGGCTCATCGCAGGAAGATGTCTACTCTGTAATGATGCTGAGTGCGACAAATACTGAGCTGAAGTTAGTCAGCGGTGAGAATAACGCTCGCGGATACCATATCCGCCTTCTGAAAAAATAAAATGACAACAACATGAAAAGATACCGAATCTATATTATACTGTGTACATTGTTGACTACCCTCGTTAGCGGCTGTATGAAAGAAGACATGAATGAAGCATTGCGCCGTGAAGCGGAGCTGAATGTGCGGATCGGAAATATCCGCGAATGGTGTACGAATGCAAACAATGAGCTGATTTTACTACACTCTATCGTCAATGCCGAAAGTACTTCCGATTACATAGAAAGTATTTCCGACTTGGCGGATGGCAGCGGCTATACCATCTCTTTCCATAAAGGCGGAACTATCACTATTAAACACGGAGAGAAAGGAGACAACGGAGCCGATGGCGATGACGGGCAAGACGGACAGAACGGTCAGAATGGAAATAACGGGCAAAACGGATCCGGCGGTTCCCAGGGGCCGGATGGTCCCGGAGGTCCTGACGGTCCCGATGGCGAGAAAGGACCTCCGGGCGATACTCCGCTAATGGGCGCTGCCAAAGATCCTGCGGATGGTGTTTATTACTGGACTGTCAGTATTGGAAATACTCCCGCTGACTGGCTGCTCGATCCGGAAGGAAATCGCCTGCCGGTTTCACCAACCCCCGGCATCACTCCTAAAATGAGTATTGCCAAAGATACGGACGGAGAGTACTACTGGCAACAAACCATGAATGATAAGACAGACTGGGTCTACGATCATGACGGAAATAAACTTCTGGCAAAAGCCGTGGATGGCAAGGACTCCATCTTCTTGTCCATTGACAACAGCAATCCGGACTATGTAGTATTCACGATGACAGACTTCACAACCTACAAAGTGGCTAAAAAGGTACAGATGAGCCTCGCATTTCTGGAATCTGGCCCGGTCTTTTTTCAACGAGGCAAGATACTTGATCTATCGTTCAGTTGTCAGAATATACGGACAGTTTCACATGTTTCGGGGCAATGGCAGTCAACGGTTCATTATACCGAAAATACTAGCCGGGGTATTTTAACTGTAGAAGCTCCGGCAGCCGGAGACAGATTTCTTCCCGCTTCGGAAACTATTGTAATAAAGGGAGAAAGCTCGGCAGGTGAGGAGATACGTGCAGAGATCATTGTAACCTTATATTATAAGTTTGAAATACCGGTTTTTTCTGTTTCCTATGTCTACGACCTGCTGTTGCATGGCCTGAAAGTGGGAGAAGTATGCCGGGAGTATCTGCCGGACTATTCGGACCGGAATCCTGCAACGGTAGTCTATCCTTACGAT
Source organism: Parabacteroides leei (assembly GCF_023369805.1). Taxonomy (NCBI): domain Bacteria; kingdom Pseudomonadati; phylum Bacteroidota; class Bacteroidia; order Bacteroidales; family Tannerellaceae; genus Parabacteroides; species Parabacteroides leei. The sequence goes on from NZ_JAMBQG010000001.1 coordinate 556,943, forward strand.
ACCCGTACCAACAGTTACGGCCCCGGATTAGTAATAGAGAACGGTGCCACAATCCGGCATGACGGGACGGGATATATGGCTCCTGTGACTCCTGTTGTTGTTTCAAACTCCATACTGACGGAAGACGGTAGCAACTTTACATTCCGGCAACCGGGCAAAGACGGAGAACCAGCCGGAGGAACAAGCGGTATACGCGCCTCGCTGGTAACCGATGTACAGGGCTACAGTTATCGCACTGTTAAGATAGGCTCTCAATATTGGATGGGCGAAAACCTGAAGTCGACGGCGCTCAACGACGGCACTCCGATACCTACCGGATTTACGACCTCCCTGGACTGGATGGTTCAATGCGGAAATTCACTCATGGCTTGCCAGGTCGATCGTGCAACAGATGCAAACGCACCCGGAGCATTGAAATACCGTAATTTATATGGAGTTCTCTATAATCAGTTCGTACTGTCTGCCGATGTGACGCCCAAAGGCTGGCATATACCCTCCAAAGATGAAATGGATGTTCTGATTAGTTTCGTGAATAATGATGCCGGCAAATTAAAGTCGGTGGCGACGGGCAATGAGCCGGGTAGTTGGTTACCCGATGCTCCCGGTGTTGCAGGCAATAACATCACCGGCTTTACCGCTTTGCCGGGTAATTATGTGGATGGCGGTAATGGTAGCTCAGGGGCATCGGAGACAAACGGAGAGTGGTGGACTACCGATGTGAAATATCGCATGCTGATAACCTATAAATCCGGTTCTGTAGCTTATAATGCGATCATAAACCAGATTTTGGGCGAAGCCTGTAGCATCCGTTGCATAAGAAATGATAATTAAGAATATGAAAAGCAAAGACATGAACAAGATCATAAAAGTATTACTGCTTTGCCTGTTCGTTTCCTCCTGCGTTCAGAAGGAGATGAACGAGGTGTACAAATATCAGGCTGAGATGGAAGAACAGGCAGCCGGTCTCGAAAAAATGTGCGGGGAGATGAACGAAAGTATCACCGCATTAAAAATACTGATAGACGCCGGGGAGAGCGGCGACTATGTAACCGGCTTCAAAGAGCTTACCGACGGTAGCGGCTACACGATTACTTTCGCTAAAGCGGGAACCATTACGATCCGCCACGGTGCCAAAGGGGACGATGGCGTAAAAGGGGAAGACGGTGCCGACGGTACTTCCGGAAATGACGGCGAAAATGGAAGCGATGGTACTCCCGGAAACGATGGTGCTCCGGGAGAGCCGGGTAATCCGGGACAATCCGGTCAGCCGGGCGATAAAGGTGAGAATGGCGTTGTTCCATTGGTTTCCGTGAAGCAGGATACAGACGGTGAATGGTACTGGGCAGTATCCGTCGGGTCACAGGAGAAAAACTTTATCCTCGATGATAACGGACAAAAGGTGACGGCAAAGGGTAAAGACGGCATAACACCGGTAGTTGGAGTCAATGCCGCCGGCAACTGGACAATAGATACGGGAACCGGCCCTGTCGAAATAACGGACGATTCTGGTAATTCTTTCCAGGCAAAAGGAGAGGATGGAGACCCGTTATTTGAGAGCGTAAAAAAAAGTAATGGATACATTTTATTCAATCTGGCTGACGGGACTACATTCGAAGTTCCGGAGTGGATCGGAGCTGCAGGGGCAAAACTGGAAGTCGAAGGAGTATTTTTTTTCCGCCGTGGCGAAACAAAGGAAATCGCCTTTACATGCGACGGAACAGACAATAACCAGTCTCCGGTTTGTACTCCCCTGAATGGCTGGGCTATATCCGCATTGTATAATCAATCGAAAACAGGAGGAACAATTACTATTACTGCCCCTCTTGCCGGAGCTTCTGATCCTGTATTGTCCGGAACATCCACGCTAAGTTTGCCTACAGCGGGTAACCAACCCATAACCCTACCCCTGGAAGTGACTATGCTATACGAACTGAAGGCTCCCTCAACCACTGCCTCCTTTGTTTTCGAGGTTTTGTTTGAAGGTGTGAAAGTAGGTGAACTCTGCCACGAATTTATCCCCGGATACTCTTTCGATGCCGGAAAACCGGCTATTGTTTTCTACCCGCATAACATCTACAACCAAAGTACCGGGAAAGGCCTGGTGTTGGATAACGGCGGCTCGATAGACTATGAAACCCTGCAATATACCGCCGGCAGCGATCCTGCCGCTACCAGCCTGTTCACGGAAAATGGCACAGACTTCTTCACCGGCAATTATTTAGGTTATACCGGAGACAACAGCCTGGGGTGTGTTCCTTGCCGTATTACCGACTACGAAGGGAATGCCTACAAGATAATGAAAATAGGCTCCCAGTACTGGATGGCCGAAAATCTGCGAACGCTGACGGATGGACAGGGGCAGGCAATAGCCTCTGATCTGACAGAAGACCAATGGAAAAACGGAAGAGCCGGTTGTGCAATCTATGGCTTCCCGGATGGTGCCGATGCTGCAAACAAATATGTGCGCGAACAGTATGGCGTATTATATAATGGCCGTCATTTTTTAGCATCATCAGAATCTCCCGTCTCCGGCTGGAAAGTACCTGATCATCTGGCCGACTGGGATAAATTAAGAAACTATCTGGGAAATACCAAAGTAGCCAGGGCACTGAAAATAGCCGGCTTTATCGGAAGTCCCGGAGGCAGAAGGGATGACCAGGCTGTTTTTAAAGAAAAAGACAAGTTGGCATACTGGTGGTTCAACAGTATCGACGGCTCAAATTGCTGGGCTCTTTATATAGACCCGGAGCAGGTAGATTATCCCGATGATACTCCAGACTCCGGGTCTCTCAACAACGCTTTATTTTCCCGTGTAAACGGCTTCAGTATCCGTTGCATTCGCGAATAAGCGATGATAAATTTCGGTCAGCGGTCCCACTGGCCGAAATCTATCAGGACCATTTTGGTTACATTCATTCCGGCATTTGAGGACTGGTGTCCGTATCGTATTCCGCAATTATAGTGAACTTCCGTCTTTTGTAGTTTGACCCCGTCTTTGATGGCTACGCTGATAACTCCCGGATTGCTGTCGGAACTGAGCGTATAGATACATTGCTGTTGAAATAATGACATGCTGTTATTTATATGCTTTTGATAGTCCTGCCTGAGTGTCCATCCGCCCCATGTTACATAGTTGGGGGTCATGGCCTGTACGGCATCGATCACCCGCAGGTTGTCGGAAGTTTCGTAAACGAAGGCCGGCTGTTTGTCGTAGAACTGGCCCGGAACGAACTGCCATTGTTTACTGTAGAGTCCGTCGCCCATCTGCCCTTTGCTGGCCAGATCCATTGTTGCCGTCTTATACGAAATCGAAGTACTCGACTCTTTGGCAAAGCTGGCCTTGAAGGCTTCCCAGGGTTTATCCATCTTGAAGGGGGAAACACCTACGGATACCTGCCATGAGGACGATTCCGAATAGGTCGTTCCGTGATTTACCGTTTGCGGCTGGTATGAGATCTCACGGAATACATTCCCGTCCGCATGTACCGTCACTTCACTGGATGCTTCTGTCATCAGGTTCCATATATAGGCATATACGTTTGCGGATTTAGGGGTTGTATAGTCTTTTACGTTACACGAAAATCCGCTGCCGGCCGAGTTGTAGACACTGACTATACAGTTGTTGTTTTTACTGTATATCTGGAAATTATAAGCATCTATCGTCCAGTGGTTGTCGATGGTTATATCCGGAGACTTTCCTTCCTTCATCATGTATTCGGCCGTTTCGACGGAATAATCCATGCCATCGCCTTTGGCATAACCATACATGCGATCGTATATCTCGATATGTTTCAGTGCTTCCTTATCGGCCATCTGGGCGTTGTACATCTCGTCGGGATCGTCGGGGTCGGTTCCGTTGTCTTTGCCGGTAGACGATGCCAGCATGTTATGGGCAAAAGAGACCATTCCCGCACCTATCATATGATCTTTGGCTGCCGGATCGGCAGCCGGGAAAATACGGTAACGTTGCAGGTTGTCGTAATTGATCCCATAATATCCGGGAGCCTGATAAACGCCTATCAGACCCAGCATTGCCTTTTGAAGACCGGGATTCTCGTTAGTGGCAATAACGTAGAAATCGCGTTTGTAATATTTCAGATTTTCAAACAGGGATATCTGGTATTTGCCCGACTGAATGTCGTCAATATCTACTATGACCGTCAGATAGATGCTGTTGTCCTTTACCAGTTCGTTCAGTCTGGCTTCTTTGTCGCCCTGTATCTGATCGTAAGGCAAAATGCTTTTTTTACCTATATGCCAGGTACTGGGTATATTTTTATACAAACGGTTTGCCACGTCCGTAGCTTCGCTGCCGTCGCCCATTCTGACGAGTATTACGTCTTTGGGGGGAGGTCCGTCTTCCGGGCTGCCGCCTGCATCATCGCCGGTATCCTGCGAGCATGCGGCCAACATAGCCCACAAGAGCAGAAATAATATATATATGTTCGTTTTCATATTATTTTGTTTTAGGGTGATCGTACTTATTACCAGTTATTATAATCTATCCAGACAGTTGTTTTTCTGTTTACATCTACTGTCAGGTCATGCATTGTCGAGCTGTAGGGGAATGGATATTTCTGTTCGGAACCCCAGCCGCAAAACGAAGCTCCCCCTAATTGCAGTACTACGCCGTCGGTGATATCTATTGCAACGAGTCCGGCCGATGCTCCTTCCGTTTTTGTGATGACAGCACATTCCTGCTGGTAGTTCAGCAGGTTCTGGTTGAAACCGGGATCATTGTTGAAATCACAGAAAACGTTCTTTACCGGAGGTTTCCCTACCTGGTCCCAGAGTATTTCGCTCCACATGGGAGAAACCATCGCCTCGCCGTTGATCATGCCATCGTCTTTCATCGCTTTGCTCCCCTGGAAAAGGGTTTCGGGATACCATACCCATTTATAATCCATTTGCGTATCTCCGATATTCCGGGATACTTCCCGGGTCATTTCCATTAACTGGTAGGTGATGGATTTCGTCCAGCGGAAATCGCCTTTTAGTTCAGGCTTAAAGCCCAACTCGAAGCCGATGCTGCGGGTGAAGCCATGTGTGATACCTGTCTCCGATTGCGGGAGTCCCGGTGCAAAATGCACGAGGTTCAGGTTAAGGGCCGATGTTGATTCTTCCCGTATGCTTACTTTGCTGTAAGCATTGTTGCGTAATCCCCATATAAGACCGATTACATCGTTCTTAGGTGGGTTTTCAATCATGAAGTAGCGGCTGTCCATCCGGTTTAGGAAGCCTGCTCCTCCATCGTTGTATACAGCCAGAAGGTTGTCGCCGCTTGTCGGGGAATAGACGCGGAGGTTGTAGGCATCCACAATCCATTCCCTGTCTACTACGGCATCATAGGATTTATCGCTTCTGGGTTTAAAGTATTCTGTTTGTGCCTCATAGGGGTCCAGCGATTCGTAACCGGTCATCCGGTAATCGTAATGATTCGTGTAGATGTGCATGTGGTTGTTGATCCGGAGTCTTTTCAGTGTGTGATACGCCCGGTTGGTTACTTCCGGATCGGAAGGATCGCTTGTACCGCCGCGGGTGAAAGAACTGTTCACGGTTTTGATGCCGCATAGCTTTTTCTTTGCGTCGGGATCGTCCTTCCAGTAGAAGTCGAAGTATTGTTCTTTGGGGAAACTGACGCAGTAATACCCTTTGTCTACGTAGATACCGAAAAGGGTCAGCATTTCACTTTTCACATCATTGCTGTTACCGTCTTTGGCAATCAGTATCACTCCCTGATTATCGTGGCGGATATCCTGTAGCATTTCATTGGTGTATGTTCCTTTCATGAAATCGGCTACATTAGCAATAACGGTGATATCTTTCAGGCTGTCTGCCGCCCAGGTGGTCAGCGTGGCACTTTTGTCCGTTCCCGGCAAGTCGTTGAATGAAAGAACCTGGTCGTAATTGTTTACGCGTTGCATCTCGTCTGCCAGCTCTTTGGCTTCACTACCGGTGCCATTGAGCCAGACAAGGCTGCTTTTGCGGGGGACTACAACTCCCTCGTCGGGTCGTCCGGGGGGAGATAATTCTTGTACTATACCTTCATCTGTGCAGGAGTATAATGCAAGAATTACAGTTAAGAGAATTACAGAGTTTTTCATATTCATACTGTTTATGCATTATATAATCATAAGTAAAACATACGGCTGATCTGAATAGTTGTAGCCCGGAAACGGCTGAAGCCTGTTTTTGATGGGGTACGTAAAATTTGCGATGCAATGTTTCTTAATAAACAAGGCGTGCGTGCAGTGATTAGAATTCTGTTAGAAATCAGACCGACTCCGCAAAGAACTACCGCAATCAACTGGGATAAAAGTAGGCAGACGAAGCCCTTTTCTGATTTTCAAAGCAGGATAACCTTTCGTTAGATACGTCCATTCATACCGATGGAACAAAAAATACGGCTCGAATTACCATTTTTCCGGAAAATGATTTTGAACCTTAATCGCTTCGGTATCGGATGGATGCAAAAACCGAAATAAGTGTAGTTTCAACCGAATTTCTTGTAAAGCCTTGCTGAAAAGTTCCCTCTAATTTTGCAAGGTCGAAGAACAAATGAAATTTTTAAGAAATATGAAAAAGAAAATTATCGTATTGTTTTTGGGGTTGCTCTCGTTTATGAACACCCCGTCTTTCGGGCAAAATACCCGCGTAACTGTCGCCAATGTGCCTATGGTACAATTGAATAATGGAATCTTTATGCCACGCTTCGGACTCGGTACTTTCATGGCATCCGTGGAAGACTGCAAACAAGCTTGTCTCGTGGCATTTAAGAACGGGTATCGGCATATTGATACGGCTCATGCTTATATGAACGAGCGTGGTGTCGGGGAGGCCGTTAAAGAATGCGGTGTCCCTCGTGAAGAGATATGGATTACGAGCAAACTTTGGCCTACCGAATACGGTGAAGGCAAGACGTTGGAGGCCATAGATAAAATGTTGTCCCGTTTACAGCTCGATTACATAGACTTGCTATACGTGCATCAGCCTGTCGGAGATTTTGTAGGCGCATGGAAGGATATGGAAAAAGCCGTAGAAGCAGGTAAGGTTCGTGCGCTCGGAATCAGCAATTTTGATGCAAGTGACGAGGTGTTCCATACTATTATGGACAATGCCCGAATAAAACCCGCTGTACTCCAGATCGAATGTCATCCCTATGCACAACGGTTGGAAATGAGGGAAAAAGTAAAACCGTATGGTATTTTGGTCGAATGCTGGTTTCCTTTAGGCGGCGCAATGTCGAATGGGGCTTTGCTGAAAGATCCGGCCATTCTTAAAATAGCCGAGGCTTATGGCAAAAGTGCGGCGCAAATTATCCTGCGCTGGCATATACAGGAAGGCTTTTCGGTAATTCCGGGCGCTACGAATCCTGCTTATATCAAAGAAAATATCGGTATTTTCGATTTCAAATTGAGTGATGCGGAGATGGCACAGATGCGCTCGCTCAACAAGGATAAGCGTTTTTTCAACATGCCTCTCGGAAAAAAGGCTGAGGTGTATCTTAAGATGCAACTACCGGATTGACGGATTATGAATCATAAACTATAAACACAATGGAATACAGAATATTAGGATTAAGTGGATTGCGAGTCTCCGCAGTGGGCTTGGGTTGCATGGGTATGAGCCACGCCTACGGTGCGCCTGCTGACAAGCGGGAAATGACGGAACTTCTCGGTGATGCCGTGGATATGGGCTATACTTTTTTCGACACCGCAGAAATCTATGGTACTGCCGACCGTCCGCATGATAACGAGGAGCTGTTGGGGAAAGCCCTGCGTCCTTATCGTGACCATATCGTTATCGCCACGAAGTTCGGCTTGACCTTCGACACATCCGAAGCGGCTGGCCCTCACGCTTTGATACCCGATGCACGCCCCGAAACCATCCGTCATTCGGTGGAAGAATCGCTCCGCCGTCTGCAAACCGACTACATCGATCTTTATTATCAGCACCGTATCGATCCGAATATCGAACCGGAAGCGGTAGCGGAGGTTATGAAAGATCTTATCCGTGAGGGTAAAATCCTGCATTGGGGTATCTCGGAAACAACGGAAGAATACCTGCGCCGTGCCCATCATGTCTGTCCAGTGACGGCAATACAAAACCGATTCTCGATGATGGCACGTTGGCACGAGCCGCTACTGTCCGTTGTCGAAGAACTCGGCATCGGTTTCGTGGCACATTCGCCGCTTGCCAACGGCCTGCTGACCAACCGTTATACAGCCGACACGTCTTTTGACCCTAAGACCGACTACCGTGCGTCGATGCCGCAGTACCGTCCGGAGAGTTTCGAGAAGAACCGTGCGCTCTTCTCCTTGCTTGAACAGTTGGCGAACGAGCATAGGGCTACCGCCTCGCAAATTTCACTGGCATGGATGATGAACAAACGTCCGGCCATCGTTCCCATTCCCGGCACACGCCACTTGTACCGGCTAAAAGAGAACATAGGTGCGGCGGATATTCACCTGATGGACGAGGAGGTAAAGGCGATTGACTCGGCTCTCGATGCAATGGAGATGAGCGAAGTATTCGGAGGATCACCTATAAAGAAGTAACGTATGAAACCGAAAATAATATGCCATATCATGAGCTCCGTCGATGGACGACTGATCGACGGACGCTGGACTGCTCCCTACGAAGCGGAACACGGCGTGATGTGGATGCGATCGACGCTACAACGTGCTTTATTTTGTACATGGGCATTACGGCACGGCAGCTTCGTTTTTCCAAGATGAGAACAGCCTGCTGCGCAAGTTGCTCGATCATATGACCGAGAATGGCGATATGGCTCCCACTATCGTCGTGTCACCCAGTTACAATTACGGCAATCCGACATCGAACTATGTTGATGCTGATCCGTATTGCGAAGCTCTGCCGCAAGAACTTGTAAACGACCTTATCCCCATAGTGGAAAGCCGTTACCACACATCCGCCAATCTCCACACGCCGGTACGGGCTTTTATATCTGGGCGGCAAGCGGAACGGACGATTCGGCCTATCATGAAACATTGGTACAGGTCGAGGCAATGGAACAACTTACGGAGGGATTTCCGCTTGCTATTGCATTGAGCGAAATGGGCTATACCCGTAAAAATGGTACTTCTTACCGTAAATAACATAAGACCAGTATCTTGTCTTTACCGTATTTTTGCAATAAAATATTAAGGAACAATGAAAAAGACAATTACGACTGTATTGTGTGCGACAATGGCTGTATGCAATACATTAAATGCACAGGAGAATATGGAAATGAAAGAGAAAACGCCGTTCGCTTATGTGGACGCTAAAACAATCAAAAGTCACAATGACAATCCGTTCGGATTGGTCTATGCTGACGCTATCGCAGAAAACAAAGAGGGAGGAGTAAATATTCATCCCATTACTTATGACTTGAACGGACTGAAAATCTCTGCCAATGTCTATACCCCGGCAGGGTACGATACCGCGAAAAGCTATCCGGCTCTTGTTGTTGCCCACCCAAACGGAGGGGTGAAGGAGCAGGTTGCCGGGCTGTATAGCCAGCGTATGGCCGAGGCAGGCTATATCTGCCTCGCCTTCGATGCAGCCTATCAAGGAGCCAGCGAGGGAGAGCCGCGCAACACAGACAAACCTGCTTATCGTATAGAGGACATCCGCCGTGCCGCCGATATTCTGGCGCAGTATCCGGGTGTGGATGCAAATCGCGTCGGTATTCTCGGCATCTGTGGTGGAGGCGGTTATACGCTGAAGGCTGCACAGACAGACAAACGTTTCAAGGCAGTGGCTACATTGAGCATGTTCAACACGGGACTCGTGCGCCGAAACGGTTTCCTCGATTCGCAAATCAACGAAGTGCAGGAACGTCTTGCCGATGCTTGTGCAGCCCGTCAGAGTGAAGCCGAGGGCGGAGTACCGGTATATGTCGGCGATATGAGCGGGATGGCGCCGGAACAGGCGGCAAAACTTCCGTTCGATCTTTATCGGGACGGGTATGAGTATTACCTCCAAAGCCATGCACACCCCAACTCCACATTCCGTTACACTAAAAGCAGTCTTGTGGAACTTATGGCTTTCGATGCGAGTGAGGGAATGTATCTTATCAATCAACCGTTGCTGATGATTGCAGGAAGCATTGCCGATACGTTCTATATGACCGAACTGTGTTACAGCAAAGCGACAGGAACGCAGAACAAGGAGCTGTTCCTTATTCCCGGTGCAACACACATCAAGACTTACTATGTACCGGAATACGTGGAACAAGCGACAAGCAAGCTGACGGAATTTTTCGGAAAGAACCTTTAATCTGTGGCTTCATAATGAAAAAAGCAATTATCTATATGGTTGTAAGCCTCCTTGCGGGGCTTTGAACTCTTGTGGCGAAACGCAAGCGGTAAAGGAGTTCGGCATCTGTTGGGCGACAACCGACAATCCGACCTATTCTTTGTGGCGACGAAGCTCTCAATTTCGATGAATTGGTAAACGGTACGGCACTCACTTCCGGCTATCGTCCCGTTCTGTACTTACGCATCGACTTATAGGGAGGAAACGCTTGCCAAAATCGTGGAGCTTATCCCCGGTTCCAAACATTTGCAGGGATTCGGAACGACCGGAAGAAATACAGGCGGAGTGGAGAGTTGGTTGCGAGCGATTCATATCATACGATAACCCGTTGGCAATACTGTTAAAACGGTAAAACTTGCAATCGTTGTCGGTGCGATTGCAAGTTTATTTCGTATTTATGATTATTTTTGCATTTAAGGAATTAAAGAGATATGGCATGGAATATCAGAAGGATATAATTGTTGCCGACAGACTCGGCATTGTGAGTACAGATTCCGAAGAGGAGTATCTGGCTCATTTACTTTGTTTGAAAGGAACGTGCCGTTACCGTTTCAACAAACGGGATTTTGAATTACATGCTGGGGACTTGTCTATCGTCCTCAAGAGAAAAATGATAGAAAATATACAACCATCGGATGACTTTCAGTGTAAAATAATCTATGCGAAGCCCGGTTTTATAGAACTGTGTACGCCACAAAGTAACTATGGGATGAAAGGTGCTTTGGCACTTTTTCTCAATCCCATCATGCACCTGACGCCCGAACAGCAAATTGTATGTCGCCGCGATTTCGACTTGCTGGAACTCCGTATTCAAGACACGGGGCATCGCTTTTACCGTGAGGTGCTGATAAATGCCATGCAAACAGCCATTCTTGATTTTTTCGATTTCCATGCACGTATTTATGGTGAGAGCGACATCTCAACACAGAACGCCTCCATCATGAACCGTTTTCTGAAAATGTTGGAAGAGGGTGCATACCGGGAACATCGGGAAGTAACCTATTATGCCGATTGCTTGTGTGTTACATCGAAATATTTGTCGGAGGTTTCTAAAAAAGTAAGCGGATATGCCGCCAACTACTGGATCAACCGTTATACGATACTCGACATTACCCGCTTGCTCCGCGATAAGTCCTTGACTTTCGTCCAGATTTCCGATATGTTCGGTTTTTCGTCGCCTGCCTATTTCAGCCGCTATGTGCAGCAAAATTTAGGTGTCAAACCATCAGATTACAGAGAATAGCTATTTCTCTATTCTTATATAATCAGTAAAAATCGCAGTTTTTACCGATTTTTTTGTATCGTTGCTTTTCTGTATCTCCTCTACCTTTGCAAAGGTTACAATAAAAAATCAGAATGGTATGAAATCATTGATCATTACGGTATTGATGTTCCTGACCTTGTCTGTCGGAACGAAAGCACAAGAGAATCAGAAAGTATTCACTGCCGAAGAGCAGACGATAGTCGATTTATCCAACAATAAGTGGAATTGGATGGCAGAGAAGAATGTAGAGAAGCTGGCAGAGTTGTTTCATGAGAACTCGCAGTTTGTTCATATGGGCGGCTATTGGAGCAAGCAGGAGGAATTGAATACCATCCGCACAGGCGGCATTTGGTACAAGAAAGCCGAAATATATGATGTGCAGGTGAAGTTTTCGGCAGGAACGGCAACGGTTTACAGCCGGATTCATTTGAATTCGGTAGTCGGAGGCAATGCTGTACGTTTCCCTTTTATCGTTACGGAAGTCTATGTAATGGAAAACGGCAAATGGCAGCTTTCTACACTTGCCTTTACAAGAACTTTAGGTGAATAATCGAATAAGAAAATAGACATGAAAATCGGAAAACCGTTATGCTGAAACGAACAAGGTGCTGACTGCCCGTGAACAGGCTGTCGTCGCAATCGCATCCTATACGGGAAAAGGAGATTTGGAACATCTGAAACCGGCACTCGCCGAGGCGTTGGAAGCCGGTATGACCATCAATGAAATAAACGAAGTATTGATTCACGCTTATGCTTATTGCGGATTTCCCCGCAGCTTACGGGCAATCCAGACTTTTATGCAGGTAGTGGATGAACGCAAAGCGAACGGAATGAACGATCCCGTTGGTCGGGAAGCATCTGCAATCAAGGATAGCAACAGTCGTTACGAACGTGGACGCGATGTGCTTGCCGAAATATCGGGCGTGTCGATTGATGCACCGAAAGCGGGATATGCAGTATTCGCTCCGACTATTGAACGATTCCTTAAAGAGCATCTTTTCGCCGATCTTTTCGAGCGCGACCTGCTGACCTATTTGCAGGAGCGGTAAGTCCAATCCGCAGGACGGATGATGCAGCCACCGAAAAAGCGAGGGCTGAAAATGTAGATTAGAGGGAATGTTTGCAGCCGTACGGATATTTACCAACGGAAAATACCTTAGCTTATTAGGAAATTTGTCCGGACCGCATTGCAAGCAACGCGCTACCTCTATTTCTCAAATAGTTTGCTAAGAGTTTATTCTTCAATTGGTTAATCCAAATCGTTGATAATTTAAAATAAGTTGTTTCAATTATTGACAGATTTGAATGTAGTGTCGTTTGTAGGGGCGGTTCGCGAACCGCCCTTACAGGCGCCGTCACAATGGAACAGGCAGGTTCGGCCGTAGGGGCGGGGTCTGCCCGCCCTTCTTCACCGGTTGTTATATTCTTGTCGCAAAGGGTGGGCAAGCCCCACCCCTACAAAACCTGTCATTTTGGTTCACCTTTTTCTACATCCGAGCGCGAAGCCCAATTGTTCATTATTAATTGAAAAGGTTTCACCTTTTTCTAAGCTATGAGTTTTAATCTCAATTTGCTGGAGTAAATCTTTTATCAAATTGTCATTTCACCCTTCATTTCCTTGCTCTGTATGTGCCTATATCCGGATGGCTTCTGAAATATGCGGCTGTGCGGGAGTTGGGGGTTGCCATTTTGGTGGGGTGAGAGGGGGGGATGTGTTTGTTTTGATATGCGGGGCAGCAAGTTCCCTGGGTTAATGGGACAGGGAGATAGTGCCGGTGATTTTTATGTGGCAGAATGTTAGTTGAAAAAGAGATGGATGCAGGAAGAGGTTAGTGGCAGAAAAGTCTGTTTTACCTTAAATAACGACTATGAAAAGTGCTTTTCCGGTGCCCGATCGTCTTTTTTCGGCGGCCGGCTTCCATTACCTCGGACCTAATGCCGGCTGTCGCGGACTTAGTTTCAATTAGCCCGGACTTCACTGCCGATTATCCCCGACCTGATGGCCATTGTCTCGGACTTAATTCCCATTACCCGGCAGATAATGCCGCAAAAGTCTTTTATCCGAGCGATTCGGATAGAATGGGTTGCTATAAAAAATGAATAATATTGAATATTTTGCCAACTGTTTGTGGTTTTTAGTTGCATAGAGTTATCTTTATTCATTTTATTAGATCCCCTTTTTGTTCTCCCGGTTAAATTAACCTATGTCTGGATCGGACAGTCAACAATTCTCCTCTTTTTCCCGTTGTATCTTCATCTATTATTTTGAGTTTATAAATAAATGGAGGGAAAATGACATCTATCAAAATCAGGATGAATACATCGAGAGAATATAAAGACGGCAGATATCCGTTAATTATTCAGGTGATCCGTTACCGGCGGAAGCGGGATATTTATACGCCGTACCGTCTGCATAAAGGAGAATTTAATCCGGAAAAAGAAACTTTGCGTGCCGGAAGCCGCAAAAAGGAGCGGGTAGCATATATCCGCGAAGCCACGGAGTATGTAGCAAAGCTGAGAGAAATTGTAACTAATATATGCAATACATTGAATGCCGGTAAAAAAGACTATTCCGTCGATGATATCATATTGATGTATACGCGCTACAACGACCTGAGCAATATCTTTGTTTTTACCGACTACCTGACTACCGAACTTAAAGAAGAGGGTAAGGACGGGACTTCGTCTAATTATAAGAACGCGATCCGTGCTTTCGATGAGTTTCTGAACGATCCTTTATTTACTTTTGGTAATTTAACTCCCCGTCTGGTTGCGCTGTACCGTAATTATCTCAGGCAAAAGGGGGGTAAACCCAATACGATATGGGCGTATCTGTATCAGTTGCGTGCAATTTATAATAAGGCAAAAATGATGGGTGTGGTTCTTTCGGAGCTCGATCCCTTTAGCGAGGTGACTTTTAAAAAGGAGAAAACAGCCAAGCGCGCTGTTTCTGCCAAACAGATATTGATGATCGAGCAGGTGGATCTGTCCGGAGAGAGTGAACTGATACAACTGGCCCGTGATGTTTTTATGTTCAGTTTCTATGCGCGTGGGATGGCTTTTGTGGACATGTGTTATCTGAAAAAGGAGAATTTGCGGATCAACATTCTTTCCTACCGGCGTAAAAAGACCGGGCAATTATTGGAAATGAAAGTGGAGCAACCCCTTAGTCTGTTGATAGATAAATATGCCGACCCTGCTTCGCCTTATCTGCTTCCTATGTTGCGTGAGGGCGACAGCTATCAGGCCTATCGTCTTATCCAGCGAAAATTGAATAAACGGATCCTGCAGGTCGGTGAGATCCTGCAATTCCCTTTTCCATTGACCTTTTATGCCGCCAGGCATACGTGGGCTAGCCTGGCACAGGAAGAAGGAATACCGGTATCTGTAATCAGCACCTGTATGGGGCATGGTTCGGAAAGTACGACACGCGTTTATTTGCGCCAGATAAATCACGATGTACTGGACGAAGCCAACAGCCGTGTAATAAAAAGCTACAAAAAGAGAATCAACGGGCGACGCTTGTAAGTGCAGAAATTTAATAATACAAATAACAGGAAAATGAGATGTTTAAAAAGGGGCTTTTATAGGATAAAAGAGCCGGAAGTAAATACCTTTCAATTTTTAATTCTGATTTCAAAATATAAAATATTGTTTTTTGTTCTCGAAATCAATGGCAAATATAAGTTATTATTTTCATATACTCAAATATTTTCGCTAAATATAATATTCAAGCTTTTCAGGAAATGTTTCTGCATAATTTGATGTTTCAGCAGGTAGTATAACGGCTCTAACAATATCCTACAACTGTATTATTCTAATAATCAACAGATAACTTATGATATAAAAACAATGAATCTCATTCAAACTGCCATTGTTTCTACACAAGTTTCGGCAAATAATATTAATGAAGCATTGTAAATCATTTTGTATATACTATGTAAAATATTATTACATAATAAATTCATATTGCAGAAACATAATCAGTTGATAAAATGATACTTATATCTAATATTATCAAGTAGTTGCATTCTGTGATTTACTTCATGGCTCTTTTATCCTATAAAAGAGCCATGAAGTAAACTAAAGCGGAAGCGATTATTTGTTTGAAAATGAGGAAACTAGTATTAATATTGGCTCTGCTGTGGACCGGAATGTCATATTTGTATGCCATTGGTTCCGACACTGGAAATGCGGTGAAAAACGTTTTTCGTTTTGCATTTGGTGAAGGGGAAGATGCGTACGAAGATGAGTATTCTGTCAATTCGGTTGAATGGCAACGTCTCTTTAATTACTATACGGATTTGATGAAGGGGGACGATAAGGGCGATTATTATTTTCTGATAGAATCTTTTATATATACAAATGTAAAAGAGCCGGATCTTACCGATCTGAACAGGGCCACTTTTCGTGGCAGTATCATCCGTTCGCAACTGAAAATGCGTTTGGGAGTTTCCTCGGAACAGATAGCCTTTTGTATCAACCGCGACAAGAAAGCGCCGGACCAGGTACATGTAACCCTGATCCGGCAGTCGATGCCTTCTTCGATGAATAAAGATATCTTCTTCTCATTGAGTAATGCCGGACAGGATATTTCCAGAGCCTTGCTACGTTATCCGGAATTAGTGGAAATACTGGCAAAACGGATGAATACTCCGCAGTATAAAGTAAGGGAATTTGTCAACAGCCTTCAGGAAGTAGTGGGAGAAACGTTGTTAAAGGATGATAGCGGGATTATGCTGCAGGGGTTCGGTACTTTTACCTTGTGGAAACAATCTGCTCGTCCGGGCCGTAATCCGCGAACCGGCAACGAATGCCTGATCCATGCACGCAAAAGCGTGAAGTTCAAACCCGGAAAGTTTTTGCTGAGCGCATTAAATGAAAAAGACAGTTAATCCCGAAAGGGTAAATACTGCGCTCCGGGAGGGACAAACCATTCCCCCTTCCGGAATGCAGTATGTATGAAGAACTGAAAAAATTGTTCGGGACAGACACGCCATCTGTCAGATTGTTTAAAATTAAATTGAAGGAACTCTCCGAAGAAGAACAAACCTTCTACTATCAGGCAGCCTTACATGCTGCCTTTTTTGATTGGAGGATCATGTCCGATCGTTACCGTCTCTTTGTTACTCATTTGTTTACTCATAACTGGCAAATGACATTGGATTACCTGTTGCATTCTACTGTGATGGGCTCTCTTCGTTTCGAGTTGCTGGATCCGAAATTGCTTCAACAGGTGATCACCTTGCTTGAAGGGAAGCAGGAGGATGGGTATACGCCTTCGTTTCCGCATCTGGCTTTTGTTTTTATGCTGGCTTTCAAAGAGGATTACAGTGTGAAGTATTTCAGTAAACAGCTCCGTGAGAATAAGTTGCTGGAAGAAGACTTCTGGCATTTACTCGAACGTATCAGGCATGGAAATGAGCCAGAACAACCTTGTGATGATTAACAAAACATAAAAGAACAACTTTCTAACCTTCCGAAATATAATGTGGGTATTTCGTTACTACCTGCCCGTATACAGGCTACCTGTCTTACTGACCTTTCCGGGTTGCATATTTCGGAACATTTCATTTTTCTATCCTATTATCTTTGTTTTGTGCCTGACTAACGGCAGTTTGATTATTAACTACTAAACATTAATTATTATGGGTGTAAAGTTTAAATTGGTATCAAAAAGAAATTTGGGGAATGACAAGGAAGAAACTCCGGAAAAGATTTATGCACAGATTGCGTCGGGCGATTATGTCCCGTTTGAAGAATTTGTAGAGGAAGTGGCAGACAGCAGCGGTGTGGGAAGCGCCGGAGTAAAGGCGGTACTGGATCGTGTGAATGTAGTACTGGTGCGCCATCTACAGCATGGCCGCCGTGTAGCGGTAGGGGAGTTGGGCACTTTCCGTTTTACGCTAGGCTCGGTGGGGGTGGCCGAAGCCACTAAATTCGATACGAATCTGATAAAGGAACCCCGTGTGAGGTTCTATCCGGGGAGGGCACTCCGGACGATCAAGAGCCAGACTAGTTTTGAACGCCTGACGGAGAAGAAGGAGGAAGAAAATAAGGAGAATGAGGACGACAGACCGGTAATCGAGTAAGTTGACAGGTGAAATAGACAGGGAATGATGAAACGGCTAACGGTTCAGTTGATTATTGCAGTCCTGCTCACATTGAGCGGGATTGTTCTTCTCTTCAGCGGTTTCTGGGTAGACCCTGACGGATTGATAGACAGTAGTGTGCTGGTGGCTTTCGGGGAGATCAGCACGTTTGCCGGAGCACTTTTCGGAGTGGATTATACATATAAATTTAAAATGAACAATCATGACTGACACGACACACAAGACGATTACAACACACAAAGCCATGTTGAGCGAACATTTCAGCAAAGAAGAAATGAGTTACAGCCGTATCGCTGTAGAGAACGGACTAGATAATGAGCCTCCGCCTGCGGCGCTTCATGCTCTCGGTTACCTGGCTCTCCATCTGCTGGAACCGTTGAGGCAAGTATACAATGCCCCGATCGCTATCCTGAGCGGTTACCGCAACGAAACCGTAAACCGTTTGGCCGGTGGCATCGCTGCCAGTCAGCACCGGAAAGGGGAGGCTGCCGATTGTTATATCCCGGAAGGGCCGGGTTATTTACTCAATTTGCTGATAAAATCAGGATTAGTTTTCGATCAGGCTATCTTATACAAAAAACGCCGGTTCCTTCATCTTTCTTTAAAAGAGAAGGGATGCAACAGGATGCAGGTGTTATTATATATAATGTGTCTGATATTTCTATTACCCTCTTGCCGGATACGGCGGAATAGTGCAAGGGAAGAATATACTTTCCGCGCTGACTCTTTGATTGTCTCCGGTAAAGGCTCGTCCCTCTTGAACCATAAAATATTTACCGTAGATTCCATAAACTGGAATATAACCCGAATGCTCTTTTCGCCACCCGACAGCATCGGCCATCAATATCCTACAGAAATGACCTTACTACAAGGCAACAAACATCGTAACATGATCGACACGGTCAGTTATACGAATAATTCATTATTGGAAATAACCCATCAACAAACAAACCAGTCCGCTTTCTCTGAAAATAAGGAATATAATAAGTCTTCATCTATAAGAATCTGGATAATTTTCGGTGTCCTATTTGCCGGAGGTTATGTTTGGTGGAATATTGCTTCTTCCCATAATTCTAATAAATAATAATTAGTATAGAACGCATACAATATAAATCAACTTTGTCTAAATCATCCCATACAAATTGGAGCCGGTTCGGTCATTAATAAACAGTTTGTAGGATGCGGAAATATCTATTTGCAATATACAGTGACAGGGGATGTGCCTTAAATATTAAGTTTAAGCAGATATGTAAATGTCTTTAAAGTAGGTTGGAATAGACTGAAATAAGTGATATAAGTTGTAAGTGTTTATAAAAACAAAAGGATTAGAAAATAGTTTCTAATCCTTTTTTATTGGAGGTTCCTGGCGGATTTTAAACCACCAAGATAATCTCTTTATTTCCAATTGATTAGAGCTCTCTTAGCTTCGCTACTGTAAAACAATTGTAAAACAAATATTCTGTTTAAATCGTTTATTAATAGTCAAAAAGATAAACTGATAATTTTAATTTGCAAAGAAAAAAAATGGAAAGATTTATTCTATTTCTTCTTTAAGAGTGCCTCTAAACCATGATAAACAAATGTTTCTGTTAAACAGCTATCTTCGCTTCAACAATCTGCATTAGAAAATCCCTTCAAAATCTTACAAGTTTGTGCTTGGAAAATACTTATTTACCATCTGCCCAACTTCCTTGAGCCATATTTTACGCTGTTCAAGCGAACTGTCTGCTATGATACGGAACATAATACGGTCAAATGTGGTAACCCCGCAAAAATCAAAAATACAGTCTTTCCAAATACGCTGCAAAGGGTCACTAAACACTTCATTCTCTCTTTTTTCAGGAGTATTAGATGTGTTAAAAACAATACCTGTCTTTGCTTTCAATAAGCCAATTGGCAATCCTCCACCATTATCTCCAACTGGAAATGTATATGCCACATTTTCACGTAAAACTCTATCAACCCAACCTTTCAAAATAGCAGGTGGTTGTCCCCACCAATTTGGGTGCACTATTATTATCCCATCCGCTTCTCTTATTTCTCGTTGGTGCAATTCCAATAAAATATCATCGGCTTTGTCACTAACCAACTCCTTGCTAGTTATTACAGGGTTAAAGTTCTCACTACACAAGTCATGGAACATTACTGTATGACCACTTTTTTTAAGGGTATCTATTGCAGTTTGGGCAATAGCTGCATTAAAACTATTCTCATAGGGATGACCTAATATAACAGATATTTTCATTTTGCTTATATTATGTGAATTAGTATATTATAAAAAACATCAAACTTTTATCTTAGCATACTTTGTTCATCAACTGCATATGTTTTAAGATTTCATTCTAGCCTAAGCCATGATAGACAAGTACTTCTGCAAGGCAGTTATCTCCGCTTCAACAACCAGCTTCTGAAAGTCTTCTGTCAAATGCTCTGTGTGCGACTTTTCCAATGCTTTGTAGTAGCAGACTTTAGCATCATTTAATATAGCCGCTTCTTGTAGAGCCTTATGCACTCCTAATAAAGTACATCCGTCAATTATCACTTGCCTTTTCTTTTTACAAACACATTCCACTTTCGAGATAAACATATTATAGAGGCACTTTAATATACTGGCATCCTCATATCTTTTTTCGGAAGTAATACCATCTTTAAGCAGTGCTTCAACCTCTACATAAGTATAGGCATTACTTGCTATTTTAGCAGAATAATAACTCCACACTACAGCCAAGTTTTGGATTTCATGTGAACGTAAATCTGACAACTTTGCCAAAGGATGATTCAATATGAAATCCACTTTCTTTTGTTGTACTTCATTGAATATCTGTATCATAACGGTCGCCCAGCTTTATAAGATGCCAACAAATAGCTCGGATTTTCATAATACATACTGCTGTTATAGTTATCTATGCTATCAGAAATCCAAGAATTGTACACCTCAATCAGTACATCAATTGCAGGTTTGTTATCGGTATTACAAATATCTGCAATCAATCTATGATAAACTTTTCCCATATCCCAATGAGTAGGAATCCGATATTGGCAAGCTGCTACGTTATCAAAACATCCTGTTTCAATAGAGTGTTTATTGATTAACTCATGTGTTATCTTATCTATATTCTCACTATGATAAACATCTGCCAAGTCATAAAGATGTTCCAGTTCGTCTTTACCAAGAGTATTGACTACAACCTTGCGTTCATTCTTTGTTTGGCGGGCAATATAATCAATCAGGCTGCAAACAAAGAAAAGGTCGTTTTGCTTTTTATCTTCCCGTCCGTTCATTCTTTACCTCCTCGCTTCTTTTAAAAGTTAAACACTCTAACGCTTGCTGAGTACAAAAGTTAATCTGATGAGTAGGATATTTGAATTTTGCCAGTACCCAAAATTGTTCTTTTGTCAATACTCCATTTATATAGTCGGAAATGTAGTTGTAGATTTGGTCGTCTGCCATTGCGCCAATAACTATATCATAGTCATGCTTTATGCCATTCCGACAATTCACGATAAAATCCAACCATTCCTCTGTCATTTCCTTAAAATAAAGAACCTTTAAGGCTGGATTTTCTTTATAGTCATAAGTACTGATTATAGGAGTAGGATAGCGTTTTGACCATCGGGCAGCTTGTTCCTTGATTTCTGTACAATAAAAACCATTGCCGAAGTCTTTGGCAAATTCTCCTTCTATTATTCGAGGAGTTTCTACAGATTGGTATCCTCCGTGATATATTGTCATAATGGTTAGATTTTATTATTCCCTATAATGCTCTTAGCCTCATAATGCTTAACCCTGCCTTTCAGTTCATCAATATCCTTCTTAATAGAATCAGTAACAGGAATATTGTGCTTATCCAAAAAAGACATAAGTTTCTGTAATTCTTCCTGTACTTCCATCTTTCGGATGCCATAGTAGTAGGTAGATGTAAAGTCGAACTCGTCTTTTGTCATTAATAATCTTGCGACATCTTTAGAGGTAGTTTTATCAGTAACTTCAATCTCTGATTCCAATAGAGAAGAAATGTATTTTAAATCTGACGCATCAGGACTATACTGTTTCTTTAGTACATTAAAGTATGAATTAAACTTTTGTTCTTCAGCATCCCATTCGAGCTTTACCATCGCAAAGCCATGAATTGAATAGGCAATTACCTTTTTAATGAGTCCTTCTAACTCTTCCTTGTTGATAGAAATACAATTAGAGGTATCGGCAGAGTAGTTATCGAAGAAATAGGCAGGTTCTACATTAAAGTATTGAGCTATAGTTAGCAGCGTGTCTATCTTGGTAGAGTTCGCTTTGATGATTTTGTGCAAACTCTGCTCTGTCATACCCAGTTCAACGGCTGCCTGTTTCATTGTTACGTTTTTCTTTTCGCACAACTCTTTTATTCTTTCAAGATGAACCATAAGATTGTATTTAAAAGTTAAATGCTAAATAAATAGTTTAGCTTCAACTGTATTCTTTCTATATTTGCAGCCACGAAGATAAGAAATAAAATTTAGTTCTAACTATCTATCGTGTCTGCCTTCTGATAAACTTCACTGATGGCTTTGTTGTAGTAATAACAACGAGGTTCAGAACCACGTACCGTATTCGATACCTTGTTCCAGTGTTTGGGGTAAACTGCTATGTTCATACTGATTAGAGTAGAACGACGATAAGCAGTGTAACGCAGACAAACCATTTGTTTGCCTTCTTTGGTTGCATAATCCTTGCGCAACTCAATCTAAATCGTAGCTTTCATTACAATTCTGGGCTGTTTTACTGTAAAACAATTGTAAAACAAAAGCTGAAAACTATGAAATTTCTTCTTCCAATCCTTCCATCACAGAGGATGTAAGTACTTAAAAAAAACAGAAGGATTAGAAATTTTCTTTCTAATCCTTTCTTGCTATTGGAGGTTCCTGGCGGATTCGAACCGCCGTACATGGTTTTGCAGACCACTGACTAAGCCACTCATCCAAGGAACCGGACTTTGTTTTGCAAATATTGATAAGTATCTCTTTGGAGGTTCCTGGCGGATTCGAACCGCCGTACACGGTTTTGCAGACCGCTGACTAAGCCACTCATCCAAGGAACCGTTTGTCTCAAATGACGTATTATCGTTTTTGCGAGTGCAAAGAAAGGCATTATGTTTGGAATATGCAAATCTTTTTCATTCTTTTTGCAGGCGTTGATAGTTGCAGAACTAAGGAAAAAGAAGTTACTTTGTCTCCTGTTAGTATAAATATAAAGGAATGAATTATATAGAAACGGAAATACCCGGTGTCTGGATCATTGAACCAAAAG
This sequence comes from Parabacteroides leei, assembly GCF_023369805.1. Taxonomy (NCBI): domain Bacteria; kingdom Pseudomonadati; phylum Bacteroidota; class Bacteroidia; order Bacteroidales; family Tannerellaceae; genus Parabacteroides; species Parabacteroides leei. The sequence goes on from NZ_JAMBQG010000001.1 coordinate 579,927, forward strand.
TGTTTAATGATGCGAGGGGATATTTTATGGAAGCTTATAAGCAGGCTGAGTTTGAACAACACATTGGTAAGATAAATTTTATACAGGACAATGAATCCTGTTCTTCCAAGGGAGTACTTAGAGGTTTACACTACCAACTGGCCCCTTATTCGCAATCGAAACTGGTAAGGGTGATAACAGGACGAGTACTGGATGTGGCTGTCGATCTTCGCACCGGTTCTCCGACATTCGGTAAGTATGTAGCTGTGGAACTTTCAGCAGAGAACAAACGCCAGTTTTTTATTCCACAAGGATTTGCACATGGATTTCATGTGTTGAGCGAAGAAGCAATCTTTACCTATAAGGTCGATAATCCTTATATGCCTACCCATGAAAGAGGCCTGCGATTTAACGATCCTGGGATTGGTGTAGACTGGGGGATCACAAATATAGATGCTGTGAATTTATCAGAGAAAGATACAAAAGCCCCACTATTGAGTGAGGCGGAATATAATTTTACATTTAAATAATACGGACGATGAAGACTTATCTGGTTACCGGTGCAGCCGGTTTTATTGGCGCTAACTTTATCAAATATATGCTGGCGGAACATCAGGATATAAAAATCGTGGTTCTCGACCTGTTGACTTATGCAGGTAATCTGGGTACGATTGCGGAAGATATCGATGGCAAACGTTGCGAATTTGTAAAAGGAGATATCTGTGACCGTGTACTGGCTGATGAACTTTTTGCAAAGTATAACTTCGATTATGTGGTTAACTTTGCCGCAGAGAGCCATGTGGACCGTAGTATTGAAAATCCGCAGTTGTTCCTCGTAACAAACATATTGGGTACACAGAATTTGCTCGATGCTGCCCGCAGAGCCTGGGTGACAGGAAAAGACGAAACCGGCTATCCTCAATGGCGGGAAGGCGTCCGTTTCCATCAGGTATCGACCGATGAGGTGTACGGCAGTCTGGGAGCAGAGGGGTATTTCCACGAAACAACCCCGTTGGACCCGAGAAGTCCGTATAGTGCTTCCAAGACCAGTGCCGACTTGTTTGTGAAAGCCTATTCCGATACCTATAAAATGCCCGTAAGTATCACCCGTTGTTCAAATAATTATGGCCCTTATCATTTTCCGGAGAAGCTGATCCCACTGATCATCAAGAATATCCTGGAGGGTAAATCCCTGCCGGTGTATGGTGATGGAACGAATGTTAGAGATTGGCTGTATGTAGAAGACCATTGCAAGGCTATCGATGCCGTTATTCATCGTGGACGGGTAGGAGAGGTATATAATGTAGGCGGTCATAACGAAAAACAGAATATTGAAATCGTTAAACTGACCATCAATACAATCCACCGGTTAATGACCGAGCAACCCGAGTACCGCCAGATGCTCAAGAAGAAGGAGATTGGTCCGGATGGACAGATTTCGATCGACTGGATTAACGACAGCCTGATCACTTTCGTGAAAGACCGTCTCGGACACGACCAGCGCTATGCCATCGACCCGACAAAAATATCCGAGGAACTGGGATGGACACCTGAAACCAGCTTTGAGGTAGGTATCGTAAAAACGATCCGCTGGTATTTGGAAAATCAACAGTGGGTGGAAGATATCACAGGTGGAGACTATATGAAATATTACGACCGGATGTATTCCGGCCGTTGATTATAAGACACCGGTATCTTCCGTAGCCGGTGTCGGTATATGATTTGAAGAGAGACTGCCCACCAATTCGGGGGCAGTCTCTTTTATTTGCTTACGTATCGATTCCCGTATCTCTTTCCGGATATTTGTGCGCGTGCTATCCAGTTCGGCTTCTTTGGCCGGCTTGAAGATATCTTTATAGCGGCATTTCACGATCTTGTATTTGAAATTATCCAGATTGCCGGTAATATCTATCCCCAACTTGAATGGAACGGGTGATTTCAATACCGAGAGGTGATAGTTGAATGTCATATCGAGATTGTGCGTACCTCCGACAGCCACTTTATAACGGTCCATTTCGACAAGGAAGGGGAATACCTCTATTTTATTGTCCTTGATGGCCAGGTCGACCGAAATGCTATCTATCACATTCCGTTTTTTATTCTTGAACATAAGCGTTTTCGATATTTCGGTAAAAGTCTCGCCATCCAGCAATACCATGTTTTCACCATGCAGGTAACAGGCCGAATGCAGAGACGGGAGTTCGAGCGACATCGTGGAGTCCATCTTACAAGTTGCCGTAATCTGGCAATCCACTACTCCTTCAAATGAACGTAACATAGGTACCAGAGTGTCGATCGCAGGATACAGGCTGATTAGTTTCTCTACCATTACATCTTCCATATCGAGATCGAAGCCGGCAGATGCCCCTCGGCTATCTTTTGCCGTATAGAACATCGTCATATTTCCACGGCCGATGTTTGAGTTCATCGCGAGGTTGCTCAGGTTGACGCTTTGGTTGCGGATAATAATTTCACCTTCTACATTACTCAGTTCGGCATCTTTGAAGTCTATCTTTTTCGCATTGGTATGAAGTGTCATATCCAGATTGGCCGGGATAACGAATACCTGATCGGTCGTGTCGAGTGAGGCGACGGAAATAGCGTCCTGTAAGGTATGGGTATCCAGGGTTGCCAGGCTTTCCGCATCTATACCGGTATGGCCTGCGGACTCTTGTAATTCGGCATATTGCATGCCTGAGTTTATTGCTTTTATCAATTGGTTGCAATCGATATAATCGGAGGTAAGGGAGAAGTTCCCTCTCAACTTGCCTCCCCGCAACATAGCCTGACGGATGCTTTTGATTTCTCCGTTCAACATGAAGTCGCTTTTACCCAGATGCAGGCGAGCATCGGTGAGGGTGATATCGTTTGTGTTAAATTTCAATGTTGTCTGATCGATTTTCATCGGGATAGGCATTATCCGGCTGAACCCACGCATCTGTTTGAACGAGAGGCTGCCCCGCACTTCCCACTGTCGTAATAGTTGGGAGGTGACGTCGGTGGAGTCTATTTGAACCTGATTGCCTGTTGTCCTTGTGCGACGTGGCCGTTTTGCTGAGTTGGTACGTGCGACTGTGTCTGTCCGGGCAAGCCATCGCTGACGCATCGCATCACGGTAAGGCAGGGCTTCCAGATTAAATGTATTTTCCGAGAGTATCATCCCGGTACGCATGGGGATAATAAAATAACGTAGCGTGTCGACGGAGATCGTAGCCCCGAGCGTCGGTATCCGTTTGTCGGAAGCCGACGATTTGATCCCCCCTTTCAGTACAGTTTTTCCGGCTACCAGTAATACGGAGTCCGGCAGGCGGGTACGCAGGTAGTCGAATCTGATTTGGCCTGTCATCGGGATAACGGCTGTTGTATCTATTACAGGAGACGTTTTTGCCTGTATAGCCAGCTTACTTATGTTGGTGTTTATGGCGTCTTGATATTTCATGTTCAGACTATCTACTGACATCGACATACTCAATAAATCTTTGTTGTCCAGATACGAACTGCTCAATCCTGTCGAGTCCACAGAGAAATGTGCTTTGGTAATAAATACATCCATCCCAAGCGGCAAGCTGTAAGCTTTCAGCGTGTCGATATTCAAGCGGCCGGAGGCATGAACCTTTCCGTACTGGCTATTTAGCAGGTCGTCTATATTAAAAGAGGCGGAGAGATCAGCGTCCATCACCCCCTGCAGGAACAAGGTATCCGGATTAATGAACTCTTTTGCCAGACGGGTAAAGTCTATTTTCCCTTTTATGTTTGTATCCACATTCGGTGAGGTTAGCAGATTGGTGACTTTGCCCTGCATATCGAGGGAGGTGGTCATTCCTTTCAGGGTCAGTTGTTCGAGGGATAGGAATGAGGAGTCGGGATACATGCCGTTCAGATGCAGGTCCATATCCATTTGCAGGGTATCGATTCCTTGTTTGACCCCCTTCATATGATAAGAACCGTTCTCTATCTTGCAACACAGGTTGACGGACGGCACGATACTGTCGCCCAGGAAACCATGTATATTCCCTTCCATGATAATAGAACCTTTCGCAACAGTCTTATCCCGGTTTTGGAAATAAGCGTCCGGTATGAAATGAAGCAGGTCATTCATGTCGGATATCTTAAGCCCGACTTCCATATCGATACGTGTCTGTTTCAGGAAAGGCAGGCTGCTGACGGAACCGCCGGCGGTGAAAGGAAGGTTGTTTACCAGTAATTCAGCATTGTTCAGTGTCACGGTGTTGTAGTTATCCGAGAGCAGGAGTTGGCTTTTCAGTTTCAGGGCCAGCTTGTTTGCGAGTGTATAAGTCGGGCTGCTGAAGAGAATGGAGGTACAGCCTGTTTCGACATCCAGCTTATTACCTCCGGTAGTCAGTGAGCCATCGAGACTGAGGAAGAAACCGTTTATCTCGGCAAACAGGTCGCCCTGGCGGTCGTCGTAAGTGAAGCGGCCGTTGGTAATGCGTACTTTCTGCAAGTCGATGGGAGGCAAGGGTTTCTTGTCGGTTGCGGCAGAGTCGGGTTCGCTTGAATAGATATCCCAGTTGGCGGAACCTTTCTTGTTGACGTAGCCGTAAAAACGGGGTTCTTCTATATTTACTTCACCGATCGTAATCTTACCACCGAACAGGTAGTCGGTTGGACGGAACGAGATCACTGCCTGTTTGAATGCCAGTAGCGAGTCGGACGGGATAGCCAGTTCTTCGGCATGTACCGTCGAGTCTTCGGCGGCGTGTGATATCAGGCGCCCGTTGACCAGTTTGATCCCCAGATGCGGATAGGTCTCGAAGTAGGTCAATTCGATCCGTTCGCAATCGAGGTGTGCATCAAGGAATTTATTAGTTTGCTCGATAACGAGTGGAGTCAGTTTTTCGGGAGGTAGTACTCCCCAGTTAAGAATACTGAAACCGATGCCCGGTAGGATAAAGAACAGGGTTACGGCAATGGATACGATGATTGTAATAACTTTTTTATTGATCCTCATAATGTCTTCATGTTACGGTCATACAAAAGTATGTAAATAAACTCATATCTTTGTTCCCGATAAGTTTATTTAGAAATAATAAGGAATATGGATTTTCGTCTGAAGGTATTTTACAGTGTAGCGACGAACCTAAGCTTTACGAAGGCTTCAAAGGAGTTGTTTATCAGCCAGCCTGCTATCAGCAAGCATATTCATGAGCTGGAGGTACAGTATAAGACACCGCTTTTCGACCGTACCGGCGGCCGTATCGTGCTGACAACTGCGGGAGAGTTGCTCCTGTCGCATACCAATAACCTGCTGACGGCTTACCGTCAACTGGATTTCGAAATGAACCTGCTGACCGATAACGTCTGTGGCGAACTGCGTCTCGGTGCCAGTACGACGATTGCGCAGTATGTCCTGCCGCCTATCCTTTCTTCTTTTGTTACCAAGTTTCCAGATATCCGCGTCTCCCTGCTCAACGGCAACAGCCACGATATCGAGAAAGCCCTGCGCGAAGGAAAGATCACGCTCGGACTAGTAGAGGGTAATGCCCGCCAGAGCTCCTTACATTACACCCCTTTTATGAAGGATGAACTGGTATTGTTGACCCATACCGGTAGCAAGCTGGCCCATTACGATGAACTGACGCTCGAACAATTATGTACCCTTCCGTTGATACTGCGCGAAAACGGTTCGGGGACATTGGAGGTGCTCGAGTCGGCATTGGCCGAACATCAGATCAAACTGTCGCAACTGAAAGTGTTGATGCAGTTGGGAAGTACAGAGAGTATCAAATTATTTCTGGAAAATTCGGATGCTTTGGCTATCGTTTCGGTGCGTGCCGTTACCCGCGAGTTGACATCGGGGATATTGAAGGTGATCGATATATCCGACTTTACGGCTGAACGAATGTTTTCTTTTGTGCAACTGCAAGGGCAGAGTGGGGGATTGGAAGAGAGTTTTATACGATATATGCAAGCTTATAAATAATCCATAACCTCAGGTTATCTGCTATTCCTTATAGTAATTGGGAGCGCTTGCTTTTTAATTTTACCTTTGCGCCGTCAAAAGAGAAGATAACTAAATGAAATTATAGTAATGAATACAATCGAGCAAGTTTTAACGAAGTACAACAAACCCCTTTTTATTCTCCTTTTCGCTATTTGTCTATTCCCTTTTATTTCGCCCGCAATAGCCCTGTTTCTGGGGCTTGCACTCGGGATGACAGCCGGGCAGCCTTTTCCTAAGTTTAGTAAGAAGACATCCAAATATCTGTTACAGTTTTCGGTCGTTGGGCTCGGGTTCGGTATGAATCTGCATGAGTCGTTGAAGACAGGGAAGGAAGGAATGCTTTTCACCATTGTATCGGTGGCAGCTGTACTGGTGTTGGGTATATATCTGGGCAAACGCCTGATGATGGATAGGAAAACCGCTTATCTGATCTCTGCCGGAACAGCTATTTGTGGCGGTAGCGCCATTGCAGCCGTGGGGCCGGTAGTGAAAGCTAACGATAATGAAATGTCGATGGCACTGGGTACGATCTTTATCCTGAATGCAATTGCGCTGTTTATTTTTCCCCCTATCGGTCATTTACTCAATATGACGCAGGAGCAATTCGGCATGTGGGCGGCTATTGCTATCCACGACACAAGTTCGGTGGTCGGTGCCGGTGCAGCTTATGGCGAGAAAGCGCTTGAAATCGCTACGATGGTTAAGTTGACACGTGCTTTGTGGATTATTCCGATTACGATCGTCACCATGTTCCTTTTCAAGCAAAAAGGTGGTAAGATCGCTATCCCCTGGTTCATCTTCTTTTTCATTCTGGCAATGGTTGCCAACACCTTTTTAACGATTCCCGAAACTGTGACAGGTTCGTTGGTTTGGTTGGCAAAGAAGGGATTGACCGTCACTCTCTTCCTGATCGGAGCCGGATTATCAAGAAAAGTAATCAAACAGGTGGGTGTCCGTCCGATGGTACAAGGGGTGGTGCTCTGGGTTTTCATTGGTTTAATTAGCTTAGGAGTTATATTATTAGTTTAATTTCTTATCTTTGCGGTTTCTAAGCGAATAAGAAGATGGCTTCAAAAGTAACAAAAGGCATTATAATTACATTCTGGGTACTGTTTGCGGCAGCAGTAGGGACTGTATTCCTGATATTTACCGCAATAGCGAATGGCTCTATCGGATATATGCCGCCGGTGGAACAGCTCGAAAATCCTATTGACAAATATGCATCCCAAATCATTTCTGCTGATGGAAAGACATTGGGGAGTTATGCACATAGTAAGGACAACCGTATATTTGTGAACTACGAAGACCTTTCACCTGATTTGGTGAAGGCACTGATCGCAACCGAAGATATCCGTTTCGCCGAGCATAGCGGTATCGATGCGCAGGGATTGTTCCGTGCCGTCGTTAAGCGTGGTATCCTGATGCAGAAGAGCGGAGGTGGTGGTAGTACCATTACCCAGCAGTTGGCTAAACAGTTGTTTTCGCCAAGTGCCGATAACTTTATGGAACGTCTTTTCCAGAAGCCGATCGAGTGGGTGATTGCCGCCCAGTTGGAACGTTATTATACGAAGGAAGAGATCATCAACATGTATCTGAATAAGTTCGACTTCCTGTATAATGCCGTAGGTATTCAGTCGGCTGCCCGTGTTTATTTCGGTACGACTCCCAAGAATCTGAAGATAGAAGAAGCTGCCACGCTGGTGGGAATGTGTAAGAACCCTTCTTACTTTAATCCGGTACGCCAGAATGAACGTACCCGTGGCCGTCGTAATACGGTGCTCGAACAGATGCAGAAGGCCGGTTACATCTCCCGTGCCGATTGCGACTCGCTGAAAGCGTTGCCGCTGACTGTCCGTTTCAGCCGTATGGACCATAAGGAAGGCTTGGCTCCCTATTTCCGTGAATATCTTCGCCTGACGCTGACGGCTAAGAAACCGGACCGTAAACGTTATGCCTCCTGGCAAGGTCAGAAGTTCTCTGAAGATTCGCTGGCCTGGGAAACCAATCCTCTGTACGGTTGGTGTAATAAGAATAAGAAAGCCGATGGTGAGTTCTACAACCTTTATACCGACGGTCTGAAAATATATACGACTATCGACTCGCGTATGCAGAAGTATGCGGAAGATGCCGTTCGCGAACATGTCGGAAAAGAATTACAACCCGCATTCTTCCGTGAGAAGAAGGGACGTAGTTATGCCCCGTTCTCACGCGATGTGTCGGTCGGACAGGTAGATACGATGATTATGCGTGCGATGCACCAGACTGACCGTTATCGTAGCATGAAGAGTAGTGGAATGAACGAAGCCGATATGCGTAAAGAGTTCCAGAAACCGGTTGAAATGCGCGTGTTCAGTTGGAACGGTCCGATCGATACCATTATGTCGCCGTGGGATTCCATTCGTTATCATAAGAGTTTCCTGCGTACGGCCTTTATGTCGATGGACCCGCGTACGGGGCATGTGAAAGCTTATGTTGGAGGTATCGATTATAATGATTTCCAGTACGACATGATCAACGGCGGACGTCGCCAGGTGGGGTCTACCATCAAGCCTTTCCTTTATTCATTGGCGATGATCGAAGGTATCAGTCCTTGTGAGGAAATGCTTCACGTGCAGCAACAACTGACCGACGAGAACGGCATCCTTTGGTCGCCGCGTAATGCCGGAGCCAAGCGGGTGGGTGAAATGGTGACTATCCAGTGGGGATTGCAGAATTCGTCCAACTGGGTGACTGCTTATCTGATGAAGCAACTTTCTCCTTATACCTTTGTCCGCCTGTTACATTCGTTCGGGCTGAAAGGGAATATCGATCCTGTTATTTCCGTATCGCTCGGTACACCGGATGTGTCGGTGGGCGAAATGGTGGCTGCTTATACGGTGTTTGCTAATAAAGGTATTCGTGTGGAGCCGCTTTATGTAACCCGTATCGAAGACTCGTATGGGAATACGATAGCCAGCTTTAATTCGCAAATGAACGAAGTTTTGCCGGAAGATGCTTCCTATAAGATGCTGTATATGCTGCGGAGTGTGATCGACGGTGGAACCGGTGGACGTGTCCGTTTCCGGTATGGTATAAAGGCGCCTATGGGAGGTAAGACAGGTACGACACAGAATAACTCCGACGGATGGTTTATGGGATTCACGCCGAGCCTTGTGTCAGGTTGTTGGGTAGGAGGCGAGGATCGTTCGATCCACTTCGACCGTCTGCAGGAAGGGCAGGGAGCCAGTATGGCTTTGCCTATCTACGGCTTATTTATGCAGAAGGTGTATGCCGACAAGACCCTCGGCTATTCGGAGGATGACGATTTCGATGTTCCGGAACAATATGCAAATCCTTGCAAGACAACGACGGAGGAAGAGCGGAGGCATATACCGACCGATGTCGGAGGTATCGACAAGATGTTCGAATAACAGACTAAATTAACATACCCGCGACTCCCGCAAATCTAAGAAAATAACTAGATTTGCGGGAGTTGTTATTTTATAAAATACTGAACTTATTCCAGATTGTGTGGTTTAATTAGTAATAAAGTGATATGATATGAATTTCAGACATAAATATGTGCTGGCTATAGACCAGGGTACAACAACTTCCCGGGCCGTTCTGTTTAATCGCCAGGGAGAGATTATTACCTTCTCCCAAAAAACGTTCCAACAGTATTTTCCTAAACCGGGTTGGGTAGAGCACGATCCGAATGAGATATGGTATACGCAATCAACCGCTATCAAGGAAGCGATGGCGAAGGCTGATGTGACGGATACGCATATTGCTTGTATCGGCATTGCCAACCAGCGGGAGACAACGATCGTATGGGACCGCGAAACAGGTTTCCCCGTTTACAATGCTATCGTATGGCAGGATCGACGTACGGCCGATTACTGCGAGGAACTGAAGGCTGAAGGGTATGCCGATTACATACAGCAAAAGACCGGACTGGTGATCGATGCTTATTTCTCCGCCACCAAAGTAAAATGGATACTGGATCATGTCAAAGGTGTCCGTGAACGCGCTGAACGAGGGGAGCTTTGTTTTGGTACCGTCGACTCCTGGTTGATCTGGAAGCTGACACGCGGTAGTCAGTTTATTACCGATATTACTAATGCTTCCCGTACGATGCTTTTTAATATAAATACATTGCAGTGGGATCAGGAGTTACTGGATCTTTTTACTATTCCGGCTTCCATGATGCCGGAGGTGAAGAGTAGCAGTGAAGTTTATTGTGAAGCATCTACTCCCATATTTAAGGCGGGTATTCCTGTTTCCGGGATGGCGGGAGATCAGCAGGCAGCCTTATTCGGACAGCTCTGCCTGGAAGAGGGCATGATGAAGACAACCTACGGAACAGGTTGCTTTATGATCGTGAATACCGGAGATAAACCGGTATTCTCACAAAATAACCTGTTGACAACAATTGCCTGGAAGCTGGGTGACCGGGTTACTTATGCGCTTGAAGGCAGTGTCTTTGTGGGGGGTGCTGTTATCCAATGGTTGCGTGACGGTATCGGGTTGATCCCGAATGCTCCGGTGACGGAACAGATGGCGAAATCGGTGCCGGATAACGGCGGAGTTTATTTTGTGCCGGCCCTGACAGGACTGGGGGCTCCTTACTGGGATCAGTATGCCCGCGGAGCCATTATCGGTATTACCCGTGGTACGACGCTGCCCATCTGACGCGTGCTGCTCTGGAAGGGATCTGCTATCAGGTGTACGATGTCCTGATGGCTATGGAGAATGATATCCACGCCAAACCGAAGGAAATTCGTGTGGACGGTGGGGCTATTGCCAATAATTTCCTGATGCAGTTCCAGTCCGATATCTGCCGGTGTCCGGTGGTTCGTCCCAGAATACTCGAGACGACGGCACTGGGAGCTGCTTATCTGGCCGGTCTGGCTGTGAATTACTGGAAAGATATGGATGAGCTGAAAGAACAATGGTCGCTGGATACCATATTCACGGCTAAGATGAAACCGGAGACAGCGCTGGCATTGCTTACTGACTGGCATAAGGCAGTGGGCCGTACAATGAATTGGGCTATGGATAGTGAAATCTGATATTATATTTAATTGGTTCTTGCGTTAATTTTGCGCTTGAATAATATAGTTTCTGTATAAATCCTTATATTTGCTCATTATCAATTTAAAGAATGAATTAATGAATATCTTTGATCCCTGACATCAATAAATTAAATCAACTCCCGTATAACTCTTATCACCTCCGGAATGGAAGCCTCTACTTTCGGAGTCAGTTCCATATTTACCTCATTCAGGTTGGCAGCGGAGACCACGATCAAGTGTACTTCGGGGAGGTCATCGGTCAGGATCATGGTTTCGATCATGTCACGCAGGCCGATTTCGTGAGCACTCATCAAGGGAGGGTAGTCACTGGCGTATTGGGGACGGATCAGGCGGACAGTTCCCGGCGGGTTACTATCGAGGGTGGCATCTACCATGATGATATGATCGTAGCCCGTCAACCAACTGATCAGATGAAGGCCTCCCGTTCCGCCATCCATTAGGGTGACGTGGGCGGGAAGCGTTTCTTTTTCCAGGGCCTGTATCACATGGATACCGACTCCTTCGTCTTTCAGCAACAAGTTGCCGACGCCTAATATAAGAGTTTTCTTTTCCATTCTGTCGTTGTTAATAGCACTACTATGTCGTTGTAAGTAGCACTATTGTGCTGATATAAGTAACACTACTGTACTACTATTGGCAACACAGTAGTGTTATTGAAGTTACTTTATAGTGCTAAGCTATTCATGTTTCTTTGCAATCTTTGTAATGGTTTCGGCTGTCTCCGTAATCTCTTCTTTGTCGGCGATATCTTCTTCGATAAACTTCCAACCTCCAATGATGGAGGAGGTTTCACCGCGCTGTTCGATATAATCGTGGTAGAATACCAGATAGATATGCACGATAGCGAAGAGGATAAAGAACCACATCAGGAAGTGATGGATCTGCCGGGCCATCAGGTCGCCACCCATCAACGGAATTGTCCAGGCGAACAATTGCGGGAAGAAGGACTGGCTCATTTTGGCATATAGTCCGAAACCTGTAATACTTTGCAACAGGAAAGCCCAGAACGTACCGAAATAGATCAGGCTGGCCAATGCATTATGTCCGATACTTTCGACCGGTTTGTTCTTTATCATCAGAATGTCCACCTTTATTACTTCCAGCACTTCCTGCCACTGTGACTTCTTTAGTGGAATGAAGTTTGTCCACCGGGCAAAGCGGTTTCCTACAAATCCCCAGTAGAGGCGGAATACAAAGTTGAAGAAAAATACGAATGCCGCTATAAAATGGATGAAACGGACTATGCCAAACCAATAGCTGAAATAGGCTTCCGATGCATTCAGTATGGCTGGCGGATCAGCAATAATAAATCCGGTGATGCACAGTATGACGATACACAAGGCATTCACCCAATGGTAGATACGTACAGGAAGTTCCCATACATATACTTCAGTAAGACGTTTCTTGCGACTTTTCATAGCAATACCATTTAAAACGTATCCATTTGATGTACATACTTCCCTTCTTCGTCATACAGGTGCACGGCACAAGCCAGGCAGGGGTCGAAAGAATGGATCGTCCGTAGAATTTCGAGCGGCTGATTGGCATCGTGTATCGGTGTGCCGATCAAGGCCGATTCGTAGGGGGAGAGGTTACCGTTTTCATCCCTTGGCGAGGCGTTCCAGGTGGTAGGAACTACCATCTGGTAGTTTTTCACCCGGTTGTTTTCGATCACGATGAAGTGGGCGAGGGCTCCGCGAGGGGCTTCGGTCAGTCCGACGCCTTGTGCTTTCTTCGGCCAGTTCTCGTTTTCCCACATCACAGGGTTTGCCATGCGTGAGTCCCCGTTTTCCAGATTCCTCATCAGTTGGTCGAAAAATTCGAGTGCCCATCCGGCTACCAGTTGCGTTTCGATACCACGGGCAGCCGTGCGTCCCAGGGTGGAGAAGAGGGCTTCGGGCGGTAGGTTGAGTGCTTTCAGCACATTGTCGACAGCCGATTTCTGAGGTTCTTTGCCTGCGGCATAGGATACGATCAGACGGGCTAACGGACCTACTTCCATAGCATGTCCTTTCCAGCGCGGGGTTTTGATCCAGCTGTATTTATCTTCTACATCCAGGTGTTTGTAGGGAGGTTTCGGGCCGGTATAGTCCAGATTGGTTTCTCCATCGTAAGGGTGCAGGCCGGCTTTATCACCTTCCGTGTATTTATACCAGGAATGATAGATGTATTCTTTTATTTCTTCGGATGAATTGGCATCTACCGGATGTACTTTGCTGAGGTCGCGATCCAGAACGATACCGCGAGGACTCATGAAGTCTTCGATGCCGGCATATCCATGGAGGGGAAAGTCTCCGTACGACAGGTAGTTGCTAACGCCGCCGCCTATCTTGCTCCATTCGTCTTTGTAGACTTCGGCGATCATCAGCAGGTCAGGAATATACACCTGGTCGATAAAGTCTTTTCCTTCCTGTAATTTCTGTTTTACCAGTGCCAGGCGTTCCGCATTGATCGAGTTGGCCTCATTCAGGTCGATGCTGCATGGCATACCGCCGACAAGGAAGTTCGGATGCGGGTTCTTTCCGCCAAAGACTGCATGTACCTTGACGATCTCCTTCTGCCATTCCAGGGCTTCGAGATAATGAACCGTGGCTATCAGATTCTGCTCAGGTGTCAGTTTGTAGGCAGGATGTCCCCAGTAACCGTTGGCGAAGATACCCAGTTGTCCGCTGGCAACGAACTTTTTCAGGCGGTCTTGTGTCGCTTTGAAATAGCCTTCCGTGTTCTTGGCCCACGGCGAGAGTTGCTGGGCAAGGAGGGCGGCTTTCTTCGGGTCGGCTTTCAGGCCGGATACGATATCCACCCAGTCCAGCGCATGCAATTGGTAGAAGTGTACTGTATGGTCGTGCATGTAAAGTACCGCTTCCATGATATTGCGTACCATTTCGGCATTGGGGGGAATGGTGATATCCAGTGCATTTTCCACCGCACGGACGGAACAAAGCGAATGGATAGAAGTACAGACTCCACAAACACGTCCCACGAATACCCAGGCATCGCGCGGGTCACGGTCGCGTACTATATTTTCTATTCCGCGTACCATCGTACCGGAACTGTAAGCATCTTTAATCTTGCCGCCTTCGATGGTAGCTTCTACCCGCAGATGGCCTTCGATACGGGTGATAGGGTCTATAACGATTCTTTCAGACATGGTAATACGAATTTAGATGTTAGATTTACTTTCCGGTTCTTCATTATCGATCAATTCCTTCTTCCGGATATTGGTGGCAACGGCATGGACGGCGATACCGGCAGCTGTTGCAGTCCCTAAGGCAAGGCCGATCTGGTCGGCCGTCGCTTCGATGCCGAAGCCGTGAACGTCGGGCATCCGTTTATAGAACGGGCTGTTATCCCAGAAATTCTCTTCGCTGCATCCCAGGCAGGGGTGACCGCTTTGGATCGGGTAACTTGTCCCTTCGTTCCATTTGATGATACCGCACGAGTTGTAGGTACTCGGCCCTTTACACCCCACTTTGTAGAGACAATAACCTTTCTTGGCATTCTCATCGTCGAAACTTTCAACGAACAGACCGGCATCGAAGTTGGCACGGCGATAACAGGTGTCGTGAACGCGGCGTGAATAGAACATCTTCGGACGTCCCAGACCGTCGAGTTGCGGCATGCGTTCGAATGTAAGCATATAGATAATGACGCCGGCCATCACATCGGCGATAGGAGGACAGCCTTGTACATTAATAATAGGTTTCCCTTTTATTACTTTATGGATCGCTTTGGCTCCTGTCGGATTCGGGTTGGCAGCCTGTACGCAGCCGGCACAGGCACAGTTTCCCCAGGCAATAATCGCCTTGGCACCTTCTGCTGCCTCCTGCGTGATCTGCAAGGCACTTTTACCGCCTACACAACAATAACCTTCGTCTTTTGTCGGGATCGATCCTTCAATCATAAGCAGGTATTCGCCATGATATTTCTTCATGGTTTCCTCCTTGGCCGCTTCGGCTTGTTCGCCGGCGGCAGCCATCAGTGTTTCTGTATAATCGAGTGAGATCTTATCGAGTAGGAGAGTTGCCACGATCGGATGGGCGGCGCGGATGAATGATTCTGTACAGCAGGTACATTCCTGCAGGTGGAGCCAGATAACCGGCAGACGTGGCTTTGTCTCCAGTGCGTTAACAACCTGTGCAACGCCGGATGCTTCCAATCCCATAAGGGCGGCCATGGTAGTGCAGAATTTCAGGAAATCCCTTCGGGAGATACCTTTCTGTCGGCACTCCTCGTAGACGGTCGGTCTTTTTTCTTCCATATCTTAGTAATTTATTGGTTTGCTTTAGCAAATACGTGGTAATTGTTCGCCACTCAGCATATCGACAATGCGATAATTACCGTATAGTGTTTGCATCTTTACGATCGCGTTTCCTTTTACGGTTACACGACCGATAATCGTTGCATCCTTTCCTTCCGGGAAGCTGTTCATGATCGCTAGTGCTTCCTGTGCCCGGGCTTCCGGCAGGATAACTAATACCAGTCCTTCGTTGGCTACGTAAAGCGGATCGAGTCCCAGCATCTCCGAAGCTCCTTTCACGGCATCGGGAATTGGAAGGGCAGCTTCATCCAGTATGATTTCCACGTTGGCTGTTTTTGCTATCTCGTTCAAAGTTCCGCTTACTCCTCCTCGTGTCGGATCACGCAGGACATGGACTTCCTCTATAATTTTTAACAACTGAGAAAGCATATTGTTTAACGAAACTGTATCACTTTTCAGGTTTGTTTCGAATCCGAGGCTTTCGCGAGCGGAAAGAATGGTGATGCCATGTGCTCCGATTGCTCCGCTACAAATGACTACATCACCCGGTTGAACACGATCGGAAGCGATACGGATCCCCTCGGGCACGACTCCGATGCCACTGGTATTGATAAAGAGTTTATCGCATTTACCTCGTTCGACTACTTTGGTATCGCCTGCAACGATTTGTATACCGGCTTTATCGGCAGCACGACGCATGGATTGTACGATGCGTTGCAGGTCGGCCAGCGGTAATCCTTCTTCCAGTATAAATCCGGCAGTCAGATAGAGTGGACGGGCACCGCAACAGGCCAGATCGTTCACCGTCCCGTTCACCGCCAGGTCGCCGATGTCGCCACCGGGAAAGAAGATCGGATCGACAACGAACGAATCGGTCGAACAGGCCATCCGCCCTTCCCGGACAGGAAAGACACAACCGTCATGATCCTGCTCCAACAACGGGTTGCGGAAAGCAGGATAGAATATGTTGCTGATCAACTGATGCGTCATCCGTCCTCCGCCACCGTGTGCCATCAGTACACAATCGGAGTCGTTAAATGGAATCGGACAACTAAAACCTTCATTCTTCATCTTACATATATTTATAGTATGCCGCACAAACTCCTTCGGACGAAACCATCGGTGCCCCTATCGGATGTTCCGGCGAACAGGCTTTTCCGAAGAAAGGACAATCGGACGATTGCTTTATGCCGCGCATGATGTCTCCGGCTATACATCCGGGTGTAATTTCATTTTCTTTCGAATGGAATGGAAATTTCTCCCGGGAGGAATATCTGGCGTACTTTTTCTTTAACTGTAAACCGCTGTTGGGAATAATACCGATACCACGCCATTCCTGGTCACATGGTTCGAGTGTTTCATCCATTAAGGCGCGGGCAACCGGATTCCCTTCTTCGGGGACGACACGCTTGTAGGCATTCTCTACAAAAAAGCTTCCGTTTTCCAGTTGTAGGAGGCAACGGTAGATTCCGTATAATAAATCGACCGGTTCGAAGCCGGTAACGACCATCGGTGTCTTATATTTTTCTGCTAATCGATGATAGGCTGTATTCCCGGTAATGGCACAAACATGGCCGGCTGTCAGGAATCCGTCTACTTTACATTCCGGATCGGAAAGAATCGCTTCCATAGCCGGAGGAACTGTAAACAGAGAGGTGAGGAGCGAAAAGTTCGATAGTTTTCTACGCTGTGCTTCTTTCAGGGCCATCATGTGGACAGGAACTGTTGTCTCGAAACCGATGGCAAAGAAGATAATTTCCTTATCCGGATTTGCATCTGCCAGTCCGACGGCATCGAGCGGGGAATAAAGCATACGGACATCGGCTCCATGTGCTTTGGCTTGCAGCAGGTCTTCTTTTGTTCCCGGTACACGCATCATATCTCCGAATGAAGCCAGTATGACAGAGGTTTGTTTGGCTAGGTTCAATGCCTGGTCGATCAGGGAAATCGGGGTTACGCAAACCGGACATCCGGGGCCATGAAGCAGTCGGATCTCTTCCGGTAATAATTCCTCCAGTCGATGACGGGCAATGGCATGTGTCTGTCCACCGCATATCTCCATAATATGCCATGGTCGGGTAGTCACTTTCCGGATAGCCCGGAGCAGCGATTGTACTTGTTCGTTGTCTCTGTATTCGTCAACGTATTTCATAAGCGTTCCAGCTTCTTGAGGTCTTCCAGTGTTTCTTCTGCTTCCCGGGCGTCCACTACGGAGATCGCCATACCGGCATGAGCCAGGATATAGTCACCTTCCGATACATCCACCCATTGGATACATATATCCTTCATGATACCGCTGAAATCGACCTTAGCCATTGTCAGCTCAGGTTCGGAGCGGTCTATATTTACTATTTTGCCAGGTATTGCCAGACACATAAACTTATTTGTTTTTTATTAACAACTTCAAAAGTAGGTAATATGTTTTAGAAAAGGTGTGTGAAATGATACATATTATGGGTAAACCTTCTATATTTGTTCGGACAGTTAAAATCATAAAGGGTGAAGATTTCGATATTGACAATCCGTGGATTAGTGCAAGGCGTTGGCTTTCGTCCTTTTATCTATCGTATCGCAAACGAGATGGGGATAAAAGGGGAGGTCGATAACCGGAATAACGGTGTTTGTATACGTGCTGTCCTGACTTCGGAGCAATGTGATCGGTTTATTTCCCGTATAAAAAAGGAACATCCTGTTGTTGCAGTGATCCATTCTATCGAGGTGACAGAAACAGAGGTTGCGGTTGCCGACTATGCCGGTTTTTCCATTACCCCCAGTCATTCGGAATCGGATGAGGTTACGCAGGTGGCTCCGGATATTGCCGTTTGTCGGGAATGCCTGTTTGACAGGGAGGAACAACCCCATCGTTTGCAATATCCTTTTATAAATTGTACGCATTGCGGACCGCGTTTCTCTATTATCCGCGATCTTCCGTACGACCGGAAGCAGACTACGATGTCTGCTTTTACCATGTGTCCTGATTGCAGGGGAGAATACACAACTGTCGACGACAGGCGTTTTCATGCGCAACCCGTTGCTTGCAATCATTGCGGACCATTCTATTATGCTATATATAATAATGTAAGGATAACCGATTATCGGGAACTTCTTCATCTTTCTTGTCGACTGCTTCGTGAAGGGAAAGTAATTGCGGCGAAAGGTATCGGAGGTTATCATCTGATATGTGATGCTGCAAATAAATATGCGGTAGCTCGCCTGCGTGAAATAAAACAGCGTGATGGTAAGCCTTTTGCCGTGATGTTTCGTACTGTCGAGCAACTGAAAGAGTATGTCGAGGCCGATCCGGTGGAAGAGGCCTGTTTGATGTCCTGGCGGCGTCCTATCGTTTTATTAAAACAGAAGAAAGCCCTTGCTACGGAGATCAATAGGAATATGAAAACCTTGGGTTGTATGTTGCCGTATATGCCTTTGCATTATGACTGGTTTGCGACACTTGGCATATCTGCATTGGTTATTACCAGTGGCAATCTGAGCGATTACCCGATTGCCATTACTCCTGAAGAGGCTGACGAACAGTTATCAGGAAAAGTATCGTTGTTACTTCATCACAATCGCGATATCCATAATCGGGTCGACGACTCGGTCCTGCAAGTTTGCGGTGGACAACCTTGCCTGATCCGCCGTTCGCGCGGTTATGTCCCGGAGCCATTCTTTGCAGACATGGAGGTGGAAGGAATCCTGGCTTTCGGTGCGGAGAAAGTGAATACATTCGCATTAGGGAAAGGTGATACGATCTTGCAAAGCCAGTATATCGGTGATTTGAAGAACTGGGAAACATTTAGTTTTTATAAGGAATCGTTAGAACGGTTGCAACATCTTTTCCGTTTTATGCCCACCTCTTTAGTGTGTGATTTGCACCCTGATTATTTATCATCACAGGAAGCAGAACGTTTAGCATTGCGGACTGGATTACCTTTGATAAGAGTGCAGCATCATCATGCCCATGCTGTTGCCTGTATGTTGGAGTACGGATTGCATGAACCGGTAATAGCCATAGTACTCGATGGAACCGGATTGGGTGATGATGGAAAAATATGGGGAGGCGAGTTCTTTCTTTGTGACCGTAAGTCGTATCATCGTTTGTCACATTTCGAATATATTCCGTTGCCTGGTGGTGATAAAGCTTCTGTCGAACCCTGGAGAATGGCGGTAGCTTTCTTATGGCATTATTTCAGGGATGCCGTTCGTTTTCCGGATGGGTTTGTTGAACGGATAGGAGAGCAGAAGATTCGGATATTGATGGTTATGATGGAGAAAGGAATAAATACTCCATATACTTCTAGTGCCGGTCGACTTTTTGATGCTGTTGCTTCTTTACTTGGTCTTTGTGATGTATCGTCTCATCAGGCTGAAGCTCCGGTGCGGCTTGAACAAATAGCATCGATTGAACCCGACGACCGTTATCCGGTTATAATAAAAGAAGGTATTATATCTTTCCTCCCGTTGTTTGAGGGAGTATTGAATGATCTGGCCTCGGGAATATCTGTTTGTGATATTTCTGCTCGCTTTCATAATACAATCGCTAAAGTCTTGCTGGAGGAAGTCAAATTTCTTCTAAAGCAAAATGAAGCCAGCCGTGTAGTTATTTCCGGTGGCTGTTTTCAAAATAAAAGGTTGACGGAACAACTACAACGTCTTTTTGCCGAAGCCGGTATACCGTTGTATGTTCCTGGCCGTATACTTTGTAACGATGGGGGAGTAGCATTGGGTCAATTGACAATTGCCGCCTCCCGGAATAAAAAAGAATGATATGCACGAAATGTCTATTGCTCAAAGTATCGTCGAACTTGCCGAAGAGCAGGCGCGCGATCGTGGGTCGTTAGCAGTTGAAGAATTGGAATTGGAGATCGGTCGTCTTGCCGGTGTAGAACTGCAAACACTCGATTTCGCTTTGGAGAGTGCTGTGAAAGGGTCTATGCTTGAACATGCGACGATTGTACGGCATATTATCGATGGTGAAGGGCAATGTGCCGACTGTGGATGTGTATTTCCTATGGACGCTTTATTTGCCTCTTGTCCGGAATGTGGCTCTTTCTGTGTTAAAATCATTAAAGGAAAAGAACTTCGTGTGAAATCGATTGTTATTAAATAATAAATACAAAACGCTTATGTGTGGAACTTGCGGATGCGGAGAGCATCATCATCACGAACACGACCATGGTCATGGCCATGAACACCACCATCATCATCACGATGAAGGTAAGGTTATAACACTTGAACAAGATATTCTTCAGCGCAATAATCTACTGGCTGAACGCAATCGCGGTTATTTTGAAGCAAAAGAAATATTTTGCCTGAACCTGATGAGTTCGCCGGGCTCCGGAAAAACAACCTTACTTGAAGAAACTGTCCGTCGTTTTGTTGGGACTGTTCCTGAAGCACCTTTATCCCCAATACATATATATGTAATTGAAGGAGATCAACAAACCTCCAATGACGCTGACCGTATCGCTGCTCTAAATATCCCTGTTTTCCAGGTGAATACCGGTACGGGGTGTCATTTGGAAGCTGATATGGTAAATCATGCCGTCAAGCACTTAGCGCCGGTAAACGGATCGATACTTTTTGTGGAGAATGTCGGCAATCTGGTTTGTCCTGCTATGTTTGATCTTGGAGAAGCAAAGAAGGTTGTGATCGTGAGTACCACAGAGGGTGATGATAAGCCTTTGAAGTATCCGCATATTTTTGCAGAGGCCGATGTTTGTGTGATAAATAAGATAGATCTTGTTCCTTATTTAGATACAAATGTGGAAACATTGAAAAGTAATGCCCTGAAGGTGAATCATCATTTGCAGGTGTTTGAAGTGTCGGCCACAAAAGGTACCGGAATGGATGCCTGGTGTGATTGGCTGGTCTCAGAGTGTACAAAATGTAAATAAATTACCGTAGATTCGATGAATGAATAGATAAAAAAAACTATATTTGTTCCAATTCATTGAACTTAATTAATCAAAATGTTATGATTAACCGAGAATTAATCGACCCTAAGAGCATCGTTGTAGTAGGTGGCTCAAATAATGTGCACAAGCCCGGTGGACGCTTGGTGCGAAATCTTCTGGATGGTAAGTATAAAGGAGAACTGTATGTTGTCAATGCCAGAGAGGACGATGTGCAAGGTCTGAAATCATATCACTCCGTACATGATATACCAGATACGGAAATGGCTATTATTTCAATTCCCGGTCCTTCTTGTCCTGAGGCTATAGATATACTGGCCAATCAGAAGAATGTAAAAGCTTTTATCGTTGTTTCAGCCGGTTTTGGCGAAGAGACTCACGAGGGAGCCCTTTTGGAAGATCAGATGCTGGCGACTGTAAATGAAGCCGGTGCTTCCATGATCGGTCCTAATTGCATCGGACTGATGAATACGAAGTTTCATGGTGTCTTCACACAACCTATACCTGAGTTTCATCCGGACGGGGTAGACTTTATTTCCAGTTCGGGAGGTACGGCGCTCTTTATTATCGAGTCTGCATTAACGAAAGGATTACGTTTCTCATCTGTATGGTCTGTTGGCAATTCCAAACAGATCGGGGTGGAGGAAGTCCTTGAATATATGGATCGGAATTTTGATCCTGTACTCGACTCGAAGATTAAGATGCTTTATATCGAACAGATCAAGAATCCGGATAAACTGCTTTATCATGCATCGTCTCTGATTCGTAAAGGTTGTCATATCGCTGCGATCAAAGCAGGAAGTACGGAATCGGGAAAACGTGCCGCTTCATCACATACCGGTGCGATAGCCAGTTCGGATTCAGCCGTTGAGGCTTTGTTCCGTAAAGCCGGTATTGTACGCTGCTTTAGTCGTGAGGAACTGACTACGGTAGCTAGTATCTTTACGCTAAAAGAAGTGAAAGGAAAAAATTGTGCTATCATTACTCATGCCGGAGGTCCTGCGGTTATGTTGGCCGATGCTCTTTCTAAAGGACGTTTAAATGTTCCTAATCTGGAAGGTCCGGTTGCAGCCGAATTGAAATCGAAATTATATCCGGGTGCCGCAGTCGGTAATCCGATTGATATAATCGGAACAGGTACGCCTGAACATCTGGCTACTGCAATCGATTATTGCGAGAATCATTTCGATGAGATTGATCTGATGATGGTTATTTTCGGTAGTCCCGGTCTGGTAAAGCTGTATGAAACATACGAAGTGCTTCATAAGAAGATGGAAGAATGCAAGAAACCGATCTTTCCTGTATTACCTTCCATAGTGACAGCAGGGCCGGAGGTTCGTAGTTTTGTAAAGAAGGGACATGTAAACTTTTCTGATGAGGTGACATTGGGAACAGCCCTTTCACGGGTGATCAATACACCTAAGCCAATGAGTACTGATATTCAATTATATGGGGTGAATGTACCTGAAGTGCGTCGTATTATCGATCAGTTACCTTCTAATGGTTATCTTACACCTGAACAGGTTCGTACTTTGTTAGGGGCGGCTAATATTCCTTTGGTGGAAGAATTCACTTCGACCGATAAGGATGAATTGATTGCTTTTGCTAAACGGGTAAAATTCCCGGTCGTAGCTAAAGTTGTCGGTCCTGTACATAAAAGTGATATTGGCGGAGTTGCTTTAAATATCCGTAGTGAAGAACATTTATTGTTTGAGTTCGAGCGCATGATGCGTTTGCCGGATGTAACGGCAATAATGGTTCAACCTATGTTAAAGGGGCAGGAATTATTTTTGGGAGCGAAGTACGAGGAAGGTTTCGGTCATGTTATACTTTGCGGATTGGGAGGTATCTTCGTGGAAGTACTGAAAGACGTATCATACGGTTTAGCTCCGTTATCGTATGATGAAACTTATTCAATGATCCATTCTTTGCGGGGTTACCCGATAATAAAGGGAACCCGTGGACAAAAAGGTATCGATGAGCAACAGTATGCAGATATCATTGTCCGTCTTTCTACTATTCTTCGTTTTGCATCTGAAATAAAGGAGATGGATATAAACCCGTTATTGGCAACAGATAGAGGTTTATTTGCTGTTGACGCGCGGATCAGGATAGAAAAGTAAGATAAATAAAAGGGGAATTGAAAATGTATAAGCCTGTCGATTATTTTCAATTCCCCTTTTTATTTATCAATTAATTAGTCAGTTTTTTTCTTTTTCTTTCCGGTTCTGTTTCTTCCGGGAAGCGTAGGACTAATATTGTTTCTTACAAAATTTTTGAAACTGCTTAATGAAACCTGGTAATATTCTGCCAGTTCGGCATAAGTCGCTTTCTCTTCATTGAGTTCCTTTTCAATCTGTTCTTTCTGTGCAAGTAGATGATCCATTTTAGGAGTTCCTTTCGGTCGTCCGAGGGCTGTTCCTTTGTTTCTACTGATCTCCAGAGATTCTCTTGTCCGGGTTGAGATCAATTTACTTTCAATTTCAGAAACGAGCCCAAAAGTAAATGCCAATGTTTTGCTGTCAACATTATCTTCGAAAGTGTATCCTTCTTTAAGGCAGTAAAGAGTCACTTTCTTTTCGATACATAACAAAATCAAATGCATAATTTCCATCAATTTTCGGCTTAAACGGGTAACATCTGCTACAATCAGCGTATCGCCGGCGTCCATACTTTTGATTATTTCTTCCAGCCTGTTTTTATGACGAGAAGAAGTACTACGGGAATCTTTATGCCATTTGTCTATAGTTATATTGTTGTTCATTGCAAATTGTTCAATCGCATTTTTTTGATTGTCACTTTGTTGCTTGTTTGAATATGTTCGTGTATAGGCAATTATCATACTATTTTCAATATTGATATGTTTATATTATAACATATTGTCTTGCAATATGTTCATGTTTGATGATCTCTTCTTTCCTTTGCTTTTCCTCCTTTCCCTTTAGTTGAGATAATAAAACAGATGCGAAAGTAATCAATTAAAAAAAAACACGAAATATTTGGTGGTTAAAAATAAATGCTTACCTTTGCACCGCAATCGACAATAAAGCGGTTGTAAAACGGGGTGTAGCGCAGTCCGGTTAGCGCACCTGCTTTGGGAGCAGGGGGTCCCAGGTTCGAATCCTGGTACCCCGACAAAAGAAGAGAGTCAACGAGTTTGTTGGTTCTCTTTTTGTTTTGTTTTAATTAGTGCTTCCTCTTCTCTTTTATATTTTATTGCACTTTCCTTTTAATTTCAATGAAATTATTACAGTTAATGAATATAGTATTATCTTTGCAGACCGACTGCGCGTAAAGTACATCATTGTATTTTACAGATACACTTTGTTTATACTTTTGAATTATGAAATTAAAACAGATAAATCTTATTTAAAATGTATAGAACAAGAACTTGTGGAAATTTGCGCCTGGCAGACGAAGGTCTGGTGGTTACTTTGGCCGGATGGGTGCAGAAGACTCGTAAGATGGGCGGTATGACATTTGTCGACCTCCGTGATCGTTATGGTATAACCCAGTTGGTGTTTAACCAGGAAGTAGATGCCGCACTTTGTGAAAAGGCAAACAAGCTGGGGCGTGAGTATGTGATTCAGGTTACAGGAACAGTAAGAGAACGTTCAAGTAAGAACAACAATATCCCGACAGGCGAAATTGAACTGATTGTTTCAGAACTGAATATCCTGAATGCTGCCGTAACGCCTCCTTTTACTATTGAAGATGATACTGACGGAGGCGATGACCTGCGTATGAAATATCGTTATCTGGATTTGCGTCGTAATGCTGTTCGTGCAAATTTGGAACTACGTCACCGCATGGCGTTTGAAGTTCGTAACTATCTGGATAAACAAGGTTTCCTGGAAGTAGAAACACCGGTTCTTGTAAACTCTACGCCGGAAGGTGCACGCGACTTCGTTGTTCCTTCACGTATGAATCCGGGACAGTTCTATGCACTGCCTCAATCTCCACAAACATTGAAACAGTTGTTGATGGTTTCCGGTTTTGACCGTTATTTCCAGATCGTAAAGTGTTTCCGTGATGAAGACCTGCGTGCCGACCGTCAGCCGGAATTTACACAGATCGACTGTGAAATGAGTTTCGTCGAGCAGGAAGATGTGCTTAATATCTTCGAAGGAATGGCGAAACACCTTTTCAAGGTAATTCGTGGTATCGAGATTAAAGAGCCGTTCCAACGTATGACCTGGCACGATGCAATGAAATATTATGGAAGCGACAAACCTGATTTGCGTTTCGGAATGAAGTTTGTTGAGTTGATGGATATCATGAAAGGTCATGGTTTCTCTGTATTTGATGATGCTGCTTATGTAGGTGGTATCTGTGTGGAAGGGGCGGCAAACTACACCCGTAAACAACTGGATGCCTTAACAGACTTTGTAAAACGTCCGCAGGTAGGTGCAAAAGGTATGGTATATGCCCGCGTGGAAGCCGACGGCAGTGTGAAATCGAGTGTGGATAAATTCTATACACAGGAAACATTGCAACAGATGAAGGAGGCTTTCGGCGCTAAACCGGGTGACTTGATCCTGATTCTTTCCGGTGACAATGCGATGAAGACCCGTAAACAACTTTGCGAACTGCGCCTGGAAGTGGCTGGTCAGTTGGGATTGCGCGACAAGAATAAATTCGTATGCTTGTGGGTGATTGATTTTCCTCTGTTTGAATGGAGTGAAGAAGATCAGCGTTTCTATGCAATGCACCATCCGTTTACTTCTCCGAAACCGGAAGATATTCCGTTGCTGGATACCGATACGGGGGCTGTTCGTGCCAATGCCTACGATATGGTTATCAATGGTGTTGAAGTGGGGGGAGGTTCTATCCGTATCCACGACAGCAAATTGCAGGATAAGATGTTCCAGTTGCTGGGCTTCACGGAAGAAAGAGCACAGTCTCAGTTTGGTTTCTTGATGAATGCCTTCAAATATGGTGCTCCTCCTCACGGTGGTCTGGCTTATGGTTTGGATCGTTGGGTGTCTCTGTTTGCCGGCCTCGATTCTATTCGCGACTGTATTGCTTTCCCCAAAAATAACTCAGGCCGCGATGTAATGCTTGATGCTCCCTCTGTGATCGACGATGTACAGCTGGATGAGTTATGTTTGAAGGTTGACGTGAAAGAATAAAATATATCATAATGTTACGGATAAAGGATGTTTTGAAAGAAATAGAGCAATACGCTCCGCTGCCATTGCAGGAAAGCTTTGACAATGCCGGCGTACAGGTAGGTGATGTAAATCAATCTGCTACCGGGGCTCTACTTTGCCTGGATGTCACGGAAGAAGTGATTGACGAGGCTGTAGAACTGGGGTGTAATCTGATTATTTCTCACCATCCTTTAGCCTTTAAAGCTTTTAAGTCGCTGACTGGTTCCACCTATATCGAGCGTTGCATGATGCGAGCGTGTAAGTACGATCTGGTGGTCTATTCTGCGCATACTAATCTCGATAATGCAGCCGGTGGTGTTAACTTTCGCTTGGCTGAACTGATCGGATTGGAAAATGTACGTGTCCTTAGTCCGCAGAAAGGTGTATTGTTGAAACTGGTTACATTTGTTCCCGAGGCATATGCCGAATTGGTGCGAACCACCCTGTTTAATGCCGGGGCCGGAAATGTTGGAGCTTATGACTCCTGTAGTTTTAATCTGCAAGGTAGTGGCACTTTTCGTGCAGGTGAAGGTACCAATCCTTTCTGTGGTGAACAAGGTGAACTGCATGTGGAAAAGGAGATACGTATCGAAACGATACTTCCTGCTTTCCGCAAGGCAACCATTACACGCGCTCTACTTTCAGTGCATCCGTATGAAGAGCCGGTATTCGACTTCTATCCGTTGAGTAATACCTGGGATCAGGTCGGCTCTGGGGTAGTGGGCGAGTTGCCTGTGGAAGAAGACGAACTGAGTTTTCTCGAACGAATCAAAGGACTGTTTCAGGTGGGGTGCGTGAAGCATTCTGCTTTTACCGGTAAACCGATACGTGAAGTAGCTTTGTGTGGTGGAGCCGGTGCATTTCTGATTAAGGATGCGATTGCATATGGTGCCGATATCTTCATCACCGGAGAAGCTAAATACAATGACTTTTACGATGTTGAAGACAGTATTCTGTTGGCTGTAATAGGCCATTATGAGTCAGAAGTATGTACAAAAGACATCTTTTATAACATAATATCGAAAAAATTCCCTACCTTTGCCGTACATTTTTCAAATGTTAATTCAAACCCGGTAAAATATTTATAGAATGGCTACAGATAAACAATCAGCTGAAAAAGAGTATACAGTTGAAGAAAAGCTTTCTACGCTGTATCAACTTCAGACGATGATGACTGAAATTGATAAGATCAAAACGCTTCGTGGAGAGCTTCCCCTGGAAGTTCAGGACCTGGAAGATGAGATTGTAGGATTGGAAACCCGTCTTCAGAACTATCAGACGGAGATCCAGGATTATGAGAATGCTGTTGTTGAACAGAAACACAGAATCACTGAGTCTACCGGTCTGATTGAGAGATATAAATCGCAACTGGATAACGTACGTAATAACCGTGAATTTGATAACTTGTCAAAAGAAATCGAATTCCAGGGACTTGAGATAGAATTTTCTGAAAAGAAGATCCGCGAATTCGGTGAGTCGATTAGTCATAAGAAAGAAGAAATTGCCCAGCTGACTGAAAGATTGGATGGCCGTAAGGCTGATCTGGTTCAGAAGAAGAGCGAACTGGATGAAATTATTTCTGAAACAAAGCAGGAAGAAGAAAGACTGCGCGAAAAGGCTAAAAAGCTGGAAACTACAATTGAACCACGTTTGCTTACTGCATTCAAGCGTATCCGTAAGGGGGCTCGTAACGGTTTGGCTGTTGTTTATATCCAACGTGATGCCTGTGGTGGTTGCTTCAACAAGATCCCGCCCCAGAAACAAATGGATATCAAGTTGCGTAAGAAAGTAATCGTTTGCGAATATTGCGGACGTATTATGATCGACCCGGAACTGGCTGGTGTAGAAGAATAATTTACATAAGTAAATAATAGTTTATGGCTTTAGCTGAAATATAAATTGTTTGGCTAAAGCCATAATTGCGTAATCAAATGAGGAATATTGTTCGTGCGTACATAGAAAAACAGCAGTTGCTGGTCGATAACAGGCCTGTTTTGGTTGGATTTAGCGGGGGAGCCGATTCGGTTGCCTTGCTGGGTTTGCTTGTGCAGCTGGATTATTCTTGTATAGCACTACATTGTAATTTCCATTTACGTGGTGAAGAATCTGTCCGGGATGAACAATTTGCTGCAGAGACAGCTTTCGCACTGGGTGTTCCTTTTCATAAAATAGATTTTGATACAACGGCTTATGCAACTGAACATCGTCTCTCTATTGAAATGGCAGCCCGGGAACTACGTTATAACTGGTTTGAGGAAATGCGGCAGCGTTTTAATGCTCAGGCTATTGCAGTAGCTCATCATCGTGATGATAGTGTAGAGACCGTCTTATTAAACCTCATTCGCGGAACAGGAATTCGGGGAATGGGAGGGATTCGTCCGAAGAATGGCTATGTGATACGTCCTTTGTTGACTGTTAGTCGTAGCGAGATATTAGCTTGGTTGGGAGAGCAGCATTTGACCTATGTAACGGATAGTACGAACTTGTCGGACGCTTATACGCGTAATTTTATTCGTCTTCGTGTGCTTCCCCTGCTGGAAGAGTTGAATCCTTCCGTCAGGACAGCTATTGCCCGTACTGCTGATCATCTGGCTGACACCGAAACTATTTATCTTCATGTTCTGGAAGAAGCCCGTAAGCAGTTAATAGAAGAAGGGGATCGTATTCCGATAGACCGGCTGATGAACTATCCTTCACCTGCAACTATTCTGTATGAATTGTTGAAACCGTATGGTTTTACCCGGCAAGTGGCAGATGACATTTTTCGCTCGCTGGCTAAAGAGTCGGGAAGGATATTTTACTCGCCTGAATATCGCTTGTTGAAAGATCGCGAATACCTGTTGCTTTCACCCATCTGTACGGAAGAAATACCAGAATATACTTTTACCGCTGATGATGTTCTGGAAGATATCTGGTCAGGTCCGGTTGAACTTTCTTTCCAGAAGATTGTTATTAATAATGACTTCAATATCCGGAAGGATAAACATATCGCCTATTTTGATTACGACAAACTCTCTTTCCCTCTAACACTTCGTCGATGGAAAGAAGGAGATTGGTTCATCCCTTTTGGAATGAAAGGGCGTAAGAAGTTGAGCGACTATTTTTCGGATCATAAATTCAGCCGTATAGATAAGGAGCAGACATGGCTTCTTTGTAGCGGTGAAACCATCCTTTGGATTGTGGGAGAGCGCTCCGATAATCGATTTTGTATCGACAAAACGACTAAGAGTGTGCTGGTTGTGAATTTTTTTTCGACAAAAATAATAGAATAACTAAAAATGTTCTTACATTTGCAAAGATTTACTCCGCAGATGTGTTACTAATAATTCAAATTAGCTAAACAATCCGGTTTTTTACAAGAAAGATTTATTTATTATCAAAAACTATTAAGATACAATGATAGCGGTAAGCACGTATTGTACATCTTTGATCGTGTATCCGTTTTTATTACTCACTTCTCAATATGCAGAAATATAATATTCTAGAACTAAATGAAAAACTCCTTCCTGAATTGCAAAGTATAGCGGAAGAGTTAGGAATTAAGAAAATAAGTTCTTTGAAAAAAGAAGAACTTGTTTATCGTATTCTTGATGAACAGGCTATCTCTTATGCAGGTCTACAGGCTGAAAAGGAGAAAGAAAAAGAAGCTAAGAAAGCTGAAAAGCAGACGAAAGCGAAGAAACCTTCTAAAACGGTAGCTGCTAAAGCTCCTAAGGCCGAAAGTAAAGTGAAAGCGGCAAAACCGGAAGTAGCAACGACTCCGGCTCCCGAAGCAGCAAAACCTGTAGAAGAAAAGAAAGTAGCTGTTGCTGCAGAAAAGAAGGAACAACCTGAGCGTAAAAAAAGAGTTCGTATAGAGAAAAAAGAAAAGGTAGCCGGTGCAGTTGCTCCAGCTAATGATGCGGACGAAGTAAAAGTATCAAAAACACCTCAGTCTGTTGTTGCAGAAGTTCCCGTAGTAGAGAAACCTCTATTACCACCTGTTGTGGTTGAAGGTGCCCCTGAAGAATTACCTGTTGTAGAAGCGGTTCCTGAGGTGCCCACAGTTCCGGTTTCTGAAACTCCGGCTAACGATGTCCCGGTATCGGAAAATGAACCTAAAAGAGTTGTATTCAGACATCCTGATACAAAGTCGGTTCTTGATCAGCTCTTCCCGTTCTCTCCTTCACCGGCTAAGTCGCAACCACAGGAAAAAGCGGTTCAACCTGAAAAGGAAGTAGCTTCGCAACCACAGCAACAAAATACACCTCGTCCTAATAACAGACAGAACAACCAGAATAATCAAAATAATCATAACAACCAGCGTAACAACAATGCTCAGCAGGAAAAGCAATACGAGTTTGACGGTATCCTGATAGGAACCGGCGTATTGGAAATGATGCAGGATGGTTATGGTTTCCTGCGTTCTTCTGATTATAACTACCTGACTTCTCCGGATGATATCTATGTATCGCAGTCGCAGATCAAGTTGTTTGGTTTAAAGACCGGCGATGTGGTGGAAGGTGCTATCCGTCCTCCGAAGGAAGGTGAAAAATATTTTCCGCTGGTAAAAGTAGACAAGATCAATGGACGTTCGCCAGAAGAAGTACGCGACCGTGTTCCTTTTGATCACCTGACTCCACTTTTCCCGGATGAAAAGTTCATGCTTACGGCACGTAAGGCTCCGAAGGTGAATGATAATATTTCCGTTCGTGTAGTCGATTTGTTCTCTCCGATCGGTAAAGGGCAGCGTGGTCTGATCGTGGCACAGCCTAAAACTGGTAAGACAATGTTGCTGAAAGATATTGCTAATGCAATTGCAGCCAACCATCCGGAAGTATATATGATCGTCCTGTTGATCGATGAACGTCCGGAAGAAGTAACGGATATGGCCCGTAGTGTTGATGCCGAAGTTATCGCTTCTACTTTCGACGAACCGGCAGAACGCCATGTAAAGATCGCAGAGATTGTATTGAACAAGGCTAAACGTATGGTGGAATGTGGTCACGATGTAGTCATCCTGTTAGATTCTATAACACGTCTTGCACGTGCCTATAATACTGTTCAGCCTGCATCCGGTAAGGTTCTTTCCGGTGGTGTGGATGCTAATGCATTGCAGAAGCCTAAACGCTTTTTCGGTGCTGCCCGTAATATTGAAAATGGCGGTAGCTTGACAATTCTGGCAACAGCATTGACTGAAACTGGTTCAAAGATGGATGATGTGATCTTCGAAGAATTCAAGGGGACAGGTAACATGGAATTACAGTTAGACCGTAAGTTATCAAACAAACGTGTTTATCCGGCTGTTGATATTACAGCTTCAAGTACCCGTCGTGACGATCTGTTACAGGATGAAAGTACGTTGAACCGTATGTGGATTCTTCGTAAATATCTGTCGGATATGAACTCACTCGAAGCAATGGAGTTTGTAAAGAAACGTATGGAACAGACTTATGACAATATGGAGTTTCTGGCTTCGATGAATGGATAAATAGATAATAAACTATTATATAAAAGAAGGAGATATACCGCGATGGCATATCTCCTTTTTGTTTGCATATAATGAACTTTCGTATGTTAAGCTTCTTTTCTAGGTCTACCGCGGTGTTGCTGTCCTTTTCCGGAGTTACTACCTTGGCGATTACTGGGCTTTCTCCCTCCTCCGTTGCCGGATTTGGATGGACGACCGCGGCCACGACGCATATTTCCATACTTTTCAGGTTCGTATAAAGGGGCTTCTCCGAATTTCGGATCGATTGGTATCTTATATACTTCTTTTTCCAGGAACTCTTCGATGCGTTTGAACTGGGCTTGTTCTTCTAAACTGATAAAGGTGATAGCCAATCCTTCACCACCGGTTCCGCGGGCGGTACGGCCGATGCGGTGTACATAATCTTCCGGGTCGTGAGGTATGTCGAAGTTGACAACCAATTTGATATCGTTGATATCGATACCGCGCGATACGACATCCGTTGCTACCAGTATATCGATGCGTCCGTTCTTGAATTCTTTCATTACTTCCTCACGCTGCGACTGTTCCAGGTCGGAATGCATAGCCGCTACGTTGAACTTCATCCGCTTCAGGGTAGAGGCAAGTTCCTTTACCTTCATTTTAGAAGATGAGAATATAATGACACGTTGCGGACGACTTTGTAGGAACAGGTCTTCCAATATCTTGATCTTTTGTGGATCGTAACAGATATAGGCTGTTTGCATGATGGATTCGGGAGGGCGGGAGATTGCTATTTTAACTTCTTCCGGATCTTTCAGGATCGTTTTTGCCAATGTCCGGATTTTGGGGGGCATCGTTGCTGAAAACATAATGGTCTGGCAGGTTTGCGGCAGTTGCTTATGTACCTGCATGATGTCATCATAGAATCCCATATCCAGCATACGGTCGGCTTCGTCAAGGACAAAGAAAGATACTTTCGATAGGTCAACCGAACCTAGTTTGATATGTGATAATAAACGTCCCGGGGTAGCGATCACGATGTCGGCTCCCATTTCCAGCCCCCGTTTTTGTTGTTCCCAGGCAATTCCGTCGGTTCCGCCATATACGGCAACGGCCGATACCGGAACGAAGTATGTAAAACCTTCAATCTGTTGGTCAATCTGTTGAGCCAACTCACGGGTTGGAGCCATAATGATCGCATTAATGGCATTATCCGGATGGTTACCTTTACTTAGTTCGTTAATCAAAGGTAATACGTAAGCAGCGGTTTTCCCTGTTCCCGTCTGCGCGCAGGCTATGATGTCTTTCCCTTCTAAAATAACCGGAATTGTTAATTCCTGTACAGGAGTAGTTTCCTGAAAATTCATAGCATCGAGTCCGTCCAGTACGGCCTCTTCTAAATCCAATTCGTCAAATCTCATCTTCTATCATTAAATTCACCGTAAAGGTAAATAATATTTACCAAATTCTATATAGAAGTAAGTGTTCTTGTTATAAATACTCTTTTTTTTGTTACAGGCGTTGAATTTATTAGTGTTTTCTGGTGAAGTATAATAAAAATAAATATCTTTATACCCGATTTTGATAAAAATTGTAAGTGATATGGGGATAAATGACGGCCTTGACAACCTTCAGTCAAAGTTAACATTAAAGGAGGAACAAGATAGTATTCGCGAATTACTGAATACGATCCTGGATCATCTGCCATTAGGCGTATTTGTAAAAGATGCAGGCGATCATTTTAATTATCTTTACTGGAATAAGTTCATGGAAGATATTACGGGAATTAATACTTCCCAGATAGAGGGCCATGACGATTTTGAAGTAAATTATGATGCTTTGTTGTCGATTGAAAAGCGTTGTGAGATTGACCGGGAGTGATCAATACCGGAAAGACTATAGAATTTCAAGGGAAGGTAAAAACTGCAACCGGTGAATTTAAAGATATTGAAGTCACAAAATTTCCAATTTCGCTGAGTTGTGGAAAAACGCTTCTACTTGCCTTATGGCGGGATATAACAGCTAAAAAAGCTGTAGAAGATGCGCTTAAAAGAACGCAGACGCTCACTAAGATGGCTTTGCAGTCGAGCGATATCCGGACTTGTTCTATTTTTATTAATCCCGACAGCAAAAACGGTTATAAAGATGCTTTGGTTCAACTGAATAGTTGGGATGATCATCCGAATGGTCTGACAGCTATGTCGGGAACAACATTTATGACTTATATTCATCCTGACGATCGGGAAGTTTACTGGGATCTTATTGAAAAGATGTGTACCGGCAAGTTGACCGAAGTGAAAATGGAGGTACGCGTGAAGTACTCGGAACAGGAAGATTATCATTGGCGTGAATCGTCGGCTTATATTTATGAGCGAGATGTCAAAGGGCGTCCTTTGGTCATTCTCGGTTGCTCGACCAATATACAAGATCGGAAGGATCAGGAGTTATCTCTGGAAGAAGCTCGTGAGAAGGCAGAAGTTGCCGATAAAATGAAATCGAAGTATTTGGCGGATATGAGTCATGAGATCCGTACGCCATTGAATGCCATAACCGGCTTTTCCGAACTGATGGCGTTTGCGGATACAGACGAGGAGCGTATGTCATATTATGAGATCATCAAGTCAAATAACCAGTTGCTTATGCAGTTGATCAACGATATACTCGATCTGTCAAAGATTGAAGCGGATGCAATAAAAATTAGTTATGCTCCCATTGATCTGAATGAGATGATGGACAACACGTATGCTTCTATTAAACTTCGTATGCCGAAAGGTGTGGATTTAATA
Source organism: Parabacteroides leei (assembly GCF_023369805.1). Taxonomy (NCBI): domain Bacteria; kingdom Pseudomonadati; phylum Bacteroidota; class Bacteroidia; order Bacteroidales; family Tannerellaceae; genus Parabacteroides; species Parabacteroides leei. The sequence continues at coordinate 614,492 of NZ_JAMBQG010000001.1, forward strand.
TTGGAAAAGGGATTGGAACAATGTACGTTTGGTACAGACCAGATCCGTTTGTTGCAGCTTATAAATAATCTGGCAAATAATGCGATCAAGAATACGAAGCAGGGGAGTATCACTATGGGATATAAAGACCTGGGAGACGGCTGCTTGAATTTTTATGTAAAGGATACCGGCATGGGTATTGCTGAAGACAAGCTACAAAGTCTGTTTAAGCGTTTTGTGAAGATCAATGACTATATGGAAGGTATTGGTCTTGGCCTGGCGATTTGCAGAAGTTTAGTAACCAAAATGGGTGGTTCAATTCAAGTTGAGTCGAAATTGGGTGAAGGTTCGACTTTCTCGTTCATTCTACCTACCCACGATTAGTAATTATTTATTTCCATAATAGCGCTTGTATATTTCCTTATACAAGCCGCTTTCTTTAATTTGTGAAAGCCAGCTGTTCAGGCTGTCGAGCAAGATAGGGGAGTCTTTGCGTACTGCCCATGATTGCAGTTGTGTGAAACTGATATCTGTATCAATATCTATTTCGGGTAGATTCTCTTTGGATATTTTTGCTATCTGCTGATCGCAAACCGCATAATCAATATCTCCTTTCGCAACCATAATAGCCAGTTGTTCGCTGGAATAAAGTTCATCTTCTTTGACATATATCGTATCTCCGATCTCATGTGCCAGATTTTGCAGGCGCAATCTGGCAGGCGAGTCCTTAGGGATATATAAAGTCTTTTGAGCCAGATCCAACTGGTTGCGGATCGGTTTAAATCCATTGTTTGCTTCTTTCGTACGTTGTACCAGAACTTGCTTATTCAATACGATCGGTTCGGTGAATAGATATTCCTCTTTATTATCACTCGTAATAGGGATATTGCGGGCAATTACGTCACACTTATTTTCTGATAATTCCTGGAAACTTTCGGCTAGGCTCATTTCCAGATGGGTCTGAACTTCCAATCCGGATAGTTTGGCTATAGCCTGGCTGAGTTCATACTGGAAACCTTCGATCGTATCGCCGGCTACATAATAACCGGACTGATTATATTCCGTTACGATTCTCAGGATACCTTCCTCTTTTATTTCAGGATAATCTCTGGGGAGGAGCGACGCCTTTTTGAATTGAAACAACTGGAACATGGCAATCAGAACAATTGCCAGCAGAATCATATAGACCACCAGTAACTTCCGCGATTTCATACTCTTTAATTATTGAATGTAACGGCAATACCCATTTTTAGAACCATCGGATTCAAAGGGTAATGTGACAAGGAGAAATAATTGGGCTCGACAAATTTACTACTCAGGTTGTAAGCCATAATGAAGAAGCGAGCCTGTTTCAGATGGAAATTTACATAGGCATTTATAAGAGGATAATTGCCTACTTTAACTTCATCCTGAACCTGGAATTGCTGGGTTGCCGGTTCATAATAGGGTGCATAATACGCTGTATTGTAATACACGTTCGCACCTATCTGAACAGTCAATACTTTTGCCACTTTTGCGGCCAGATACATATTAGAGTAAGCACTGAACTTCGGAAGGGGCAATACATCATTGTCACCGCTCATCTGCCAGCAAATTTCATTTTCCCAACCGAAAGCACGGTAACGGAAGTCCTGTTTTAGGCGGGCACTTACCACCTGCAGATTGCTTCCGTGTTGTTCGGGCATACCCATTTTGTTGAAGAAAATATAATTCTGAATACTTTCCACTCCAGCTGATAATGTAGTTCCGGTCGATTCGAGATTGACTTCTCCACCGACATATATCTGCTGTATCTTCTTAAATTGATCATTGTCCCACCAGAAATAACGCGAATGATTATGGCGCATGTAAAAAGCGGGTGTTACATTTTTAATGTAAGCGTTCGCTTTAATCGTGGCATCTTTTCTGAATAGTTTGAAACGGGTTTGTAAATCTCCTGTGGCGCGGAATTCGCCGACATCGCTACCAATGAGACAAAGTTCACCCCGGGCATTATAGGTCAGGATACTTCCCATGCGTTTAGATAATTCAGCTCCGATATAGGTTGAAAACTCATCGTATATCTTTTCTTTGGGAAGATTATTAAGATCGACATTGTCGACGGAGAAATTAGGGCCTCTACCATATTCTCCGTAATCAAGCCCTTCTATCCTGGGATCCAGCTTGAATCGGCGTTTCTCTAAACTAACGAATGCTGTCAGTCCGAATTTGGCCCAGTCCTGAAATCCTTCCCGAAGAGAAAGACCTATCGTGTTTTTTAAATTCCATGAAGAAGTCTGATCGTTCAGTGTAGCTCCCAGCCCATAGATGCGGGGGAAGCTTTGATTTCCGTCTTTAACTATATAGGCCGAGTCGAGCAGGTTGCTATGAGAGATAAACCGGCGACGGTTATCTTCATAATCGATTGTATGGATAATGCTGGATACAGGCACAAATACTTCTTTCGGGTTACCTTCTTCATCGGTTTCTTCCAGTTCGCGGGTAAATCCGAGGTTATACCGTTGAGTAAGGAAATACCGTTTACCGCGTACACGGTTCCAGGCACTTGCCAGATAACGCACATCGTACGATTTAGTATCGGAAGGACGTCCTTCGGGGAAATATTCGTCCGGATGATTGATTGTCGAGTCATTGGCGAGGCCACCGTTTTCGTAGTTTACAAAGTTAAAGTTGCTCAGGTAAGCATGCATTTCATAGCGGTCGGTCTGATAACTACCGAAGAAGCGGTAACTTAACAATTTGTCTCCATTGTCTTTATAGTGTCCTCGTCCATAGATATAGTCAATATCTCCACCCACGTTGATCTTCTTGCCGAAGTTCATGGTCATAGTTCCTTTCAACTGTTCTTCCTTATTGGTACTACCGCCGGCGGAGGTATACATGATGTTGGTATAAGGAATTTTAGTGTTGTAGAAATAAGCATTCTCCGGTGTCGTGATGTAGTAGTCGTAGGCATCGGCGAAAATAAAGTCGCGAGGTTCCTTCCGTTCGGAAAATATCTTTGTCTGTGCCGGGGCACCTAGATTTGCCAGGTATCCGATAGCCAGCGACTTGCTTTCGACCAATGTCGTATTTCCGAAGTTCAGCTTGTTGGTATCCAGCGGAGCTACATAAGCCTCCCCTAAAAGAGGGGTGAGGTGATAAGCTATAAGACGTTTGGATTTCAGAGCGGCACTGTCTACTACTAATAAACTGTCAGGTATCTCTTTCTGTGATGAAGAAAGATTTGACAGAGAGAATCCACCGCGTTGTTTTCCTCCACTTTCTGATCTGCCACGTGCTTCTCTTTGAGCCTGAACAGTTGCGGCAGATACTATCAGCAATAATAATATGTATAAGCAATGCTTCATGGGTTGCAAAGATAAAACAAAAGGGCGTTCCTACGAAAGAAACGCCCCTCTTTATATTCTTTTTGCAAGATTACATTTTCTGTATGATCTCCATACCTTTCTTTATGGCAGCCTCGTTCATCGGGATCAGCTTGTGATGACGTTCGGGCAGGGACTTCTTCAGACCCAACAGTACATTCTCAAGTTTTACCATCGGAACAATTTTTAATAAACCGCCCAGGATAAGCATGTTGAATGCTTTTTCGTTTTTCATTTCGGTTGCTGCATCCATAGCATCCACACGGTAAACGCTGATATCGGTACGTTTAACAGGGGTATGTATGCCATATCCGTCATAGATAAGGATACCGCCCGGCTTCACCTTGCTTTCGAATTTGTCCATCGAAGGCTGATTCAGTACGATTGCGATATCATATTCATTCAGGATCGGTGAACTGATGGGATCATCGCTCATGATTACTGTTACGTTGGCTGTACCACCACGTTGTTCCGGTCCGTATGAAGGCATCCAGGTAACTTCTTTGCCTTCCATCAAGCCTGAATAAGCAAGTATCTTACCCATCGACAGAACACCTTGTCCTCCAAAGCCTGCTATAATAATTTCTTGTTTCATGTCGTTTCTGTATTTACTTATTCTTTGTTTTTAAGATCTCCCAACGGATAGAACGGGAACATATTCTCTTCCATCCATTTGTTTGATTTCTCGGGTGTCATCTTCCAACCGGATGAACAGGTTGAGACGAATTCGACCACTGAAGTCCCTTTACCGGCCATCGAGTTTTCGAAAGCTTTACGCAGCATCTTTTTTGCTTTGCGAACGGCAGCAGCCGTCTGTACGCTCTGGCGGGTAACCAGGCAAGTTCCTTCCAGTTGAGCCAACAGATCACCGATCTTCAACGGATAACCGTTGAGAGCGATATTACGGCCATACGGACAAGTTGCAGTAGGCATGCCTTCCAGTGTGGTAGGAGCCATCTGGCCACCGGTCATACCGTAGATAGCATTGTTCACGAATACGATCACGATGTTTTCACCACGGTTGGCGGCATGGATCGTTTCAGCTGTGCCGATAGCGGCTAAGTCACCGTCACCCTGATAGGTAAAGATCATCTTTTCCGGGTTCAGACGTTTGATAGCAGAGGCGATGGCAGGAGCACGTCCGTGGGCTGCTTCTATCCAGTCGATATCCAGATAGTTGTATGCGAATACGGCACATCCCACCGGGGAGATACCGATCGTTTTTTCTTCCATTCCCATATCGGCGATCACTTCAGCGATCAGCTTGTGTATGACACCGTGGCTGCAACCGGGGCAGTAGTGCATGGGATTGTCATTCATCAATTCCGGCTTTGTATAGACCAGATTCTCCGGTTTAATTATTTCGTTGAGTTCCATAATTGTAGCTTAATTAACTAATAAATCTCAGTAGATATTGAACAAGTCTGAAGCAGATGGCAGCACCGCCACAATATAAGAATACGTGACGGTCGGGAACGGCAAAATAGCAGATAATAGCTGCTGCCGCTAGCACCATGAACAGGATTGTCAATATACTATCAGTTTTACTTCCGCGTGTCATACGAATTAAAATAATTTTTCTTTCAGCGCGTTCAATACTTCATCCGGAGTAAACACGATACCACCCAGGCGGCCGAAGTGTTCAACCTTTATTTTCCCGTTAACAGCCAGGCGGATATCTTCCACCATCTGGCCTGCATTCAGTTCGACAGAAAGCATCCCCTTTACCTTCTCGGCATAAGCAGCAATTGCTTTTGTCGGGAACGGCCACAAAGTGATCGGGCGCAGTAAGCCGAGTTTGATACCCTCTTCGCGTGCAATTTCCACTACTTTCTGGCAGATACGTGCGGAAGAACCGAAAGCGACAAGCAGGTATTCTGCATCTTCGCAATGGAACTCTTCGTAACGCACTTCATTCTCTTCGATTTTACGATATTTAGCCTGGAAGCGGATATTGTTTTCTTCCATCTTTGCCGGATCGAGTTCCAGGGAAGTGATCACGTTCGGCTTACGGTTTTTCAGTTTGCCTTGTGCCGCCCACGGACATTCAGCGATAATTTCGGCTTCCGTCTTACGGGGACGGAAAGGAGGCATAACCACTTTCTCCATCATCTGGCCGATGATACCGTCTGCCAGGATGATAGCCGGGTTGTTATATTTGAAAGCAAGGTCGAAGCCCAACCCTACGAAATCAGCCATTTCCTGTACAGAGGAAGGAGCAAGGGTAATCAGACGATAGTCACCATGTCCGCCACCTTTTACAGTCTGGAAGTAGTCTGCCTGGCTTGGCTGGATAGTTCCCAGGCCGGGACCTCCACGCATTACATTCACGATCAGACAAGGCAATTCAGCACCTGCGATATAAGAAATACCTTCCTGCTTTAAGCTGATACCGGGGCTGGAAGATGATGTCATTACACGTTTGCCTGTACCGGCACCACCATATACCATATTGATTGCTGCAACTTCACTTTCGGCTTGCAGTACTACCATTCCGGTTGTTTCCCAGGGCATTTCAGCCATAAGGGTTTCCAAGATCTCCGACTGCGGAGTGATGGGGTAACCGAAGTATCCATCGGCACCGTAACGGATAGCCGCATGTGCGATGGCTTCATTCCCCTTCATTAATTTAATCTCTTCTGCCATATCTGTTTTATATTTTTACTTTGTAGATGGTTAAACAACCGTCCGGACAAACTAATCCGCAACTGGCGCAACCGATGCAAGCATCAGGGTTTTTCATGTACACATAATGGTACCCTTTGTTATTCACTTCACGCGGGTGTAATTCCAGTACATCGCTCGGACAGGAAACAACACATAGGTTGCATCCTTTGCAGCGTTCCTGGTTGACAACTACCGCTCCTTTTATTTTTGCCATAGTATAACTAATTATGTTTTATGTCGTGTAGAACGGCAAAGTTAAGAACTAATGTTATATAAACAAGGGGATGTTTTGTTTTTTAATAGATCATCCCTTGTAATGATGACAGATAGCCAATGAATAGCAAAGGCACAGTGTCAGTTTTCATCGGATGATAGCCCATACCGCTTCATTTTGTTAAACAATGTTTTCCGGCTGATATTAAGAGCTTCGGCCGTTAACGTACGGTTGAAGTTATGCTTTTTCAGCGCTTCAGTAATGAGCTCTTTCTCCATCTGGGCATTGACCTCCCGGATACTGTTCCCGCCGGAACCGGTAACGGTTTGTGCCTCGGCCAGTTCGTAACCTTTTATACGGTCGGGTAAATGTTCGGGACGGATCATGCCCCCGGTACAAAGTATCATGGAACTCTGTATGGCATTTTCAAGGTCACGTACATTTCCGGGCCAGTCGTAAGAAGAGAGAAGCGCTATCGCTTCAGGACTGACGGATTGTACATCCAGGCTCAACGTCCGGTTGTATTTACGGATGAAGAAATTGGTCAGCAAGGGTATGTCTTCTTTCCTTTCGCGGAGAGGCGGAAGGATCAGTGTAAACACATTCAGGCGATAGAGCAGGTCGAGGCGGAAATGCCCGTTCTTTACTTCATCATCCAGGTTACGGTTGGTAGCTGCCACGATACGGACATCTACCGGAATCGCTTTTTTACCACCGATACGGGTGATTTTCCTTTCTTCCAGTACGCGGAGCAGTTTGACCTGTGCATCCAGGGGCAGTTCTCCTACTTCATCGAGGAAAAGTGTACCGCCATCGGCCCGTTCGAAGGTTCCTGCTTTTGCCTCCTTGGCATCCGTAAAGGCGCCGCGTTCGTGTCCGAACAGTTCGCTTTCCATTAATGTTAGCGGGATCGCTCCACAGTTGATGGCAACAAAGGGGCCATTGTTACGCAGACTGTTATTATGTACGGCGCGGGCTATCAGTTCCTTTCCCGTCCCGCTTTCGCCATGTATCAATACGGTTGCATTTGTTTCCGCTACCCGGCGGACTTGTGCCATAACCTGCTTCAAGCCGGTGTTTTCTCCGATGACGGGACTTTGCTTTTCACCCAGGCTTTTCTTCAGGTTTGATATTTCTCCTTTCATCCGGCTGTGCTCGACAGCACGGCTAACGGTGAGCAACAGTTTATCGTTGTCGAAAGGTTTCTCTATGAAATCGTAAGCACCTTTCTTTACGGCGTCGACTGCGAGGGAGATAGAACCGAAAGCTGTTACAAAAAGAACAGTCTGGTTGGGAGAGATACGTTTGATCTCTTCCAGGGCTTCCACTCCGGTCATAACAGGCATCTGCTGATCCAACAAAACGACGTCAGGTTGGAAGGAGAGGAAAACCTTCACCGCTTCCCGACCGTTTTCGGCAGGTTTTACTTCGTATCCCTCGTCGGTGAGCAGACGGCAGATCATCTTACGGATATGCGGTTCGTCGTCGGCTACAACTATTTTTGCTTTCATATGCGTTGCGGTAATTTTACATTCATACAAGTGCCTTTACCTGGCGTGCTTTTTATTTCTATCTCGCCTTCGTGACGGTTGATGATCCCGTAGCAGATGGCAAGGCCGAGCCCTGTCCCTTCTTCTTTTGTCGTAAAGAACGGGTTGAACACATTCTCTATATCTTTTTGTTCGATCCCTTTGCCGGTATCTTCGAACGAGAGAATGAGGTAACGGGAATGAGAGTTGATAGGAGCTCCTTTTTCTATACTTATTATTAATGTACGCGAACGGTCAGGCGGATTCTTACTCATCGCTTCTACTGCGTTCAGAATGATGTTCAGAAAGACTTGTTTAAGCTGCTCCGCATCGGCCTGTATCGTCGTATTGTCGGTGAAGTATTCGAATTCGACCTCGACATTTTGTTTACGTAAAGTGTTTGTCACCAGCAGAAGCGTCTGGTTGATCAGTTGTTCGATGTTTACCTCCGAAGTGTCGAGGGCAGACGGACGGGCGAACGAGAGCAATCCCTGTACGATCTTGTTGATGCGCTCCACTTCAGATATCAGTTCCGTCATCATTTCGTTTTTTACGGGATCGGAGCTGAAGTCTTTGCTGAGGTACTGGATCGTACTGCGGATAGCTGTCAACGGGTTTCGTATTTCATGCGCTGCACCGGCAGCCAGTTCGCCGAGGGTTGCCAGGCGGTCGGTACGATACATCTTTTTCAGGCGTTCTGTTTGTACCTCATACAACGAAGCATGCTCGATAGCAAAGTTAGCCTGGTTGATCAGGATAGAGAGAAGGTTCAGTTCCTGTTCGGTAAAACGTGTACCGTCATTTTTCTTTCCTATGAAAATGGTTCCGTTCGTTTGATTCATTACCTTAAGGGGAAAGACCAGTTCGGCTCCCAGTTGCCGTAATGCTTCCTGCTCTTCTTTTGGGAAATAGTTTATGATGTCCGGGTAATCGGATACGATCAAATGCTTTTCGTTGACCGACAGCCAGCTTACCAGGCGGCTCCGGCTGGTAAGGACAACCGGTTTGTTTTTTGCTTCATTCTGTTGTTTGTATTTCCCGGTATTTTCGTCCAATAGAAAGATATAAATGCTTTCTACGGGGCATATCTGCTTTACCTTGGCAACGATGTTGCCGATAAGTAATTGTTTGTCGACGATCAATGCCAGCGACCGGTTAAACTCCGAGAGCAATTGCTCCAGGTTGGGTTGCGCGGATTGTTCCTTCTTCTTAAATAGTGGCATGTTGTTTCTTATCTTTGCACAAAAGTATAAAAAACAGATGAATTTGCCGGACGGTTACCTATAATAATGATTTACGTCCGGCAAAGAGGAGGTGCTTTAGAAGCACTGATAGTCTGGTTTATCACCCATCTCGAGAATTAGTTTTCCACCGGCGGCAATTGCAGCAAAGGGTATCCGGGGTTGTTTTAATTCTTTACCGTTGAGGTAAGCCTTCTGTATATAGATGTTTTCTTTCGAATTGTTACGTGCTTCGATCGTGAAGGTTTTACCTTTGTAGTAATCCGGATCCAGATGAATGGTTATTTTATTGAATAGCGGGCTGGTCAGTTCCAGTTCCGGGCGGGTGGAAGCACCTCCGTTCATTTCGAACAGACCCAACGCACTCATCACATACCAGCCTCCCATCTGTCCTTCGTCTTCGTCGCCTTCCCAACCATGATAGGGAGTCGAGCCGTAGAAACTATCCAGGATCGCACGCGACCATTTCTGTGCCAGCCACGGTTTACCCGAGTAGTTGAATAGGAACGGAGTACACATGTTTACCTCATTTCCCTGGTTGATATAGAATTCGGCAGACTGTCCCGATGTACGGTCGAAGACATGGGCTGCGAACTTATGCTTTTCCGATTTGATAAAACCATCTTCCAGGCGGCTGTTGAAGAGCTCTTTACCCAGAAAGTCGACCAATCCCGGAATATCGTGCGGTACATACCAGGAATATTGCCAACTGTTTCCTTCGATAAACCCTTTGTTGGAAAAGACATCAAACTCCTTATCCCAGTTACCGAGACTATCCCTGCGCATGACAAATTTCATTTCCGGATGAAATACATTCTTATAATTCATGGAACGTGCCAGTAATGCCTTTCCTTCTTTTTTCTTTCCGAGAGCCAGGGCCAACTGGGAGACACACCAATCGTCGTAAGCATAATCGAGTGTTTTGGATACGACGCTCATTTCCATCGGCATATAACCATACTTAATATAAACGTCCAGTAAAGGATTTCCGCAGTTACCGCCGCAAGGATGATTGATCCCGGGTTCCGTCACATTCTTTGATACGGCTTTGTAAATAGCTTCCCCGTCTTTGCGTATCCCTTTCTGGTAGGCGGCCACCATCAAGGCGGTTTCGTGCGATCCTTCCATGATGCCCGAATATTCGAGTCCGGCTGGTCCTTTATTCGTCCATCCTGTATGTTTGAACATTTCCAGTTGTGTGGTCACCCAATCGTCTACGATGCGGGGGGAGATGATCGACCAAAGGCCGTTCAGATTCCAGAAACTGTTCCAGAAGGCATCGCCGCCGTACATATTACCATGCTCCAGCTGCTGCACGTTTTCGCAGGCATCCCGGTACTGACCGTTCACGTCGTTCCAGGTCTGTTTCCCGGCATAAGCCCGATAGAGGTTGGTATAGAATTTGGTTTTATCCACTTCGTCCTGTCCTTCGATCTCTATTTTGCCGAGCAGTTCGTTCCATTTGTTGCGGGTCTGGGCTACGACACGGTCGAAATCGTATTGCAAAGGAGCCAGTTCCGTTTCCATATTTAATCGGGCCTGGTCGATACTGACCAGCGATAAGCCGGTGGAGACCGTGATACTTTCCCCTTCACCGGTGGTGTAGAGGGCATAAACTCCTATATCGTTTTTACCAACGATGGATTGTATATCTTCTACCTCTTTCCCTTCATTCCATCCGTTCAAGCGGGAAAACGGTTTGCTGAAACGGATGATGAAATGCAGTTTGTAATTATTCCAGCTACTCCACGAGCCCGACTGGCAATCGGCATATCCTTCCAGCTCTGTAGAACTTACTTTGGTGATGCAGGCATCCTTCACGCTGAATCCGTAATCCCATTCGGTAGGGAACAACAGGTCTATCAGTATTCTCGACTCCTTTCTTTCGGGGAAAGTATACCGGTGAATACCGCAGCGGGTAGTAGCCGACAGTTCGGCCTTCACTTCGTGATCGTATAGATAGACGGAATAATATCCCGGGGAGGCTTTCTCCGTCTCTTTCAGTATGCGGGAGTGATATCCGGCGTTCGCACCCTTGTAAGGGGAGTCGACCGACGGGTTCGACAGGGCCAGGTCGGCTGTTGTAGGCATAATCATCAGTCCGCCCATCGTCCAGGCATGCAGGTGGCTGAAACCGGAGACGCTGTTGATGGCGTATTCGTATCCGCCCATCCAGACATTTCCCTGATTATCGGGGCCGAGTTGCACCATGCCGAACGGTTCCTGGGCATACGGCCCGAGCATCCAACGGGAATTGGAAGTGCCGATAAACATATCTACATAATCCACAGGTTCTTTTGTCTTTGCGGAAACCACAGTGGTCAGAAGTGAGAAAGATAAAAACGCATAATGCGCTACTTGTCTTATATTCATGGTATTGCTTATTTACTTACGACAGGCAAAGATATAGGTTTTCTCTTGTCTGGTTTATCACTTTCTGCCGAATCGATTGTATTATTTTCCGATAGATACCCGGATGGGTAAAGAATTACCCAAATTGGGTAAAGCTATGGGTAGTTACCCATGAGTAAAAAGTTACCCATTTCTGCAAGGAGCATATAATCAACCGATTGCAATTTTGGCACGTCATTTGCCTTATTAGGGATGGATAAAAGAACAAACAACGCTAATTGGGTAATGTATTACCCGGAAAGACTTAATTCAATATAATATGAAAAGAAATTTGTTAGTATCTCTATTGATTGGATTCGCTTTGGCAGGGCATGCGGAGACGGAGAACCTCCGGACCATCACCTACGACGAGGCTATTCATATCGCCCTGGGTGAAAGCTATACAGTGAAGTATTATAAGGAAGACATGGATGCTACCCGCTATTCTTACTTGTACACAAAGGCACAATTCAAACCGTTACTTAATTTCGATCTTTTTACCCCTTCGTGGGCGGAAGGGATGACGGAGATCTCGCAGGCCGACGGTTTGCCGGTTTATAACTCTATCGGTTCGCTACAAGTAGGTGGAAACCTAAATTTTACGTACGTGCTGCCTACCGGAGGTAACTTTGCCCTTTCCTCCAAAATGTACTGGGAAAACTACCGTACCACGCTTTCGCAACAGGATTATGAAGAACTGGAACGCGACCAGGTGTATAGCCGTTTCGCCTTATCATTCAATCAACCTATCTTTACGGCCAATAAGTTGAAGGAGAACATGAAGGTGGCCGAACTGGACTTTCGGAAGAGCACCTGTTATTTTACCCGTGTCCAGATGAATATTGTATATAATGTAACCGAAGCATTTTATACGGTATACAAACTGGCTTACGAACATAAGATCAACCAGGACCGCCTGACCAACTCCCGTGAAGCCTACCGTATCACCAAACTGAAACAGGAAACAGGCAACCTTCCCGAAGGAGAAATACTGATTGCCGAAATTACCGTTGCACAGGATGAGGCTCGCGTGATGGAAAGCGAAGGTAAGCTTTCCGCCGCCAAAGACCAGTTCAAATTATTGATCGGCCTTGACCTGAAAGAAGAGATCGACCTGAAAGCGGATATGGAGTTCGAAGCTTTTATCGTTGATATGCAGCAAGCCATCGACGAGGCCCTGAGGAACCGCATGGAGATACAGGAAGATAATCTGGATATCGAGTTGCAGGCCATCGAAGTGAAACGCGCCAAGCGTGAACGGGAGTTCAAAGGAAATATCTCCGCCTATTATGATTTCACGGGACTGAGTACGAGAGGAGAGGGGACGGTAGGCCAGCTGGTCGGTTCATCCTTCGATAATATGCGCGACCGCCCTTCGAACCGCGGTATTGCCTTGACCGTCTCTTACCCGCTGTTGGACTGGGGACGTGCCAAGAACCAGGTACGCCGCGAGCAGGTTCGTCTTAAACAACGTGAACTGAACCTCGATAACACCAAAAGAACCATCGAACAGGAAATCCGTGAGATCGTACGCAGTGTGTATGAAGCCGAGAAGCGTTACCGCATCAACCGCCGTAACCAGGAAGTAGCCATACAGAGCTACCGGATCAGCCAGATGCGTTTCGAGAACGGGGATATGACGAGCCAGGAGCTTTCTATCGAACAGGAGCGTCTTTCGCAGGTGCAGCTGGCATATATCGACAGTTATATTACTTATCGTCTGTCGGTAGCCGACCTGAACCGGAAGACGATGTACGACTTCGAACATAACCGCAGTTTCCTTCCGGAATCGTAATGTTATCAAAAATGGTTAGTAGTGTGATTTATAATCTATTACAGTTTCCTCGTAGTTTCGTGCTTTGGAAACTCCAGTTCCCCGCGCAGGGAACTCCAGTTTCCTGCCCAGGAAATTACAGTTTCCTGCCTGGGGAACTCCGGTTTCCTACTGAGGAAACTGAAGCAGATCAAGGAGCAAATAAAAATAACATAATAAGAAAAAGACAAATGAACGAACACATGAAAAGTATTATCACGGTATTGCTGGTTCTCTTACTGATGCCCTTTGCCGTCCGGTCGCAGGAAAACAGTGAGGCTGCTTTGCTGCTCGATTTGAAAAAGACACGTGCCGACTATGAAGTAGCCAAGCAGAAGTATGAGAACGACACGAAGCTCTTCAACGAAAAAGCCATATCGGCCAACGACTTCAACCGTTCGAAGAACGAGTTGTTGAGTAAGGAGGTCGATTATCAGAAACTGATCCTTAAACTGATCTCGCAGCAGAGTTACATCACCGTCGAACGTGCCGTGAAATATCAGGACCAGCGGGGCGAACGAAAGGTAAAGATCACCCTCAAAAGTGCGCTCGAAGGGAACGAAGAATATCTGAGCCAGTTCCAGGAACATTTCGACGTATTCACTCCAGAAATGCGTTCCGGTAAAATATATAATATATATGTATCGTTAGTAGATAATGAATCGAAGACGATAATCGGTTCGCCGTATGAGTTCCGTGTTCCTTTTATTGAGTTGGGAAAGGTGGCAACAGCCGATTTCGAACTGTTGAAGGATGCCGAGAATCTGACCGTATCGCTGAACTACAACAATCGTAAGGACGAGAAAAATATCTATCTGAAGAAAGACGCAAGCGTGAATGTGATCGATATCTCCTCCATGCAGTTCAGCCAGGAAGCTGACCTGAGCAGTAAAGCGACCTATGATCTGACACTCGAACGTTTCTCCACATCCGACGATGTCTACCGCCTGGAGGTTTTAGACCTGCCGCGCCAGATCAGTTACGACTTTACGGATGGTGAAAGTAAGGTTACCCAGATTAAATTTGCACAGGGGGTAAACATAAAGAAGTTATCTTTGCAAGTCTATTTACCGGATCGCGACGATCAGCAGGTAGTCATCGACAAACCTATTAAATTCCAGGTGCAGACAGTAGGTACAGCTAACGGCGAAAAGGCCGGAAGCGAAAACCTGGAAATCATTCCCCGCGGAAAAGGAAAGATCGAAGTACGTGCCAACAACCTCTATCATGAGACAACGGTCGGCAAGGAAATTACGATGGATGTCACTGTCCGCAACGGAGGAACTCGTCGTCTGGATAACATCAAATTGACAACCGAGAAGCCCTTGGGATGGAATACGAATATCGACCCGGACGTGATCAGTAGCCTCGATCCGGAAAAAGAAGTAACAGTAAAGGTTACTATCATCCCTCCGTCGGATGGTGGAGTAGGTGCCCAGGAAGTCAAGATCAAGACAGAAGCGATGGCAGATAACCGCAAGGTAGATACGGAAGATAAAACGGTACGTATCCAGGTGAATGCTGCCACTTCCATCTTCGGAACCCTCTTCCTGATCCTGCTGCTAGTTGGTTTTATAGGCGGAATTGTTTGGTTCGGGATGAGATTGAGTAAGCGGTAATTTAGAAAAATGTGAACCCAAATGACAGGTTTTGTAGGGGTGGGGTTTGCCCACCCTTTGCGACAATAATATAACAACCGGTGAAGAAGGGCGGGCAGACCCCGCCCCTACGGCCGAACCTGCCTGTTCCATTGTGACGGCGCCTGTAAGGGCGGTTTGCGAACCGCCCCTACCAACGCACTACATTCAAATCTGATAATAATTGAAATAAATAAAAACAACTAAAAAATAAACACTATGTTACAAGCGATTGATTTAACAAAGAGATATGAAGACGGCAACCTGGCCCTCGATTCACTGAACCTGGAAATCAAACCGGGTGAGATATTCTTTCTTCTGGGAGCTAACGGTGCAGGTAAAACAACCTCCATCAATATCTTCCTTAACTTCATCGAACCGACTTCGGGCCATGCCCTGATCGATGGTATCGATGTAATGGAAAATCCGTTGGAGACAAAGAACCATGTCGCTTTCGTTTCTGAAAATGTCATGTTGTACGGAAACTTCACCGCCCGCCAGAACCTCGACTTCTTTGCCCGCCTGGGAGGAAAGACAACACTGACGAAGACGGAGTATTATAACGTTATGCGCCGTGTCGGCCTCCAGGAAGAAGCTTTCGAACGTAAGCTGAAGACCTTCTCCAAAGGTATGCGTCAGAAAGTGGGGCTGGCCATCGCCATTATTAAGGATGCCGACAACATCGTTATGGACGAACCTACTACCGGCCTCGATCCTAAGAGTGCAGCCGAACTGATGCAGATACTGATCAACCTGCGCAATGCCGGTAAAAGTATCCTGATGTGTACCCACGACCTCTTCCGTGCCAAAGCGGTTGCCGACCGGGTCGGCATTATGAAAGAAGGCCGCCTGGTCATGCTTCGTAGCCGTGAAGAGTTCCTTCAGGACGACCTGGAACGTATCTATCTGGATTATATGCAGGAAGCAGTCCTGGAATAAGAATACAAACGATATAATATATTGAATACTATGATTTGGTTAATAGCAAAAAAAGATTTCCTGCTGAACTTGTTGTCAGTCAGGTTTATTATAGGGTTTGTATTGTGTCTGCTGGTGATACCGTTCACGATTATCGTCAGTGTGGATAATTACGAGAACCAGGTACGTGTCTATAAGATCGAACAGGCACAAGCGGATAAGGAGTTGAAGGAATGCCGGGTGTGGTCGGCGGTACGCCCTGCCGTTATACAGGAACCTGAGCCCCTGAGTATCTTTAGTACGGGTATTATCAGCAATATAGGGAATAAGGTAAAGATTGCTTTCTGGGAGTATCCGTTGTTTCCGGAAGGACATACGATCACCCGTGATAATCCGTTGCTGAATGCTTTTTTCTCGATCGACTTCTCGAAAGTAATCGCTATTCTGATCTCGTTGTTGGCGCTTGTCTTCTCGTATGATGCTATCACACGGGAACGGGAGGATGGAACGATGAAATTGACATTTACCGGACAAGTGAGCCGTATCTCTTTCCTGATGGGGAAGTTGTTGGGGTTGTTGCTTACGTTGCTGCCGATTCTGTTATTTTGTTATCTGTTGGCTTGCCTGATTATCGTGGTTAATCCGGGAATATCCTTTTCTGCATCCGACTGGGGTGGCCTGTTATTGCTTTTCCTGACCTCTGTTATTTATATGTTGGTATTTCTTTTGTTAGGAATGTTTATTTCCAGCAGGGTAACGCATTCGTCATCATCTATTATTATCAGCTTGTTATGTTGGATCTGGTTCCTTTTCCTGATGCCTAATATTGCAACTTACCTGGCACAGAGTATTTCAAAGGCGCCGTTATATGACAATGTGCAGGCTGCGATGGAAGATTATGATGATACTTATTATAAAGAATATATGGAAGAATGGCCGCGTGCAGCCCAAAGGGTTAATATGAAGTTCTTGAGTTATAACAATTGTAATGGGGATAATGTGGAGTATCTGGAATTAGCCGGAGGGCCGAAGGAAACACCTTTATTCCATCAGCAGATGCAAATTTGGGCAACCCCTGTCATGTTGAATAATGCGGATAAGAAATGGGCTTTGCAACGCGATTATCTGGATGGATTGATGCGGCAACAACACTTGCAACAGACCATCGCTTGGTTGTCGCCTTCCGAACTGTTTGGTCAAGCCACTGAAGCTTTGTGCCATACTAATGCGAATAGTTTTCTGAAATACATGGATGGCCTTCGTAATTATCGTGAGAGTGTAATAACTTATTTTAAAGACAATAAGTTATTCGAATCTACTGCTTATTTTACCCCTCAGCCTTTGGACGAGTTTCCTACGCAGGCAGAGGTGGATTCGAATGATGGAACTGTAAATAAGAGATATGATAGAGGTTACAGTGAATTTCCGTATCTGGATATCAGTGGAGTTCCCCGTTATATACCTCAATCAGCAACAATTTCAGTTGCTTTGGGTGATGCTTTGGGGCGTTTATGCGCTTTGTTGGGGTTGGCGATCGTCTTGTTGGTCGGTACGATCGTATCGTTTATGAAATATGATGTCAGATAAAAAATAATTACAGTTATGTTTACAACTTTATATATACGGGAATTGCAGAACTACTTGTATAGTCTGCGTTTTCAGGTTTCTTTTGTAATTGTTGTGTTGGTCTTTACCTTGGGGAGTATTTCTTTTACTTCTTCTTTTAAAGATATGCATAATAATTACGCCAAGTATAGCAAGGCACAACAAGAGTCTGTGGCTAAACAAGCCGAAAATGTTTCAAAAGTAGCAACGGCGAGGAATAACTTTGTCACTTCTCCACGTGAAAACAGTGTAATTGCTGATTGTAAAGAAAGTTATTTACCTAACCGAATCCGTTACAGCGCTTACAATGTGTTCGACTATTCGGTGCGTCACGATAGCAACAATCCTTTGTTAAGTCGTGGAGACAGTCTGAGTTGGTCATTCATTGTTTCGATGTTTCTGAGTTTTATTACTTTGCTTTTTGCTTTTGATGCAATCTCAGGGGAGAAAGAGGAGAAGACATTGGCGTTGGTCTTTTCAAATGCTGTACCCCGCCGTACTTTTCTGTGTAGTAAACTGGTGAGTATTGTTACGGTTGTGGGGATGATGGAACTGGTTGGCATTATAATAAGTCTGCTTATTCTGGCAGTTTCCGGGCAAGTACAGTTGAATGGTAGCTTTTTGATGGAAACTGCTGGGTTTATACTGATCAGCCTGTTGTTTATTACTACTTTCGCGGTATTCGGTCTATTTTCATCGGTCGTAACGCGTTATTCAAATATCAGTCTATTAATATCTCTCTGTTTTTGGTTGTTTGCTGCAGTTATTATTCCTAATACATCTGTGTTTTGGGCGAAAAAGCTATTCAGCATACCTTCATCGGAAGATGTAAACCAAAAGCTCCGGGAAGCTAGTGATGATATTAATCGTAATGCTCCAGAGGGAAGTTGGTCATCCAGTGGTAATAATCCATTCTATCCCCGTCATGAGTTACGTGCAAAAAATCAGACTAACCTGATGAATAACGCAAAAAAGTTCAATGACGCTTATTACCTGCAACAATTCCGGCAGTTTGAGCAAACCCGTAATTTCACTTTGCTTTCACCGATTGCACAGTTTGATTATATGAATGAAGCTTTCCTGGGAGGTGGTTATCTCCGTTTCCAGAAGAACTGGAATGATTTACATATTTTCCAGGAACGGTTCCTGCAATGGTTTAAGGATATCGATGCAAAGGATTCCGACAGTCCGCACTGGTATAATCCGTACGAAGATTATTCTACCAGTAAGAAACCGGTAGCAGTCGACCAGATCCCGCAGTATCAGGAGCAGATCGCTTCTTTCGGACAGCGTTTCGAATTTATCGGAGGTTATCTGATCGCTATGATAATCACCATTGCCGTACTGTTTATGGCTTGCTTCTATTTCTTTACAAGATATGATGTGAGATGACTTGAATTGTCAAATAATTAGACACTAACGTCTAATTATTTGACATGTCTGAATAACTGTTGAATTAGTATATTATTGATAATTAATAAGATGTGTTTTTGGCACGCTGTTTGCAATAGTATGGGTGATGTGCCGGAAACATGTTGAAAGATGAACAATAATAGAACAATGTGTGTTTTCAACAATAAAGGGAGCGACTCTTGGCGAATAGCTCCCTCTTTAACCCATAATAAGGTTAACATAATTGATGAGGTTCTCTTTGGCGAGAGACCGAACTCTTCCTCGTGCGTGAGCATAGGGAAGAGATTATTTTTTTAGGCTTTAGCTCCTTTCATGGATAACTTTTCAAGGAAATATACGATAGCAAAGCCGAAGATCATTAGTCCGATGGCTTCCCATAACAATTGATCCGGCAGGATGTTTGTTTCTACCAGTGGCTTGACGACACCGTGACTATCTGTATACGTTTCGATCGTCTCCTTCCATGGCCATACTTTATTCAGCGAACCCAGCATGAACCCGGCAAGTACGGCAATTGTAGTGTCGTGGAATCTGCGTAGAGCAAAAGACAGTACACGTGAAAAAGAAGTAATACCTAAAGCTGCTCCACAAATAAAGACAAGCATGACCGGTATATTAAATGTTTTTACCGCCTCCATAATATAAAAGTATTTACCCAGTAATACCAGGATAAAACTACCTGAAATACCAGGCAGGATCATCGCACAGATGGCGATCGCTCCACAGAGGAAGATAAAGAACAGGTTGGTCGGAGTTTCGGCTGGCGTAGCAACCGTAATATAATAGGCGATAACAGCCCCGATGATAAAACATAGGACCGACTTCCAGTTCCATTGCTTAATGTCTTTCGATACGAACCAGGTAGATGCCAGTACCAAACCAAAGAAAAAAGCCCATACCAGGATCGGATGTGTGACCAACAACCAGGTAATAATCTTAGCTAAGGAAAAAATACTGATACCGATACCGGAAACAAGTGCCAACAGGAAGTTTGCATTGATCACTTTCCAGAATGCTGCAATCTTTCCTGTAAACAGTAATTTCAGGCTGGCTCCGTTTATACTTTTGATCGAATCAATCAGTTCTTCATAAATACCTACAATAAAGGCAATCGTACCACCTGATACTCCGGGGACAACATCTGCCGCCCCCATCCCCATGCCTTTCAAAAGTAAGAGACCGTAGTCTTTTAGATTTCTGTTCATTTAATTGTTATTGTCTTTATTATTGAGGAATTCCTTTGTCAGATCTTCCGGAGGGATGTGTTTGCCCATCAGCTGTTGCTCCACATCGCTAAAGTCAATCCCGGAGTTTTCGAGATACTCTATCAACTCCTGGGGGGAGGTCTGTGAAAAATGCTCACCGAAATGTTTCATATCACCCTTGGCCAGATAGGCCATCGCCAGATGAAGATGCATATAAGGCATGTCGGGGTTCACCTCCATTACCTTTTGATAATATTTGAGTGCTTTCTCTATCTCTCCTTTCATATACAAAAACTGTCCTGCATGGAACAGGCTTTCGTAATCTTCCGGTAGATAATCACTTCCCTGATCCAGTACATCAAACAGGCGTTCGGTAGTGTCGATAGCAAGCTTGTCTTCTCCGTTCTCGACATAGGTTAGTGCCAGTAAAGATAGTATCCGGACATTATTCGGGAATAACTCAACAGCTTTTATCAGCGTATTGGATGCTTCTCGGTCACGGTTTGTTTCCGTACAGCACCGGATAAAGTTGATATAGGCCGCCGGTTCGTTGGTTACGATCTTTTTTCCGATAATATCTCTTAGCATACTGTATGCTCCTTCATAATCCTCCAGCTTAATATAACATTCTGCCATGAGCGGTTTGATGCGCTCCGTCATATCCGAATCAGTTTCGATCTCTTTATATACTTCCAATGCCTTTTCATAATTTTCATTCATATAAAGGCAATAAGCTTTCAGTATTTTCAGTTCGGGGTCCGAATCGTCGCAGGTAAGGGCAAAGTCGAATGCTTCGATTGCCTTGTCGAATTCAGCCTTGATGGAATAGAGACGCCCCAGTGAGAACCAATAGTCGTGCGAATAAGGATCTTTATCGATCAGTTCGTTACATATAGTAATCGCACCGTCGATATCGCCTTCCATTTCCAGGCTATAACATAACTCGTCTTTCAGGTTAAGGTTGTCCGGGAACAAAGCAATGCCACGTTTGATATAATCACGGGCTTCCTTATTCATTTCCATGTCACTTAAAAGAGGAGCGATGTATTCGAAAGCCAACTCGAGATAATCACAGTCTCTCGCCACGATGTCTTCCGTGTATTCGACTATTTTATCGTATTGGTCGAGCATACAAAAGCATTCAAGTCGTAATAAGTCGAGGTCCTGGCTGTCGGTTTCGGCAATGGTGTCGATCAAGGCAAGTGCACTGTCATAATCTTCATTATAAACATAAAAACGGCATTGTCTGATCTGCAAGTCAATATTACCCGGATGAAGTTTTAGCCCTAAGGCTAAAATTTCATCAAAGTATTTATAATCGTCCGATTCTTCAAAACTGTCCAACAGGTCACTTAGTTCGTCTGCATCGAAGTAGGGTTCTTTCCCTTTTTCGCGGGCGTCCAGGTAACGTTGTAACAGGCGTGAAATATCATCTTTTTTCATATATCAGGTAAATTCTCTTTTATCTTGTTTATTATGCTTTATCCTTCACTTTGCTCCAGGTATCTTTCAGGGATACGGTGCGGTTGAAGATCAGCTTTTCCGGCGTTGAATCTTTGTCTACGTTGAAATAACCGATACGCTGGAATTGCAGGTAATCATACGGTTTGGCATTTGCCAGGTATTTTTCTACGTAACAATTAGTAAGTATGTTTAATGAGTCCGGATTGATGATCTCTTTCATCGCATCCAGAACAGAACAGTCCTTTGCTTCGCGGATAGCAGCCAGTTCGTCACGTGGATTTTCTACTTTCCAGAGACGGTCGTATAAGCGGACTTCGGCAGGCAGGCTGTGGGCACAACTCAGCCAGTGCAGGGTACCTTTTACCTTACGGTTGCTATCGGGCATACCGCTTTTGGTATTCGGGTCATATTCGCAATATACTTCTACTACTTCGCCGGCATCATTCTTTTTGCAACCGGTACATTTCACGATATAGGCATTCTTCAGACGTACTTCCTGTCCCGGAGTCATGCGGAAAAACTTCTTCGGTGCATCTTCCATGAAATCGTCTCTTTCCATCCACAGTTCGCGGCTGAATTCGATCTGGTGGGTTCCTGCCGTTTCATCTTCCGGGTTATTGATGGCTTCCATTTCTTCCACTTTTCCTTCCGGATAGTTGGTGATGATCAGTTTGACCGGGTCAAGAACGGCCGATACACGTGTGGCACGGGCATTCAGGTCTTCACGAACGGCGCTTTCCAACAAGGCAAACTCGTTCAGGGCATCGTAAGTGGTGTAGCCGATCTTATCGACAAACTTACGGATAGATTCGGGAGAATAACCACGGCGACGGAATGCACAGATAGTCGGCATGCGGGGATCGTCCCAGCCGTCGACCAACTTTTCTTTTACCAGTGTAAGCAAGTTACGCTTACTCATCAGCGTATAACTCAGGTTCAGTTTATTGAACTCGGTCTGACGGGGACGGTTGTCGTCGAGGTCTTTACCTTCTTTCAACCAATCGATGAACAGGTCGTACAATGGGCGGTGTACCACGAATTCCAGGGTACAAAGTGAATGCGTAACGCCTTCGAAGAAGTCGCTCTGTCCATGTGCAAAGTCATACATCGGATACACTTTCCACTTATCACCTGTACGGTGGTGATGTGCGGATGTTACCACACGATAGATGATCGGGTCGCGGAAATGCATATTTGAATTAGCCATGTCGATCTTGGCACGCAATACCATAGCACCTTCTTCCACTTCTCCGTCACTCATCTTCTGGAACAAAGCCAGGTTTTCTTCGATGGGACGGTCGCGGTACGGACTGTTGATACCCGGTTGGGTAGGGGTTCCTTTTTGCTGGGCGATAACTTCCGAACTTTGTTCGTCGATATAGGCTTTTCCTTCCTTGATCAGACGGACGGCAAAATCCCATAACTGCTGGAAATAGTCGGATGCGTAATAGATGTTATTCCAATGAAATCCGAGCCATTCTATATCTTCTTTTATTGCATCGACATACTCTACATCTTCCTTTACCGGATTAGTGTCGTCGAAACGAAGGTTACAAACCCCGTTGTAACGTTCTGCCATGCCGAAGTCCAGGCAAATTGCTTTGGCGTGTCCGATATGCAGGTAACCGTTGGGTTCGGGTGGGAAACGAGTTTGTACGCGTCCGCCGTTTTTACCTTCTGCTAAATCCTTCTCAACATTTGCTTCAATAAAATTCAGGCTCTTTTTGCCTTCTTCTTCGTTCGTTCTGATATCGCTCATATCTGTTATAAATATGTTATTTCTTTTTAACGGAGCAAAGGTAGCGATTTCTTTACTTGCTACATAGCGATACAAGTTTTTTCCTATATTTGTGGCTTAATTTTATCGAACAGATTATAATACATCCGTATGGAATACTTCAATCTTCTGGTTGATTTTGTACTGCACATCGATGCTCACTTGGCAGCACTTGTATCGACTTATGGCATTTGGATATATGCCATTTTATTCCTGATCATTTTTTGTGAAACAGGACTGGTAGTAACTCCTTTTCTTCCTGGCGATTCATTGTTATTTGTGGCTGGAGCTTTAGCTGCTTTGCCGGGTAACCCGATGAATGTGCATCTTATTGTAGGGGTTTTGATCGTTGCGGCAGTGCTGGGGGATGCCTCTAACTATATAATAGGCAGACTGTTCGGGGAAAGGATGTTTAGTAATCCTAACTCAAAGATCTTTAAACAAAGTTATCTGGAGAAGACACATAAATTTTATGAAAAGCACGGGGGGAAAACAATTATTCTGGCACGTTTTGTCCCTATTGTAAGGACTTTTGCCCCGTTTGTAGCCGGTATGGGACATATGAGTTACCGGCATTTTGCTTCATACAATGTGATAGGAGGGGTGATCTGGGTGGTTCTCTTTTCGTATGCCGGTTATTTTTTCGGCGGAATGGAGATCGTTCAGAAGAATCTGGAACTTTTGATTGTCCTTATCATCTTTATCTCCATTCTGCCGGGAGTTTTTGAAGTTGTCAGAAATAAATATTTCGTTAAAACAAACTGATCAATAAGGCAATATTCAATACCGTAACCAACGTTCCCAATAATAGGAGAAGGATGGTGGTCGAACGTGAATTGACGTATACACCCATTACTTTCTTGCTCGAGGTAAGATACACCTGTGTAAAGACTGTGATCGGTAACTGTACGCTCAATAGCATCTGTGAAAGGATCAGTCCTTTGAACGGGTCACCGATCACAAAAATAATAAATAGTGCCGGGACGAACGACAGGATAACTCCTAACTTGGAGTGTAAGTCTTTATGATTATATGCTTCCCCGTAAAAGCCGGCAAAGATGGAAGCTCCTGCAATACCGGATGTGATGGTGGATGAGATACCTGCCAGTAACAGGGCAGCTGCGAAGATAACACCGGCATTGCTTCCAACGAGAGGAACCAATAGCTGTTGTGCCTGGTCGAGTTCATCGACCGTTACTTTTTCTTTGAAGAAAGTGGCGGCGGCCAGGATGATCATAGCTGAGTTGATAGCCCAACCGATCACCATCGAAAGAAGTGTATCGTAAAACTCGTATTTCAATTGTTTCTTGATCACAGACTCGTCTTCGAGGTTCCATTCGCGACTCTGGATCACTTCCGAGTGTAGGAAGAGGTTATGCGGCATGACCACGGCGCCGAGTACACTCATGATGATCAACATAGAATTCGGTGGAAACGATGGCTTTACCCACCCTTGTATGGCTTCTCCCCAATGAACGTCTACCAATGCCAGTTCATAAAGAAACGACAGTCCGATGATGGAGACGAACATGATGATCCAGCGTTCTATTTTGCTGTATGTGTTGCTGAGCAACATAATCAGGCAGGCCAGGGTAATAATGACTGCTCCGATCTTGATCGGCATGCCGAACAGCATACGCAGGGCGATAGCGCCACCCAGTATTTCCGCCAGCGAAGTGGATATACTGGCCAACATAGCAGAGCCGAGGATAGGGCGGCTGAGTGTACGGGGCAGGTATTTGTTGGTTGCTTCCGACAGGCACAGCCCGGTTACGATTCCGAGGTGGGCCACGTTGTGCTGGATGATGATCAGCATAATGGAAGAAAAGGTAACTACCCATAACAGGGCATATCCGAATTCAGATCCGGCAGCCAGGTTGGTCGCCCAGTTTCCGGGATCGATGAAGCCAACGGTGACCAATAGGCCGGGGCCAATGTATTTCAGTAAGTCTAATCCGCCGGAACGCGGTTTGTGATTGATTTTGAGTTTGTCTAGAAGTTTCATTTTTAGTCTTATCTTTTTGTTATCATTTTGCCTCGAATCCCTTTAGGGGAATGTCAGAACGAACGACGTTCGGTTTATAGCCGGATTGCTCTTTAAAGCAATGCTACCTCCTGAAAGACGCATGATCTGCCGTGAGATAGAAAGTCCGATGCCGCTTCCACCTTCCTTAGTGGTAAAGAACGGAACAAAGATATGTTCTGCTTCTTCCGGTGGGATAACCGGACCGTTATTGCTGACTTCGATGACCACGGATTCATCCGGATTGCAATAAGCTTTCAGTTCGATATGTCCGTCCGACTGTTCTCTGCCTATAGCCTGCATTCCGTTTTTCAGCAGATTTAAAACCACCTGAGTGATCAGGTTCTCGTCGGCATAAACAATCAGGTCGGCCGGTTCTATACTTATATTAATCGTTATATTAGGATAATTGTTGTGATGGCGTGCCAGATTTATCATTCTTTCTGCGAATTTCTGCACATAGAACAACGAAGGTTCCGGGGTTGGTATGTGGGTGAATTTGCGATAAGACTCTACGAATGATATCAGCGTCTTACCGGTCGTACTGATCACTTCCAACCCGTTACGTATTTCGCTGTCGGCATCTTCATGCAGAGAGAGTAGCGTGTCGCTCAGGGAGGTGATAGGGGTGACGGAGTTCATGATCTCATGGGTCAATACACGAGTCAGGCGTATCCATGAGTCGATTTCCTTGTCGTCCAGTTCGCTGTTGATGTCGTTGATTGCCAGGATGCGCACATGTTTATCCTGTAATGTCATTTCGGAGACGCGAATCGACAGGTTGACGGTTCCGCGTTCATTGATAAATGAAATCTGGTGCTTGTCTCCCGGACGTATATCGGTGATCGTCTGTTGCAGTTTTTCGTCTATGCGTGTCAGTTGTTTAACATGGGTGAATACGGAGAGACCGAGTAAACGCAAGGCCTCGTTGTTGGTTTGATAGATATTCCCTATATCATCCAGCACTATAATACCGGTATTTACAGAGTTCATGATCAACTCGTAGTACTTTTCTTTTTGCACGGCATCTGCTTTTGCCTGGAAAAGTATTTGAGTGATACGGTTTAGCGATTCGCTTACCAGTTTGTCGTTCGATGAACGTCCTCGGGTGGCATACTGGAAAGCATAATCACTATTGTCGATTGCATCGAACATAAAAGCAACCTTCTGGGCATTTCGTTTGAACAGGCTACGCATCATCTGCATGGAATACAACCAGCCGATAAAGACAAGGATGAACCATTCCCATTTATGGGTGATTGCCGCATAGGTCCCGGCTGCGGTTAGTATTCCAAACAAGCCCAGACGGAAAGTGAGACTGTGGTAGATGCCTTTTAACATAAGAATGATTGCCTGTTAGACATTATAATTCGTAGCGTTTTATTTTGTTGTATAATGTCTGACGGGAAATTCCCAACTGGCTTGCAACAAGTGACAGGTTACCATTGTACTTATCCATGGCATTTTTAATCATGTTGTATTCCATCTCCTCGAGGGTAGTAACTTCTTTCATCGGTGAATCCTTCTTACGGGGGAAATCGAAGTCGCTACTTTCAAGTGTGTCGCCTTCACTGATTATGACCGCTTTTTCGATGGTATGCTCCAGTTCACGGATATTACCGAACCAGGGCTGTTGTTTCAGCTTCTCTTTGGCCTCGGAGCTGAGACGCATGGATGGTTTACCATATATATTCGTGTATTTAGCCAGGAATATTTCGGTAAGAGGAACAATGTCTTCCGGTCGTTCACGGAGGGATGGTATTTCCACATGGATTGTATTGATACGATACAAAAGGTCTTCGCGGAACAGTTCTTTCTGTACCATCTCCTGCAGATCACGGTTCGTGGCGCAGATCAGGCGGATATTGATAGGAATAGGGGTGTTGCTTCCTACGCGGACGATACTTCTGCGTTGAAGGGCAGTCAATAGTTTAGCTTGTAAATGATAAGAAAGGTTTCCTATCTCATCCAGGAACAATGTGCCGTTGTTAGCAGCTTCAAATTTACCCGGACGATCGGCACGTGCATCGGTGAAAGCTCCTTTCATATGACCGAACAACTCACTTTCGAACAGTGTTTCGGTAATAGCTCCCATATCTACCGGAACCATTGCTTCTTTTTTACGGTTCGAGAGGATATGGATTTCCCTGGCCAGCATTTCTTTACCCGTACCGTTCTCACCGGTGATCAGAATATTGGCATCTGTTTTGGCAACCTTCTCTATCAGGTTACGGAGTTGTTGCATAGCGTTACTTTCTCCCCAGAACATACCGCTTTCTTTGGAAATGACTTGTTTATTATTTTCATGAGGGATGCCTTTGCGGTTTGCCATCCGTATGTCGTAAGCTGTTTTCAACGTTTCCAGTAACTTGGCATTGTTCCAGGGTTTTACAACGAAATCGGTTGCTCCTTCCTTTATTCCTCTTACTGCCAGGTCGATATCGGCGTAGGCCGTGAATAAGACGACCTGAACCGACGGTTCTTCTTTTTTTATTTCGGAAAGCCAGAATAACCCTTCGTTTCCGGTATTGATCCCCGCACTGAAGTTCATATCCAACAACACCACATCTACATCTTCATTATGTAATGTAGTCTTTATTTTGTTGGGGGTAGAAATCGTTATCACTTTTTCAAAACAGGTACCTAACAGCATCTGTACTGCGGTCAGAATCCCTTTGTTGTCGTCTACAACCAGTATGGTGCCTTGTTTAGCCATCGTAATAATGTATTTAGTAATGCAAAGATACAGGTTCGGTTTTATACTTCCTAACCTGTGTCTAATATTTAGACAGATAAAGTAGGAGGGGCAAACGGATAATTATCGTTTGTCTAATATTTATACACCACTGTCTAATTTTTTTACACTTCAGAGAATTAGATAAATTGTCAATCTGTTGATAAATAAAGTATTATATAGTTTGGCACGCTCTTTGCCCTTCTATAGGCAGAAAATAACACAAAAATGAAACAGATAATATTGACATCGGTTCTTTCGTTTAGCCTGGCAACAGTTGCCGTGGCCCAGGAAAAACTCTGGACAATGGATGAATGTATGCATTACGCCGTAGAAAACAGTCCTAAGGTAAAAAAACAAGCTTATACGAGCGACTCTTATAAGGCTGAGTTAAATTCGGCAGTTGCTTCATTTTTCCCGTCTATGAGTGCAAGTGTAGGAGCAAAGTATGGTTTTGGACGTTCTATTGACCCCAAGACAAATGCCTATAATAATACTTCTACCTTTAATAATGGATATGGGGTAGATGTTTCCATTCCTATCTTTAATGGTGGACAGTTGGTGAACCAGTGGCGGATGGCAAAAGCAAATCGTCAGTTGGGTATGAACGATATCCAAAAAGAGAAGGATGATTTGGCCATTAATACTATGACTGCTTTTATGGATGTGGTATATTATCAGGGAACAGTCAAACTGGCTGCCCAGCAATTGGAAGAGAACAGCCGGATCCTGTATAGAACCCGTCGCCAGGAAGAGTTGGGACTGAAAGGAAAAGCGGATGTGGCGCAGATCGAAGCCCAGGTAGCAGCAAACGATTATAACCTGACTCACCAGCAGAACTTGTTTAATACAGCTTTATTGACTTTAAAACAAAATATGAATTTCCCTTCGGATATGGAGCTGGATGTCGATACCCTGTTGCTTGATAAATCCTATGCAACCATGATGGAGTCTGTAGACGAAATTTACGGTTATGCATCCGACAATAATCCGGTTGCCTTACAGGCCAAACTGCAATTGAAATCGTATAAGATGCAATATCTGATGGCTAAAGGACGCTTGTTGCCAAGTATCTCTTTTAGTGCGGGTATTTCTACGAATTACTTTGAAGATTTAAAAGTAGACAAAACGGTTGAGGGCTACGAACCGTCTCCTTCATTTGGTAGTCAGTTCAAGAACAACCGAGGTGAATATATCTCTTTTAACCTGAGTTTTCCGCTTTTTGACGGTTTGAGCCGTCTAACCAATGTACGTAAAGCACGTAATAGTGTACGTATCGCCCAAGAACAGCAAACCGAAGTGCTTCGCCAGTTACAGACCGCTATCGAACAGGCCATCCTCGACCGTGAAGGGTATGCCAAGGAAACGATACAGATGGAAAAGAAGGCCAAGGCTGATGAAATTGCTTATCAGGTTACACTTCGCAAGTTCGAAGAAGGTCTGATGAGTCCGATCGATTTGCAAACCAGCGCTAATACACTACTCTTGTCGAAAGCAGACCTGTTGCAACGGAAACTGATGTATCTGATGAAATGTAAACTGGTTGACTATTATAAAGGTAAACCTTTGATTGAAGGCATAAATTAAGAATCAGACAGAAAAGATAGAACAGATAATAAGAAATAAAAAACATACAACCATGGATATTCAATTAGAAAAGAAAAGAGGCATTCAGAAGAAACATTTACCTTATGTGGCAGGTGGCGTTTTATTCCTTGTATTGGTCGGCTGGATCATTTTCGGCGATCATGCATCGACACTGAAAGTAGATGCCCGCGGTATCAGTATCGGTAATGTAACCCGCGAACAGTTCAATGATTTCGTCCGCGTAGACGGACAGGTACAGCCGATCACTGTCGTGCAGCTGAGCCCTGAAGAAGGGGGAATCGTGCAGGAGAAAGTAGTGGAAGAGGGAGCCCAGGTAAAGAAAGGGGATGTGATTGTCCGTCTTTCCAATTCAGGCCTCGATCTTCAGATCCTGGACGCAGAAGCACAATTGGCAGAGAAACAGAACTTTCTTCGTAATACCCAGGTGGCCATGGAGCAGGACAAGTTGAGCAACCAACTGGAAAAAGCCCAGTTGGATGTAGACATGAGCCGTGCCCGCCGTGCTTATCATCAGCAACAAAAACTGTATGAAGAAAGCCTGATTGCCAAAGAAGACTATCTGAAGGCCAAGGAAGATTACGAACTGGCAACAAAGAAATACGACTTGGTCGTGCAGCGTTTGAACCAGGATTCGATTTCCCGTACGATCCAGATGGAAGAGATGGAGACCAGTTTGGCTAATATGCGCCGTAATATCCAATTGGTACACGAACGTAAGGAGCACTTGAATGTACGTTCACAGATCGACGGTGAACTCGGTTTGCTGGATGTCGTATTAGGACAGAATGTATCTGCTGGTTTGAAGATCGGCCAGATCAACGACCTTTCTGATTATAAGATCGAAGCAATGATCGACGAACATTATATCGACCGTGTTAAACCGGGATTGAATGCAGCATTCGATCGTCAGGGTACGAGTTTCGACCTGGCCGTACGTAAGGTTTATCCGGAGGTACGCGACGGTAAATTCCGTACTGACTTTGTGTTTACCGGCGAACGTCCTGACAATATCCGTAGCGGACAGACTTATTATATCAGCCTGTATCTGGGGCAACCGACCGAAAGTATCATCATTCCGCGCGGAACGTTCTTCCAGAGCACCGGTGGTAGCTGGATCTTCGTACTCGACAAAGATGGAAAGAAAGCTTATCGCCGCAAGATCAAGATCGGCCGTCAGAACCCCCAGTTCTACGAAGTAACAGAAGGTCTGGAAGCAGGCGAAAAGGTAATCGTGTCGAGTTATGAAAGCTATAAGGATAATGAAGTCCTGATATTGGAATGATATAGCAAAATGTGAAACATGCAATTCTGACAATAACCGAATTAAATATACCCATTATAATGAAGAACATCCGCATAGCAATTCGAGGCCTCTTTAAGAAGGGCAGACATAATGATATTAAGATCCTGTCGCTGGGTATCGGACTCGCCATGGGATTGGTCTTGATAGCAAAGGTTTGCTTCGAGTTGTCGTACGATAACTTTTACCCCCAGTCCGACCGGATTTTTGCTATCCAGGAGAACTTTGGCATCGGGGGGAAGAGCCATGACGGCTACCCCCACGTCAGCGGTGGTATAGCCCCCGGTATGAAAGCCGAGATCCCCGGTGTGGAAGCGGCTACCCGTTGTGATAA
Organism: Parabacteroides leei; assembly: GCF_023369805.1. Lineage (NCBI taxonomy): Bacteria > Pseudomonadati > Bacteroidota > Bacteroidia > Bacteroidales > Tannerellaceae > Parabacteroides > Parabacteroides leei. The sequence goes on from NZ_JAMBQG010000001.1 coordinate 645,712, forward strand.
AATGGGTGAACTGGTCATGAAAACACCCGATAAGAAGAAGTATACGGCTACCTTCCTGATGGCCGACTCCTGCTTCTACGACGTACTACCCCGCGAAATGCTGGGCGGTGATGCCAGGGAGACACTTTCGCGTCCCCTTTATGCCCTTGTTTCGAAAGAACTGGCCGACAAGATCGCCCCCGACGGAGCAGACGTGATCGGTAAAACTTTCGAAGTGGAGACATTCCCTGGCGTTCAGATCACCGTCGGCGGTGTGTTTAAGGATATTCCGAAGAATACGCATCTTTATTACGATGTACTTGTTTCCCTTTCCTCCTTCAAAGCCATCGCCGGATGGACGAAGGAAGATGAATGGCTGGGCGGAGACAGCTTCAACGCCTACGTCCTTCTGCAACCCGGCCTGCAGGCAAGCGATATGCTACAACCTATGGCCGAAATGCTCGACCGTCATGTCGATTCGGAGAAACTGAAGGAGCAAGGTATCACCTACAGTATCTTCCTGCGTCCCCTTGGCGAGCTCTACGCAAACTCACCGGCCACCAAGCGTATGGCCGTGATGCTGACCGCCATCGCTTTCGCCACCCTTTTTGCCGCCCTGATGAACTATGTGCTGCTGGTTATCTCTTCGATGGTGACCCGCTCGAAGGATGTGGCAATCCATAAATGTTACGGTGCGACAGGCTGGAACATCACCGACATGATCTTCTCTGAGACATTTCTCAATCTGTTGATATCCGTAACCCTCTCTACGCTCCTCGTATTCGGTTTCCGCCGGATCGTGGAAGAGCTGCTGGGCACCTCGCTGGCGTCGCTTTTCACGCCCGACACGCTGGTGATCCTGCTCGGCGTCTGCGTATTGGTGTTTCTGGTTGCCGGCCTATTGCCTTCGCAGTTGTTCGCCAGGATTCCTGTGGCGTTGGTATTCCGTTCGTACACCAACTCTCGGCGGACGTGGAAGAAAGCCTTGCTGTTCATCCAGTTCGTTGCGGTAGGTTTCCTTGTATGCCTGTTGATCGTTATTGGCTGGCAGTATAGTTTCATGGTGAATGAGAATCCCGGATACTCATACGAGAGGTTAGCTTTCTGCAACCTGGAAGGTGTCTCCCAATCCTCCCGCAAGGCACTGTTGGATGAGATCCGTAAGCAGCCTGAAGTGGAAGATGTTACGACCTGCTATGAATTGCCGGCCTTTGCCGGTTCGGGTGATATCGTCTACCGTCCCGGCACGGACGATGCCGTGGCACATTTCCAGGATCTTTACGGAACCAATGCCAACTTCGTCTCGCTGCTGGAGATGAAAGTGATAGAGGGAAAGGCCTTCGACGAATCCTTCTCCGACTCCATGCAACTCGTCATGCTGAGCCGCCAGATGGCCACCGAACTGGCCAACGTCTTCGAATGGAAAGACGGCGTGGTGGGCAAGAAGCTGGATATCGGCGGTCACGGTACGAACGATCCTTTCACCGTAGTCGGCGTTTACGATGACGTACGCATCGGCCGGATCGATCACGAAGGCATGCTCAACTCCGCCATCTTTTTCAGTAAGAGAGCCGAGCAGACCCTTGTTGTCAAATTCCATCAAAGGGATGCGCAGAATCTGGCCCATATAAGTAATGTAATAAAAGAATTTCTGCCCGACCGTGACATTAACCTTGTCGATTACCGTTTCAGCTTCACGAAGCTCTACGATACTTCGCGCATTTTCCGCGACTCGGTGATGGCCGGTGGAATCATCACCCTGGTCATCGCCTTGATCGGACTGATCGGTTACATCAACGACGAGACGAACCGTCGCGGGAAAGAAATCGCCGTACGCAAAATCAACGGGGCTACCGAGCGTGATATCCTCCGTTTGATATCGTCGGACGTTGTATGGATGGCATTGCCGGCTATTCTGATCGGTGCGGGCGCTTCGTGGTTTGCCGGTGAAAAATGGTTGCAGCAATTTTCGGAGAAGATCCCGATGAATGCGGGTCTGTTTGTCGCTGGCTCCGTGGCTGTATTGTTGGTAATCCTTGTCACAGTGGTCTACCGTACCTGGCTGGTGGCGAATGCCAATCCGGTGCTGAGCCTGAAATCGGAATAGAAATGCTAGAAAAAGGTGAAGCCAAATGACAGGTTTTGTAGGGGTGGGGTTTGCCCACCCTTTGCGACAATAATATAACAACCGGTGAAGAAGGGCGGGCAGACCCCGCCCCTACGGCCGAACCTGCCTGTTCCATTGTGACGGCGCCTGTAAGGGCGGTTCGCGAACCGCCCCTACCAACGACACTACATTCAAAACTGTCAATAACTGAACTATAAATAAAGATAGATATGAAGAATTTCAACATGGCACTCCGCTCCCTGTTCAAGAAAGGGAGGAGCAACGGGATCAAGATCCTTGCGTTGGCAGTCGGTCTGGCGATGGGACTGGTATTGGTAGCGAAGGTATGCTTCGAACGTTCGTATGATAATTTTTATCCCGACAATGACCGGATTTACCTGGTCAGATCCGACATCAACAGGGATGGGAAGAAAGACTCCTGGGGACAAGTGAGCGGAGCCATCGCTCCGGGAATGAAAGCCGAGATCCCGGAAGTGGAGTTTGCCACCCGCTACACCCGGATCGGTGAAAACAACGAGTTGATAATGACCCCCGACGAGCAATACTACACCGCCACGATACTGCTTGCCGACACCAGCTTTTTCGACATCTTCCCCCGTCCCGTATTGGTGGGAAACCCGAAAGACGCTCTGGCCCGTCCCGGCTATGTGATGATAAGCCGTTCGCTGGCCGAGAAGATGGGCGGCGTGGGTGAAGCGGTAGGTAAAACCTTCGTCCGCGACACCAACCACGGCTCCCCTTTCACCATCGGCGGCGTGTTTGAAGATATCCCCGAAAACAGCCACCTGCGCTACGATGCGGTAGCCTCACTGGCTGCTATGCCCGAATGGAGCACGACCAACTGGCTGGGAAACGACCGTTATATCGCTTACGTGAAGCTCGTGCCCGGTACCGATCCCGATGGACTGACCCCTGCTATCCAACGCATGCAGGAGCGCAACCAGGATATGGAAGGATTGAAGAAAGCCGGGGTCGACCTGTCGTACTCCATCTTCCCGTTGCAGGACATCCACAATAATAACAAGGATGTGAAGGATATGAACTATATGCTCCTTTTCATGGCAATCATACTCATCTCCATCGCCGTGCTCAATTATATACTGGTCGTGATCTCCACCCTGATCGGGCGTGCCAAGGAAGTGGCCGTGCATAAATGCTACGGAGCGTCGGGGAAGAATATCTTCGGAATGATACTCTCCGAGTCGCTTCTGCACCTGTTGTTGTCGCTGTTGCTGGCGGCTCTGCTGATCGTTATTTTTAAGGGAAAGATAGAAGATCTGTTGTCGGCCTCGCTGTCGGCGCTCTTCACGTTGCCTACCATGTCGATCCTGTTGGGCATCTGCGTGGTGGTATTTGCGGTGACAGGCTTTGTGCCGACCTGGCTTTTCATGCGCATTCCGGTGGCCTCGGCCTTCCGTAGCGTGAAAGAGTCGAAACGCTACTGGAAGCTCTGCCTGCTGTTCGTGCAGTTTGTCGCCACCGCCTATCTGGTGGCCTTGCTGGTCACCATCAGCCGTCAGTACGATACGATGATTTCGAGTCATCCCGGCTACGCTTACGAGAACCTGGTTTATTGCAATACCCGCGGTGTAGACCGGCAGGTCCGCGACCGTGCGATGGCCGAACTGCGTCGCCTGCCGCAGGTGGATATAGTATCGTGCAGCACCGAACTTCCCTTTAGTTACCCGTCCGGCAATAACGTAAATCTTCCGAACGACGACCGCGACCTGTTCAACATAGCCGACATGTATTTCGTGGGCGACAATTATTTCGACCTGATGGAAATACCTGTTGTCGAAGGCCAGGCCTTCCGTCCGGATGAGGCGAACGCCGACAAGATAATGGTGAGCCGCAAGTTTACCGAACTGATGGAAAAGACGGCCGGCTGGACGGGAAGTGCCATCGGCAAAGGCGTCATGATATCCGAGCATAGCAAGGGAACGCAGGTGTTCACCATCTGCGGCGTATTCGACGATTTCCGTATCGGCTCCCTGAAAGGCCCCGATACGCGTGCTTCCGTCTTCTTCTATGCCACCCCGGATTGTTATAATCCCCCTTCAAATATCCTGATAAAGATGAATACGATGTCGTCGGACAACCTGGCGGAAGTCAACCGTATACTTTCCGAAGCGATCCCCGGTAAGGTGGTCGAAGCCTCTGTATATAAAATGGATGTTGTCCGCCAGTATCAGGACGACCGCGACTTCCGCGATGCGATCATGATCAGCGGCATCGTCACCCTGATCATCGCCCTGATCGGACTATTGGGCTACACGGCCGACGAGACGAACCGCCGCGGCCGCGAAATAGCCATCCGCAAGGTGAACGGGGCGACGGCTGCAAGTATCCTCCGCATGCTGTCGAAAGATATCTCCTATATCGCCTTTCCCGCCCTTACTGTCGGTGTGGCAATAGCCTATATCAACGCCTCCGGCTGGCTGGAGAAATTTGCCGAACGCATTCACCTGAGTTTCTTTATGTTTATCGGTGCAGCCCTGCTGGTGTATGTAATTATCATCACTTGCGTATTGGTGCGAGCCTGGAATGTAGCCAATGAAAATCCGGTGGATAGCTTGAAGGCGGATTAGAGGGAAAAACTGCGGAATGCTGTTGTAAAATGCGCAGGGGAGGTGTATCGCCGTCACACCCCCTGCGCATTTTGCACTGGCGCTTCGACAGTTTATCAATTAAACCTGTAATTTATTGCAAACATATAATTCTGTTTAAAAATATAATACTTATATTGTAACGTCTTAAAAAACTGATATTATTAAACTGAATTTAAACATGGGAACATTATAAACAACCATTCCGTTTGCCATCGATTGATTAAATAATTCGGAATTTACGAATTATTTAACCCGTTTCCGTATTCCTATCCCTCAAAAGGATGAGGATGACCGCCCCGTAATAGAAAGTGCAGACCTGACCGGTCCTGCACCCTCGGCTATACTGACAAAACGACTGCTTTCGTAGTCTCCCTTAACTCATTGATCGAAGAAACGAAAACACGCTATAATCAGCATATAGGCTTCGCCAAAGCAAATAAAAATAAGAATGCTACTGTCTAATAAATTTACACCACTGTCTAATATTTTGACACATCGATAAAATAGCATTTGTTCTAGTTGTTTGTTTATTAATTAATTACCACTTTTGGCACACTATTTGATCTTATATAGGCATAAGAATCAACTCAAATAGAATTGTATAATTTAATAATAAAATAGCCATGATTAAAATTGAAGGATTAAGTAAGCATTTCCGTACAGAAGAGGTAGAAACAATTGCATTGAACAATATATCGATGGAAGTGAAGGACGGCGAATTCGTCGCTATCATGGGACCTTCCGGTTGCGGTAAATCTACTTTGTTGAATATTCTGGGTTTATTGGATAATCCGACTTCAGGAGATTATTATCTGGTCGATAAGGAAGTCGGCCACCTGAAGGAAAAAGAACGTACACAGGTGCGCAAAGGTAATATCGGTTTCGTATTCCAGAGTTTTAACCTGATCGATGAACTAAATGTATATGAAAATGTAGAGCTGCCTTTGACGTATCTGAAAGTGAAAGCATCTGAACGTAAACAGATGGTGAACGATATTCTGAAACGTATGAACATCAGCCATCGTGCTGCCCACTTCCCCCAGCAGCTCTCCGGAGGTCAGCAACAACGTGTTGCCATTGCCCGTGCCGTGGTTTCCAATCCGAAGATCATCCTTGCCGATGAGCCGACAGGTAACCTGGACTCAAAGAACGGCGCTGAAGTAATGCAGTTGTTGACGGAACTGAACAAAGAAGGTACTACCATCATTATGGTGACCCACTCCAAACACGATGCCAGCTTTGCCCATCGCATTGTTAACCTGTTCGACGGTAGCATCGTATCTTCAGTAAGTGAATTTATTTAATTGTGATTTTCCAGACACACATATAGTTAAATTTAAATAGAATAGACATGGACATATCCTACCTGTGAAGGCGGGATATGATTTTTACTCTCGCCCTGATTTAAGAATAATAATCCAACTAAGAATATGAATAATTTATTAAATATAAAATCGTTCCTGAAATTTCTCAGCAGGAATAAAGCTTATACAGCCATCGATGTATTCGGATTGTCCGTATCGTTGATGTTCGTTATCCTGATCGCCGTTTATACCGTGCAGGAATTGTCGGTCGATAATATTCATAAGGATAAGGATCGTATTTATGTCCTGTTTAATGATAAGGGGCCGACTACTGCTTTGCCAATAGCTTATCGCCTACAGGAACGGTATCCGGAGATAGAACAAGTCTGCCCGGTCATTACCAATAACGTGGGAAACCAGATCGTAACAAGAAACGATAAAAAACTGAGTGCAAAACCTATTCTTGTCGATTCCTGCTTCTTTAATTTCTTTTCTTTCAATTTGTTGGAAGGAGATAAAGACCGTGTGTTGGAAGACAAGGGTAATATTGTCCTTTCGCAAACCTTTGCCAATAAACTATTCGGAACGGATGATCCGGTGGGGCAAAGCATTATTATCGGCGATTCGACCTCTTATATGGTAAGCGGTATTATGGAAGATATTAAAAATTCGACCTTGCCTTATGCCGATATCGTGTTCCGTGTTGAACGGGCTAATGAATATAATTGGTCGATCAGTATGGATAATCCGGGAAATGCCGGATCGACAGTTGCTTTCCTGAAAATGAAGCCGGGAGCCGATCTGCGGCCTAAGATACCCGATATCCTCAGTTATTTTCAGGAAATGTTTTGGATTTACAAACAGGGAATGTCAAAAACGGTAGATCTGGTACCGTTGGATGAGTTATACTTTAATGATTCGAATGAATTCGGAGCCATTAATACCGGTAACAAACGTTTTGTAATCGTTTTGTTATCTGTCGGTATCCTGATTTTGATCTTTGCTATTTTCAACTACATTAATCTGACGGTTGCCCAGGCTGGTCAGCGAGCTAAGGAGATGGCAACGAGACGTCTGTTGGGATCATCGCGCGGAGAATTGTTTGCGCGTCTGATGGTGGAATCGACTTTGCTGACGGTTATCTCTTTCGGAGTAGGCTGGTTGCTGGCACATGCAGCAGTGCCTTTTGTGAACAACCTGTTGCAGACACGGATTGAATTAGGATCTACTTTTACATTTGTCTGGGTAGTAGGGGCGATCGCACTGATCTTGCTGATCAGTTTGCTTTCCGGTTTGTTGCCGGCCATATTGATCTCGTCTGTGAAGCCTATCGATATAGTACGTGGTACGTTCCGCCGGCAGACAAAGATGGTTTTCAGTAAAGTGTTCATCACTTTCCAGAATACGATAACAATTGCGATGATTGCTGCTTCTATCGTAATGATCCTGCAATCGTTCCATCTGATTAATGCACCGCTTGGATATAAAACGAAGAATATCTTGGAAATAGGTAATAACTTTGCAAATGCATCCGATCGTAATGCCGCCATCGACGAGTTCGGGCGTCAGCCGTTCGTGAAGCGTGTCGGCCTGGTTGCCGGAATGCCTCTGAGCGGAAGTAATAATTCATCCAGTGATTATGAAGGTAAGTTCCTGGGTTTCCAGCAATTTATCATGGATAGTACCGCATTTAATATGTTGGGATATGAAATTATCCGAGAGAACCATTTAGCCGAAAAGAGTTGGTATATTACCGAAAAAGGCATGAGAGATATGGAACTGCCGCAGGATGCTCCTAATTTTAGCTGGAATAAGAATGCGACTCCAATTGCCGGTATTGTCCGCGATTTTCAACAAGGTAACATTACGGATGATACTCGTCCGGCCATGCTTCGCATCGATAAACGGAGTGAACTGTATCCTTGGAGTATCCTTATCGAAGTGGAAGGGAATCCGTATACGGCTTATAAAAAAATACGTGAGATCTATAACGAAGTGTCCGGAGGATTGGATTTCGATGCTACATTTCTGGATGAACAGGTGCAGAAATCGTTTGAAGCCGAGGTACGTACCAGCAAGATCGTATCTATTTTTGCCGGGATAGCTATCTTGATATCTATGTTGGGCTTGCTGGCTATGTCGACTTATTTTATCCAGCAACGTTCACAAGAGGTTGCTATTCGTAAGGTGTTCGGTTCGGATAATCAAGGCATTTTATATCGCCTGATCAGTTCGTTCCTGATTTATGTCGGTGTTGCATTCATAATTGCAACACCGGTTATCTGGTACTTTATGAATCAGTGGTTATCCGGCTATTCATACCGTATCTCCCTGAACCCGCTAATCTTTATCGCTTCCGGTATTTTCTGTCTGTTGATTTCGTTTGTAACTGTATTTTTCCAAAGTTACAAAGCTGCCAATACCAATCCGGTGGATAGTATAGCAAGTAAGTAACTTAAGATAACTGTTTATCGAGAAAGTGGCTTCATGCCTTCATTCTATCTGTTTATCCATGATATGCAATAGGTGTAAGTATGAAGGCACTTTCTTTTTTGCCTTTATCACGATGAACCCGCAATTTTCAGGTAAAAAGCGTAAGTGTTTTTCTATAGTTCTATGTAAGCCGACACTATAGGACTATACCTGTTAGCATTATAGTCCTGCACCTGCTAGCACTATAGTATCAGTATAGGTAATACAAGCATGTTGAATTATCGAGCTTTGTTACTCCAGAGGCACCGGCACATGTAAAAAAACTAGACAGGACTGTCCAATATTTTGACAGATGTTGAATTAAGCCTGATTGTATATGGTTGATAATTAATTGTTTGTTGTTTTGGCACGCAATTTGGTTATTAGAAAGTATAGAAGATGAAATAACAAAAAACATTGTACTGATGAGAACGATATTGCGAAACTTTATTAATGTACTGCGCCGTTTCAAGATGGCGTCCTTTCTGAATATAGTAGGGTTGACTGTTGCTTTTACGGCTTTCCTGGTGATTATGATGCAAGTTAAATACGAGCAGACTTTCGACCGGTGCTATCCGACGGCTTCACGTATCTGCCGGGTGGATGTGAATCATGGAGAAAAAGATGTTTACGCATCCATATTACCCCGTGCATTGGCTGATGCTGTATTTACCTCATCTCCCCATATCGAAGGCTCTGTATTGCTAAGCCCTTCTGGTGGGGATGCGTATGTGACTGTAGGAGAGGAGAGTAACCGGAAAGGTTTTAAAGAATCGATAATTGCTTGTTATCCGGGTTTTGTCGATGTATTCCAACCTTCTATGGAGGAAGGTATTGCCACCTGCCTGGAAGATCCAGAGAAGGTACTTATCCCCGAAAGTATGGCTAAACGAATGTTTGGTAAAGAATCGGCCCTGGGAAAAGTCATTTATTGTCAGGACTATATATGGTACATGGATCAGAAAAACTTCACTGTCGGTGGTGTTTATAAAGATTTTCCTGAAAACTCACAGATGACAAATGCGATTTATACCCGGATGAAGGACGATTGGGGAAAAAACGATTGGTATTCCCAAAACTTCATGGGCTACCTTTTGCTCGATTCACCCGCATCGAGACAAGAGGTGGAAGATCAATTCAATAAGACCTTCGACTTTTCTAAATATAGTGACGGCGACCAGACTAAAATGCACTTGATCCCTATGACCGATATTTATTATATGCCCGGCCAATACGAAGATTTAACCAAAACCGGTAATCTCAGTACCATGCGGTTACTGGTATTGATCGCTATACTAATCATTATTATTGCCGGGATCAATTTTACGAACTTCAGTACCTCACTGGCACCGATGCGGATCAAGAGTATCAATACACAGAAGGTTTTGGGAAGTTCAACCGTCAGTCTGCGGACCAGCTTAGTAGTCGAGGCGATCGCTATCTGTCTGTTTTCCTGCCTGCTTTCTTTCCTGCTCACTTGGATGCTGCACAGGGCAGGTGTTCTTTCATTCGTTGAAGCGGACACGAACCTGTTTAACTACACCTCCCTGATATTTATGATGGCAGGAATAGCTGTCTTGTTAGGTACAGTAGCCGGTTTATATCCGGCATGGTACATGACCTCTTTCCAACCGGCATTGGTCTTGAAAGGTAGTTTCGGGCTATCCACTTCGGGACGGAAGTTGCGCATGATTCTGATCGGTTTCCAGTACGTCGTCTCTATCGGTTTGATTATCGGCTCCATATTCATACAACTTCAGAATAACTATATGCGTTCTTTTAGGCTCGGATTTGATAAAGATCAGATAGCTATGGTTTTTCTGAGTACCGATATGGTCGAACAGTCTGGCGATCTGCTGATGAACCGTCTTAAAGAACATGTCACCATCGAAAACGTAGGTTTTGCCAGCGACAAGGTTGGTGCCTCAAACAATTATTCGGCAAACAACTTCACCTGTAATGAAAAAGAGTTTAACTCGGAAATAATCTATTCTTCCTGGAACTTACTCGACGTCTTGGGAATACCTGTTATCGAGGGCCGCGATTTTAACCGTTCGGATGCACAGAGCGACTCCACATATACCTGTGTCTTCACCCGCAACGTACAAGAACTTGTTCCCGATATGGAACCCAATCATTTACTGAAGAAAAGCTGGATGGGTACCGGGCATGTGGCCGGCTTTATCAATGACGTAAAGATATCTTCGTTGCGTACATTCACCCGGCCGCTGGTTTTCATTGTCACCAAGCGACAGGTAACCCCGGTCTGCTACATTCGTCTGGCGGCTGGAAGTAATGTGGAAGACGCCGTAGCTCATATCCAACGGGTTATTGCCGACATCGACCCGGCGTATCCGTTCACGATAGAGTTTTACGATACTGTATTCAATAACCTCTATCATAAAGAACAGTATCTGAAAAAGATGATAACTTTGTTCAGCCTGTTGGCCATCATCCTTTCCATTGTAGGTGTCTTTGGCCTGGTTGTCTTTGAAACACAATATCGCCGGAAGGAGATCGGAGTACGTAAAGTATTTGGTGCGACAGTGGGCGAGATATTGAATATGTTCAACAAAGCTTATCTGAAGATTGTCGGTATCTGTTTCGCTATCGCCGTTCCTTTCGCCTATTACGGTGTACACAAATGGTTGGAGAACTTCTCCGACAAGACACCGATCTACTGGTGGGTTTTTGCCCTGGCCTTTGTCCTTGTGGCGGCGATCACCATGCTGACGGTTACATTCCAGAACTGGAAAGCGGCGAATGAGAATCCGGTGAACAGTGTAAAGAGTGAATAATTAAACAATAATATATTATGAATAATCTGTTAAATTTGAAATCCTTCTTTAAGTTTCTGGGGCGGAATAAAGGATACACCTTGATTGACTTGTTCGGTCTGTCAGTATCATTAATGTTCGTTATCCTGATTGCTACTTATGTGATCGGCGAGTTATCGACCGACCGCTATCATGAAAACGTTGATCGTACCTATGTGCTGACTGATGGTGATTATATGGGTTCTGCTTATCAGATAGGTTACCGCCTGGAAGAACGTTATCCGGAGATTGAAAAAGTATGTCATGTTATGACACGCATCTTTGACAAGACACCGCTTCAGAAAGGTGATATGAACCTGACTGCCAACTTGATGCTTGCCGATTCTACCTTTTTCGACTTTTTCAGTTTTCCACTGGTAAGAGGAGATAAGAATACCGTGTTGGCAGCCAGAAACTCTGCCGTGATCTCCCAGTCTTTTGCTAATCGTTATTTTGCGGATGAAGATCCGATGGGTAAAATGATTCGCATCAACGATAGGCTATCGCTGACGGTCGACGGGATTATGAAGGATATCAGCAATTCCGTTATTCCATACGAGGATATCCTTTTCCGGGTTGAAAATATCCATCTTCTGACAGGAGAGGAAGGGATGTTCGGTAACTATAACAGTTACGGGGCTACCAACGTTTTCGTGATGCAACGTGAAGGAGCCGACCTTACTGCCCGCTCGGCCGATATCCGTGAATATTTTGCAACTTTCCTTCGGTCATTTGAACAGGATAAATCGAAAGGTGTCTACTTTGTACCTCTGAAGAAACTTTATTTCTGGGAACAAAACAGCCCCTGGGGTATTTACACCATCGAACGCGGTAACTGGCAGTTCGTTATGATCCTGATGTCCGTAGGCCTGCTCATACTGATCTTCGCCATCATCAACTATGTGAATCTTACAGTGGCACAAACCGGCTTCCGTGCCAAGGAGATGGCTACCCGTCGCCTGCTGGGCTCGTCGCGTAAGGAACTCTTCTCGCGTCTGATCATGGAATCGACGTTGATGACAGCTGTTTCTTTCCTGTTCGGCCTGCTGCTAGCCTTCGTATTTTCCCCCTATGCAGGTAATCTGTTGGAAAGGAAGATCGATCTACCGGGCATGTTCACTCCATTGAACAGTATAATTATGATACTTTTGATCGCCTTCACCGGCTTTATCTCCGGGTTGCTGCCGGCTATTGTGATCTCCAATGCAAAGCCTATCGAGGTAGTACGCGGCACGTTCCGTAAGCAGACGAAGATGGTATTCAGTAAGTTCTTTATTGTTTTCCAGAACACTATTACCATCTGCCTGATTGCCGCTTCTCTTACTATGTTTTTGCAGGTGAAATATATGATTAAGGCACCTCTGGGTTACAATACGACTAATATTATCGACATAAACGGTATGGAGCTGCCTGACGAACAGACCTGTTTCACGCTTATGAACGAGCTGGAACAACTAGCCAGCGTCAACCGGGTCGGTGCCGGATTAGGTACGCCTTTCAATATGGGGATGAATTACACCTCCCGTTACCCGAACGGTAAGACGATCAGTTTCCAGATGATCCGTTGCGAGAAAACGTTTGCCGACATCCTTGGCTTCGAATTTCTGCGTGACAATCATGTGGCTAATTCCGAACGATATTTCCTCACCGAAAGCACCATGCGTGCTTTGGAATTGCCTGACAATGCCACCACCATCGATCTTACCAACTGGGGAACCCATCCGCTAGCTGGTATCGTACGTGACTTCCAGTTGCGTAATATCCTGCAAAAGAACAGCCCGATGATCATCATCCTGAAAGATAACCCGAAAAACCTCGGCGATAAGCCTTGGAATATCCTCGTAGAAGTAAATGGTGACCCTTACATTGCCCGTCGGGAAGTAGCAGACATTTTCAAACAGGTGACTGGGATGGACTTTACTGGTAAGTTTATGGATGAGCAGGTAGAAGAATCGTTTGCCATTCAGGAAAAAACACTGACGATCGTAATGATCTTTGCCGGTATCGCGATCCTAATCTCGTTGTTGGGGTTGTTGGCAATGTCTACTTACTTTATTCAGCAACGTTCATCCGAAATAGCAGTGCGAAAGGTATTCGGTTCGACCAATGCACAGGTACTGATCCGGTTGGTAAAAGCTTTTCTTACCTATGTGGCGGTTGCTTTTATTATCGCTATACCACTGATCTGGCATTTCATGAATGGATGGTTGACCGATTATTCGTATCGCATCGAACTTTCCCCTTGGATATATATCGTTGCCGGACTGTTTTGCCTGATCATTTCTTTTGTCACAGTTTTTATACAGAGTTATCAGGCTGCTATATCCAATCCGGTAGAAAACATAAAAGATAATTAGACGGATTCATGGTTTGTTTGGTCTAATTATTGTACATCAGTGTCCAAATTTTAGACACATCCGGCAAGGTACTATATTTGTAACATGTGTTTGTCTGTTTTTTGACACAGTGTTTGGATCAAATCAGTCATAAATAAACTATTAGATATGAAAACTATTATTCGGAATTTTATTAGTGTATTACGTCGTTTCAAGATGGCAACCATACTTAATATCTTGGGATTATCTGTGGCTTTTGCCGCTTTTATGGTGATAATGATGCAAGTGGACTATGATAAGAACTTCGACACGTTCCATAAGAAAGCGGATAATATCTACCGGGTCGAACTACAATGGGATAAGACATCGACACAAGCTGTCGTGTCGCGTCCGATAGCTGATGCTTTTATCAATTTTTCCCCGCATATCGTTGCAGGGGCGCTTACTTATCCATTTTATAATGAAACATTTTATTCTGTTGATAAGGGAGGGGAGAAAAGCTCCTATCTGGAACCAACCATGACTGTTTATCCTTCCTTTACGGATGTCTTTGATTTTGAAATACTGGAAGGTTCGGTAGAGGTCCTGAAAGAACCGGGAAAGATGCTGATCCCTGAAAGTATGGCACAGAAATTATTTGGAAACGAGCCGGCGGTCGGTAAGCAGATCACGGCAAAAGAGAGTAAAGGGAGGTTAGCCGGCCTTTTCACTACACCGGAAGGCAATTACACGATAGGCGGCATTTACCGCGATCTTCCTCTTAATAGTATTATCCAGAATGCTGTTTTTATAAAAATGGATGATAAACAGGATTTACATGATTGGGGTAATTCGAGTTATAATTTTTATATCCGGCTCGATAATCCTGAGTCGGCAAAGGATCTGGTGAGCGATTTTCTGGCCTATTATAAAGAGAATGATCTGGGGAAAAATATGTCGTGGTATTCCGGTGAGCCTAATTTCCGTCTGACCCGTTTGCCGGATATACATTATGCTACGGATGTAACTTTCGATATGGCTCCCAAATCGAGCCGGCAAACGGTACTGGTGCTTTTTGCCATTGCATTGGTTATTCTGATCATTGCAGGTATAAATTTCACCAATTTCAGTACGGCGCTGACACCTATGCGGGTGAAAAGTATTAATACGCAGAAGGTATTGGGTAGTTCGGACGGTGTACTGCGCTTTTCACTATTAATGGAGGCTATTTGTGTCAGTGTGGTGGCTTATTTACTGGCCTTGTGGATGGTCTATATAGCAGGCAGTGGCCCGATAGCGAAGTTGGTGGATGCAGATATGTCTTTGGCCGCTCATCCGTTGTTACTTTCCGTAACGGCTTTGATCGCATTGCTGACCGGACTATTGGCAGGCTTGTATCCTTCTTATTATATGACTTCTTTTTCTCCGGCGTTGGTTCTGAAAGGAAGTTTCGGTTTGTCACCGAAAGGTCGAAGGTTACGTAATGTACTTATTAGCGTACAGTTTATTGCCTCTTTTGCATTGATCATCGGTTCGATGTTTATGTATCTGCAGAACCATTTTATGCAAAGTAGTCCGCTAGGCTATGATAAGGATGAAGTGATCGTGACGAACCTGACGGCACCTGTTTTGAAGAGTTCGGATGCTTTCAGCAGCCGGTTAAAGTCTTTTTCGGGTATAGAGGATGTCACTTATGGCGAGTTTATGCTGTCTAGCCAGGATCAGTATATGGAGTGGGGACGCGAATTGAATGGCGAGATTATACAGTTTCAGTGCATGCCGGTAGATCCATCGTTTCTTAAGGTTATGAATATATTTGTGATTGAGGGGAGAGGTTTCCGTGAGGAGGATGCTTTAACGACTGACGGGGTTTATATCTTTAACGAGAGGGCAAAAAAACTATATGATATGACTCTGGGGGATAAGATATATGGAGCTGAGATAGCAGGTTTTATTCCGGATATAAAGTTCGCTTCGTTCCGTACGGAAGTGACTCCTATGGCTTTTTATGTACGTGGTAAAGGATATAGCGGAGGTGCTGCGTATGCTTATATTAAGGTAAAGGCCGGTTCTGACCTGCCGGCAGCAATGAGTCATGTAAAGAATGTATTGAATGAGATTCATCCGGATTATCCATTTGATGTGAAGTTCTTCGACCAGGTCTTAAATACTTTGTATGAAAAAGAGGAAAGTCTGAGTTCATTGATTACGCTGTTTAGTCTGATCGCGGTGTTTATTTCAATGGTCGGGGTGTTTGGCCTGGTGGTATTCGACAGTCAGTACAGGAAGAAGGAGATCGGCATACGGAAAGTAATGGGCTCGACTACCTCCGAGATCCTTGTGATGTTTAATAAAACATACATATATATATTATGTATCTGTTTTGTTTTGGCTGCTCCGGTTGCTTTTTATGCAATTAATAAATGGTTGGAGAATTTTATGTACAAGACTCCTGTTTATTGGTGGGTGTTTATTCTTGCTTTCCTTTTGGTTTCTCTGATTACGATCATTACGGTGACTTTCCAGAACTGGCGGGCGGCCAGTGAGAATCCGGTGTTCAGTATCAAAAGTGAATAATATATTGATGAATATGCAACGTTCCAGAATTTATTACGTTTCTATATTACAGATAGAGTTGTTTTGACTGACAACCTTAAATTGGAATAATAATTTGGGTGTATATGAAAACTATTTTAAGGAACTTCATCAGCGTACTTCGCCGTTTCAAGATGGCGACACTTCTAAACGTATTAGGATTAAGCATCGCTTTTACTGCCTTTATGGTGATAATGATGCAGGTGAATTATGACTACACATTCGACTCCTGCCAGCCGGAGGCCAATTCGATCTATCGGATGGATATGGATTTCCAGGGGAGTATGAGTGCGGTTATCAGTCGCCCGTTTGCAAGGGGATTTACGGAATCATCTCCGCATGTGAAAGCCGGAATGATCATGTCGTCTTGGAACTCCGAGTTGTTTTATAGCGTGGAACAGGGAGGAGAAAGGAAGAACTTCAAGGATCCCGTTGTAAATACGACATCCGGAATTACCCGTGTCTTTCATTTTGATATGGTGGAAGGGAATGAGACGGCGCTCGATCAACCGGAAACAGCTATAATCCCTGAAAGTATGGCACGCCGCTTGTTCGGAAATGAATCGGCCATAGGTAAGCGGCTGATGAGCGCGGAATCCGAAAATACGCTGGTAACGATCAGCGGTGTCTTTAAAGACTTCCCTCGTAACTCCTCTGTCCGGAATATTATTTACCGGCAAATGTCTGATAAAGAAAATTATAATGAGTATGGCAACCAGAATTATTTCTTTTTCTTCCGTCTGGACGATCCTTCCAACATAGAAGTTGTCAAAGATAACTTCAAAAAGAACTTTGATGCCTCCCTGCAATTCGGGAAAGATTTCAAGTGGGAGAAAGATGGCATCGAGCTCCGTTTGACGCCGTTACCTAAGTTACATTTTCTGACGAATGTTTCTTTCGACTCCATGCCGAAAGCCAGCCGGCAGACGATGCATGTACTATTTGCGATCGCTTTTGTCATCCTATTGATTGCCGGTATCAACTTTACCAATTTCAGTACAGCCCTGACTCCGATGCGTATCAAGAGTATCAATACGCAGAAAGTATTGGGCAGTCCTGATAGTGTGCTCCGGACGAGCTTGTTGGCGGAAGCCGTCATTGTAAGTATCATAGCTTATCTTATTTCGTTGGGTTTGTTGTTTGTTGCCGGACATACTTTTGTAGCATCTCTGGTAGATGCCGACATGTCCTTTTCGGTGCAGTCGGTTCTCATTATGACAACGGCTGTTATTGCGGTGGCAGTAGGTGTATTGGCTGGTATCTATCCCGCCTGTTACATCACTTCTTTCCCGCCGGCGTTGGTATTGAAAGGCAGTTTTGGTTTGTCCCCGAAGGGGCGCGTGCTTCGAAGCGCGCTGGTAAGTATCCAATTTGTCGCTTCATTTATCCTGATTATCAGTTCCCTGTTCATGTATTTGCAGAACCGGTATATGCAAAATACTCCTTTGGGATACGATAAGGACGAACTGATCGTGATCGAATTGAACAGCAAAGTCAATAAAAACCAGAGCGTCCTGACCAGTGAGGTGAAGTCGTTTTCCGGAATAGAAGACATCACTTATGCGGAGCAGGTTCTGTCCAGTCGTGACTTTTATATGGGATGGGGACGTATGTATAAAGACCAGGATATCAATTTCCAGTGCATCCCTGTTTCTCCTTCTTTCCTGCGTGTGATGGGAATCGAGGTGACGGATGGCCGTGATTTCCGTCCCGAAGATGATTTGAAAGAGAACGGCTGCTATATTTTTAATGAGAAAGCCCGGGAGATGTATAATTTGGAATTGGGAGAGAAGATCGATGGCGATGAGATTGTCGGTTTCATTTCGAACGTCAAATTCGCATCTTTCCGTAATGAAGTATCCCCGATGACTTTTTACGTATGGGGTAAATACAGATGGGGACAGGAAGTCGACAGTAAATATTATGCAGCCGCCTACGTAAAAGTGAAGGCGGGCAGCGACTTGCGGGCTGCCATGAAACATGTGCAAGTCTGTTTAACCAAGATAGATCCGATTTATCCTTTCAAAATAACCTTTTATGACGAGATCCTGCAGCAGACCTATGAAAGGGAATTGAAGATCAGTAACTTGATCACCTTGTTCAGTGTTATTGCCATCTTTATCTCCATTGTTGGTGTATTCGGTTTGGTTGTATTCGAGAGTGAGTACCGTCGGAAAGAGGTGGCTGTCCGTAAAGTATTGGGATCGTCTACTTCTCAGATACTGGTCATGTTTAACAGAAGCTACCTGATCATTCTTGCTGCTTGTTTTGTGCTGGCTGCTCCGGTTGCTTTCTATGGTATGTATCGTTGGCTGGAAAACTTCGCTTATCGTACACCGATGTATTGGTGGGTATTCTTGCTGGCTTTTATGATCATATCTGTCATTACTTTCATTACGGTCACTTTCCAAAACTGGCATGTAGCGAACTCCAATCCGGTAGAAAGCATAAAGTCTGAATAACGAAGTCTTTATCCGCATTTCTTTTCAGTGTCTAATAATTTTACACTTGTGTAAAATTATTAGACACTGTTGTTTAGATGGTTTTGTGTAATATGTTGATATATAATTTAATATGTTTTTGGCATGCGATTTGAATGATTGAATGTAAATACAAATAATATGAAAACGATATTAAGAAACTTTCTGAGTGTATTACGTCGGTTCAGGATGGCAACCTTTTTGAATGTAGCCGGACTGGCTGTAGCCTTTGCTGCTTTCATCGTTATTTTGATACAGGTGAACTATGAACGTAGTTTTGATCGTTGCCATCCGACTGCCGATCGGGTATACCGTCTTGAATTGACCCAGACTGGTACTTTTGGATTGATCTTACCGCGTGCTTTTGTAGAGTCGGTCATCCAGTCGTCGCCCCATATCGAAGCAGGTAGTTTGATCTATCCCTACAACCCTGCTGTCTATTTTTCTGTTGTGGAGAACGGGCAGAAGATCGGTTACCGGGAGCTGGTACAAACTTGTCATCCGGATATAGCCAGAGTTTTCGATTTCCCGATCATCGAAGGGGATCGCGATTGCCTGAATGATCCGGAAAAAGTGATTTTGCCTGAGAGTATAGCCCGTAAGATGTTCGGTAACCAGCCGGCTGTGGGAAAAGCACTTCATGCGGAAGAAAGTGTACAGACGAAAGATAATCGTGAATTTACGATAGGAGCGGTCTATAAGGATTTCCCTGGTAATACTCAGATGCGTAACCTGATCTATACAGCTATCGGTGAAACCTATCAACGGGATAATTTCGGAGCAAGTAATTATGTTTGTTATCTGTTATTGGATAGTCCTGAATCGGCACAGACCGTAGTGGATAATTTCAATACCAACTTTGATTTCTCCAAAGTAGATAAGGGGGAGGATGTACGTATCAAACTGACTCCGTTGACAAGTATCTATTATATGAACGAGAGCCAGGACGGAACGATCTTCCGGAGTGGTAATAAAGAAGTGACCATGTTACTGTTCTTCATCGCTTTATTGATTATCATTGTGGCTGCTATCAACTTTACGAACTTCAGTACATCACTGACGCCGATGCGTATCAAGACTATCAATACCCAGAAAGTATTGGGTAGCCCGGATGCCGTATTGCGTCGTGCCCTGCTGGCGGAAGCAGCTATCATCAGTATAGTCTCCTGGCTGTTGAGCTTGTTCGTTGTGTGGATATTGGGACGTACGGAAGCCTTGCCTTTCGTGGAAGCAAACCTGGCAATAGTAAACAACCTGCCCGTTATATTACTGACCGGCGTTGTCGCTTTGTTTACCGGGATCATTGCCGGGTTGTATCCGTCATGGTATGTGACCTCTTTCCCACCGGCATTGGTATTGAAAGGTAGTTTCGGACTTTCACCTTCCGGGCGCAAATTGCGTACGGTCCTGATAGGTATTCAGTTTATCGTTTCTATTCTGTTGATCATCGGTGCCAGCTTTGTCCGCCTTCAAAACAATTATATGCGTGGATATTCTTTGGGATTCGATAAGGATCAGATCGCTATTGTCCGTTTGAGCGGAGAGATCTATAATAAGTCGCATGAAACGTATGTGAATCGTCTGAAAGAATATTCGGGAATCGAAGATGTGGCTTTTGCCATGGAAAAAGTAGGTTCGAAGGATGGTTATAGTACCAATGGCGGTTATGTAAAGGAAAAAGAGTTCCACTTCTTCATGATTCCTGTATCACATAATTTCCTGCGTGTCATGGGGATTCCGGTCGAGGAAGGACGTGATTTCTCGTCTGCAGACAAACTGTCGGAAGATTTTGTGTATATCTTTAACCATGCGGCTAAGATAGAAATGAACATGGAAGCCGGTGATCAGATCACATCGTGGGTAACCGGCCGTATTGTAGGTTTGACCGGCGATGTGAAGTTTACTTCGCTCCGTAACGGAGAAAATAATATCGCTTTTGTGACAGGAAATATACCTTATCCTTTGACTGTTTCTTATATCCGCCTGAAAGCCGGAACGGATATACGCGGTGCCGTCTCCCATATCCGTAATACGATGGCTGATATAGACCCGTCTTATCCGTATGATATAGAATTTTATGATGAGATATTTAACGAGTTATATCATAAGGAAGAGAATTTACGCAGCCTGATCACGGTGTTCAGTATATTGGCTATTATTATATCGCTTGTAGGTGTCTTTGGATTGGTTGTATTCGAAACCCAATACCGCCGGAAAGAGATCGGGATTCGTAAAGTACATGGTGCGACGAATAGGGAGATATTGGAGATGTTAAACCGCTCGTATATTTATATTGTCATGATCTGTTTCGTGCTGGCTGTTCCGGTAGGCTACTATGGCATTAAAAAGTGGTTGGAAAGCTTTGCCTATAAAACACCGATATATTGGTGGGTTTATTTACTTGCACTGGCCATTGTATTGGTTATAACTATTGGTACAGTTACATTCCAGAGCTGGCGGGCTGCCAATGCAAACCCGGTAAACAGTTTAAAGTCCGAATAAGAAATCGATCCCCCTATTTCTCTTCGAATGAGGGGATCGGTTTCTGATTATTCTTGTACCATTCTCTGAAAGTTTGTCCGACCTGTTGTTTGAAAGCACGGCTGAAGCTGGATGCATGCGTAAAACCGACCTTTTCTGCAATCTGCTCCTGGGTCAATTCCGGATGGGTGTGGATCAGTTCCTGCGCAAACTCGATGCGTTTCTGGTTGATAAAATCAGAAAAGCTACATTGATATTCCTGGTTGATAAGTCGTGAAATATACGTCCGGTTTGTTTTGAGCATCCAGGCGACATTTTCTATATGGAGGTTATTTTGCAGGAATATTTTTTCTTCATCGATGATTTGATTGAATCTGGGGAGAAGTTTGTAATGAGATTTTTGAGAAATATCCGTCTCGTCATCATTCTTATTTATTGGAGTAATATCTGATTTATGATCCGACAGTTCAACCTTATATTCTATGTGGTATATATCATATCCCAGATAATAAAAAATACCTGTCCACATAATTAGTAATAAGGATATTATAACCGGATTATGAACAAAAGACAGGTGATCTCCCACTTCTGCTATAAAGGAAATGAGGGCAGAAAGGAATATACCGGACAGAATAAGATACCTCGTATTAATATATTTGTGTTTTGTATCTGTGTTTAATTTATAATGACGACATTTACGGTAGATCAGATAAATGAAAATATAAGCCGCTAAACCGGTAACTTGTATACCAGTAAAGAATACTTCAGGAATTTCGGTTGTATGCGTGTAACCGGAATTTTCTTCATTTCCAAAGCGAAGGCCCCATATTAAGGCGTTGGCAGCAATCAACAAAGTACATACAATCCATCTATTTTGTGGACAAACGTTTCTTTTCCCATTACCAAGTAAGGTCAATGCCCAGAAAAGGCAGACAAAAAATGGTAATAACAGAATATAGTTATGTAGCATATACGTATACTGTTTATCAGATTTTACAGTGATAAGACTTATCCTTTCAGTTTCTCCAGATATTCTGTAGGAGACATTTTTTCGATACTCGAGAAATACCGGTAAAAACTGGAACGCGAAGTGAATCCACATTTGAACATAAGTTCTTTTACCGTGCAGTTTTTGTCTAATGCTGCCTGCTCCTTGAAATATTGGAGTCGTATGAAATTAACATACTCCCTGAAACCTGAAAAGCCATTGTAACGCAGAACATTAGTGAGCCTATGTTCGTTAGTCTCCAGATCGTTCAGCAAGTTCAACAAGGAATATTCCGGATCGATGAACGGTTTCCGGTCTTTCATCAGTGTTTGCAATTGCTTGCTCAGTTCAAGTGTCGTGATAGATATTTCTATATCCCGTACAGCTTCGACCTCTTCTGATTTCAGTTGTTCAACCGGATCAGGAGGAAGCGACAGCGGGTTTTCATTTCGTAAATAAAGAATATTCAGGCAGAGTAAAGGTACAATGACCAGATATCCGAATAAATTAAAGCTCAGTCCCGTTGTACCCAGCATCAACCATATATATCCGGACATGATAATTCCGAAACAACTCATATAAATAATAGTGGAACGGTTCTGTTTACGACGGATAGGTATCCAGCGTTTCAGGAACAGAAACAAAAAGTTTACGGACGGAGTGATGACGCTGATAATAAAAAGTATTATCCTTAATTTTACATCCGGCTTGTCAGAGTATTTCAGAATATCGGGGAAAGAATCCAGTTTCGTATACTGGCCGTTAAATAATTGATAACAGCAGGCAATGCACGTAAT
This sequence comes from Parabacteroides leei, assembly GCF_023369805.1. Taxonomy (NCBI): domain Bacteria; kingdom Pseudomonadati; phylum Bacteroidota; class Bacteroidia; order Bacteroidales; family Tannerellaceae; genus Parabacteroides; species Parabacteroides leei. The sequence goes on from NZ_JAMBQG010000001.1 coordinate 668,676, forward strand.
AAGTATAATCGGTATACAAAAGTTCGTGATTCGCGACAATGTCAGCCACCCCGGTTTCAGGGAAGCAAGAGGGAACAATGAAAAAAACTGGAAAAATATGACGGTGCGTACCATGTGCCATATCGACAGATGATCTAGTAATAATACAGCCCGGCCAGGTAGTCCGTCAACCCCTTTTACATACAGATAAATCCATTCGATATTGTCAAGTAACAATAATATAGATAAAGTAATTGAGAGTATACCCCATGCTCTTTGCATTTTGTTATCAGAAGCGTGTCTCAGGACTATCGACCCCATAACCAATCCTATTGCATCAAGCAGTATTTCGGTACATAGTACATGAATATTAACCATTATCTCTATTTTATTTCGGCTCACAAAGATAGTTGTTCCAATAAAAAAAGGAAATTTGGGACGGTCTAATAGTGTCCCATTTTGTTGGGATTTCTTGAAATGGGACACTATTGGGTATGAAATATAGTCTATACCATTCCATTTTCATGTGTGATGGCTAACGATTGGTGAAGGTATAAAACAAAAAAAGGATACTCTTGTGGAGTATCCTTCATACTGATATAATTAAATAATGTCAGTCAATTAATTTTTAGGAAGTGCTTCTTTCACTACCATTGCACGGCCTGCATATTCTGCACCGTTCAATTCGTTGATCGCTTTCTGTGCTTCTGCATTTTCGGGCATTTCAATAAAGGCAAAACCTTTAGATCTTCTTGTGTCACGGTCAACAATAAGTTTCACAGAATCAACAGTTCCATACTCTTCCATAACTTCTCTCAAATCTGATTCCCCAACATTATAACTGAGGTTTCCAATGTACATGTTCATAAATATAAATATAAAAAATTAATAATTCGACAATAAAACTTTAGGAGGGTCTTAATTAGAGATGGAAATGCTCAATGTTTATAACTGAGGAGATACATATGAAAATCAGATCGAAATAAATCTCTTATTGTTCGTGATGCAAAGGAACGGAAACAAATTGGATAAAACACTATACTTTCTGATTATTATCCGATAATACATTATTATTATGAAATAAGGCCATAAATTGTATTATTGTCCTGAAGGAGAGAGATTGTATATAAAACAAAAAAGGATACCCATTTCTGAGTATCCTTTATACTGATATATATTAAAATAATGTCAGTCGATTAATTTCTGGGAAGTGCTTCTTTTACAACCATTGCACGGCCTGCATATTCTGCACCGTTCAATTCGTTGATTGCTTTCTGCGCTTCTGCGTTATCCGGCATTTCAACAAAAGCAAAACCTTTAGATCTTCTTGTGTCACGGTCGATAATTAATTTTACAGAATCAACAGTTCCGTACTCTTCCATAACTTCTTTCAAATCTGATTCCCTAACGTTATAGCTAAGGTTTCCAACATACATGTTCATAAATATAAAAATAAAAAAATTAATAATAGCGGCAACAGATGTTCAATATGCTTTCAAACTTCTTGTTGTTCGCGTTGCAAAGGAACGGAAACTATTTGGATAATGAACTATAGTTCCTCAATATTATTTCGCAAATATATTTTTTTGTGAAATAAGACCATTAATTAAGAGGCGGTTTTGAATTTGTTGTTTGGTTCAATCGTAGAAAAATATGAACCTACTTTTGGCTTGATCCAAAAGTAGCCAAAAGATCAAGGCTGCACCTGGTTCGCTACTCCGCATCCTGCGTTCGCTGTCGCCTCCGAACTCGCTTCGCTCAGACAGCGGATGCTCCGGCCGCTCACTCCGGCTGCTGCGTTTAACGCTCGCCATCTGAGGCCTTTCATAGGAAGCGGAGCTTCCTCTTTGGATTGCCGATACCGTCTGTTAAAGTCGAAAACACCTGTTGTATTATAAAGGTGTCGGTATCGGCCATCCCCAAAGAACGCTTTGCGTTCTCTGACAGGCCTTCGGCGGGTGAGCGTCCGCGAAGGGGAAAGACGAAGCGACTCGGAAAAATCCGCTGTTTGAGCGAAGCGAGTTTCGGATTTTTCAAGCGTAGTCTTTCACCGTAGCAGCGAAGCCGGTGCAGCCTTGAACTTTTGGTTACTTTTCTTTCAAGAGAAAAGTAACATTCAAATCTGATAAAAGATGAGTTAAATGTAGAATGTGGGCTATCGGAAGTAGTATCCAAACAAGGTAATACAATGATACTGCACCGATAGCAACAGTTTTTTTACTATAAACATATTTGTTTTGTTAGTAATCGCCATGTGTAAGCAGGAAATTTGACTGGGCGTGATTTACATTGACAAACAGATTATTGTTAAAGATCCCGGATGCAACGAACATAGTATGAAGAAGTCTTACTGGTGCTGCTCGCGAAACCATTGATGAATAGCATGTTCCACGCGAGGTTAGCGCTGTACTCCGAAGAACTCCAGTAGTAGTTGGTGCTGTACGTAGTAAAGCCGCCTTTTCCGATTAACTGAGGGTACAATATCCATATCATCAGAAGTTCACGCTGAGTAGGTAAACGCCAATCACCTTCATTACCACCTTCTCCTTTATATGCCTTACAAGCCTTCCAGGCAGAAGCCCAGTTGGTAGCAGCTCCCAGATTAGCCCGCATCACCTGATGTTTTATTGACATTTTGTCATTTTACCATTTTGATAATTCTCTCATGAAATCCTTTCGTTGTATGTACTTACGGTCAGAGGTATATTCAAATATCCCGCTGTGCCGGAGTTGTGCGTTGACATTTTGATTGCATATATACAGATAAAGATTGCAGATGGATTACCGGTGAGAATACTTCCTGCAGGCAATTAAGGAAGAAGGTAATAAAAATGTAGTTTGAGCAACACAATGTTAGTCGTAAAAGTATCAATCGACAATGGCTTCCAGAAGAAAAAGAGTCATTTAATATGCCGTTTTTGTATCTTTTTAGCACTTCCCGATCCGTCTGCTCCAACTACCTCGGACTTAATTGCCATCAGCTGGGACTTCATTCAGATTAGCTGGGACTTCATCTGCATTTACCTCGGTCTCCATCGCGATTAGGTCCCAGTTGATGGAAGCAAAGTCCGATTTCATCCCCACTAACTGCCGGATATTCATAGAAAAGTAAGCTGTCAGGAGCATTTGCTTCTTAGCCCCTGTTATGCAATGTGGTTTGTTCGTAACATTTTGCTAATAATTGAATGTATTTAGTCGCATAACGTACGGTTCTCCTTTTATATAAGCTGTGCCTTATTAAAGACACAAACCTGGATTGTGAACCTTTATTTTATGAAGGCGGCTTGTCATGGCGGGCTTGCCCCGTCAACTTATATTACTGGTTGATTATTAGTTGAGTATGAGCTTTTTGGTCAAGCCCGGAATGATAGAACAGGTGCTCGAATATAGAAAAATGTGAGTCCATCTGACAAATGGTGAAAAACTATTTCTATTTTCGTTTGTGAGGGAGGATGTTTGATTTGGAAATCGCTGTACTTTGTAGTACCTTTGATGGTTGTTTTTTCAATACAGATATATTATGAACGCATTCCTCTCTGATTTATTTACCCGGAAAAAGCCTCTGTGGCCGGGCATGACCGATGTCCATTCTCATTTGCTACCGGGGGTAGATGATGGGTTTTCGTCGGAAGAAGAGAGTCTCGATATGCTCTCGTTCCTGGGTGCATGCGGGGTGAAACGCCTTTTTCTGACGCCGCATATAATGGCAGATCTGGTAAAGAACCGGAGAGTATATCTTCAGGAGAGGTTCGACCTCTTCCGCGGTAATTGTATGGGTATAAACATCGACCTTCGTTTGGCTGCCGAGTATATGCTGGACGAATGTTTTTACGACCGCATGAACGAAGGGTTGCTCTCGTATGACGGAAAGCATGTATTGGTAGAAGTATCCTTTATGCAGGCACCCGGCGATCTGTTTGAGAAACTGTATGATTTGCAGCTGAACGGGTATATCCCGGTCCTGGCTCATCCGGAACGTTTCGGTTTCTGGAATATAAATGAGTTGCTAAAACTAAAAGAACATGGATGTAAATTCCAATTGAACCTTTTCTCCCTGGCCGGCTTCTACGGGCCGTTACCTCATAAAACTGCCTCTTCTCTACTGAAGAAAGGTTGTTATGATTTCGTCGGGACCGATATCCATTCCCTCAATTACCGCAGTCTTTATGACTCCCTCAAACTCAAAAAAGACCAATTTGAATCGGTGGAAAAACTGATGCAGGGGAATGGTTTGTTGTGGGAGTGATTACAGCGTACTGTAAATATACTCCATATCCACATGCTTCCGTATCAGATCCGCCAGCTTTTCATATTGTTCTTCCTTGAAAGCGGCGTAATCGAAGGGGGCGGCATCAGTTTCTTTGTCGAAACCTTCCGCCAGGCAATCCAATACAACGGGGTTATCCAGTATGCCGTGCATGTAGCTGCCCCAGCAACGGTTGTCGAGGTAATATCCGTCCAGTCGTCCGTCTTCGAGGCGGGCCACGGGACTTTCCGGAGCATTGCCTAACAGAGTGGTGCGTCCCATATGTATTTCGTATCCCCGGCAGGTAGAGTCGTTACCCGGCAGAAAAGTGAATGCGCTTTGCTTCGTGACTTTCTCTTGTTCGATCACCGTGCATTGTGGTAGTAATCCCAGTCCCGGAACTGCAGGCAGGTTACCTTCTATCCCTTCAGGATCTTCCAGGCGGGCACCCATCATCTGGTAGCCGCCGCAGATGCCGATCACCTTTTTCCCTTTCTTGTAAGCCCGCACGATTGCATCGGCAATGCCGTTGGCACGGATGCTTTGCAGATCCGACAATGTGTTTTTTGAACCGGGCAGAAGGATGATATCCGCTTTCTCCACTTCGTCGATATTGCTTGTGTAGTAAGGATTGAAGCGAGGATCCATGTCGAGTACGTCGAAGTCGGTGAAGTTGGACATACGTTTCAGCAAGATGATCGCCACGTTGATCTTGCCTTCCTGCCAGGTATTGGTTTTCATATCCAGGGCAACCGAGTCTTCTTCCTCTATCTTGATATCGCGGAACCAGGGAATGACGCCGACCACCGGGATACCCGTCAGCTCTTTCAATATCGCGCGTCCTTCTTCAAACAACGAGGCATCGCCACGGAATTTATTGATGATGATTCCTTTCATCTGTGCCCGTTCCTCCGGCCTGAGTAGTGCGATGGTACCGTAAACGGAACCGAATACGCCTCCGCGGTCGATATCGGCCACCAGATAAGTGGAGGCATCCGCCTGAATAGCCATGCGCATATTGGTGATGTCGCGGTCGCGGAGGTTCAGCTCCGAGATACTTCCCGCACCTTCCAATACGATCGGGTTATAGCGCGACTCCAGGCGTTTGAAAGAGGCGATGGCTTCCCTGAATAACTCTTCTTTCCGGTTCTGAATGCCGAAATAGTCTTTGGCAGACATATTGCCGACCGGGCGACCGTTCAATACGACCTGAGAACTTTTATCGTTGGTCGGTTTCAGCAGAATCGGGTTCATATCCGTATGCGGAGCGATACCGCATGCTTCGGCCTGCACCACCTGGGCACGGCCCATTTCGCCGCCTTCGGGGGTAGAGTAGGAGTTGAGGGACATATTCTGCGCCTTAAAAGGAGCAGGTCGGTATCCGTCTTGCTTGAAGATACGGCAGAAAGCTGCGTTGATCACACTTTTTCCGGCATCGGAACAAGTGCCAACGAACATGATCGGTTTCAGGTGTTGTTTTATCATGGCTGCAAAACTAATGAAAAAGCAGGATAGTTTTATTACAATATTTCTTATATTTGCTTCTTTACAATCTAAATTCTAATTTCAATACGATGGAAAAACAAAAACAACTCCAGCGGCTCCAATCGCTGGATGCCTTGCGGGGATTTGATATGTTCTTTATCATGGGAGGCGGTTCCCTTTTCGTAGCACTGGCTACCCTGATCCCGACTCCTTTCTTTCAATCGGTGGCAGACCAGATGCATCATGCACGATGGGGAGCCGGATTTACGTTCGAGGATATAATCTTCCCTTTGTTCCTGTTCATTGCCGGGATCTCTTTTCCCTTTTCTCTGGCTAAACAGCGGGAACGTGGAATGTCGGAGGCGGCCATCTACAGGAAAATTATTCGCAGGGGCATTACCCTGGTTATCCTGGGCTGTGTCTACAACGGCCTGTTGAACTTCGACTTCGAGACACAACGTTATGCCAGTGTATTGGCACGTATCGGTCTGGCTTGGATGTTCGGAGCCCTGATTTTTGTAAATACACGGACCGTTACGAGGATATGGATCGTAGTCGCGATCCTGGTCGGTTACTGGTTGTTATTGACTTTTGTCCCGGCACCCGACGGAAACGGAGCGGACGTGTTTACCCGTGAGGGCTGCTTTGCTTGTTACATCGACCGATTGTTATTGCCGGGGCATTTGCATGGCGGAAACTATGACCCCGAAGGCATCTTGTCAACCTTGCCGGCTATCGGAACGGCGTTGCTGGGAATGTTCACCGGAGAATTTATCAAGCTGCAAAAGAAAGGACTGACGGAGACGAAGAAGGTTCTTTATATGTTATGTGTGGGAGCTGCCCTATTGGTGATCGGATTGCTGTGGGGATTGTTTTTTCCGATCAATAAGTATTTGTGGACGAGTTCGTTCGTTTGTACTGTCGGTGGTATTTCCATGTTGTTGTTTGCCTTGTTCTATTATATCGTGGACGTGAAGGGGATAAGGGGCTGGACGCCTTTCTTTACAGTGATCGGCATGAATTCTATTACTATTTACCTGGCCCAGGTGTTTGTCAATTTCACTTTTACAGCGAATACCATCTTCGGCGGACTGATCGGACTGACACCCGAAGCGGCTCAACCCCTGTTCGGGGCGGTCGCCTATATCGCTGTCTGCTGGGGCTTCCTTTATTTCCTCTATCGTCAACGTATTTTCTTAAAAGTCTAAAATAATTTTCAAATGGAAAAAACTACTTATAAACGGCTGGAGTCGCTTGACGCACTTCGCGGTTTCGATCTTTTCTTTCTGGTGGCTTTAGGCCCGTTGGCACATTCACTGGCCCGTGCGGCTGATGTGGAATGGTTGCATAGTAGTATGTGGTTATTTAGCCATGAAGCCTGGGTGGGCTTTTCTCCCTGGGATTTGATCATGCCGTTATTCCTGTTTATGTCGGGGGCGTCTATGCCGTTTGCCTTATCCCGCTTTAAAGGGGTTTCTGACAAGAAAGCTCTTTTCCGCCGGTTGGGTAAACGTATCCTGTTGCTTTGGATATTCGGTATGATGTGCCAGGGTAACCTGCTCGGCCTCGATCCGGATCGTATCTATTTATATTCGAATACGTTGCAGTCTATTGCGGCGGGATACCTGATCACTGCCGTATTGTTTCTTTATACAAGCCGTCGTACACAGGTCGGTGTAGCGGTCGCCTTATTGCTTGTTTACTGGGCTGCGATGCAGTTTATCACGGTCGGCAGTTATGGAGGCGGTAATTATACACCCGAAGGAAACCTGGCGGAATGGATAGACCGTGCCGTATTGGGACGTTTCCGGGATGGAGCAAAAGTGGTGGACGGCGAAGTGGTTTTCTCTTCCGGATATTATTATACCTGGATACTGAGCAGTTTGAACTTCGGTGTAACCGTATTGACCGGATTGTTTGCCGGCTATATTGCCAAGGATAAAACGAGCGATGTGTATAAACTGAAATGGTATTTCGGGGCCGGAGCAGCTATGGTGGCAGCAGGATGGTTATGGGGATTGCAGATGCCGGTTATTAAAACGATATGGACAAGTTCTATGGTACTGGTCAGCAGCGGTTACTGTTTCCTGTTGATGGGATTGTTCTATTATCTGATCGATTATAAGGGATATAATAAAAATATTACCTGGTTGAAAGTGTACGGAATGAACTCTATCGTTGCATATATGCTGGCTAATATCGTTAATTTCAGCTGTTTGGGCGAGTCCTTGTTTTATGGGCTTCAGCAATATATGGGGAATTATTATTCCTTTTTGATTAGCTTGTCAAACATATTGGTTATTTATGTAATTTTGTGGTGGCTTTATAAACGTAATATATTTCTTAAAGTTTAAAAACACAAAAAACAGGAGAAACTGAAAAATGGAATCTATCAAACAGATATACCGGATCGGCCATGGCCCGTCGAGTAGCCACACGATGGGGCCGATACGTGCTTCGCGGATGTTTTTGGAACGTAACCGGCAGGCTGCACGTTTCAATGTAACGTTGTATGGTAGCTTGGCTGCTACCGGAAAGGGGCACATGACGGATGCCGGCATTCTGGAAGTGCTGCAACCCGTGGCTCCGACGAATATTACCTGGGAACCTAAAATATTCCTGCCGTTCCACCCGAACGGGATGCTGTTTGAGTCGTTCAACGATAAAGACGAGAGGCTGGAAGCATGGACCGTATACAGTATCGGCGGCGGCACGCTTGCCAACGAGATTTTTAACGAGTTGAAGACTGCCAAAGTCTACGAAATGAGTACCATCAAGGATATCCAGGCTTGGTGCGAAAAGACCGGTCATTCTTACTGGGAATATGTGGAGCAATGCGAAGGCCCGCAGATATGGGATTATCTGGCCGAGGTATGGGAGGTGATGCAACAGGCTGTGCTCAACGGTCTGGAAGCGGAAGGTATCCTGCCGGGTGGCCTGGGCATACGTCGTAAGGCATCCGACTACCTGATCCGTGCCAAAGGATACGGCAGTAGCATCAAAAGCCGCGGAATGGTATATGCTTTCGCGTTGGCCGTTTCCGAAGAGAATGCCAGCGGGGGAAGGATTGTGACGGCTCCTACCTGTGGCTCCTGTGGCGTGTTGCCGGCTGTATTGTATCACCTGAAAGATACCCGCGACTTCCGCGATTCGCGTATCCTGCGTGCATTAGCTACTGCCGGGTTGTTCGGAAATGTGGTCCGTACGAATGCATCGGTATCCGGTGCTGAAGTTGGTTGCCAGGGTGAGGTGGGAGTTGCCTGTGCGATGGCTGCGGCCGCTGCCAGCCAGTTGTTCGGTGGAACGCCCGCACAGATCGAGTATGCCGCCGAGATGGGATTGGAGCATCACCTGGGGCTGACTTGCGATCCGGTTTGCGGACTGGTGCAGATACCTTGTATCGAGCGTAATGCGTTTGCTGCCGCACGTGCACTGGATGCAAATACCTTTTCGAACTTCTCAGACGGAAAACACCGGGTGAGTTTCGACCAGGTAGTGGAAGTGATGCGTCAGACGGGTAACGACCTGCCCAGTCTGTATAAGGAAACTTCCGAAGGCGGCCTGGCCAAGAAGTACGGAGATTAAGACTATTATAGTAAACCTATATTTATATGAATAAAAGTTGTGTTATAGCTGTTTGTACCGCTGCCCTGATGTCGGCTTGCGGACAACCGAAACAGCAGTCGGCAGAGGTGGCGAAAAGTGGCAACCCTGTGTTTGAAGGATGGTATGCAGACCCTGAAGGTATTATTTATGATGATACCTATTGGATTTATCCTACTTGGAGTGATCTATATGAGAACCAGACCTTCTTCGACTGTTTCTCTTCTAAAGACCTGGTGAACTGGACGAAGCATTCTTCCATTCTCGATACGACCGAGGTGAAGTGGGCAAAGCGTGCCATGTGGGCACCGTCTGTGATCAGTAAAGACGGCAAGTATTATTTCTTCTTCGGTGCGAACGATGTGCATGAAGGGGAAGTGGGCGGTATCGGTGTTGCTGTCAGCGATCGGCCCGAAGGTCCGTACAAGGATCTGATCGGAAAGCCGCTTATCAACGAGATCGTCAACGGGGCGCAGCCTATCGACCAGTTCGTGTTTAAGGATGGCGACCGTTATTATATGTATTATGGCGGTTGGGGACATTGTAATGTTGTGCAGTTGAACGACGACTTTACCGGGCTGGTGCCGTTTGAAGACGGAACTATCTATAAGGAAATAACACCGGAGAACTATGTGGAAGGCCCGTTCATGTTTAAGAAGAACGGTAAATACTATTTCATGTGGAGCGAAGGCGGCTGGGGCGGTCCCGACTATTGTGTCGCTTATGCCATTGCCGATTCTCCTTTCGGACCGTTCAACCGGATTGCCACGATACTTCAGCAGGATCCGGCAGTAGCAACCAGTGCCGGCCATCATTCCGTGATGCATGTGCCGAATTCGGAAGATTATTATATCGTTTACCACCGCCGTCCGCTGAACGATACGGGACGCGACCACCGGGCGACTTGTATCGATAAGATGACTTTCGATAAGGATGGATACATCAATCCGGTAAAGATGACCTTCGAAGGGGTAGCGGAAAGAAAGATAAAATAAGTTTTCCTCCATTGTATAAAAGATATTAAAATAAGGGTGCAGTAGCTGCATCCTTATTTTTTTACACTACCTTTGACATATCTGTCAAACAAATGTGTCAAACATAATTGACAGACAGTAGTGGCAAATATAGTAAAAGCAAGATATACAATGAGTAAAGAAGAAGCAATCACGATGGAAAGCCGGATATTGGAAGCTGCAAAACAGGTCTTTGTGACGAAAGGATATGAAGCGACTAAGATGGGGGATGTAGCTGCCAAGGCAGGCATCGGCCGTACCGCCTTACATTATTATTATCGCACGAAAGAAATGCTGTTCGATGCAATCTTCGATCAGTTGATGGGAGCCTTGCTTCCCAATTTGGGAGCGATAATGGAAGAGAATACCTCTTTTATGGAGAAGCTACCGAAGATTATCGACCAGTATGTAAAGACATTACAGCGTAATCCGCTGTTCCCTATCTTTGTTATTAACGAGCTGCAGCGCGATCCGGAGCATATCTATCGTTCCATATTGAAAAACCCCGTCCGGGTACAGCCGTTCATTCGTATGCGCAGGCAGTTGGAAGACGAAATGGAGAATGGGGTGCTAAAGAAACTTCCCGTATATTATGTGGCTACTACTTTGATAAGCCTGCTGGTCTTCCCGATGTTGGTGAGAAACCCGTTTACGGCTGTTTTTATGGAAGGGGATGCAGGCAAATACGAAGCTTTTTTACAGGAACGTATCCCGTTCGTTACCGATATAATGATCCGGTTATTGACTCCGGACAATAATACACCGAATAAACAGATACTTCAATGAAACGGATTCGCATGATCTTATTCTTATGCTTTCCCCTGCTGTCGGGGATTGCGAAAGGGCAGGAGACGGTTACACTGGCACAATGTTATGAATGGGCCCGTGCCAACTTTCCCCAGATACGCCAGTATGGCCTGATCGGACAGACCGAGCAATATAACCTGTCTAATGCAGGAAAAGGATGGTTACCCCAACTGACTGTAAATGCGAAAGCGACCTATCAGAGCGAAGTGACCAAGCTTCCTTTCGACACCGAAAAGCTGTCGGTTGTTATGCCGGGACTCGATATCCCGACTTTAAGCAAAGATCAGTATCAGGTATTGGCCGAGGTGAATCAGAATATATGGGATGGCGGAACCATCCACACCACCCGGCAACTGACGAAAGCGCAGGCCGTCGCAGACCGGGAACAACTGGAAAGCGATCTTTATACCTTGAACGACCGTGTGAACCAGCTTTATTTCGGTTGTCTGCTCCAGGAAGAACTGATCCGCCAGAATGCACTGCTTCAAAAGGAGTTACAAATCAATATCGACCGGATAACGGCAATGATGGAAAATGGTGTGGCCAACCAGTCCGATCGCGAAAGTATGGAGGTCGAATTATTGAATGCCCGCCAGAAGGAGATCGAATTGAAAGCATCGCGGGTGGCTTTCGGCAGGATGTTGAGTGCACTGATCGGGAAACCTTATGACAAAGACAGGGTGCTGGAGATTCCTGCCGTGCCGGGTAATCCGTTGTCGGCTGAGATCGATCGTCCCGAATTACGCGCACTGGATGCCAGAAGCCGTTTGCTGGAGGTTCAGAACAAACAGATCACCAGTGGCCTGATGCCTCGTATCGGTGCATTCGTGCAGGGGGGATACGGCCGGCCGGGATTGAATATGTTGGAGGATAGCTTTAATCCCTTCTATATTGCAGGTGTACGTCTTTCCTGGAATATGGGTAAGCTATATACCTTAAAGAACGACCGCCGTAAGGTGTCGACCAATCTTCAGCAGATAGAAGTTCAGCGTGAAACATTCCTGTTCAATACCTCGTTGCAACTGATGCAGCAGAATACGGAGATACAGAAGATGGCCGACCTGATGAAGGCGGATGACGAAATAATCCGGCTACGTACCAGTATCAAGAATGCCGCGGAGGTGAAGTTGGCTAACGGCGTGATCTCCGTCACCGACCTGATCCGCGAGATCAATGCGGAAGACTTGGCTAAACAGTCTGCCGCCGCCCACCGTATCCAGCATCTGAATGCTGTCTATAATTATATGTACACGACGAATTAATTAATAATGAATAATGAGATGAAAGGTTTGAGTTATTATACATTGATGGCAACAGCATTGTTCTGTCTGGCAGCATGTAACAGAGGAGACAATAACTTCGATGCCACCGGAACCTTTGAGGCGACCGAAATACTGGTATCGTCCGAAGCTAACGGGAAGATTATGGAACTGAATATAGAGGAGGGCGACCGCCTCGATGCCGGAGCAATGTTGGGCTATGTGGATAGTACGCAGTTGTATCTGAAGAAGATGCAGTTGGCTGCCGGTTTGCGTTCCGTAGACGTACGTAAACCGGATATCCGTAAACAGATCGCCGCCCTCGAACAACAGATAGCTACCGCCCGTACCGAGCAGCAGCGTATGGAGAACCTGGTGAAAGCCAAGGCGGGCAACCAAAAGCAGGTAGACGATATCGTAAACAATATCAAATACTTGCAGAAACAACTGGATGCACAATATTCGACCCTGAACAAAACGACCGGAGGTGCCGACGCGGAAGCCGAAAGTATCCTTTACCAGATCATGCAATTGGACGACCAGTTGCAGAAAAGCCGGATCGTGAATCCTCGGGCCGGAACTGTCCTGGTGAAGTATGCCGAACCGGGTGAAGTGACGGCTGCCGGTAAGCCTTTATATAAAATAGCGGATACCGACCTGCTTTATCTTCGTGCCTATATCACGGCCGACCAGCTTTCTACATTGAAACAGGGACAGGCTGTCCGCGTCTTTGCCGACTATGGTGAAAGCGACCGCCGGGAGTATCCGGGCACTATCACCTGGATATCGGATAAGTCGGAGTTTACTCCGAAAGGCATACAGACCAAAGACGAACGTGCCAATCTGGTCTATGCCATCAAGATCGCCGTGAAGAATGACGGCTATCTGAAGATCGGGCAGTATGGGGAAACGGGGTTTAATTAATAATGAATAATTAATAATGAATAATGAGGTTGGGCTTGAGAGGGTGTCAAAGAATTATGGGGATGTGGAGGCTCTGCAGGAAATTTCTTTGAAGATTCATTCCGGAGAACTCTTCGGACTGATCGGGCCGGACGGTGCCGGTAAGACTTCTTTGTTCCGTATACTGACCACACTGTTGCTGGCAGATCAAGGGACGGCAACGGTTTGCGGTCTGGATGTGGTGCGCGATTATAAGAAGATCCGTACGATAGTCGGTTATATGCCGGGACGCTTTTCGCTCTATCAGGACCTGTCCGTCGAAGAAAATCTGAATTTCTTTGCAACCGTATTCAATACGACAGTAGAAGAAAACTATGAACTGGTGCGCGACATCTATGTGCAGATCGAACCCTTCAAGAAGCGGAAAGCCGGAAAACTATCGGGAGGGATGAAGCAGAAGCTGGCGTTGTGCTGTGCCCTGATCCATCGCCCGGAAGTCCTTTTCCTGGATGAGCCGACAACCGGTGTCGATCCTGTATCCCGTGTGGAGTTCTGGGATATGCTGGATCGCCTGAAGAAGCAGGGGATAACGATCCTTGTCTCTACGCCTTACATGGATGAAGCTTCCCGTTGCGATCGCATCGCATTGATGCGTTCCGGCCGGTGCCTGTCCGTCGATACACCGGCAGGCATCCGTTCCTCCTTCGGTAGGCAGCTGTGGACTGTGCGTTCGTCGGCTATGTATAAGCTGTTGGTCGACCTTCGCGCTTTCCCCGGAACGTATTCCTGTTATGCTTTTGGTGATGCACATCATCTCACCCTGAAAGAAAACGGGAAGGAGATGGATGCCTTGAAGCAGTTCCTGAGGAATAAAGGGTATACTGACGTGGTGATAGAACCGGTAATGCCTAGTGTGGAAGATTGCTTCATGGCTTTGTGATTTTGCCATTGGGAAGGCAATGTTTTGCCAATAGGATGGCAGGGCCTTGCCATAAGCATGGCAGAAGTTTGCCAATAGCATGGCAATGTTTTGCCAAAGGCATGGCAAAGTATTGGCAAAGCACTCTGTTGAATCGGAGTTCGCCTACTTTGTGTGAAATTCATTGCAACTATAAAAGAAGCATTAATATCGATATATAATGAACGTAATAGAAACAAACAATCTGACCAAGCGCTTCGGAACCTTTACGGCTGTCGATCATATCAGCTTCGAGGTAGGCCAGGGGGAGATCTTCGGTTTCCTAGGAGCCAATGGAGCCGGGAAGACAACAGCCATGCGTATGCTGTGCGGACTGTCCACCCCGACTTCCGGTGAAGCCCGTGTCGCAGGTTTCGATGTATATAAGGAGACCGAACAGATCAAACGGCATATCGGCTATATGAGTCAGAAGTTTTCCCTCTATGGCGATCTGAAAGTGTGGGAGAATATCCGTCTGTTTGGCGGTATTTACGGTCTGCCGGAGAAAAAGCTAGCCGCCAAGACGGACGAACTGCTTGCGGTATTGAATCTGGAAGCCGAACGGAATACGCTTGTCGATGCCTTACCTTTGGGTTGGAAACAGAAGTTGGCCTTCTCCGTCGCTATTATTCACGAACCCCGTATCGTGTTCCTGGATGAACCTACGGGAGGAGTCGACCCGGTAACCCGCCGTCAGTTCTGGGAGTTGATCTATCAGGCGGCTGAACGGCATATCACTGTGTTTGTGACCACCCATTATATGGATGAGGCTGAATATTGCAACCGTGTCTCCATTATGGTGGATGGAAAGATCGAGGCTCTCGACAGTCCGGCTGCACTGAAAGCCGCTTTCAAAGCCGATAATATGAACGAAGTCTTTCATGCCCTGGCACGAAAGGCCAAACGAGGTGAATAGTATGAAACAGTTTCTATCTTTTATACGTAAAGAGTTTTATCATATCTTCCGTGACAAACGGACTATGATGATCCTGCTGGCGATGCCTATTATCCTGATCATCCTGTTCGGCTATGCGATCACCACGGAAATAAAAAGCGTTCCTATCGCCATATTCGATCAGAGTCGGGATGAAGTGAGCAGGAAGATTACCGAGCATTTGGGTGCAAGTGAGTATTTTAACCTGTATAAGATGATCGGTAGCGAAGAAGAAGCCCAATCCCTGTTTAAGCAAGGCAAAGTGAAGTTGGTAGTTATTTTCCCCGTTCAGTATGCGTCGACTCCGGACGCATCCGTTCAGTTACTGGCAGATGCGACCGATCCGAATGAGGCAACACAGCTGACATCTTATGCAACCGCTGTTATCGCTTCAGCCAAAGCCGAAATACAAGGCAAATTATTGCAACCCTCAGACGGTAGCGGATTGTCTCAGGCCGGGATTGTCCCGGTAGTTCATCTCCTGTATAACCCGATGATGAAAGGAGCCTATAACTTCGTGCCCGGTGTGATGGGATTGATCCTGATCCTGATCTGTGCCCTGATGACTTCGGTCGGTATCGTAAAGGAAAAAGAGATGGGGACAATGGAAATATTACTGGTTTCTCCCATGAAACCAATTTACATAATTTTAGCTAAAGCAGCCCCTTATCTATTGCTCAGTATTGTGAATATCGCAACCATTCTTTGTTTGTCTTACTTCCTATTGAAAGTGCCGATAGCGGGCAGTCTGACGCTGTTGTTTTCCATCTCCATCCTGTATGCATTGGTTTCTCTTTGTCTCGGACTATTGATCTCCACGATAGTCGACACGCAACAGGCTGCTATGCTGATCAGTGCTATGGTATTAATGCTTCCTGTGATCCTGCTTAGCGGTATGATGTTCCCGATAGAAAATATGCCCGATATCCTGCAATGGCTCTCGAATATCGTACCTGCTAAATGGTATATCATCGCCGTAAAGGATGTGATGATAAAAGGACTTGGAGCCGGTGCGATTATGAAAGAGATCGGTATCCTCTTGCTGATGGCCGTTTTGCTGGTAATACTTAGTGTAAAGCGTTTTAAGACCCGTTTATGATAGAAAGTTATGAGAACATTACGATATTTACTTGAAAAGGAATTCAAACAGATCAAACGTGACCGGTTCTTACCCCGGATCATCTTCCTGGTTCCGTTGATGCAGCTGATTATCCTGCCTTTTGCGGCAAACTTTGAGATGCGTAATATCAATCTGGGAGTGATAGACAATGACCATACGGTCTTATCCACCCAGCTGACGGAGAAAATACTTTCGTCCGGCTATTTCCGTCTGACGAATGTCTCTTTCAGTTACGACCAGGCAATCGGCTCCATAGAGAGCAACGAGGCTGACGTTTTGCTGGAAATACCCGTCAACTTAGAAAAGGATCTGGGACGTGAAGGGCAGGCCGAAGTATTGGTTGCCGCCAACGCCGTAAACGGTACGAAAGGAGGGATGGGAAGCTCTTACCTATCCCAGATCATTCAGGACTTTAACCAGGAGAAAGGTTTTACTTCCGGTTCGGCTTTCAGTGGCGGTATTCGCTCCACGAATCTGTTTAACCCGCATCTGAATTATAAGAACTATATGGTTCCCGGTATCATGGTTTTTCTGCTTACGATTATCGGAGGTTTTCTTTCAGCGCTGAATATCGTCAGTGAAAAGGAAAAAGGGACTATCGAACAGATAAATGTAACCCCTGTCCCTAAAACCTTGTTCCTGCTCTCTAAATTGATACCTTTCTGGATTATCGGCTTTATACTGCTGACTATCGGTGCGCTTGTGGCTTGGATAATATATGGTTTGGTGCCGATAGGGAATATGGGGATTATTTACTTGTTTGCTGCTGTTTATCTGATCGCTTTTACCGGTTTTGGGTTGGCTATCTCGTCAATATCATCCACCCAGCAACAAGCTATGTTTACTGCTTTCTTTTTTTTGATTATCTTTGCACTGCTAAGCGGGCTTTTTACACCGATCAGCAGTATGCCGCAATGGGCGCAGAATATAACCTTGTTCAACCCGGTCCGTTATTTTGTGGAAACAATGCGTATGGTTTACCTGAAAGGAAGTACATTTTCAGACCTGAGCGGACATTTTATTATAGTTTGTCTTTTTGCTGTTTTATTTAATGTGCTGGCGGTTGTCAGTTACAGGAAAAAATAAACCTGACAGGTTTGAAAATAAAACTTTGACCTTTTATATGCTTTACAGCATACTTAACCAAATTTTACACAGATCATGGCTGTTTTTAACGCGACTCTTTTATATTTGATTCAAATCTGAAACAATATTTCAAATATGGAAAGCGTTATTCCAAATATGGAAAAAGGAGAAGAGAATTATAAGGTGCCTAATCTTGAAAAGGGGATTGCGGTGCTTGAATATCTTTCGCTCCGCCCACAGGGTGAGACGCTGCAGGATATTAAGAGTAAGTTGGATATCTCACAAACAACTGCTTATCGTATTTTGAATACATTGGTTCGTTTGGATTATCTTAACTATAATGAGGATACGAAGCGCTATAAGTTGTCGAGAAAATTGCTAACTTTGGGCTTCAGATCGTTGAATGAACACAATTTACTGGAAACAGTTTTGCCTCGTTTGCGTGAGTTGCGCGATAAAGTGGGGGAGACTGCCTGTTTTGGTGTACTAGGAAATGAAAAGGGTATTTTTATCGAGCAGGCACAGGGACATCATACGTTCCGCTTCGTCCTGTCGCCGGGGAAACCTTTTGAACTGCACTGCTCAGCACCGGGAAAAGCTATCATGGCCTATCTGCCGAATACGGTTCGTGACCGTTATTTGTCGTATATGACTTTTGCAAAGTATAATTCCCGAACAATAACTACACGTGAAGCCTATTTGGAGGAACTGGAAAAAGTTCGCAAGGTTGGTTATGCTATGGATAATGAAGAAGAGCTAAACGGAGTGATTTGTGTAGGCGCTCCCATTTTTAACTATACAGGTTATCCTTGTGGGGCTATTTGGATATCCGGTCCTAAAGACCGGTTGACTAATGAGATATTTCGTTCGACGGTCGCTAATATTAAGGAGGTAGTACAATCTATCTCTGCTGAGTTAGGATATAGTAAGAACATAAAAAAATAACATACCATGAACACACGGAAATACATGTTTAAAAGCTCATTGGTGGCTTGTTTTGTCAGCTGTTGCATCTCCTTTGCTTCAGCTGACAACCCACCATTTTTCACCACAGACATCAAGCTGAATGATAAGGGAGAAATGCTTCTGACGGAAAAAGGCTTGAAGCGGGTGGATATTTTCTCTGCCGATGGTAAACAATTGTTGCGCTCTTATCCTATGGACGAAACACCGACAGGTATCCTTGTCGATGGAGATAAGGCTTATGTAACAACTTTTGAAAATACGGGAAAGTTGCAGATATTGCTGTTGGAATCGGGTAGGATAGAAGCTGCTATACCGACAGGTTCGGGAGCCTGCCATCCGATGTTCGGACCGGATAAGAAGACTGTTTATGTTTGCAATCAGTTCGATAACAGCGTATCGGAGATCGATCCGGTCAATCATAAAGTGCTGCGTACGGTGAAAGTACTTCGTGAACCGAAGTCGGCTGTATTCAGTAAAGATGGTAAATACATGTATGTTACTAACTTTCTTCCGGCACAGCGGGCTGACTTGGATTACGTTGCAGCTTGTGTTTCCGTTATCGAGATGGACGGTTTCACCAAGATTAAAGATATTAAACTGGCTAACGGTAGTAATGCATTGCGTGGTATCTGTATCACTCCGGATGGTAAGTACATCTATGTTTCCCATAACTTGGGACGTTTTACCGTACCGACTTCACAGTTACAGCAGGGTTGGATGAATACCAGTGCTTTCAGTGTGATCGATACCGACAAGCAAGAGTTTGTGGGCGCCGTGGTTGTAGACGAACCGGAAAGGGGAGCTGCAGGAATCTGGAGTATTGATTGTAATGAAGAGTCTATCTTTATTTCCCATTCGGGAACCCATGAGATAAGTGTGATCGATCATCCTGCATTACGCGAAAAGTTTGAGAACTATCCAAATAAAGCGATGTTGGATTATGACCTGAACTTCCTCTATGGTATCCGCGAACGTGTTCCTTTGCAGGGTAACGGTCCCCGTACTATGGCGCTGACAGCCGATAAGCTGATCCTTCCGACCTATTTTGCGGACGTACTGAACGTAGTAAATATCAATACCCATGAGGTAACAGCTACCGAACTGAATCCGGGGCGTACGGAGTCTGACATCAATAAAGGAGAGAAATATTTCAACGATGCCTCTCATTGTTTCCAGAACTGGCAGAGTTGTAACGGTTGCCACCCGGGAGACGCCCGTACGGACGGTATGAACTGGGACTTGATGAACGACGGTGTGGGTAACTCCAAGAACTGTAAAAGTTTGTTGTTTAGCCATGTTACACCTCCCAATATGATTTCCGGTATCCGTGCCCATGCGGAGATTGCCGTACGTGCAGGATATAATTTCATTCAATTTTTTGATATTACGGAAGAAGATGCAGTGTGTGTGGATGAATATCTGAAATCGCTGCGTCCGGTACCCAGTCCTTATCTGGTGAATGGAGAATTGTCCGACAAGGCAAAAGACGGACGTAAGGTGTTTGACAAACTTGGTTGCGGCGACTGCCATAGCGGTCCTTATTATACGGATATGAAATATCATCGCATCGGCGAAGATATAGAATTTGAAAAGGGATGGGACACTCCGACATTGCGAGAAGTATGGCGTACGGCTCCATATCTTTTCGACGGACGTGCCGCCACAATGGAAGAAGTGTTCGAAGTGCATAAGCACGGTATCGACAAGAAAGTTTCCAAAAAAGATATTGAGGCCTTAACTGAATATGTAAACTCACTCTAATAGGAGGAATCGATGAATTATTGCGATAAGATAGAATACAACATTTACACTACTGAAAAAGCGGAATTTGGAGAAATGGTTGATAAGCTGCTTGCCCAGCTTCCGCAGGACAAACAAATATTTAGGCTGGCCTTTTTCGGTATGCCGAGTGATAACGAACAGTATGTTTCACGCCGTATATTGCTACGTGAGAAGGTTCGTAAGTATTATGGGAATCATGAGCCGGTATTGAGCTATGTGTCTCAACCGCCGTTGAACGGGGGACTGATTCTTGAAGCCCATACGTATACTCCCGATGCGGGAGATCATATTACGTATAAACATATCGGAACATTTCCGTATGTTGTGCTGGAAAATGGCAGCGGCCGTTTTCTGTTTGCTGGAGGTTTTCATGGCGACGTTATAAATTTTGGTATCGAGGTACAATCGAAGGAAGTATTCCGATTAGTGTCCGATTTGATGAGGAGAGAGGGTTTCCCGATCAACAGCATCATCCGTCAGTGGAATTATATCGAACAGATCACTAAATTCGATGGTGATGACCAGCATTACCAGATTTTTAATAACTCCCGTAGTGAGTACTATGCCAAGACGACCTGGGAGAATGGGTATCCTGCCGCAACGGGTATCGGTGCCAACCTGGGTGGTGTATTGGTTGATCTGGATGCTGCCGTGTTCTCGAACCCGGATTGTTTCGCAACTCCGATCGATAATAAGTTGCAGATTGCCGCACATGCTTACTCGGAAGGAGTGTTGGAAGCGGCTAACAGTAAGAAGACAACTCCGAAGTTTGAACGTGCAAAGAGCATGACTTTCGGTGACCGCGAGTTGATCTATATCTCCGGGACGGCTGCCATCCGCGGTGAAGAAAGCCTGATCGGAGTAGGGTTGGAGCGTCAACTTCATATCACGATGGAGAATATAGCCGAACTGATCGGTGAGGCAAAATTGAAAATGCTCCGGGTGTATCTGAAAGACAAGTCATTCTATGAGGAAGCGGAAAGACTGTTGAATGATTATAAGTTGAATATCCCCATCTCCTATATGTGGGCAGATGTTTGCAGGGATGAATTATTGATAGAGATTGAAGGGATTGCAGTGTTATGATAACCTCTGCCGGATCATGTTGACCGTTTGGCGAAAGAAAGCAAATATTACTAACATAAATTAAAAGCGAAATGAAAAAAGGATTAAGTGTTAAAACAATGGCTGTAGGACTTTTATTAAGTTCTATGGTTGCATGTACTGGCAACAAAACAAGTGACGCTACTTGTTGCAACGGAGAGGGCGGATGCACTGAACAATGCAAATGCGATAAAAATTCTAATTGTAAAACTAATAAAGAAATGACTTATTCTAAAAAGTACACAAACGCCGATTTCTATAAAGACGGCAAGTTCGATCAGGAAGTTGCTTTAAAAGCAATGAAAGACATGTTTGAATTCTATGGTGTTCCTTTCACCGACTTGATGGCTAAAGACATCTGGGTAACAGACTTCGGTTTGGGCGACTTTGAAAATGTAGGTATGGGTGGTATCTTCTGGATCAACGATGCAGAACACGGATACTTCGCTCACGCTATCTATCTGCTTCCGGGTCAGATGATCCCGGAACACGCTCACGTAAAAACTAAATTCCCGGCTAAACATGAATCATGGATGGTTGAAAAGGGATGGGTTTACAACTTCTCAGAAGTTGGTGATGAAACTCCTAACGCTCCTGCTATTCCTGCCGGCCACGGACCGATTAAGAGCAAGAATTTCGTTGTTCAGAAGGTTGGTGATGTATTGCGTTTGAAAGAACTTGAAACATTCCACTTCATGATGGCTGGTCCGGAAGGCGCTATCGTTGACGAATGGGCATGCTATCACGACAATGACGGTCTGCGTTTTACAAACCCGAAGGCTGCTCTGTAATCCAATTGTAGTTGTTAACACCTTATTATTAAAGATACATGAATAAATATTTTTTATTAGTATCACTCTTTTTATCCTCCTCCCTTTTTGCTTCGGCTGCCCCGAAGCCAAAAAAGGTGGATACTTGGATTGATGCCTCCATCAAAGCCAAGACGGAACTGCGCAACGAGCTTCAGAAGGCCAATATGCCTGTCATTTCCACCTGGAAGAAGCATAAGGAAAAAGCAGAACCGTTTGCGGTTGATTTGAAAGGCGTGGATAAGCTGGTGCTTATTACTGCCGGTGGTCCGGACGGTTCTGATTACGACCAGGCTGTTTGGGGTAATGCCCGCTTGATTGCTGCCGACGGCTCTTCCGTATGGCTGGATGAAGTTCCTTTCGAATATGGTGTGGCTGGTTGGGCCAAACCAAAAATGAATGTGAATGCTTACGACCATGAGATCTTTATTGCCGGTAAAGAATACAAACATGGTGTATTTTGTCATGCAAATGGTACATTGGTTTATCCGGTGAAAGGAAAATATGTCCGCTTTGAAGCTGAAGTCGGTATCGACGATACTTCTTCCGGTGGTAGCGTATATTTCCAGGCATTGAACGTAGTGCCTAAGTTCGTTGGCGACGAATTGATCGCTAAATATCCCGGACAGATCGGTATGTTAGGTGCAATGATGGACGGACTGGATACTTGGTTAATCACTCCCGATGCTTCTGTCGAGAAACAGGCGGTAGAATCATTGATCACCAAATTGAAAGACGGTTCATATTATAAAAGTGTTATCCAGCAGATCGCTTCCGAAAAGGATGTAAACACACAGATCCGTAAATATCTGGAGTTGTTTGAAAAGATTCAGGATGTTTATGCCGTTCAGAACGACCTCGAATGGTTGAACGTAGAAGCAATAAAACTTGCTTTTGCGGATATGAAAAAGCAGAAAGGTTTTGATGCTGCCAAATACGAACCGATGCTGAACGAGTTGGTACAACTCGAACAGAAAGGTTTCAGCGGTATTTATAAAGGCGACGAACAAGCATTGGCAAATGCCCGCAAGGCTTTGGGTAACAAAAAGGCTATCCTTTTGGGTAACCCGTTATTGGATGCAGATAAGATCGTAGCCGTTCGTTATAAGTTAGGTTCTACTGCCCGTCAGGCAATGGCACCGGATCTGGGAACACAAGCTAATAACTGGAGTAACCAGGAATCTGCACGCCGTAGCGGTTTCAATGCTGAGATCGTCGAGTTGAGCGATCTGCGTGGCAACATGCAGATGAAGAGTATCTTCCGCCCTTCAGTAGAAGATGCCTCTATCGCCGACCTGAGAATGCACTGGGATGCAGACCGTGTAATGTTTACGACATTGATGCCGGACAAACGTTGGAATGTATTCGAAGTGAAACTGGACGGAACCGGCTGCAAGCAGTTGGTTGAAAACGAAGAACCGGATCTGGAATTCTATGACGGTACATACTTGCCTGACGGACGTATTATCGCCAACTCTAACATCGGTTACCAGGGTGTACCTTGTGTTAGCGGTGATGACCCTGTCGGCAACATGGTTCTTTATACTCCGAAGGATAAGAATCTGCGCCGTTTGACATTCGACCAGGATGCCAACTGGAATCCGGTTGTAATGAACAACGGACGTGTAATGTATACTCGTTGGGAGTACACCGACCTGACTCACTACTATTCTCGTATAGTAATGCACATGAACCCGGACGGAACAGAAAACAAAGCTCTTTATGGTAGCGGCGCTATGTTCCCGAACAGTACATTCGATATTCAGCCGTTACCCGGACAAGGATCTGCATTTGTAGGTATCATTTCCGGTCACCACGGTATTGCCCGTTCAGGACGTCTGATCGTATTCGATCCGAGCAAGGGACGTAAGAGCGTTGACGGTATGGTACAGGAAATCCCTCACCGTAACCGTCCTATCCAGGAGCTGATCAAGGACGAACTGGTAAACGGTGTATGGCCGCAGTTCGTTAAACCGACAGCTTTGAGCGATAAATACTTCCTGGTTGCCGCTAAATTGGATCCGCAGTCATTGTGGGGACTTTATCTGGTGGACGTTTATGACAACGTTACTTGTTTGATGCAGGCAGAAGGTGAAGGTTATATCAGCCCGATCCTGGTGAAGGAAACAAAAACTCCTCCGGCAATTCCTGACCGTGTTAAGTTGGATCAGAAAGAGGCTACTGTATTCATTCAGGATATTTATGAAGGTGAAGGTTTGCGTGGTATTCCTCGCGGAACAGTAAAAGAACTTCGTCTGCATGCTTACGAATATGCTTATGTGAAAACTCGTTCAGACCATAACTGGCATGGTATCCAGAGTGGTTGGGATATCAAACGTATCCTGGGTACTGTTCCTGTTGAAGAAGACGGTTCGGTTATCTTCAAGGTGCCGGCTAACACTCCGATCTCTATCCAGCCTATCGATAAGGATGGTGTAGCTATCCAGTGGATGCGTAGCTGGTTTACAGGTCAGCCGGGTGAAGTAGTATCTTGTATCGGTTGTCACGAAGACCAGAACCAGATACCTATTCCTAAACGTGTGATCGCTTCTCAGAAAGCAGCTACTCCGTTGAAGGCTCCTGAAGGTGGTGTTCGTTCATTCACTTTCGATTTGGAAGTTCAGCCAATCCTCGATCGTGCTTGTATCGCTTGTCACAACGGTGAAGGTAAAGCATTCGACCTGCGTGGCGGTAAGAAAGATAGACTGGGTTATGGTACATCATATCTGAACATTCATCCGTATGTACACCGTCAGGGTGGTGAAGGTGATATGGTTGTTCTTCAGCCGTACGAATATCATCCTAACACAAGCGAACTGGTTCGTATTCTGAAGAAGGGTCACCACAACGTGAAGCTGACAGATGAAGAATGGTTGAAACTGTACAACTGGATCGACTATAACGCTCCTGATAAAGGTTACTTCGATGCTAATATATTGGGTAAAGAAATCATTCCTTACCAGGGATTCGATCAGATCCAGCGTCGTAAAGAACTGACCGACAAATATGCTAACGGCATGGGTGTAGACTGGAAGAAAGAAATCGCCGACTACGCCGACTATCTGAAAGCTCAGGGTCCGATCACTCCGGTAATGCCTGAAAAGGCTGCTCCTGTAAAGGAAAAGACAGTGAAGGCTAAAGGTTGGCCGTTCGACAAGGCTGCTATCAAGGAAATGCTTGCAAAAGAAACGAGCAACCGTAAAGAGGTTGAAATCGCTCCGGGTGTAAAGATTAATTTCGTTCGTATCCCTGCTGGTGAATTCGTAATGGGTAGCTATCGTGGCGAATCGGATGCTTATCCTACTGCCAAGGTGAAGATCGGTAAAGCATTCTGGATGGGTGAAATGGAAGTAACGAACGAACAGTTCAACGTTATCTATCCGGATCACGACAGCCGTTTCGTTGATCAGTTGTGGAAAGACCACGTGGTACAGGGTTATCCGGCTAACGATCCGAAACAACCGGTTATCCGTGTAAACTACAACGATGCTATGGAATATTGTAAGCAACTGAGCGAAAAAACCGGCTTGAACATTACGCTTCCTACTGAAGCACAATGGGAATGGGCTTGCCGCGCAGGTAGCGACAATGATTTCTGGTATGGCGACATGAATACAGACTTTGGTAAATTCGAGAACCTGGCCGACAAGACTACTTTACTGTTCGCAGTAAGTGGAGTAGACCCGAAACCGATGTCACCTAACTCTTATTGGTATAAGTATTATACTTACCTGCCTAAAGAAGAAGGTGTAGACGACGGTCAGTTGATCCAGACAGGTGACAAGGTTTACCAGGCTAACCCGTTCGGTTTGTATAACATGCACGGTAACGTTTCAGAATGGACTCGTTCGGATTATGTTCCTTATCCTTATAATGAAAAGGCTAAGGTCACTTCAGACCATAAAGTGGTTCGTGGTGGTTCATATATCGAACGTCCGAAGTTCTCTACTTCTTATGCACGTAAGGCGTACTATCCGTATCAGCGTGTATTTAACGTAGGCTTCCGTGTAATAATCGAAGACTAATCAAGAAGATATGTCCTAGACATAGATAAAATCTATTAGGTGGCCCCGGAATAGCCGGGGTCACTTAATTGAAAATTCTTATCTTTGGCGACATAACTTAATAAAACAACAAATGAAAGCAACTCTCGAAAGAATACTCTCTTCCTTTGTAACGACAATCGTTCTGTTACTCCTTTATGGTTTTGGTCTGGCAATCGCTACTTTTATCGAAAAGTACCACGGAACGCCGGCTGCCAAAGCAATGGTTTATTATTCCCCGTTATTCTTCCTGTTGCAATTCCTTTTAGTGGTTAATTTTATAGCCGTTCTTATCAAATATCAATATATCAAACAACGCAGATGGGGACTGTTGATTGTTCATACCTCCTTTATTATCATCCTTCTGGGCGCCCTTACCTCTTTCCAGTTTGGCGAAGAAGGCATCCTTCATCTCCGCGAAGGAGAAGCTACGGATCAGATAGCAGTCCGCTCGGGCGATCTGACCACTTTCCATACCTTACCGTTCACTGTTGAACTTGAGAAATTTACTTTAACCCGTTATCCCGGCTCTTCGAGTCCGTCTTCTTATGAAAGTGAAGTTTTGGTTCATGTAGACGGTATGACACGCCGCGAACGGATATTCATGAATAATATTTTAGATGTAAAAGGTTACCGCTTCTTCCAGGCTTCTTATGACCCGGATGAACATGGAACCATCCTTTCCGTCAACCGTGATGTGGCAGGACGGAATATAACGTATACCGGTTATCTTTTGTTGGTGATCGGATTGGTTATTTCCCTTGTAGGGAAGAACACCCGCTTTATGAAACTGAGCCGTCGTATGAAAGAGTTACGTTCGGCAACGAAGTCATCGGTGGTCGTGGTGTTATTGGCTTTATCGGCAGTGTCCGCACAGGCAAAAGGGGAGGCTTCTCCCATGCTGGACGCCGTACAGAAATATATGGTTACTCCGGAACATGCCGCTAAGTTCGGTTCGTTGCCCGTACAGTCGCGTAGCGGCCGTATGATGCCGGTCAATACATTCTCTTCGGAGATCCTTCGCAAATTGCATAAAGCGGATAAGATAGGTAATATGAATTCCGACCAGTTCCTGTTGAGTATGCTGGCCATGCCGGACATGTGGATGCGTGTTCCGTTTATTACCCTTTCCAATAAGGAGCTGGCTAATTACTATGACTTGACGGACGGTGAATGTGCTTACCTTCAGGTGTTCGACAGTAATGGAAACTATAAGTTACAGGAAAAGCTGGAAGAGGCTTACAACAAGATGCCGGCCGAACGCAACCGTTTCGATAAAGACCTGTTAAAACTTGACGAACAGATCAATATCTTCCACCAGTTGATCAATCATCAGATGTTGAACCTTTTCCCCAAGGAAGACGATCCTAATCATACATGGTTTGCTCCGGGTGATGATCTCTCGTCTTTTTCAGGCAAAGATTCTTTGTTCGTATCCCGTATCCTCGACTGGTACCTGGCCGAAGTGCAGGATGCTTTGCAAACCGGCGACTGGAAGAAGTCGGATGAAGTAGTCGATATGATCGCTACCTACCAGCAGGCTAAAAACAAAACACTGGATATCTCTCCGAAAAAGATAGAGGCGGAACTGAAGTATAATAAGATGGATATATTCCGCTACTGTAAGATCGGTTACCTGATCTTGGGCGGACTGATGCTGGTACTCTCGTTCGTTATGCTGTTTAAGCAGCAGAAATGGATGACGGCCGGTATCTGGGTACTTGGGATAGGTGTGTTGACCGTATTCTTTTTTCATATGTACGGTATGGGGATGCGCTGGTATATCGCCGGTTATGCACCGTGGAGCAACTCGTACGAGACCATGGTCTATGTAGCCTGGGCTACCGTACTCGCCGGTCTATTGTTTGTTAAACGTAGCACGGTGACATTTGCGTTGGCCACCCTGTTCGGCGGTATTATCCTGTTTGTATCGGGGCTTAACTGGATGGACCCGGAGATCAACCCGTTGGTTCCG
This sequence comes from Parabacteroides leei, assembly GCF_023369805.1. Taxonomy (NCBI): domain Bacteria; kingdom Pseudomonadati; phylum Bacteroidota; class Bacteroidia; order Bacteroidales; family Tannerellaceae; genus Parabacteroides; species Parabacteroides leei. The sequence goes on from NZ_JAMBQG010000001.1 coordinate 696,748, forward strand.
GTATTGAAATCGCCCTGGCTCATGTTCCATGTGGCGGTGATCGTAGCGGCTTATGGCTTCTTCGGTATCAGTTGCCTGATCGGACTGACAAACCTGGTGATGACAAGCATTGCAGGAAAGAAGAACACAGACCTGTTGAAAGCCCGTGTGAAAGAATTGACTATCGTCAACGAGATGTCGCTACTGGTCGGACTAACCTTGATGACGGTCGGTACATTCCTCGGAGCAGTCTGGGCAAACGAATCATGGGGACGTTACTGGGGATGGGATCCGAAAGAAACCTGGGCACTTATCACGATGGTTGTTTACGCGGTCGTTACGCATCTTCACCTGGTGAAACGCTGGTATAGCGACTGGTTGTTCAACCTCTGCTCGGTAGTGGCTTTCTCTTCGGTCCTGATGACTTTCTTCGGTGTGAATTATTTCCTGAGCGGTATGCACTCGTACGGACAGAATGATAATGTACACGGTATCTTTACTTATCTGTATATAGCCGGAGCGGTTGTGATTGTGCTCGGTGTGCTGTCGCGTATCGGATATAACAGGACAAAGGATAAAGAATAAAATAGAATTAATTAAATAGTAGTTTAACATTAAATTTTAGTGATCATGAGAACATTTAATCATGTAGGTATCATTACCAACGAAAACAAAGAAGGTGCTATGTTCAACGAAGGTTTGAACGTATGGTTGACGGATTACAGCAAGAGCCCTAACAAAATCGAATTCCTGAAATTTGATGATCCGGCTAAGAGTTGTTTACCTGATCTGGTAAAGACAAATGGTCACCTGGCTTATACTGTTCCTTCACTGGACGAAGCTCTGAAAGGAACTAAAGTGATCTTTGGCCCGGCTGTATGCGACGAACATCTGACTATTGCTTTCATCGAAGAAGAAGGCATTGCTATCGAATTAATGGAAATCAAATAATATAAACCTAACAAAACAAGGAGGAAAAACACCATGGCAGAAATTAAAACTAAATTCATAAATGATCCCGAACAAGTAACTCAGGAATTACTGGAAGGTTATGTACTGGCTTATCCCGAACAAGTTAAGCTGGCTGCTGAAAACATTGTTGTACGTGCCAATCCGAAAGGAGACGACAAAGTAGCTATCGTTACTTTAGGAGGTTCTGGTCATGAACCCGCACTGAGCGGTTTCGTAGGCGACGGTATGCTGGATTGCTCCGTAGTAGGAGATATCTTCGCAGCTCCGGGTGCACAGCGTCTGTTCCAGGCTTTGCAGTTGATGAAACGTGAAGCCGGTATCCTGTTGGTTGTATTGAACCACTCGGGTGACGTGATGAGCGCAAACATGGCTTGCCAGCTGGCAGAACGTGTTGGTATCAAGGTAAAACAGATACTGACTCACGATGACATCAGTGCCGGTATCGGTGCTCCGACTAACGACCGTCGCGGTCTGGCCGGTTGCGTGCCTTTGTTCAAGATCCTGGGTGCTGCTGCCGACGAAGGCAAGTCACTGGACGAACTGATCGAGATCGGTGAACGTTACAATGCTAAAGCGGCTACTTTAGCTGTGGCTATGCGTTCTTGTACACATCCGCAGAACAATGCAACTATTACCGATCTGCCTGACGGTATCATGGAAATCGGTATGGGACAGCATGGTGAAGGTGGTGGCGGCCAGAAACCGTTGGTATCTGCCGATGCCACTGCAGCTGAAATGGTAGATTTATTGTGTCAGCAACTGCAACCGAAAGCCGGCGATAAGATGATGCTTATCATCAACGGCGTAGGTGCAACTACCCACATGGAATTGAATATCATCTTCCGCAAAGCTTACAAAGAACTGGAAGCCCGTGGTATGGAAGTTGTATTCGGCCGTATCCAGGAAATCCTGACTGTACAGGAACAAGCCGGTTTCCAGATGATCATGGGTATTCTGGATGCAGATCATATTGACTATTTAAAGAACAAGAGTGCAAACGCACCTTATTGGACAACTATCGGTAAATAAATAAAGAACATGAAACAATTGACAATCGAGGGCTTCCGTGCTATGCTGAATAACGCCTTAAAGCATATCAAAGCCCGTGAAGACGAATTCTCTAAACTGGATGCGGTAATTGGTGACGGTGATCACGGACAAGCTATCGTAACAGCTTTCTCCGTAGTCGTTAAGGCTTCGGAAAAAGGTACGGAATTCAAATCTATGCTGAATGATATGGGATTTGGTGTGATGCTTGAAACAAGCGGATCGACAAGTACTTTGTTAGGCGCATTTTTCCTGGGTATGAGCGACAACGCTGCCGGAACCGAACTGGATGCGGCGGCTGTTAAGAAGATGTTCGCCGGAGGTCTTGCAAACGTGCAGAAACAGACACAGGCTAAGAAGGGTGATAAAACCATGATGGACGCCCTGATCCCGGCTATCGAAGCTATCGAAGCATCTTCATCCGACGATATCAAAGAAATTATGTCGGCTGGTGCTGAAGCAGCCCTGCGCGGTGCGGAACAAACCGTAAACATGAAAGCAAACTTCGGACGTGCCCGCAACTACGGCGAACGTTCTATCGGTTATGCCGATAGCGGTGCTACTTCCTGGAGCTGTATGTTCGCTTCTTTCGCAGAAGCATTATAATTGAGTAATTAACTTTTTAATTTAGAAAATAGAAAAATGGCAGATTTAGACGATTTGAGAGAAGGCAGTAACTTTGGGTTAGGTGTTGACTCTCAAAAACAAAGTTTCCATGTAAAGGGTGCTGAGAACCTTCCCTGGGGTATGAAAGATCGTTTGTCGCGTATCTTCAACCCGAAAACGGGCAAAGCTGTTATGTTGGCTTTCGACCATGGTTTCATTATGGGGCCGACTTCCGGTCTGGAACGTATCGACCTGAATATCGTACCGCTGGTAGAATACGCTGATTGTATCATGTGTACACGCGGTATTCTTCAGTCTACTATCCCGACAACAACAAATAAACCGATCTGTTTGCGTTCGGATGCCGGTACATCTATCCTGACAGAACTGAACGATAACGTAGTGATCGATATCGAAGATGCTATCCGCATGAACGTTTCAGCTATGGCTGTGATGTTGGCTATCGGTGACGAAGCACACGAAGCGAAAACGATCGCCAACCTGTTTGCTGCCGTAGATAAAGGTACCCGTTATGGTATCCCTGTAATGGGTGTGACAGCCGTTGGTAAACAAATGGCTCGCGATGCCCGCTACTTTGGTCTGGCTTCACGTATTTGTGCTGAAAACGGTGCGAACATCGTGAAGACTTACTATTGCGACGGTTTCGAAAAGGTAGTTGCTGCTTGTCCGGTTCCTGTGGTTATCGCAGGCGGTAAGAAGTTGCCCGAACTGGATGCATTGGATCTGTGTTACAAAGCAATCAACGACGGTGCTGCCGGTGTCGATATGGGACGCAATGTATTCCAGTCTGAAAATCCGGTTGCTATGATCCAGGCTGTTCACGCAGTGGTTCACCAGGGTTTGACTCCTCAGCAAGGATTTGAGTTGTTCCAGGATTTATCAAAATAATCAAACTATAAACACCGAAGGGGCGGGGCTCTGCTCTGCCCCTCGTTGTATCTGAACATAACATAATACACATTGAATTACCATGAAAAAAATATTCGCTTTACTGTGCTCCGCTTTTTTTGTGTTTGCAGCAACATCCTGTCAGCAAAAGGCCCAGAAATTATTACTGGCCGGCTCGGGTTGGAATAAGATCGTTATTATCGACAAGAATACAAAGCAGATCGAATGGGAACATCCCATACAAAAAGGTTGGGAGTGTAACTCGGCTGTAGCTACTCCGGACGGTAACATTCTGTTTGCCTATAAAAAAGGAGCTAAACTGATCACCCGCGATCAAAAAGAATTATGGAACATTCCGGCTCCGGATACTTGCGAAATGCAGACTGCCCGTTTGTTGCCCGATGGTAACTATCTGTTGGCGTGGTGCGGACATCCGGCTAAAATCATGGAAGTAAGCCCGAAGGGCGATATCCTTTCGGAAACGGTATATGAAACAGGTATCGAGAACCCACATGCCCAATTCCGCCAGGTGAATAAGAACAAGGCAGGTAACTACCTGATGCCTCTTTTCGCAACCTCTGAAGTTCGTGAAATCTCTCCGGCCGGCGAACTGGTTAAAACAACTACGCTGGAAGGTACTCCGTATAGCACTGTATTATTGAACAACGGTAACTACATGGTAGCTTGTGGCGACGGACATTCTTTGATGGAAGTAAATCTGGACAAAGGTGAAGTGGTTCGAAAGATCGGTGCAACCGATATCGACGGCGTTTCCCTGTTCTTCGTTGCCCAGTTGCTGCCTACGTCCAACAACGGTCTGTATATCTGCAACTGGCAGGGACATGATCCGAGTGCAAAGGAATCGAACAATCCTCAATTAATGGAAATCGACGGTAACAATAAGGTTGTCTGGAGTCTGAATGACAATGATACATTCGGCATGATTTCTTCAGTTAGCACGATCGATTAACAAGTTGACAATTAACAAGTGACAGTAAGTCTCTTATATTGGCAGTTGGCTATTGATAAGTAACAGTTTGTTTCATGAAAATGAATCTATTCGGCAGAAAGCCGAAATAACTGTCAACTGTCACTTGTCAACTGTCAACTATTTATATATCTTTGCTAAACGTTAAACCTAATAACAAAATTCAATATCATGAAATTGCAACCTATCGACATTTTCATCATTGCACTCTATCTGGTGGCGATGATCGTCATCGGTCTTGTACTGAAGAAAAAGGCGTCGAAAAACATGGACTCCTACTTTTTAGGAGGAAAAACTTTACCTTTTTATATGTTAGGCTTGTCTAACGCATCCGGCCAGTTCGATATCTCGGGCACTATGTGGATGGTTACACTAGCCTTTATTTATGGAGTAAAAAGTGCTTGGGTGCCCTGGCTGTGGCCCGTATTTAACCAAATCTTCCTGATGGTTTACCTTTCTGTCTGGCTGAGAAGGTCGAATGTTCTGACGGGAGCCGAATGGATACAGACACGCTTCGGAAAGAACCGGGGCTCCAATTTGTCGCATACAATTGTTGTTATCTACGCCCTGATCGGTGTATTGGGCTTCCTGAGTTATGGCTTTATCGGTGTAGGTAAGTTTATGGAGATATTCTTCCCCTGGGATTTCGTTTCCCAGTATGTCCCATTCGATATTCCGGCCGAATATGTGCCGCATGCTTATGGTATATTCTTTACTGCTATTGCTACTATTTATGTAATGTTGGGCGGTATGTTGAGTATTGTGTGGACGGATGTCGTACAGTTTGCTATAATGACGGTGGCCGGTATAACGATTGCTGTGATTGCAATGATGAAAGTAAGTCCGGAAACGATCGCCTCTATTGTGCCTGCCGGTTGGGATAGCCTGATGCCCGGATGGACGCTCGATATGAAGTGGACGGATATATTTAGTGATGCCAATGAAAAGATCATGAACGACCAGTACGGTTTGTTCGGTATCTTTATCATGATGATGCTCTTTAAAGGCGTATTCAACAGTATGGCAGGGCCTGCTCCCAACTACGATATGCAGAAGATCCTTTCCTGCCGTAACGGTAAGGAAGCTGCTCTGATGAGCGGTTCCGTTCCTGTAATCCTCCTGATCCCGCGGTATATGATGATCATGGGATTTACAATCCTGGCACTGGCTTTCTTTAAAGACCTCGATCTGACAACGAAGACGGGAGCTATCGACTTTGAGTTGATTCTGCCGAATGCCATTAACGAGTTTGTGCCTGTCGGGGTATGTGGTTTGCTGCTTGCCGGGTTGCTCGCTGCGTTTATGTCGACGTTTGCTTCTACGGCTAATGCGGCTCCGGCTTATATAGTGAATGATATTTATAAGAAATATATTAATCCGAATGCCAGCAATAAGACGATGATCCGTGCCAGCTATATAGTGACGGTGGCGGTTGTTGTTGTCAGTGTGGTGATCGGGTTCTTCGTAGAGAGTGTAAACTCTGTCCTGCAATGGATCACTTCGGCTCTGTACGGCGGATACATTGCTGCCAACTTATTGAAATGGCATTGGTGGCGTTTCAACGGGAACGGTTATTTCTGGGGAATGATTACCGGTATCCTGGCTGCTATGGTATGCCCGTTTATCTTCGACAGTTATACGATGGTGGACGGACACTTCGTAGAAAGAGTGGGAGAGTATGCCAACAATGCACCGATGTTGCCTTTGTTCTACTTCCCTGTGTTGCTGGTGGTATCGCTGATCGGTTGTATCGTGGGAACTTACTCGGCTCCTCCGGTGGATGACGAAACATTGGAACGTTTCTATATCACCGTACGCCCCTGGGGGTACTGGAAACCGGTTTACAATAAGGTCGTAGCTAAATATCCGCAGGTAAAAGCCAATAAGAACTTCAAACGCGATATGTTCAATGTCGCAGTCGGTATCATCTGGCAGATGTGTCTGACTATCATCCCGATGTATATCGTGATTCGCGAAGGAATGCCGCTGCTTACCAGTGTCCTGATCCTGGCTATTACTACCCTGGTATTGAAGAAGAACTGGTATGACAAGATGAGCAAGGACGAAGTGGAATATAATGCGTTGATGAAAGAGTTGAATCTGGATGAAAAGAAGTAATTTTGCATTGTCAATTATAAAATAAATCAACAAGAAATGGATAAACTGAAAATTGTAGGCGAACCGCTGCCTGATATGCCTTGGGAAGATCGCCCGGCTGATTGTAAGGATGTGATCTGGAGATATTCGCAGAACCCTGTAATTCCGCGCGATATTCTTCCCACGTCCAACAGTGTATTCAATAGCGCTGTCGTTCCGTTCAAGGGAGGTTATGCCGGTGTGTTCCGTTGCGACGATACCAACCGTCGTATGCGTCTGCATGTCGGTTTTAGTGCGGATGCTATCCACTGGAGTATCTCTGAGACAAAGCTCGAATTCGAGTGCGACGACAAAGAGATAGGAGAGTTCGTATACGCATACGACCCGCGTGTCTGCTTCATCGAAGATCGTTATTATGTTACCTGGTGTAACGGGTATCACGGTCCGACGATCGGTGTGGCTTATACATTCGATTTCGAAACATTCCACCAGCTGGAAAATGCGTATCTTCCTTTCAACCGTAACGGTGTGATGTTCCCTCGTAAGATCAACGGTAACTTTGCCATGTTGAGCCGTCCGAGCGACAACGGTCATACTCCGTTCGGTGATATCTTCTACAGCGAATCGCCTGATATGTGTTTCTGGGGAAAGCATCGTCATGTAATGGCTCCGGCAGCGTTCGAAGATAGCGCCTGGCAGTGTATGAAGATCGGTGCAGGTCCTATTCCTATCGAGACATCGGAGGGTTGGCTGTTGATCTATCATGGTGTATTGCGTTCCTGCAACGGTTATGTATATAGCTTCGGTTCCGCACTGTTGGATCTGGATGAACCCTGGAAGGTGAAATTCCGTTCGGGCCCATACCTGTTGTCTCCCCAGAAAGATTATGAATGCATGGGGGATGTTCCTAACGTGGTATTCCCATGCGCCGCTTTGCATGATCCGGAGTCAGACCGTATCGCTATCTATTACGGATGTGCAGATACCGTAACTGGGCTCGCCTTCGGTCGTATCAGTGAAATCATTGAATTTACAAAGAAGACATCAATTGTATAATTTGTATCAATATAACTGATATAAAATAGCTTTTTAAATAAGGACATCCAGGGTCAAAACGTGTTTGCTTTGACTTTGGATGTTATTTTTTACCCCAAAAAGTATCAAAAGTATCAAAAGTATCAAAAATATCATCCCCCTTTTTGATAATGCTTATTTTGTATGCCCGGAATTGTTGGTGTTTAATATTGTGTATATCAGGATGATATGTTGATTACGGTTCTATTATTTATCATGGTCTATAATCCTAGCTGACCTTGCTACGGACACGAACGCTGGTTTAGTGTAGGGAGGGAATGGATAGGCACTGAAGGATTCCCCGATGCCTATCCGTTTGTTCTTCGGTAGGCATCCGTCTAAAGATGTCCGCAGCTTAATGGAAAATAAACTTTTTATTCCGGTTTACTGATTGATTAATGGTTGTAAACAGTTTGTATTTCAATAGATTGTGTTTGTTGTTGTGAAAAGGTCTATATTAGGAATGGGGGTGATATTTTTGATACTTTTGATACTTTTTTGTCTGGAAGATAACCTTGTTGCGTAATGTACCAAAACAAAAAAACCTCAGAAAATAAATTTCTGAGGTTCTCTGTGGGCAGTGATGGATTCGAACCACCGAAGTCGAAAGACAGCTGAGTTACAGTCAGCCCCATTTGGCCACTCTGGTAACTGCCCAATACAAAACTTTCGTTTTTTGTAGGAAAATCTCTCTTTTCCTTTGAGCCTCTTGTCGGATTCGAACCAACGACCCCGAGATTACAAATCACGTGCTCTGGCCAACTGAGCTAAAGAGGCATTCGGTATTTCTGTTTTGCGAGTGCAAAGGTAGTGATTATTTTAAACCGTGCAATAGTAGTGGCCGTTTTTTTTTCTGTATTTTTTTCTTGTTTCGTTTCAAAAACAATCTATCTGTCTGATTTGTAGTTGAAAAGGAATAAAGGGAGTACTGTGCGGAAATGATACCCGGAAATAAAAAACTCCCGATAGCCGCCCCGTTTACCGGGTTTGCGCTATCAGGAGTTTATTCAAATTGCGTATGATTACTTTTCTTCTTTCTTCAAAAGCACTTCATCGATGGCTTTTTTGAAATCAGCCTTGCTCATGGCCCCTCTTGCCATCTGCGGCTGTTCGCCCATCGGGCAGAACAGGAGGGAAGGTATGCTCCGGATACCGAAAGCGGCGGCCAGTTCTTCTTCCTTCTCCGTATCTACCTTGTAGATATCGATTTGTCCGGCATATTCGTCGGCCAGTTCTTCCAGGATAGGAGCGATCGTTTTGCATGGACCACACCAGGTTGCGAAGAAGTCTACGATACAAGGTTTGTCACCTTCGTATACCCATTTGTCGGGGCTCGCTTCGTAGTTGGCTACTTTACTTAAGAATTCCTGTTTTGTTAACTCGTTAATTTTCATATTTATAACTCCTCGTTATTTTAGTTATTATTGTGCTTCTAATTACATAACAAAGTTACAACCCTTTATTCCTGTAACAATTGGCTGTTTTTCCTTAATAATTGACATTATATCCTTTGCCGCAAAGAATAAAAAAAACCGTTCGGAGAAGCATGCTCCGGACGGCCTTATTTAGTTTAAACTACACTACTATTAATTAATACCTTTTGCCAACGGCATCCCAATCGATGATCTTCCATAAGGCAGTCAGGTGATCGGGACGGCGGTTCTGGTAATCCAGATAGTAAGCATGTTCCCATACGTCGAATCCCAGAATCGGAGTCAGACCCTTGGCAACAGGGTTGCTGCCGTTAGCTTCTTTGGTAATTGAAAGTTTGCCGTCTTTATCTTTTGCCAGCCAAACCCAGCCTGAACCGAACAAACCGGCACCTGCCGTGTTGAATTCTTTCTGGAAGTTTTCAAACGAACCCCAGGTCTTGTCAATAGCTTCTGCTAATTTGCCTGACGGTTTGCCGCCTCCTTTGGGTGAGAACTGTGTGAAATACAAGTTATGATTGAGGATCTGTCCTGCATTGTTGAATATGGCACCGTCCGATTCTGCTACGATCTGTTCCAACGGAGCGTTTTCAAACTTGGTTCCCGGGATCAGGTTGTTCAAGTTGTTGACATAAGCCTGAAGGTGTTTTCCGTGATGGAACTCTATAGTTGCTTTACTTATAACCGGTTCCAGCGCATTGGCTGCATAGGGTAATTGAATTAATTCGAATTTCATAATTTCTTCTTTTTTATTTGTTGTTTGACTATGATTACTGTTATTTGTGACCAATAATAATAAACTAAGACATAATGTAAGCATGACCAATATGTTTTATGTTGTTTCTATTAATCTAACATTAACAGTTCAATATTTGTTCACCCGGAGAGCCCTCATTTGTTATAACTTTTTTCGATCAATCGATAGACGCGATTTATAAGGCTTGGCTTTTGTTTCCAAACATGCTATTTATCAGTTAGTTTTAGTTGCAGATGTAATAAAAAGGGAAATAATATGTAAAAAGTTGGTTTTTTATCATTTGTAAAGAAAATAATCCCAAAGAAGTTCCTATTTTTGTGGCCGCAATATTATTAATTAAGTAAAACATATTTGTAGATGGTAAAGAAAGTTGGGAATTTAATTCCAAACACCTTTTTTATTACAAAGGGTAGTGGCGACTCGGATCTGGAAAAACATGCAGGTTCTTATCACATGGCCCTTTATGATGCTGGTATATCAGACTTTAACATTATGACGTATTCGTCTGTTATCCCCGCCACTGCACATCTTGCTACCATGGATGAGATTGACCTCCCTCCATTTGGTACGGAACTGAAGACCATTATGGCCGTGTCTCACGGGTATCAGGATGAGTTTGTATCTGCCGGTGTGGTTTACGCCTGGATGTACAAGGACGAAAACTTCGACGAGAAGCTGGGAGCCCTGGTATGTGAGGTTAGCGGCCGTTATCGTATTGAAGAGTTGGAGTCGCGTCTGATTCGTGTAATCAACGATCTTCACCAGAAAACTTACAGTAAGTACTATCTGGGTGAGCTTAACTTTATAACTGAAGGTATTACCATCGAGAAAAGATACGGTACAGCTTTGGCTGCCCTGTGTTTCGTGGACTTCCTAATGCCTGTAATTGAAGAATAAAGATAAATAAGATACCTGATTATTCGTATGGAAAAACAGAGGTAGGGCTTCGTCTTTATCTCTGTTTTTTTTGCTCCTTCCCCGAAAACTCGCCGTAAGTTTGTTATATTTGTAACGGACTTATGCTATAAAATTTTCTTTATTTAAGAAACAATCCGTTTAAAGCTGTTGTTGTATGAAAAAGATTATTAATCCCTGGGAGGGACTGGAAGGTTATATGTGTTTCGGGTGTGCACCCGAAAACCCTCAGGGCCTTCACATGGAATTTTATGAAGATGGGGATGATGTAGTCGCTTTCTGGGAACCGGAAAGCCATTATCAGGGCTGGTTGAATACATTGCACGGGGGAATCCAGACGACACTTATGGACGAACTGGCCGGTTGGGTAGTATTAAGGAAACTACAAACGTCGGGAGTGACTTCCCGTCTGGATGCACGTTTCCTGAAAAGTCTCTCGACCGGGGAACCACGCTTAATGGTGCGCGGGCGCATCAAAGAGCGGAAACGGAATGCCGTTTTTATTGAGACAGAAATATATAATTCGCAAAACGAACTTTGTTCGCGTGCCGATATCGTATATTTTATTGTTACTCAGGAACAGGCAACGGAACAGTTCCATTTTGCCGGATGCAAGACCGAAGATGAAAAATAGTAGATTAAAAAACAAAGCAAAAAGAAAAACAGATGAAATATATAGGAGCTCATGTAAGTGCGTCGGGTGGGATAGAGAATGCACCGTTGAACGCTCAGGCTATCGGGGCAAAGGCTTTCGCTCTTTTTACCCGAAACCAACGTCAGTGGAAATCTTCTCCGTTGACAAAGAAAAGTATCTCTCTTTTTAAAGAACGTTGTCAGGAGTTTGGCTATGAAGCGAAGCACATCCTTCCTCACGACAGTTACCTGATCAATCTGGGACATCCCGAACCCGAAGGATTGCAGAAATCGCGTGAAGCCTTTCTGGATGAGATGCAGCGTTGTGAACAACTGGAGTTAGACCGCCTTAATTTCCATCCGGGAAGTCACCTGAACCAACTGTCTGTCGACGATTGCCTGGCACGTATTGCCGAATCCATCAACTGGACATTGGAACAGACTACCGGAGTATGTGCCGTTATTGAGAACACGGCCGGTCAGGGCACCAATCTGGGATATACGTTCGAACAGATAGCAGCTATTATCGATAAGGTGGAAGACAAGTCGCGTGTAGGTGTCTGTATCGATACCGCCCATACGCTGGCTGCCGGATACGATATCAAGACCGAGCAGGGATTTACGGAGACCTTCCGCCATTTCGACGAGGTGATCGGTTTTTCCTATCTGCGTGGAATGCATATCAACGACTCGAAGAAAGACCTGGCCACACGTGTAGACCGGCACGATAGCATAGGAAAAGGAGTGATGGGACTGACAACTTTCACTATGTTGATGCAGGATCCTCGTTTCGACGATATACCACTGATCCTGGAAACTCCCGATGAATCGATCTGGGCCGAGGAAATCAGTTATTTGTATACTTTATAATATAATAGGGAAAGAGGCACTTTTGTAAGTCTCCTCTTTTCCATAATACATTACAGTTATGTTTATATTAATGCCAATTATTTTTGTTGCAGGCATCCTGGCAATTGCGCTTGAAGATAAGATTAAGATCAATAAAGCCGCAACCGCCCTCTTTATGGCAATTTCTTTATGGATGATCCTGATGTTTGACGCCTATAACATCTTCATTGAACGCTCTAACCCTTTATTCGCCGAATTTTTAATACAAAACCCGGAAATGGCGAACCTGCCGGCCAAAGACCAGTTTATTAATTTCATAACAAACCGCTCCATTGTCTATCACCTGGGTAATGTGGCGGAAACCTTATTCTTTGTAATGTGTTCCATGCTGATCGTCGATATCGTCGACAAACATGGTGGTTTCAGGGCCGTTACGGGATATATCCGGACTGCCAACAAACGGAAACTGTTATGGTATATTAGTTTCGCAACCTTCTTTTTTTCCGCCTTATTGGATAACTTGGCAGCTGCCATCGTGATTATGGCAGTGCTCCGAAAGCTGGTTCCTGACCGGACCGACCGTTTAAAATATGCCTGTATGGTGATTATTGCTGCCAATGCCGGTGGATCATGGTCGCCGATCGGTGATGTCACTACCATCCTTCTTTGGGTAGGTAAAAATATAACTGCGATGCACCAGATATCGCATGTATTCCTTTCAGCACTGGTCAATATGCTGGTTCCGCTCACGATCGCCAATTTCTGGCTCTTCAAGAAAGATGCTCAGTTGCGTGTGATGAGCGAAGAAGAAATGGCGGACGAATTTGTTCCGGAAATATCCAACCGGGCTCGTCGAACAATTTTCGTGATCGGCGTGCTTTCTTTAGCATTGGTTCCTGTCTTCCAGATGCTGACCAATTTGCCTCCCTTCTTGGGGGTATTGCTGGGACTGGTTATCTTGTGGTTCTACACCGATCTGATGTATAGCCGTTTGCACGTACATGAATCGGAAAAGTTACGTATTTCCCGCTTATTACCCAATATAGACTTAGCCACCATCTTTTTCTTCCTGGGGATCCTGATGGCCGTAGGGGCATTGGAAACATCCGGACAGTTGGGACTTATGTCCGCTTATCTCGACAAACATGTACATGATCCGTATCTGATCAGTTTCGTTATCGGCGTACTGTCGTCTTGTGTGGATAACGTTGCTTTGGTTGCTGCTACTATGGGTATGTACCCTGTGGTACAACAGACAGCCGATCTGGCTCCTTATGCCCAGTATTTTGTGGCCGACGGCGGCTTCTGGACTTTCCTTGCCTACTGTGCCGTAACAGGTGGTAGTATCCTGATTATCGGTTCGGCAACCGGTGTAACGGTGATGGGTTTGGAGAAGATCGATTTCATGTACTATACAAAGCGATTTTCAATTCTGGCATTGATTGGTTATATTTGCGGTGCGGCAGTATATATGCTATTATTCGCTTAAACTTATTTATATGAAAAAGAATTGGATTATCGCGGCAGCCTGCGCCCTTTTGCTTTCCGGAATGGATGCAATGGCATGTACAGGTTTGCTGGTTGGAAAGAAAGCATCGGTCGACGGATCGGTTATGATCAGTTATGCAGCAGACTCGCATACTTTATATGGCGAGCTCTACCGTTGGCCGGCAGCAACCTGGCCGAAAGGGGCTATGCTGGAAGTAAGGGAATGGGATACAAATAAACCGTTGGGACAGATCCCGCAGGTAGAACAAACCTATTCGGTAGTAGGAAACATGAACGAATATCAGGTGGCTATCACGGAAAGTACGTGGGGCGGCCGTCCGGAATTGGTGGATACTACGGGTATCATGGACTACGGAAGCCTGATCTATATTGCTTTGCAACGTTCCAAATCGGCACGCGAAGCAATCAAAGTAATGACCGACCTGGTGAAGGAACATGGCTATTACAGCAGTGGCGAAACATTCTCTATCGCCGATAAGAATGAAGCCTGGGTAATGGAACTGATCGGAAAGGGTACAGGCAATAAAGGAGCGGTATGGGTGGCTATCCGTATACCGGACGATTGCATTTCGGCACATGCCAACCAGTCACGTATCCAGCAGATTCCCTTCGATGACAAGGAGAACTGTATGTATTCGCCCGACGTTGTTTCTTTTGCCCGTGAGAAAGGTTATTTCAGTGGAAAAGATAAGGACTTCAGCTTCCAGAAAGCCTATTGTCCTTACGATTTCAGTGGATTGAGAGGATGTGAAGCCCGCGTATGGTCTTTCTTCCGTAAATATGATAACACAATGGATAAGTATACCGATCTGATCAAAGGGGATACTTCTAAGGAGCCGATGCCATTGTATGTGAAGCCTAACCGTCTTTTGTCCGTACAGGATGTACAGAACGGCATGCGCGACCATTATGAAGGGACGGAGCTGGATATGACGAACGATGCCGGTGCAGGTTCTTATAAAGTACCGTACCGCTGGCGTCCCATGACGTTTAAGGTAGATGGTGAAGAATATACCAACGAACGTGCCATTGCAACACAGCAGACCGGTTTTGTAATCGTGCCTCAGATGCGTAACTGGTTGCCGGATGCAGTTGGTGGAATTCTTTGGTTCGGTGTGGACGATGCCGATATGGCTGTATTCACTCCATTGTATTGTTCGATCACGGAATCCCCTGAATGTTATCGCGTAGGCAACGGGGATATCATGAATTTTTCCTGGACCTCTGCTTTCTGGATTCATAACTGGGTAGCCAACCAGGCTTATTCGAAATACAGTTTTATGATCAAGGACATCCGTACGGTTCAGCAGGAGTTGGAGAATAGTTATAAAGAAGCAATTCCGGCTATCGATAAGGCTGCATCCGAATTGTATGCAAAGAATCCGGCAGAGGCTGTAAAGTTCCTTACCTGGTTCAGTACGACGACAGCCGATCAGGCTACGGCCCGCTGGAAGAAGCTGGGTGAATACCTGTTAGTAAAATATATGGACGGAAACGTTAAGAAAGAAGAAAATGGGCAGTTCAAACAAAACGGTTACGGTTTGTCTGAATATCCTGATTTCCCTGGCTACGATGAAGATTACTATCGCAGTATCGTAAAAAGTGCCGGTGACAGACTTAAAGTAAAATAATTATATTTGCGAATAATGTTGAACTAAATTATTGAGAGTATGAAAAAATTAATTGTTATGTGTATGCTGGCAATTATCAGCATGAGTGCATTTGCACAAACCCAACAGGGACAATCGTCGTTCGGTTTTAATCTTGGTTATGGGTTTAATGATAATGGCAATGCACTGTTGGGAGTTGATTATCGTTATAATTTTACTGATGAAGTTCGTTTTGCTCCTTCGTTGACTTATTTTGTGAAGGACGATGGTTTGAGTGCTTGGGCTATCGATATGAACGTTCATTATGTATTCAAGTTGAGTGAAATGTTTGGTTTCTATCCGTTGGCAGGTCTTGATCTTTCATTCTGGAAAGCAACAGGAAAGTACAATTTTGACGGATTAGGAACAATAAAGGCTAGCCAGAACTTTACTCGCTTCGGTGCAAACGTAGGTTTGGGAGGTGAAGTCTATGCAACCGATCAATTAACTGTTGGTCTGGAATTTAAATATAATATCATTAAGGATTTCGACCAGCCTATTCTGGCAGTTCGCGTCGGATATAATTTCTGATAAACAGATAACTTTATAAATAAAAAGGCCTCTCGGTGGAAAATTATTTCATCTGGGAGGCCTTTTTCGTTGCTGTTTCTTTGTTTGGCAAAACATAGGTCTTTTGACTTCAAAACTCCTATGTTTCGATTGCAAAGCATATATGTTTTGAAGTCAAAAGATATATGTATCCTATAAGTTTGTCGTAAATGATGTTTACCATTTCATATAATCCTCGAAAGTAGTCTTTTCAAAGTTCGGTATCACTTCATATACCTTATCTCTGAGGGTTTCTTCCGGGTTGGTAGTGCTTAATCCGATTACCCGCATACCTGCCGCTGTTCCGGCTTGTATGCCGGCAAAAGAGTCTTCGAAGACGATGCAGTCGGCAGGAGAGACGTTCAGGTCGTTTGCTGCCAGCAGATAACACATCGGATCGGGTTTGCCTTTTGTGATACGGTCGGCTGTTACGATCGTGTCGAACAGGTTGTCCAGGTGATGTAATTTAAAAGCACGTTCTACTTTTGAATTATCGGAACTGGTGACCAGACCCATCTGCACACCATTCTTTTTCAGCAAGTGCAGGAATTCGAGGGAGCCGGGCATAGCCGGTAGCGGCATTGTGCTTTCGTATTCGGTCGATTCTTTAATTACCATCTGACGGAATTCTTCCGGACGATCG
Source organism: Parabacteroides leei (assembly GCF_023369805.1). NCBI lineage: Bacteria > Pseudomonadati > Bacteroidota > Bacteroidia > Bacteroidales > Tannerellaceae > Parabacteroides > Parabacteroides leei. Next base: position 713,354 of record NZ_JAMBQG010000001.1, read on the forward strand.
GAAAAATACTTATCCATTATGTAGGGGAGGGTAGTGCCTTTGATCACAGCGGCGAAGTTATCGATACCTGTTCCGTAGCGGATGCCTGCTTCATTCCAGAAAATATCATAAATAGGTTCAGTGTCGACTATCACACCGTCAAAGTCAAAGAGAGCCGTTTTTAGTTTCATAGAAATACCTTTATTGATTACATTTTGCATACAAAGATACATCTATTTCTTTGATAAGGATTCCTTTTTATTAAAATAGCTATGCATTTGCTGGTACATTATAAATTAATTTCTATATTTGTGCTCGTGCACACTAATGTCTGTATACCGAAAAAACATTTACTTACTTATAATACTAAAAGGAAAACAGAATGAAAGCAACTTTGAAATTGGCAGCCTTATCTCTTGTGCTGCTTTGTTCCTGTCAGTCGAATGACGGTTGGCAACAGTTATTCAATGGTAAAGATCTTACCGGTTTCAAACAGTTAAATGGAGAAGCTCCTTATCGGGTGGAGGATGGTTGCCTGGTAGGAACTTCGGTAACGGGGCAGCCGAATAGTTTTATGGCTACCGAACAGGAATATGGTGATTTTATCCTGGAGTTTGAAGCCTTATGCGATCCTTCTTTGAATTCGGGAGTACAGTTCCGCAGCGAGAGCCGCCCGGACTATCAGAACGGACGTGTGCATGGTTACCAGTGTGAAATGGACCCGTCAGACAGAGCTTGGAGCGGTGGTGTGTATGATGAGGCGCGTCGTGGCTGGCTTGTGACATTGGTCGATAACAAACCGGGACAGGCTGCTTACAAAAAGACAGACTGGAACAAATATCGTATCGAAGCGATCGGCAATAATATCCGTATCTGGCTGAATGGTGTCAATACGGCTAACCTGTATGACGATGAAACGGCTAAAGGTTTTATTGCTTTCCAGGTACATGGTATCGGTAAGAATACGGAACTGGAAGGAAAAGAGATCAAATGGCGTAATATACGTATCAAAACGGAAAACCTGGAAGCAGAGCGTATGCAGGGTACTTTAGCCCCGGAAGTGAACCGTATTCCCAATTACCTGACAGATGCAGAAAAAGCGGATGGATGGAATTTGATGTTCGATGGAAAAACAACCGACGGATGGCGTGGAGCTCATAAAGAGGCTTTCCCGGATCATGGTTGGAAAGTGGAAGACGGACAACTGATCGTATTGAAGTCGGGTGGAGGAGAGTCCACAAACGGCGGTGATATTGTTTCCGATAAAGAATATGCAGCTTTTGAGTTGAGTGTGGAATTTAAAATTACACCGGGGGCTAACAGTGGTATCAAGTATTTCGTAACAGAGGCTGAAAAACAGAGTGGATCGGCTTATGGTCTGGAATATCAGATATTGGACGATAAGCTTCATCCGGATGCCAAACTGTATACAACTTTTCCGGGTAGCCGTACACTGGCAAGTCTTTATGATATGATGCCGGCACAGAATAAACGTTTCAACGGTGTTGGAAACTGGAATCAGGCTGTTTTGAAAGTGTTCCCCAATAATCATGTAGAACATTGGTTGAACGGGTTTAAAACACTCGAATACGAACGTGGCTCGGATGCTTTCCGTGAGTTAGTGAAAGGTAGTAAATATGCTGCCCCGTCATATAACGAGGCAGGACGTTTCGGGGAAGCTCCCAAGGGACATATCCTGTTGCAGGATCATGGCGATGAGGTTGCTTTCCGCAGTATAAAGATTAAAGAGCTTAAATAAACTTTATTTTTCGCGTGCGAAACTGCATAAAAGAATCGGACGTCGCATTTCTTGAATGATATAATCAGAGGAGGTCAATATACTGAATGTGTATTGGCCTTCGTAATTTTTGATCACTGTCTCCAGATCACTGGGGGTAGCAAAGAAAAATCCTCCTTCCGGCATTTCCTGTTCGAAGTTATGGAAACGGTTTCCGAGGTAAAAATTAAGTCCGTACAGGTTTCTGTAAATCCTGAGATTGTTCATCACGAACATGTTATTTTCGTTCAACGGATATTCTTTCATTACCCTTTCTGCGAAAGGACGTGCAGAACCATTCTGACGGATACCGCGCATAATAACGCCGTCGATCAATAGATTGATTGTGAAGCTCAATGCAATGGTAGCATACAGGATTTTGATGTTTATCTTTTTGAACATCTGGTAAAGTACTGTCAGCAGCGCCAACAGGACGATAATAACAATACAGATTGTCAGGCCGTTGCAATAAGAAAACATATTCGATACGGCTTCAACCTGCGACAAGGTAGCTGCACGGTCTGTATATTGCGATACGATAGTTACCGGATCGATGATTCCTATCATTGTCAATCCGATGGCAATCAGAACGACAGTTGTTACAGAGGCCAGGAATGCTGCAAATATACGGGTAACCTTCGTCCTGTATTCGGTAATATAAATTGCGTATTGTGCCAGGAATATCGCAATAAACGGATATGCGGGCATCAGGTACACACTTCTCTTGCTGGAAGGGATGCTATAGAAAAAAATGATACAAACCAAAGCCACTAAGCTGAATAGCTTTTCTTTCTCCATTGAAAGAATGCGGTTCCAGCTGTCTTTCAGGATCTCTTTAAAAGACTGGTTGGATTTTTGCCATTTCAGTCCGAAGAGAGAGAAGAAAAAGAAGATCGTCCAGGGAATAAATCCTGCTGCCAGGGTCATAAAGTTGTACCAGGCACCGTTCTCATGTCCCAGGTCATAGCTGATTTCCGGGGTGTCCAGATGAAAGAAACGTCCGAAGTTCTCGGCAAGTACGACATCCAGGAAATGATCTCCTCCCTGTTTCCAGGCTGCGATATACCACAGTAAAGGTAAAAATAAGGAGGATACACCGATATAGAGGAGCGATTTAAAAATAGTCAATAAGCTGTATTTACGAAGCATTAACAGGTAAGCTCCGAATACAAACAGGGGAAGGATGACACCGACAGGTCCTTTTGTCAATACGGCACATCCCAGTAATATAGGAATTATGATCGGTAAGCCTTTCAGTTCCAACCTGTCCTCCCAACGGAACAACTGATAGAGGCCGATCACTATGAAAGTGGTCAGTAACATATCGACTCGGGTGGTCATGGCCGCCCTGTGTATCTCTATACAGGTAAGTAATAGGAGAGTGGCTATGAAAGCCTGTTGAAATTTAATCCTTCGTCCGAAAAACACCAGTGTACATCCCATCAGACAGATGAAAGCGAGGGCGGACGGCAGGCGGGCAGTAAACTCTGATACATATCCTTGCGGGTAGGAAAAAGCAGCCATCAGCCAGTGTGCCATAGGAGGTTTGTAAGCAAACTCGTTGGCATAGACCTGGGGCAACACCCAATTTCCTGATTCCAACATGGATATAGCAACTGATGCTTCACGTGGTTCTCCTTTGGTGGAGAAATCCCCCAGACCGATCCAGGGAAGTACGGAGATTATACAGATGATGATAACCATTGTTACCGGCTTTTGCAGGTAGAGGTATTGTAGTGTCGGTGTACGCATATTCTTTTTGTAAAAGGGCTATCCCAGTTAATGTCGATATTTTTAATGTGCAAAAGAACGATTTTTTACGGACTTTTCCCGCATTTTTGATAACTTTTTATGTCCCTAAAGATTCTTTGATGGATGAACGGATGATTTCCGCATCCTCTTTATTTTCTTTCAGTATAGAGAGGATCAGGTTCAGGTAACTTTCTTTGTTACTGATACCGCAGATGTTACACAGGCGACTTTGCGGGAGCATACCTTTCTGATTATATACCCGAAGAATGTTTTTATAGTCGTTTGTTTCGACGTATTGAATAAATTTATCTTTTATTCCGCTGTATATCTCGTCTACATGGACGTTGAAACGGATGCTTTCCACATGCTCGGTCAGTTGTTCGACGGTGGTGATTTTGCGGTCTACTGTTGTTTCGAGCTTTTTGCGTACACGATGTTTGGCATGGAGGATCACCTGGCTCTCCATATCTTTCTCGAACAGTTTGACTACATTCTCTTTTACCTGTTCGAATACTTGTTCGGGATCTCTCATCAGGCGGCTGGCAACAGTTTTGATGACGGGTTCGAGCATCAACAGGTTTTCCACTTCGGCTACGTCGGGGACGAAGATGTGTTGCTCGCGCAGATAATCGATCTCTCCCCGGGTACGGCGGTCGCGGTCGACGATGCCCATCGATTCCAGTGTATGGAAATCCTGTAGCTGGCGGAAGGCCTTCGTTGTTTCGATCACTTTCTGGCAACCGCCCATCGGCTTGACCATATAATCGGGGAAGATAAGCGGGTAGAGGCGGTTGTCGATACTGTTGGAGTCGGTGCCTTCGATGAACAGAATTGGTTTACGGCTTCCCAGGATATCTATGTAGACCTCTTCGGGAAGGCTGTCGTTGCTTTCTATCAATTGGTAATCCCAGGTATGGGCATCGGCGTTGTAGTCTCTTATCCAGATCCGTTTACCTTGTGGGCGTGAGGTGGCAAAGTCGATGTCGTGTGTGAGATATATGTAGGTACAATCGGGGCGCATGGTTTCTATCTCGTCCCAAAGCAGGTTCTTGATGGAGTTGTGAAGGAGTATTTCGGGTTCTTCGATCACTAACAGTTCGTTCGGGGCAGCACAAAGTACGGCTCCGATCAGGTAGAAAACGATCTTTTCGCCGTCGCTCATTCTTCCGGCGGTATATGAATTACCGTCGCGACTGGTCGAGGCCAGTTCGATAAAACCGGATTTCCGTACCAGGCGGTTGTGGGGAAACATTTTTTCCCAGATGGCTTGGATGCGGTCTATTTTGGTGACAGGCGGTTGCAGGTCCGGATTGAGCTTGCAGGCTTCCTTGTAATTTACGGCCGCTTCGAATTCTTCGCTTTGCAGGCGCAGGATCAGTTTCTCATATTCCGAAAGGCGGGGCATAAAAATACGTTCTGCGATCATCGACTGAAGGCGGGAGAGTTCGTTGCCTTCGACCGGAACGGGTTCTTCGCTGCTGATAAATAACGAGTGCATGCCGGATATCTTTTTACTGTTATCGGCATAACGTTCCAACAAGTCCCTACCGAACGAACTTTTGCCGGCGCCATTCGCTCCGATCACAACGAGTACCTTCGTGTCGAGTACGGTCGGTTCGGTAGCATTCAACTGGGTTGGGAGAGTGAGTTCCATACAAGTCTGATTTGTTTTACTCCCAAAGGTAAGGAATTTGCTTTAAACCGACTAGTGTTCCTTTGCTTTCTTTTGTTAAGGGGAGGATTACATCAAATAGAAAAGGGTTGCATCTTATTAATTGCAACCCTTTTTCTTTGTTTAATTAGCGAAGTGATAACTACCCGAGCCGATCTCGATTTCCGTGTAGGTGGCGGTGTCGCTCACTTTCCGGATTCCCGGCTGGTTGGATTGTTTGATTTGGAATTCTTTCGGTATACGTACTACCGCAGATGTGTTACCCGGGATTGTGATGTCCCAACTGAAAGTTCCGTTTTCTTTCTTCCAGGCACTTGTGATCTCTCCGTAAACAGATTCGTAGGCCGCAGACACTGAGTTTAATCCCTCTGGGAATACCGGGGCCATGATTAGTTTCTTGTAAGCGATCGATTCCGGAGCGGACTTAATTCCTGCCAGGTCTTCGTAGTACCAAATGATCAGGTCACCCAATAACATGACATGGTTGGCTGAGTTCATGGCAGGATCGGCTGTGTCTCCGTTCCATAATTCCCAGATGGTGGTGGCACCTTTCTTCACCATATAGCCCCAGCTGGGGTAGGTGTCGTTGGTAGCGATCTTCCAGGCCATATCTACCCGGCCGTATTCGGTTAGGCCGCGCATCAGGTGTTGGATACCCAGAACACCGGTGCTTACATGGCCTCCGAAGTCATCTTCTGTTTTCTTTACGATGTTGGCAAAAACTTTTTCTCCGTATCCTTCCGGTACAAGACCGAGACGTAATGACAATATGTTGGCTGTAACGGTGTTGTTGCCATATTGGGCAGTTTCCGGATTGAAGAATTTTGTATTGTAAGCCTCTTTCATCTTGGCTGCAAGTTCACGGTATACAGGGATGTCGTTGTCTTGTCCGCAGATTAGAGCAAATTCACTCATCATGTTCAATAGACTATAATACATGCTGGTTGAGAGGATTGCACCGTCGGTTTTACGGGCCGGATCCTGCGAATGGATCAACTCCTGCGATTCCGGAGGCATACACCAGTCGCCGTATGTGTCTTTTACGATGATATAATCCTTCATGGCTGTTTGTTCGATATGCTGCATCCAGCGTTTCATGGACGGGTAGTGTCTGATAATACCACTCTTGTCACCATATTGGCGATATAATAGGTTGGCAACATAGAAGTAGGCGGCAGGCCAGGTGACATCGTCGTTGTATATGGTCCAATAGCGGGGAGATACATCGGAAATACTTCCTTCGGGGCTCTGAGAGTCTTCTATATCCTGCAACCATTTGTTATAGAGGAGGGCATTGTTGAAGATGAATGCTTCTCCGTAAGCACCTGTTACGCGGTCGCCCAACCAGCCGTGGCGTTCGTCACGCTGCGGGCAGTCGGTCGGCATTCCACGGTAGTTACCGCGGATACCCCAGTAGGCGTTTTTATAGATCTGGTTGACCAGAGGGTTGGAGGTTTCGAACTTTCCAGTCGTTTTCATTTTGTCATAGATTACTTTTCCGGTGAAGGCGGTTAATTCCGGTTTATAGTCGAGCCCCGAGATCTCTACAAAACGAAATCCGTGATAAACGAATATCGGTTCCCAACTGAAATTACCATCCTGTGCCGGTGTATAAATATCGAAGACATTGGCGCTACGCAGGTTATCCAGGTAAAGTGAACCGTCTTCTTTCAGTATCTCGGCAAATTTCATCGTGATAGGTTGATCTTTCTTTCCTTTCAGGTTGATCGCCAGTCTGCCGACCATGTTCTGGCCCATATCGATGATGTATTTACCATCCGGTCTTTCGGTGATGCTGACGGGTTCGATTTCTTCCTGGATGCGAAGGTTCGGGTTGGCTTGTACGGTTAGTTTTCCCGGAGGTGTGGCCATAACATCTGCCGTTTGCCATTTGGAATCGTCGAAACCGTTCTTATTCCATCCGTTCAGTTCCAGTCGGGCATCGTATTCTTCCCCGTCGAATTCGTTGTTGGCTACGATAGGACCTTGGGAGGTCACTTTCCAGGAGGTGTCACTGATAATGATTGACTGCGAACCGTCGGTATACTCGATCTCCAACTGTGCGAGTAAAGAAGGTAAAGTTTCTTGTTTATCTCTCATGCCGAAATAGCGTCCGTTACCTAAGGCGATACCGATCGTGTTTTTATCCTTCGACAATAGATCGGTTACATCATACACATTATAATATACCCGGTTAGGATACCAGGAGGGTCCGGGTGCAAAAATATCTTCGCTAACGGGTTTTCCGTTGATGTAAGATTCGGAGAAACCGAGACCTGAAATGTATAAGACGGCTCTCTGAATAGGTTTGTCTGCAACGAACTCTTTACGGAGATAGCGTGCGGCAAGGCGGGTTTTCCCTTCATTTGTTTCTCCGGGATTGGACAGTTTGTTTTCTCCGATCCACGTCGCCTTCCAGTCGGATGGGGTGAGAGTCATCGACCAGGAGTTTGTTTTACTCCAGTCGGTGGTACCCTGGTTGGTGTTCGCTTTAACACGCCAGAAATATTGTTTGCGGGATTGTAGGGGGCTTCCTGCGTAAGGGATCTGTATGGACTCGTCGCTTTTAATCTCGCCACTGTCCCAAACTAAATCTTTTCCGTTATTTAGATTCTCGGGAGATTCGGCGACTTGTATCTGATACGAGGTCTGAATGAGATCTGGAGAAGCGGAGGAGATTTTCCACATAAAGCGGGGGTGCGATACTCCGATACCGACCGGATTCTCTTTCATTTCAACCCGGAGGTCTTTTATATCGACCGTTTGACAGGATGTACATCCTGTCAGTATGAAAACTAAAGCGGCCAATAAGGAGGATAAGGTTGTTTTCATCTGTATTTGTATTAAGTTATGATAGAATAAAAGTCTATAATTATCTTTCTACAAAATTAGAGTTTTGGATATTGAGCAGACTTTGAATTTTGATATTTATTCTATGTAAAATGATACAACAAGGAATGAAAACGAGAATCTTTTTCTGTGTGAATATAAAAAAGCGGTAAACACCTCGTCTCCCAAGGTTATTTACCGCTTTTCATATTTAGTATTATTTAGTAAGCCCGTGCAAACAATACGCGTTGTGCGGAAGGTTTGCCGGTAACCATACATTTACCCGGTGTCTTGTCTCCTTCCAGAGGGATACAACGGATAGTTGCTTTCGTTTCGTTCTTGATCAACTCTTCTGTTTCAGGAGTACCGTCCCAGTGAGCCATGATGAAGAGGCCTTCTTCGATCTTTTCTTTGAATTCTTCGTAAGTATCGACTGTGACCGTGCAAGCTGTACGATGGTCGAGTGCTTTCTGGAAGATGTTCTGCTGGATTTCTTCCAACAGGTTCTGTACGTATTCTTCGATACCGTCGCAAGTGATGGTTTCTTTTTCCAACGTATCGCGACGCATTACTTCGATCGTGTTGTTTTCAAGGTCGCGTCCACCCATAGCCAGACGTACGGGAACACCTTTCAGTTCGTATTCGGCGAACTTCCATCCCGGTTTCTTATTATCTGCATCATCGAACTTAACGGAAATACCCATCTTCTTCAGCTTGGCAACGATACCGCTCACCTTTTCGCTGATCTGTGCCAACTGTTCGTCATTGCGGTAGATCGGAATAATTACAACCTGGATAGGAGCTAGGTGCGGAGGCAATACCAAACCGTTATCGTCTGAGTGAGACATGATGAGCGCACCGATCAGGCGGGTGGAAACCCCCCATGAGGTAGCCCATGCGTAGTCGCTCTTACCTTCTTTGTCGATGAAAGTAACGTCGAATGCCTTACCGAAGTTCTGTCCCAGAAAGTGGGAAGTACCTGCCTGCAATGCTTTTCCATCTTGCATCATGGCTTCGATCGTATAGGTATCCAAAGCTCCTGCAAAACGTTCACTGGCAGATTTTACGCCCTTTACGACCGGCATAGCCATATAATTTTCAGCAAAGTTTGCATATACTTCCTGCATCTTCTTTGCTTCGATCTCTGCTTCTTCGCGTGTTGCGTGAGCGGTATGTCCTTCCTGCCACAGGAATTCGGCAGTGCGAAGGAACAGACGGGTACGCATTTCCCAACGCATCACGTTAGCCCACTGGTTACATAAGATAGGCAGGTCGCGATAAGACTGGATCCAGTTACGGTATGTATTCCAAATGATTGTTTCTGATGTCGGGCGAATGATCAGTTCTTCTTCCAGTTTAGCTGCCGGGTCGACAACTACACCTGTGCCGTCGTGATTTGTTTTCAGACGATAGTGTGTAACAACTGCACATTCTTTGGCGAAACCTTCTACGTGCTCGGCTTCCTTGCTCAAGAATGATTTCGGGATCAATAGTGGAAAATAAGCGTTTACGTGTCCTGTTTCCTTGAACATATCATCGAGGATACGTTGCATCTTTTCCCAAATAGCGTATCCGTAGGGTTTGATAACCATACAGCCACGTACAGCAGAGTTTTCTGCCAAATCCGCTTTAATTACCAGATCCTGGTACCACTGAGAGTAGTTTACACTTCTCTTGGTCAGTTCTTTCAGCTCTTTTGCCATCTTCTTTAATTCTATGTTATTTTCAATGATTTCAAATAATGTCGGGCAAAGGTACAAAAATATTTAGATTGCATTTCAATAAGTATGGTTGATATTGGAATATATTCTGAGTAGAATTAAGATAGGGAACCAAGAGTTGTTTCATACCGGAGAAACAGTCGTTTCTACTAGATGAAACAGTTGTTTCACTTAAGTGAAACAAAACCTTAAAGCTTAAGTGATAATCACACTCTTTAAACAAACAAAGGCTGTCACCCTTTCAGGGACAGCCTTTGAGTTGTATAAAGAACTTGTCTATTATTTGTACGGTTCGCCTTTAACAGCTGCGATACCCGGCAGAACTTTACCTTCGATAGCTTCCAGCAAAGCACCGCCACCTGTAGATACATAAGAAACTTCGCTTGCAATACCGAACTTATTAACGCAAGCAACAGAGTCGCCACCACCAACAAGAGAGAATGCACCGTTCTTGGTCGCTTCAACGATAGCGTTACCTACTGCACGAGAACCGTCAGTGAAGTTTTCGAATTCGAATACGCCTGTAGGACCGTTCCAAAGGATAGTCTTAGATTTCTTGATAACATCAGCGTAGATTTCGATAGTCTTAGGACCGATGTCAAGACCTTCCCATCCGTCAGGAATTTCGTTTACGTTGGCATAATCTGTTTTAGCATCGTTGCTGAAAGCGTCAGCGATCTTAGCGTCGACAGCCAATACCAGGTTTACACCTTTTTCTTTTGCTTTCTTCATCAGGTCGAGAGCCAGATCCAACTTATCGTCTTCAACGATAGAGTTACCGATCTTACCGCCCATGGCCTTAGTGAAAGTATAAGTCATACCACCTGTTACGATCAGGTTGTCTACCTTGTTCAACAGGTTTTCGATGATTTCGATTTTAGAAGAAACTTTAGAACCACCCATGATAGCAGTAAACGGACGAGCAATGTCGTTCATTACTTTTTCTACAGCTTTTACTTCTTTTTCCATCAGGTAACCGAACATCTTGTGGTCAACATCGAAGTAATCAGCGATCAGCGCTGTAGAAGCGTGAGCACGGTGAGCAGTACCGAATGCATCGTTTACATAGCAGTCTGCATAAGAAGCCAATCTCTTCGTGAATTCTTTCTGGCTTTCTTTCACTGCTTTTTTAGCAGCTTTCTTTTCGTCGTCTGTTGCATCTTCAGCCAAACCTCTTGGTTTACCTTCTTCTTCAGCATAGAAACGAAGGTTTTCCAGCAGTAAAGCTTCGCCCGGTTGCAGAGCAGCAGCCTTAGCGCCAGCTTCTTCACCAATACAGTCGTTAGCAAACTGAACTTCTACGCCCAGTAATTCAGATACACGACCCAAAATATGTTTCAGTGAAAATTTATCAGTAACGCCTTTCGGACGGCCCAGGTGAGAACCTATGATTACACTGCCACCGTCTGCCAGGATCTTCTTAAGAGTAGGAAGAGCGGCACGAATACGAGTGTCGTCTGTGATGTTGAAGTTTTCGTCCAGTGGAACGTTGAAGTCAACTCTTACAAATGCCTTTTTGCCGGCAAAATTGAAATTGTCAATTGATTGCATAACTCTTGTATTTAAATTTCTGTATAAAATGTCTTTCTTAGCGCTCGCAAACTTACATAAAAATATTTTATTTTGGTGTTACATTTACAGAATAATTCGGTCAATTTAGCATTCGCTTCCCTTTTGATAGTTGATTTATTATTATAGTATAGGAAAGGATCGGTGGTTTTCGAATATTAGTAAGGGATACCGGGGAAGACGAGTGTTGGAATATATAATAGTTTTTTTTCAAAACTTTTAATAGTAGATAATAAAGTCTGTTTATATATTTGCCGGTAGCTATTGATAATCATTTTTGAAAGAAAATTTTTATGAACTATGCGTACTAACTATTTAAATCTACTTATTGTACTGTTATTGGGTATTATCCCTTGTAAGATCTACGCTGAAAACTCTGAAAAAAGCGTAATGTTGTACACTCCCTACACTAAAATTTCTTTGCCTCCGGGAGAATCTGTTGATTACAGTATTGATGTCATTAACAAAAGTGACGAAGTGAAAAACGCTACAATCTCCATTGAAGGGATGCCTCGTGGATGGAACTACGAGATCAAATCGGGAGGTTTCACAATCAGTGAACTATCGGTCCTCCCGGATGAGAAAAAGAATTTCTCCCTGAAGGTGGAAGTACCGGTAAAAGTGAATAAGGGGACTTATCAGTTCACGGTATCCGCAGATGGAATGGCCCGGCTTCCTCTTACTATTACCGTCTCCAAACAAGGAACTTATCAGACGGATTTTACAACGACCCAGCCTAATATGGAGGGTAATTCAAAATCTACATTTACTTTCAATGCCTCGATTAAAAACCGCACAGCCGAGCAGCAACTGTATGCCCTGACCGCTGATGTGCAGCGTGGATGGAATGTCGTTTTCAAGCCTAACTACAAACAGGCTACTTCTGCCCAGGTGGAACCTAATGCTACGCAGAATATTACGATTGATATAAATCCGCCGGCAAATGTAGCAGCAGGAACCTATAAAATCCCCGTTCATGCATCGACTGGTTCTACCTCTGCCGATTTGGAACTGGAAGTTGTCATCACTGGTTCCTATGAAATGGAACTGACGACACCGAGGGGATTGCTTAGTTCGGATATAACGGCCGGCGATACCAAGCGGATAGACCTGGTAGTAAAAAATAACGGTTCCGGTGAGTTGAAAGATGTAACATTTTCTGCTAGCAAACCGGTAGACTGGGAAGTCTCTTTCGATCCCGCCAAGGTCGTAAAACTGGGTGCAGGACAAAGTACAAATGTGGTGGCTATCGTAAAGGCTTCCAAAAAGGCGCTTCCGGGCGATTATGTTACAAAAATGGAAGCAAAGACACCGGAAGTTAATGCTACTGCAGATTTCCGTATCTCCGTAAAGACCCCGATGGTCTGGGGATGGGTCGGTGTATTTATTATAGTGGTAGTATTGGGTGGTGTGTATTATCTGTTCCGCAAATACGGAAGGAGGTAAGCCATGTGCCAGCATGTTATCGAACTAACCGGCTTGACAAAGAAGTACGGAGGTTTTACAGCAGTGAACGATTTGAATCTCATTGTAGAGAAAGGTGATATATTTGGTTTGCTTGGCCCTAATGGTGCGGGAAAATCAACAACTATCCTGATGATGCTCGGACTGACCGAACCTACTTTCGGGTCAGTAAAGGTCTGTGGCATAGATTCGACTACCCACCCGATAGAGGTGAAAAGGAAAGTCGGTTATCTGCCCGAAGATGTAGGTTTTTATGATGATATGACCGGAATAGAGAATCTGGTTTACACGGCTCAGTTGAACGGTATTCCTAAAAGTGAAGCGATACAGAAAGCGGAGCAGCTACTGGACAGGGTAGGGTTGACTAATCAAGGAAAGAAGAAAGCCGGGAAATATTCCCGGGGGATGCGTCAGCGTCTGGGACTGGCCGATGTATTGATAAAAGAGCCGGAAGTAATTATTCTGGATGAACCGACATCAGGAATAGATCCGTCTGGTGTACGCGAATTTATGGATTTGATTCATCAGTTAAGTCATGAGGACGGGTTGACGGTCTTATTCTCTTCCCATCATCTGGACCAGGTTCAGCAGGTTTGTAACCGGGTCGGGTTATTTAGCGGTGGTAAACTACTGGCTGATATCAGGCTGGCCGAGTTGCAAAAAGAAGAACATGCACTCGAACATATTTATAATCGTTATTTCGAAGGAGGTAAAGATCATGAATAGAATATATCATCCTTTTTGGGTAATTGTAAACAAGGAAGTCTCCGACCATGTGAGAAGCTGGCGGTTTATCATTCTGATCGTCATAATTGCGTTGACTTGTATGGGATCGTTGTACACTGCCCTTACTAATATCGGTGCTTCTATTAAACCGAATGATCCGGATAATGCATTCCTGTTTCTGAAGCTGTTTACCGTATCAGATGGGACGTTGCCCTCCTTTGTCGTATTTATCAGCTTTTTGGGGCCATTGTTAGGAATTGCCCTCGGATTCGATGCGATCAATTCGGAGCAAAACAGGGGTACGCTTAGCCGTATCCTGTCACAGCCGATTCATCGGGATTATCTGATCAATGCGAAGTTTGTGGGAGCTCTGATCGTGATAGCGATTATGCTGTTCTCGTTAGGCTTTCTGGTGATGGGTTTTGGATTGATTGCTATCGGTATTCCGCCAACGGCAGAAGAGTTTCTGAGGATGGTGTTCTTTATTATTGTTAGTATCTTTTACGTAGCCTTCTGGCTGAATTTGTCGATATTCTTTTCCATACAATTCCGTCAGGCGGCGACTTCAGCATTGGCTTGTGTGGCGATCTGGTTGTTTTTCAGTGTTTTTTATAATATGATCATTAATCTGATAGGAAAAGCACTCAGTCCTTCCGGATTTGCCAGCGATTATCAGATAATCAGTTACCAGCGCTTTATGCTTAATCTGTTACGTTTCGCACCGAGCCAGTTGTTCAGTGACGCAACGACCACGTTACTGATGCCTTCTGTCAGAAGTCTGGGGCCGTTGACTATGGAGCAGGTTCATGGAGCTATTCCCAGTCCGTTGCCTTTAGGACAGAGCCTGATGGTTGTCTGGCCGCAATTGACCGGGCTGATTGCGGCGACGGTTGTTTGTTTCGCTTTATCATATGTTTCTTTTATGAGGAGAGAGGTTCGTTCCCGGTAATTTGATAAATTAGAAAAGGCTCTCATCCGATGTAGGGATGAGAGCCTTTCTTTATTCTGTATATCTATCTTTTCGTTATACGGCTTCCAGCTTAAAGCGCAGGCGTAACCTTCCGTCTGCATAATCATAGTTAAGCAGTTTGAACCGTCCTATTTCGGAGGTATTGCCGACGTGGGCGCCAATGCATGCACAAGCATCGTAATCTCCAACACGAACGATACGTAGTGTATCGCTGGCATCTTCCGGTAATTTGCTGAGATCGACAATGGCACCGGCTTCCGATTTCGGGATAAAGTCGATTGTTACAGGTAGATGTTGATCTATCACTTCGTTTATCCGTCGTTCTACTTCTGCCATCATTTCAGCAGTAGGCGCTTCTGACAATTCATAATCGCACTTGCTCTTTTTCCTTTCTATATGGGCGTTCCTGGAACGGGGACAACCGAACATCCGTACCATCGTCTGGTTAAGAATATGTTCGGCCGTGTGCATGGGTGGATACTCGGCTTTGTTGTGCTCGTTTAATTGAATTTCTTGTTCCATAAATAAATTGAATATCTCTGTTGTTGATTATTTACTTTGCAATATCCTCTTTCAAGATACTATATACATTAATATCTGTATATTTTCCAGTTATCAGAAGTTCACCGTCGCGTTCCGTACCTTCATGTGTGAATCCTAGACGCAGGGGGATGGCATTGCTGGCAGTGTTGCCTACGGCACATCTTATTTGGATACGGTTGAAACCTTTTTCAAAGAAAGCTAACAGGCATAGGTGATGTACGGCCCGGGTAACAAGACCTTTTCCTCTGTATTCAGGCAGTAGCCAATAACCTATTTCCGTACGATGGTTGGCGCGGTCTGAGAAATGAAAACCGATCAGTCCGCAAATGCTTTTCCCTTTTTCAATCATATATACGATATCCCGTTCTTCATACGGAACCTGTAACGATGAGGAAAGGAAGGATTGTTCATCGCCAACACTTTTCAGGCCATCGACAAAAGGTAGCCAGGCCCGTAAGTCGTCGCGGTTTTTATCTATTGCATCGAATATGATTCCGGCATCTTCATAAATAGCTTCACGGATGGTATAACCCGGAACTCCGAAAGACGAGGCATAAGGATAAATACATTTCTCGAATGCTTTCCTTATATTATTGCCTCTGTAACGAACTTCCCCTGTATATTGGAATCCCAGTGAATCAATCAGGTGAAGCATATATTCATTGTCATAATTAGTATCGACGCGAAAGTTATAGATTCCTTTCTGACGACTAACCTCTTCGGCTTCCAGCATAAAACGCTTAGCCATTCCCTGACGTTTCATTTCGTCGGCAACAGCCAAACGATGGACAATCATATAAGGTAATTCATTCGTCCATTTTCCATCGATATCTTTATAGACAGGTTCTCCGTCAAAAGAGATAACACCGTATGCAACCACTTTATTTCCTTTGCAGAAGACATAACCGTTACCGATCTTAATGTCTTGACTGATCGTTTCGAGAGCCGGATAGCTTTCGTCCCATTGGTGGCTGTTGAGCCGGCGCATTTGTTCTTTTGCTTGTCCGATAATAACCCAGATACGTTCGATATCTGTTTCTTCAGCTTTTCTGAATAGTAAGTCTGAAGCGATTTTCCTGTTGTCCATAGTATACTTATATTTCAGCAGATGCAAATATAATGATATATTTCGGGCAATCGGATATTTTTTGAAGAAGTAGGGGGAGGGAGAGAAGAAGAGTAGATTACAAATTACCTTGTAATCTACTCGTTGTTATCTTGATTGATTAAAATTCATAGTGGAAACCGAATGTCAGGTCTTCAGAACTCAGGCTGATACCGGACGTACTGTTGGCATATTTGTAATCATCGCGGTAACCTGCAAATCCGTATTTAGTAACGAATGTAAGGTTCTTGCATATCTCAAGCGCGATACCCGGCTTAATACCGATTTCAAAGCCGTTGACACTGTCGTTGCTTTCTGCTTTATAAGTAGAAACACCAACACCACCATCCACGAATAAACGAACAATACCTTTTTCAAAGAAAGAGAAACGTGCATAAGGAGCAAAATTGAATGCATTAGCCTTTAATTCGCCATTCTTGAAATGAGTATAACCGATTTCTGCAGCGATAGCCCAGGTCTTGTTCAGGTTATAGCCGACTTCAGGGGCGATAGTAAAATTGGTGACATCGGTGTTCTTGTCGTGAGTCAGATTGAAAGAACCACCTACATAAATCTGTGCATCAGCACTGATGATTGCCATAAATGCAACCACCAAAGTAAAAATCAATTTTTTCATCTTTGCTTGTATTTTAAACGTTAAATGTAAACGGGCGCAAAGATAAACAAAAATAAACATATGTTGTACGACATAAATATTTTATTGTTTGTCTTGCTTATTACAGAATATCCTTAACTTTGCCGCCGTAACAATTAACAAAAAAGCATTATGTCAGTTGCAAAGAGGGATTTAGATGATACTAGAAAGGTGACTACACATCGCCTGATGGAAATGAAACAACGTGGAGAAAAAATATCCATGTTGACAGCTTACGATTATTCAATGGCTAAACTGATCGATCAGGCAGGTATGGATGTTATCTTGGTCGGCGATTCAGCATCGAATGTGATGGCCGGAAATGTAACAACGCTTCCTATAACACTGGACCAAATGATTTATCATGGTAAATCTGTTATGAAAGCCGTTAATCGTGCATTGGTAGTAGTAGACCTGCCTTTCGGTACCTATCAGGGTAATTCGAAAGAGGCTTTGGCTTCCGCTATCCGTGTCATGAAGGAAACACATGCCGATTGTATTAAACTGGAGGGAGGTAGTGAAATAAGAGAATCCATTGAGCGTATCCTTTGTGCAGGTATACCTATAATGGGACATTTGGGTTTGACTCCGCAGTCTATCAATAAATTCGGAACTTACACAGTTCGTGCCCGTGAAGAAGCTGAAGCACAGAAGTTGATTGACGATGCACATCTGTTGGAAGAGATCGGTTGTTTTGCCATCGTGTTGGAAAAGATTCCGGCAGAGCTGGCTGCACGTGTCGCTTCCGAATTGACTATTCCTATTATCGGTATCGGTGCCGGTGGAGGTGTAGATGGTCAGGTTTTGGTTATGCATGATATGCTGGGTATCAACATGGGATTCTCTCCGCGCTTCCTTCGTAGATATGCTAATATCGGTGAAGAGATCACTCGTGCCGTACAGGCTTACATCGAGGATGTGAAGACACAGGATTTCCCGAACGAAAAAGAGCAGTATTAATACTGATTGAACTTATAAGAAGCACGTGTTTCGTGCTGTTGATTCTGTTTTGCCACTGTGATGACAATGTTTGTCATCCTAGTGGCAAAATCGTTAGCTTAGCATAATACCTTCTCTTTATTATTGATAAACATCTTTATTGATCATGAAATCTCATCTTTTAATAGGAGCAGCTTCCTCGGGAAGTGGGAAGACGACATTTACACTCGGACTACTTCGGGCATTGAAGAACCGGGGAGGGGAAGTCAGACCCTTTAAATGCGGACCGGATTATATCGATACACGCCACCATAAGATGGCGGCCGGTTCTCCTTCTGTAAATCTGGATAGTTTCATGATGTCGGAGCAACATATAAAGGAACTGTATCGGCATTATACTTCCGAAGCCGATTATGCAGTGACCGAAGGAGTGATGGGGCTTTTTGACGGATACGACGGAATGAAAGGCAGTAGTGCTGAAATAGCAGGTCTGTTGGGTATTCCGATCATACTGATTGTCAATGCAAAGAGTACGGCTTACTCTGTCGCTCCATTATTATATGGGTTTAAAAACTTCCATAAAGAACTTAATCTGGTAGGAGCCGTTTTCAATTTTGTCGCTTCGGAGAATCATTATTCTTTCCTGAAGCAGGCATGTCTTGATGCTGGGGTGGAAGCGTTAGGATATCTTCCTAAACAAGCGGATGTAGAGATTCCCAGTCGTCATTTGGGTTTATCATTGGATGAGGCATTTTGTTTCGATACGTTTGCCGATCGTGTAGCCGAACTGGTAGAAAAGCATGTCGATATAGACCGGCTTTTGGAACTGACGGCTTATCAGCCTGATGCACAGGTTTCTCATCTTCTTACTCAATCAGGGGAAAATACACTACCTTCTTTAAGAATATCGATTGCCCGGGATGCCGCTTTTAACTTTGCTTATGAAGAGAATATCCGGTTGTTGCAGCGGTTAGGTAAAGTAACCTTTTTCAGTCCTCTGAAAGATACGACATTGCCGGCGTCTGATTTTGTCTATTTACCCGGAGGATATCCTGAATTATATTTGTCCGAATTGTCTTCCAACCAGTCAATGCTCCGGTCAATCCGACAATATGTGGAAGCAGGAGGGAGACTGCTGGCAGAATGTGGCGGAATGATGTATTTATGTAATGAGATAAGATCGACAGAAGGAACTATTTATCCGATGGTTGGCCTGTTCAACCAGTCGGCCACTATGGAACAGATGAAGCTTCGCCTGGGATATCGTACCTTACATTATAAAGACTATATTATGAAAGGACACGAATTTCATTATTCCCGTGTCTTGCCCGGCGAAGAACATCCTGCATCAATTGCTACCGCGCAAACGGCAAAAGGAGTTTCTGTCGATACTCCACTTTACAGGTATAAGAACGTGCTGGCAGGCTATACGCACTTGTATTGGGGTGACAGCACGAATAATAAGTGGTTTATAGACTATTTGAACGGACTTAT
The DNA here is from genome assembly GCF_023369805.1 of Parabacteroides leei. Classification (NCBI taxonomy): domain Bacteria; kingdom Pseudomonadati; phylum Bacteroidota; class Bacteroidia; order Bacteroidales; family Tannerellaceae; genus Parabacteroides; species Parabacteroides leei. Next base: position 732,549 of record NZ_JAMBQG010000001.1, read on the forward strand.
TTAGCCATAGCCTGTACTTTCAGTTCTTTGGGCATCTTCTCGATGGCATATCTTAATGAGGTACGGGGCATGGTTGCTTTTTTCGACATCACATAATCGAATACCTCTTCCTGATGAGCTTCGCTGGCAGCTTTCAGCATCCAGCCATATCCTTTTTGTACCAGATCGTCCGGGTCGTAAAGGAGAATATCTGCGATCTCGAAAATATCTTGCAGGAACATCCCTTTCCTGGCAGGAATGATCAGGGTAACGGCAGCCGCACGTTTGGTCCAGCGGTTATCCGACCGTGCCCATTCTTTCAACCTGAATATATAGTCCGGATACATTTCAATAAATGTTCCGATCGTATGATTGCATAGTGTGTCGCAAGATGCCCAATTGTTGACATACGAGTTTACCCATTTCTCAAATACGGTAAAGTCTTCCGGTTGGTATTGTGTATGAATATAGTAAGACCAGTTGCATGCAATGTACGATTCTTCCGAATAACCGGATTTCCACAATGTCTCACATAAAGAAAAGATTTCGTTCTTAGGAAGTTCTTTGATCGACGTGAAAAGTTCTTTACTGATCTTGTTGACAAGAGGAACCTTTACACCATGATACAAAATCTTTTCCTTGAAGAAGCTCTGGGCATTGTCACGAGTCTTTTCGTCTATGTTTTCAATGAGTGCCTGTTGTACTGTTTTTATGATTGTTTGCATAAGGTAGTCTTAATAATTTACTGCAAACATACATATTTTTATTATATATGCCGGTTTTATCGAAATAATCCTTATTTTCGTATAAACTAATAATTCATACCATGGTCAATACTATTTTTCTCGGTATCGCAATAGTTGCTTCAGCTATATTTCTGATACAGTTTATCATGTCTATCTTTTTCGGTGACCTGGATACAGATACGGATATCGATGCAGATCTTAGTAGTGCCGTGTCATTCAAAGGTTTTACCCATTTTTGTATCGGCTTCGGTTGGTATATGTATATTGCTAAAAGTACATCCATATCGACTTTCCTGGTCGGTATACTGATCGGATTGGCATTCGTTTTCGTCTTATGGTTCCTTTATAAAAAAGCCTATCAACTTCAGAAAGAGAATAAACCGGAGAAGACGGAAGCCCTTGTAGGTCGTGAATGTTCGATTTATGCACAAGACGGTGTTCGCTATTTCGTGCAGGTAGCTCAGAATGGAGCCTTGCGTGAAGTAGAAGTCCGTTCCCTGGAAGGAAAGAAGTATCAGACCGGAGACCGTACGATTATTTGCAAAGTAGAATCAGGAACAATTTATATACAATAACAAACTCAAGGATTAAGTTATGACACAGGAAATGTTAATTATGGTAGCCATTCTGGTAGTGGTTATCATCCTTTCTTTTATCGGAATATTATCCCGGTATCGTAAATGTAAGAGTGATGAAGTGCTGGTAGTGTATGGTAAGACATCAGGAGAGAAATCCGCCAAACTTTATCATGGTGGTGCCGCTTTCGTTTGGCCTATCATCCAGGGATATGAGTTTCTTTCCATGAAACCTCTTCAGATAGACTGCAAACTGACCGGAGCCTTGTCCGCCCAGAATATCCGTGTGGATGTTCCGACAACCATTACGGTGGCGATCAGTACGGATCCCGAAGTAATGCAGAATGCAGCCGAACGTCTGTTGGGGCTACAGCCGGAAGATAAACAGAACCTTATTACCGATGTCGTGTACGGTCAGATGCGTCTGGTTATTGCCGACATGACCATCGAGGAACTGAACTCCGACCGTGACAAATTCCTGTCCAAGGTACGCGACAATATCGATACGGAACTGCGCAAATTCGGTCTTTACCTGATGAACATCAACATCAGTGATATTCGTGATGCCGCCAACTATATCGTCAACCTCGGTAAAGAAGCGGAAAGCAAGGCTTTGAACGAAGCCCAGGCAAATATCGAAGAGCAGGAAAAACTGGGTGCTATCAAGATTGCCAATCAGATCCGTGAACGTGAAACGACTGTTGCCGAGACGCGCAAAGATCAGGATATTGCTATTGCTGAAACCAAGAAACAACAGGAAATTTCTGTAGCTAATGCCGATAAGGAGCGAATCGCACAGGTTGCCGTAGCCAATGCAGAAAAGGAATCGCAGGTTGCCCGTGCCGAAGCCGATAAAAATATCAATATCGAAAGAGCGAACACTGATAAGGAAAGCCGCGTGGCTGAATTGAATTCCGATATGGAAATCAAGAAAGCCGATGCCGAAAGAAAAGCTGCCATAGGACGAAACGAAGCAAACAAGGAAGTGGCCAAGTCGGATGCCGAACTTGCCGTAACTCAGGCGGAAGCCAATAAACAGGCAGGTGAAGCGGCAGCCAAATCGGAAGCCTCTGTACAGGCTGCCCGCGAAATTGCACAACGTGAAGTGGAAGAAGCGAAAGCCAAAAAGGTAGAATCTGCCCTGAAAGCACAAAAGATCGTGCCGGCCGAGATTGCCCGTCAGGAAGCGATCCTGCAAGCTGAAGCAGTTGCCGAAAAGATGATCCGTGAAGCTGAAGCGAAAGCAAAGGCAACATTGGCACAGGCCGAAGCCGAAGCAAGAGCTATCCAGATGAAACTGGAAGCCGAGGCTGAAGGTAAAAAGAAATCGTTGCTTGCCGAAGCTGATGGTTTCAAGGCGATGGTTGAGGCTGCCGAATCGAATCCGGCTATCGCTATCCAGTACAAAATGGTGGATCAATGGAAAGAAATTGCCGGCGAACAGGTGAAAGCATTCGAACATATTCAGCTGGGTGACATCACTGTCTTTGACGGTGGTCAGGGTACAACAGGTAATTTCCTGAACCAATTGGTCAAAACGGTGGCTCCGAGTTTGGGCGTATTGGATAAATTGCCGATTGGTGAAACTGTAAAGGGAATTATCCATCCGGAAGAAAAGGAAGAAAAGAAAGATACAACAAATAAGTAAGATGAGAATTTATACCAGAGGAGGCGATAAGGGTCGTACCGGTATCCACGGCGGTGAACGGGTTGACAAAGACGATATCCGTATCGAAGCGAACGGCACATTGGATGAAGTGAATGCACAAATCGGTATCGTGCGGGCTTTATTACCTCCTGAACATGAATGGCAAGATGTCTTAGGTAAAATACAACGGGAACTGATGGTGGTTATGTCACATGTGGCGACCCCGTCGGCTATCCGTGATAAGAATCCGAACAGTCTTTCGGAAGACCTGGTGTCTTTTTGCGAGCAGCAGATAGATACCCTGACCGCACAGATGGAAGATAGCGGATTTTTCATCCTTCCGGGAGGCACATTGATCTCCGCCCATCTGCAACTGGCCCGTACGATTGTCCGTCGTGCCGAACGTCGTTTGTGGACGTTGAACAGACAAGATCCCGTTGAAGAGAATATCCTTCAATTTACTAATCGCTTGTCCGATCTACTCTTTACGATGGCCCGTTACGAGATGTTTAAACAAGATCATGCGGAGGAGCGGTGGCAATCCTTTTTGTATAAGAGAAGAAAATAAGGTGACCTTAGGGCCACCTTGTTTTTATATTGCAACATCCTGCCAACTACCTTTTACTAATTCCCGTGTTGTCTTAAAACCAATTTCTTTCAGTATTTTGAACGCTTCTTCGCGTCCGTCATTTACCAGATCGGGATAATGGCAGTCAGAATTAACCATTACCGGAATATTCATCTCTTTCAGTAATCCGAGGTATTCTTTCCGAGGGAATATTTGCTGTTTCTTAACCAGGTTCTTGGTGTTTACTTCAACCATTAATCCTTTTTGAGCTATCAGGTCGAGGGTTGCTTTGAATGGAGCCTGGTACCAATCCGCATCAAAAGAGAAATCATTGCATTTGTGTCCGTTCATATAGATCTTGTCCATATGTCCCACGATGTCGAAACCACCGGCTTCGATCATTTTTAATGTAGAGTCGAAATAGCGGGCAACCAGTTTGCTGATGTCACCTTCGAAATAACGGTCTACCGAATTTTTGTAATCGGAAAAAGCCCCGTCTATGCACATCATATTATCTTCACTCAGATGTTCCGATAAAGGCAGGAAATGAATGGAGCCGATCCGATAATCCAACGGTAGTTCCTGAAAATAGGCGATGGAAGGATTATAAGTCTCATCCAGGTAATCGATTTCCAGGGATGTATATATTTCCAGCCGGTCTGCATATTTCTCCTTCAACCGGCTTATCTCTGCCAGATATTCGGGCATATCATCTTTTGACATATTCCAGAAAGTTTCGAAGGGTAGGGGCGAGTGTGATGAAAAACCATACGCCCGGAATCCATGCGATATAGCGAACTTTACAAAATCTTCAGGAGTACTACGCCCATCACAGAATGTGCAATGACTGTGGTAATTACTAAGTTGCATATAAATATTATATTGTCAATTGTTTTCGGTATGCAAAGATATGAAATCTTTCCATCTTATCGAAGTGGCTTCCCACAATAAATGAGGCCATAGCGGAACGCTTAAAATTTACGTTGTACAGACTATTTTTTGATGAACATATTGGCAATTTCGGTTGTTTATTAATTGAGTGATTGTTAAACAAGTGATAAATAAAAAATAGATATGAACAGGCGCGAAAGATTGGAACTGGAGATATCCAATATCCAGACGAAAATAGATAATCTTCCAAAAGATACACCGTCCCATATCCTGAAATCATGGAAAAAGGACCTGGTAAGTCTGGAGTTTGAATTGAATAATCTCGTGGATGGCGAGGAAGATAATAATTATTAAAGGTTAATGGTTTGTTTGAAAGAAAAGAAGCGGTAACAAATATGTTCCGCTTCTTTTTTATTTATAGAAAAATGTTTATTTATTTAATCACATTCAGTTCTTTACCAACCTTGATAAATGCTGCGATCGCCTTATCCAGATGTTCTTTTTCATGTCCGGCTGATAGTTGAACACGGATGCGTGCCTGGTCTTTCGGAACTACCGGATAATAGAATCCTGTTACATAGATTCCTTCTTCCTGCATCTTGGCTGCAAAATCCTGAGATAATTTGGCATCGTACAGCATAACAGCGCAGATAGCAGACTGAGTCGGTTTGATATCGAAACCGGCAGCCAGCATCTTATCGCGGAAATAAGAGACGTTACCCATCAGTTTTGTATGCAGGGCATCGCTTTCTTTCAGTATCTTGAACATTTCCAGACTGGCTCCGACAATAGCAGGTGCTACCGAGTTAGAGAACAGATAAGGACGTGAGCGCTGGCGAAGCATGTCGATAATTTCTTTTTTACCTGTAGTGAAACCACCCATTGCACCGCCAAATGCTTTTCCTAATGTACCTGTGAAGATATCTACTTTTCCATAAACATTATATTGTTCTGCCACGCCATGGCCGGTCGGACCGACAACACCCGCAGAGTGAGATTCGTCAACCATTACCAGTGCATCATATTTTTCTGCCAGTTCGCAGATCTTATCCATCGGAGCAACATTGCCGTCCATAGAGAATACGCCGTCTGTTGCAATGATGCGGTGACGTTGAGCCTGAGCTTCCTGTAGACAACGTTCCAGATCTGCCATATCGGCATTTGCATAACGATAGCGTTTTGCTTTACACAAACGTACACCGTCGATGATAGAAGCGTGGTTCAGTGAATCGGAGATGATAGCGTCTTCTTCGCCGAACAACGGTTCGAACAAACCTCCGTTTGCATCAAAGCATGCAGCATACAGAATAGTATCTTCCGTTTTGAAATAATCGGAAATGGCAGCTTCCAATTGTTTGTGCAAATCCTGAGTTCCGCAGATGAAACGAACGGATGACATTCCGTATCCGTGAGTATCCATAGCATCTTTTGCAGCTTTAATCAGACGCTGGTTGTCTGATAGACCAAGGTAATTGTTGGCACAGAAGTTTAAAACATCACTTCCGGCATTTACTTTAATGTCGGCTCTTTGAGGTGTAGTAATAATACGCTCATTTTTGTACAATCCGGCAGCTTTAATATTTGCCAGTTCCTGTGTAAGGAATTCTTTCAGTTTACCGTACATAACATTGTTTTTTGTTAGTATTTTTGAATCAAGTAGACGAAATTGTTTATAGTTGATGCAGACAAGTTACAGTTTGAAGCTTTTTATAAATGTAAGCTGCCAACTGTTAATAGTCAACTGTCAACCGATGAAGCAAAGGTCATATTTTTTTTTGAATTTTGGTATTAAAAAACACAAGAAAATAATGCAGGAACAATTTTATTCTCTATACCTTTGCCGCGGAAAAAACTTAAAAAGACAATAAAACGCAATGAAGAATGTATTAATTATTGGTTCTACCGGTCAGATCGGCTCAGAGTTAACCATGGAGTTGAGAAAACGTTATGATGGCGACATCGTGGCAGGTTATATTTCCGGTGCAGAACCTAAAGGAGAGCTGCTCGAATCGGGACCTTCTGCCATTGTTGACATAACAAACGAACAGCAGATCGCTGAGACAGTTTCTAAATATAAGATCGATACGATTTATAATCTGGCAGCTTTACTTTCGGCGGTAGCAGAAGCAAAACCCCAGCTAGCGTGGAAGATCGGTATGGGTGGTTTGTTCAATGTGCTGGAAGTAGCACGTGAGATGCATTGTGCTGTATTTACTCCGAGCTCGATCGGTGTATTCGGTAACAATACTCCGAAAGACAAAACTCCGCAGGATACAATTCGCAACCCGCGTACAATGTACGGTGTAACAAAAGTTTCCGGCGAGTTGCTGAGCGATTATTATAATATCCGTTTCGGTGTCGATACCCGTTCGGTTCGTTTCCCGGGATTGATCTCTTATGTAACTCCTCCGGGTGGTGGTACGACCGACTATGCTGTCGATATTTATTATTCTGCAGTCAAAGGCGAGAAGTTCGTATGTCCGATCGCTGCCGGAACATTTATGGATATGATGTATATGCCGGATGCATTACATGCAGCTATCCAGATCATGGAGGCCGATCCTACCCGTCTGCAACACCGTAACTCATTCAATATTGCTTCTATGAGTTTCGATCCGGAAATTATAGCAAATAACATCCGTAAATATATTCCTGACTTCCAGATGGAATATAATGTAGACCCGTTGCGTCAGGCAATTGCCGAGTCATGGCCTAACTCGCTGGATGATACTTGTGCCCGTCAAGAGTGGGATTGGAAGCCGACTTATGATCTGGATACAATGACTCGTGATATGATTGCAAAGTTGAAAGAGCGTTTCGATAAATAACAAATATAAGAGGTTTGGTGATGAGAGGGGATGTCCGGTTTCGGGTATCCCCTTCATTTTTATCTAACAAATAAGAAAGTTTCTAATAATAAATGGTTGCTTTTGTATGTTTTAGAACATGTTTCAGGTAAATAATGTTAATAGAATGCGTTTTTCTTGCAAATGTTATGCTGTATAACATAAAAGCACTATATTTGCACTGTGTTTTTCATGGTATTAGATTTAAGGTTAACAATGAAGATTGGCTGTCCGTGATGGATAGCCTTTTTTGCGTTTATATATAAGGTAATATAATGCTCGGAGTATAACCTATTCTGCCTACTCGATAAGTAGACCGACTGCTACTTATAGAGTAGGCAGTATGGTTACTTAGTAAGTAAGTTGCAGTCTACTTATTAAGTGGATTTTGCCTTACTTAGTAAGTAGACTTAGCCCTTGTTTGGTAGCAGGTTTGCGTTTAGATAGGATGACTTTTTTCTGTAAAATATCTTCAAAATATTTTGTTATATCAGAAAAAGGTTACTACTTTTACACAGTCAACAAAGATTGACTTCCTGGAATTTTAATAAATGTTACTAGTAGCATTTATTGGGGCTTAAATCCAAATTAAGCCAGTCGGCTAATAGTTCTGCCGACAACAACATGCGATATGCCTTACTCTTACAAAAGTAAGTCTTTAGTAAAGAGGTGGAAGGCGGGTTTTTAATAATCATATAAATTTTATGGTTTATGGCACTAAAATATAGACGTGTCAAAAAGACATTCGGTTTCGATAAATCGAAGACCGAGAAGTATGTGGTGGTTCCCGAAAGGGCAACCCCGGTGGAATTTGAATATATTTGAGATAATCTGAGGAAAGGAAACTGATTATCAACAGTTTTAGAAGACTTCCGCATGTATTGGGCACTGGATAAGTAGATGTAAAGTGCTTAGATACACTTCGTTTTACATGCTTTCAAATAACTCTACTCTTTTGCAAAGATACATAAGATTATGAAATAACCATACTTTTTTTAGGTTTTTGAGTGCCTGATTATAAAAAAGCCGTCGATGTATTCGACGGCTTTTCAGTTAGATTTTCATACTGCTTTTAGTGGGACGATCTGCATCAGAGGTAACACGGGGCACACTGCCTATAATGATTCTTCCACCCGAATTGTCCGCTATCTCCCGAAGCCGGGAAGGTATATAAGTTTGCCCGGTGGTTTGTGTCGGCTGGGGATTATCGGGCATCCGCTTTTCAGCCTTTTCAGGCTCATCTAAGGGCTGCCCTTCGCTTTCGCTAATCGGTTTAAGGGAAAGCTGTATCTTGCGGTCTAACTCCGTCAATTCGGCCCGCAAATCGGCCAGTTCGGGTTCTTTGCGCCAGGTACTTTCCACGACTTCTTTTAACAGCGGAATATCTTTGGAAAGTTGCTCATTCTCTTTTTGGAATTTCTCCAGCGTCGGTTCGATAGTGGCCAGCGCATTAATGAAATTCTGTGAGGCCAGTCGCGGATCGGCAGCCAGATTACCGTGATTATAATGATACAGGTAATTTCCTTCTCCCCGGAGATAAAAGCGGTTTTGTACCATATCCAAACCTTCTTTTTGAGTGGTTTCGCTTTTAACCAGAATATCGAAACCATAGAGGGTACCTACCTTGTCAAACTCCCCGGCAGTCCGGGCGGTTTCGGCGATATGGTTCAGGTGCTTGCCGATAAACTTTATATCGCCGCCCTGAACGCCATTGAGTTGGATCGGGTTCTTATAGGAGCCGTCTTCGTTCAACTGTACCTTACTATTGAAGTTATTCAGGTCACGTCCGATGCGTTCTATCAGGTCGCTGTTCTTATCAAAGGCTTTGGTTATCTCGTCCAGTTTGTAGCGGCTGGATGATTTACCCCGGACGAACGCCTGCCGTTCACTTTCCAGCGTGGTGATCCTTTTTTCCAGACGGGCTTTCTCCAGTAGTTCCGTATTGCCCGAAAGGATAGCCACGTATTCGGAGAAATTCATACCCGTTTTTTCATCTATCGCACCCTCGTCAATAGTACGGGAGCCCATATTGTTGGTTTTAAGCTGCCGGATAAACAGCTGTTTGTTATGGAGCAACCCGAATTTATAGGCGTCCAGCGATTTTTCGACGGCATACAGGACTACATCGACTTTATTATCGGCATAATACTTGGCAATCTCGTTGCCTGTGCGGATACCACGCCCATCGCGCTGCTCCAGGTCGCTGGGCCGCCACGGGCTGTCGAGGTGATGGATGGCAACGCATCGTTTCTGTGCGTTTACACCTGTTCCGAGCATTTCGGTAGAACCGAACATCACGCGGATTTTTCCGGCGTTCATATCGGCAATCATATTTTTCCGGGCGTTTTCGGTGGTCGCTTCCTGAATGAAGCGGACTTCGCCGGGTTTCAGTCCATGATCCTCCACCAGCTTGCGCTTCACTTCACTATATACATTCCATTCGCCGGGCTTATAGGTGCCCAGGTCGGAGAAAACGAACTGCGTGCCTTTGTGCTGGTCGAATTTTTTGTAATAACCGGCAACCAGGCGGGCGCAGTGGCTGGCCTTGTTATCGACATCGTCGCCGTAAAGAGCCGGGGAAATCATACGCATATCAAGCGACATTTTACGCGCGTAATCGGTGGCGATAAGCATTTTGGCTTTATCTTCCCGTTCGGTCAGGGGCAGACGGTGCAAAAGCGTGGCATCGCCCGTTTTTGCGAATTTCACCAGCCTGTCTATGAACTGAACCTGGTCGGGCGTGGGCGGAATATTATGCAGTATTTCGTTTTTCTCCGGGCGGTCGATACCAATATCGGCTGCGGTTCGGAAATCGGTTATTTCGGCATAAAATCCGGCCAGTTCCGGCACTTTGATAAAGTAGCGGAAGCGTTCTTTTTGTACAATCTCATTCGTTATTGAAAACTCATAATCTATGGTTTTCTTGGCGAATATGGCCGCCCAGGCATCGAAGGTTTTGATATTCTGCCTTTCGAGTTCTTTGGGACGGAGATACTTAAAGAGCAGGTACAATTCGGTGAGCGAATTGGAAATAGTCGTACCGGAAAGGTAGGTGGCTCCCAGGTCACGCCCGGTACGTTCCTGGATGGTACGGATGGCAAAGAGCATATTGAGTGCCCTTTGCGAACCTTCGGGATTACCCAGCCCCGCTACCCGGTCGTGGCGGGTATTGAATGTAAGGTTTTTGAATTTATGCGATTCATCGACATACAGGTGGTCGATGCCCATGTGCTTGAAATCGACCGCATCGTCCCTGCGTGTTTCGATGGAGTGCATTACCTTTTCCAGTTTGGCTTCCAGATTGAGCTTGCGTTTGATACACCCCTTCATCATAGCGCGGGAAACATGCTTGCCCTGTGCTTTGAGTAACTCCAGATTTTCCTCCACGCTGTCGAGTTCGGCTTGTAAAATCTCCTGTTGCAGTTCGGGGGATTGCGGAATCTTCCCGAATTGTTCATGTGTTAATATCACGGCATCCCAATCGTTGTTCTTTATCTCGCGAAAGATCCGCTCCCGGTTCTTGGGAGTAAAATCTTCCTTGCCGGGATAAAGGACACGGGCATTCGGATAAGCGGTGCAGAATGTGCGGGCTATTTCGTGGATATTGGCTTTCAGTCCGGTTATCATCGGCTTGTGAGCCAGTCCGAGCCGCTTTTTCTCCATTGCCCCGCAACACATGATTAGGGTTTTGCCACCGCCTACTTCATGGTCGCAGATGCCTCCACCTAATAATTTATCCATCCAGATGGCGTCCTTCTGACTTTGGTAGAGGTCGGATATTCCCAGCCCTTTGAGGTCGAGGCCGGGGAACGTCTGGTGCGAGCCGTCGTACTGCGGCCGCACGAAACAGTTAAAAGTACGGTTATAAAGGTCGGCAAGACGGTCTTTAAATTCGGGCGACTGCTCCCGGAGCCAGTCCGAAAAACCGTTGCGCATTTCGTCTATTTTGGAATTGGCCAGCTGTATGGCTTCCGGGTCGCGTACTTTGACTTCCTGCATTTTCCCATCGACCAGCATATTAACTTTTTTGGTAATATCGGGCGAGGTATTGTGCAGCGCGTGTTTCATCAGCGCTATGCCGTTGAATTTCCGGCTTTGGGAATCTACGGCATACTGGTTCTGTGTCTTTATGTTCAGTTTATCGGCCTTAACGTTATATTCGTCAATGTTGGGCGAAAAAGTGATCTGAACGTCCGTATCGAACAGCCAGGAGGCATACCTTTCATAAATGCCTTTGGGTATCCACCGCTCACCGAAATTGAAATCGAGGTCGTCAAAAGCAATGGGTTTCGGGGTGGCCTCCCGGAGTGCCCGCAGGGAAGCCTCCGCCTGAGCGTGTCCGGGATTGTCTTTCAGGAAACGCTCTACCCGGTCGGCTTTTTCAATGACGTTCCCGGCGATATACTTATCGGCAATTTCATAGCCGTCCATATCCGGGTTGTAATAGATGCTGCCGTGCAGTTCCTCCAGTATGGAATCCACCGTACCACCTGTCAGGGTAGCCATGTAAGGAAGATCAACGGAGGCGGATTTATTCAGGCTGGCTACAAGCGCTTCCCGTGCGTCGGCGGCCTGTGTAATCTCGTTGGGATTGAATGCTACCGGATGATGGAATATATCGGCTTTGTGAGCCACCCCGTCGATGTATCGTTCCAGTGAGAGGACTTCCTGACCGCGGGCATCCATTTTAATCAGGTCGAGGTTCTTCTTGTCGTTGAGTTTGCCGAAACGGTCTGTAAAATTATCGTACAGGCGGTTCAGCATTTCACGCAGGGCCGGATTGGCTTCGAGCCGTTCGGCTTCGTTTTGATACAGGTGATAGTAGGTATCCCGTATTTCAACGTAGATAGACGCTTTGGTTTCCTGTGTTTCGGATAGTTCCAGCGGGTGGAACATGGGCTGTAAACCGTCGATATTTTTCAGGTACCCGATTCGGTTGTGTTCGTCCGATACCAGCGACCCTTCGCGGTAATGCGCCTGTATTTCCGCTTTGAAAGGAACGGGTTTCAGGTATTCTTCCCGTTCGCGTTGTTCTTTTTCCTGTTGCTCCAGTTGTTCCCGCCGCCATTGCTGTTCAGCTTTCCGGGCATCTTCTACCGGATAGACCGGAGATGTAGTGCCGGATGCGAATTGTCCGGGCGACGGTTCCGCCTGCCGCTCCTTTTGCTCGCGCTCGCGCCGTGCGTTGAGCATGATTTCCTCGCGCCATTCGATTACGCGGTCTTCCTCCTGCTTCTTTTTCGGTTTGGCAGTCTTTTTACGTCGGCGCGGACGGCTTATCTGGCTGCGTTCCTCCTGGGAGAAACCGAACAGGTCGTATAATGTGATAAGCGGCTCCTGCTGCACATTCAGCGTCGGCTCTGCCACCCTTTGGGGTTTGGTAAGGATAGCAGGGTCATCCATATCAAAGAGGGTACCCCGGAACTCCCCTGCGGGAACGGTCGGTGCAGGCTCCATAGTCGCCTGTTGTTCAGGCTCTCCGGCAGGTTCGGCCATTCCGTAATCCTCCGGTTGCGGGGGGTATTCTTCCATTTGGCGCTGCTGCCGTTCCGCCGCCCATAGTCCGTAATCGGCCCAATCTTCGGCGGTCGGTTTATACTCCGTATTTTCGGCAGGCGTAATATCCTGCACCGGTTCCGTAGTCGCCAGCGGTGTCAGCTCACCGGTTTCCAAGTCCAAGTCGAATCCTTCGGCCTTCGCCTTACGAACGGCATCCTGGCCTTCGACCCATTCGTTAAACTTATGCCAATCTTCCGGCGTGGATTTCCAGTCGGGATTGAGGTAATCCGGACTGTCGTTTCCGGGTGGTCTTTGACTGCGGGAGGTGGAAACGTCGGCTTCCACTTTGTTTGAACCGCTGTCAATGTCCACCTGTTGGGTGCGCTCCGGTTTTATTTCCGGTGCAGCAACATTACGGACTTGCGATTGCTCTGCCACCTGCGGAGCAAAAGAGAGGTAGCGGTCCAGGTCGAGGTGTTTGGAAAAGTCCTCGGCCAGCATCCGGCGCAAGTCCTGTGCGATACCGTCCACGCCTCCGGCATGGGTAAACTCCATTGCCGGCTTTCCGTATGGATCAGTGCCGACCTTTGCGTCGGTATGAACGACGCGGTCGAGTTGCTGAAACAGGTTATTGACGGGAATACCGTTCGAGAGTTTGCGGGATTCTATAAAGTCTTGCTGCCGATGGGTAACGGCATATTCTCCCTGCGGTCTTTTCTGCAATACAATCAGGTCGCTGCCCACTTCTGTCCCGGCGTAATCGGTAAAAAGATTGTTGGGCAGGCGTACAGCGGAAACCACATTGCACCGCTGGGCCAGCCATTCCCTTACAGGGCGGTTCTGTTCTGAATTTAGGACGCCTTGCGAGGTGATAAAAGCGATAATACCGCCGTCGCGCACCGTATCGACGGATTTCATAAAGAAATAATTATGCAATGTCCGCGTACCCTGCCGCCGTACCGGGTCTGTGTGCGTGGAGAAAGCCGGGTCGAACAGCGCTACATCCCCGTATGGGATATTGCTGGCGATAACGTCATAATAGCCGTTATATTTACCTTCAATGCTCTCAAATCCCTGTGCCCTGACTGTAAATGTCGGGTTAAGATGTTTCAGGATAAGGGCTGTCAGGGGGTCTTTCTCGAAACAGGTTATCTCTGCTGACGGATTGGCCAGGTCGGCGTATTGCCCGAATATCCCGGTGCCAGCGCTCGGGTCGAGAAACCTGACCGGTTTTACCCCGCTTTCAAGCATCGCCGAAGTAAGCGCGTCCACGACTGCCGGAGGTGTGTAAAAAGCCGTCAGGACGGAGTTTTTTATCCCGTCCAGATACCTCTTGGCAATCTTCTCATCCGGCGACTCCTGCCGGATAACCTCATGCAGTTCTTTAACTAACGGGTATAAATCCTGATCGCCCTTCGGCCATTTATCGACGGGCACCTCCGAGGGTGGCGTATTTAATATGGCTTTGATACCTCCAAAACCGCTATATTCAGCCAGTATTTTCCGTTCCTGCGAAGTTTCCGCTTCAGCACTCCATTCGTAAGCAAAGGCGGTCTTTATCGCTTTTATATTCCGGCGAAGATGTTCCGCTTTATTAAACCTTGCCATCTTCCAGGAGTATTTGGACGATACCCGTCAGTTCGGTATATAAAAGACCGTATTCCGCAGTAGCGGCAAAATCATCCGACAGGTCGTACTTTGCCAGAATCTCCGTACATAATGGCAATAGCCGTAATGCGACGGCGGGAGCATCGTTTTCGGGTATTTCTGTGGAAAACTCATCCCACAGAATATTCCGCAGGGTATTGTAGGGTGAAAAGTGCAGGCCCCGGTAGAGTTCGGCACTCGCACGTTCTTCGGCTTCGATGTGGGTCAGTCCGCTTTTGACCGTATCGCTGTAAACCTCCGCCGCAAGGTCAGCCCTCCCGGCTATAAATGTATTGTCTGCCGCGAGGTCGGGGTGGTTATTGGTGAGATAGGATAAAAGGGATAAGCCGTAATAAGACAGGTCGCCCTGGGGCGTATGTTTTTTCTTTGTCATAACATTGGAATTTTTAGTGGTTGAAAATGACGGGAAGGGGAAAGCGAAAAGGCGCTCCGGGTATCCCTACCCAGAGCGCCGACCACTAAAAATTCTCCGTTATATCAAGTTGATCTTAAAAAAACAACCCGTACACAAAGAATTTTATAGTGGCAAAGATAACGATTTATTTTCGCTTACCGCCTTTCCCTGCTTTGCCCGGTTTATTCTTCGGGAAATCGAATACGGTCTTAAACTCCGGATCAAAGGTTACGGCGGCATCGAATGTGCCTCCGGCCGACTTCTGAAATCCTTTGATAAGTCCGGTTTTACCTTTGTTAAACAGGTCTGCCAGCTGCCCGTCGGAAAGTTCCTTGCGGGCCATGCTGCGGAATACGGTCAGGGCGCAATCAGGGTTCTGGCATTTGGCTACTTTGGGATAGAATACCACGGGCTGCCCGCAACGGGGGCAGGTTGCCCCAGCCCGGCGGCCGCCGCCTTCGATTTGAGCCGTCAGCAATTCAGAGGCGATTTGTGCGGTAAACACTTCTATTCCCTGATGAAAAGTAAAGGCGTCCATCTCTCCGGAGGCGATTTTCGACAAGGCGAGTTCCCAGCCGCCGGTCATGGCTACGTCGGCGATCTTCTTATCCTTTACTATTTCGTAAACGGCCAGTCCCTTATCGGTCGGTACGAGGGACTTCTTCTCCCTGCGGATGTATTCACGGGCAAAGAGGGTTTCGATAATGGCTGCGCGGGTAGCCGGGGTTCCGATACCGGATTCTTTCATGGCTTCGCGCTCGGCTTCGTCTTCCAGTTCCCGCCCTGCCGTCTCCATCGCTGCCAGCAGGCTGCTTTCGGTATGAACCGGGCGGGGTTTGGTCTGTTTTTCCAGCACGTCGCATCCTTTCACGGGCAGGATGTCGCCTTCGGCCAGGTCGGGCAGAATGGTTGTGTCTTCCTCTTTATCTTCTTCCTGGCTGCCGAATACTTTCTGCCAGCCCGCTGACAGGATCACGGAACCCCTTGCGGTAAAATCCATTCCGGTGCACGTCAGGCTGACAAATGTGTTCTCTTTACGGCAAGCGGGTGAAAAGGCTTCCAGCATACGACCGGCTATCATTTCGTAAATGGTACGCTGGTCGGCTGTCAGTTCCTTCGGAATGTTTTCTGTCGGCAGTATGGCGTGGTGGTCGGTAATCTTACTGTCGTCCACCGCACGGATATTCAGTATTTTCATATCCATTTCCCCGGCATAAGCCGAAAAGCGCCCGTAGGCTTTCAATCCGGCAATACGTTCCGGTATCTCGTCCATGATGTCCGCCGATATATACCGGGAGCCGGTACGGGGATAGGTAATCAGTTTGGCCTCGTAAAGCCCTTGTGCTATATTCAGGGTTTTATCCGCCGAAAAGCCGTGCTTGCTGTTAGCCTCCTTTTGAAGGGCTGTCAGGTCATACGGCAGGGGTGGCTGCTGGTTTACCTCCTTGCGTTCCACTTTGGCAACCTGTACCTGCCCTGCATCGGTTACAGCGGCAAAAGCCGTATCTGCGGCATCCCTGCGGTCGTATTTTTTTACCGACAGGGCGGCGAATACGGTAGCCTGTTTGGCGGTGTGGAGTTTCAGTTGGAAATAGGTCTGTGGGGTAAACGACCTATTTTCCAGATAACGGGCGCAAATAATCGCCAGCGTGGGTGTCTGCACCCGGCCGAGCGACCATACACCGTTTCCGGCGGCGATAGCCAGTGCTCGGGAGGCATTCAGGCCCACCAGCCAATCGGCTTTCGCCCGTGCGTCGGCGGCAAAATAGAGGTTGTCGTACTCCTTGCCCGGACGGAGGTTCTGCAATCCCTCGCGGATGGCACGGTCGGTCAGGCTACTGATCCACAATCGACGACACGGAGTTTTGCTCCCTACATAATTATATATATAGCGATGTATAAGTTCGCCTTCACGGCCGGCATCGGTGCCCACGATAATTTCATCGGCACGGCTGAACAGTTCCTGAATAGTTTTAAGTTGTTTCATCACGCCGGGATCGTCTTTATAGATTTTACCCTCGCGTACCTGACGGGGTTTTAGAATGAATTGCTGCGGGAGAATAGGCAGGTCTTCGGCTTTAAATCCCGTAAATCCGTATTCGTCGGGCATAGCCAACCCTACCAGGTGACCGAATGCCCAGGTGACGGCGTAGCCGTTACCGTCTATATAGCCGTCTTTGCGGCTGTTTGCTCCGACGATAGCGGCTATTTCACGCGCTACCGACGGTTTTTCAGCTATGATTACTTTCATTGTGATACTATTTAATGGATGAATACTGTGTTAAATCCGGACGCCTTTCTTGGCTTTCGGCGCGGACGGCTTTCTGGCAGGGGCGGCTTGCCGCTGCTTGTTCTCGTCCTGCTTTTTCTGCTGCCCTTCTGTGGGTTTCTGCTGGCCCTGTTTCAGCGGCTCTTTTACGTTTTTGGTCGACTCGTTGGTCTTACCCTCGGTATTGACGGCGTGCTGGGTCTTGCTCTCGTTAGCGGGTTTCACCTCCGCGCCCTGCTTTTTGGCATAGTCGGGGTTCCACCTGAAAAACTCCAGCTTCCCTTTCTCAAAATTGGGCTTTACCCACAGGTTGATGGGTTCGTCCTTGCCGTCCAGCATCATGCCTTTCACATAGGTGGCCCGGACATTTTTCTGTTTGGTGGGGTCGGCTTCGGCTTCTTTCCACTGATTGTATGCTTTGTCCGGCACCTCGGCTCCACCCAATAACTTGTGGATGAAACTTTGTCTTTGGGAATTGCCGGGAGCCTGTTTCTGCTCCTTCTTTTCCGACGCCACCTTCTCCCGCCGGATTTCTTTATTCGCCTGGGCATAGCGGTTGCGGTCGAGGCCCTCGTAGGAAAAATCGAAATTACGGTTGGAGGCATTGATCTGGATATAGGCATCGCGCTTATATCCGGCGCGGGTGGTCATCCCCTCCAGCAATATCTTTTTGCCGTGGTCGTACAGGTCGATCTGCTGGCCTTTGGAGAGTTCCACGCCTTTGATGTTTGTACGTTTTGGGAAATCGGCCACCCGCATTACTTCCAGCGTGTTGGTCATCTTGTCGAGTGTAACATAACACGGTTCCTTTTTGCCGGGGGTAATTTCCAGTTTAATGGTTTTACCCGCGTTGCCGGTCAGTTCGAGGTTGGTTTTGGTTTCGGAGTCGAGTTTCTTACCGTACAGGGGAGCATCGAAGTTGGGTTTTTCCTGCCAGTAGTGGGGCCTGACTTTAATAGAGCCATCCGGCTGTTCTTCCAGCGATACGCGCCCTTTGGTGGGTACCCGCACTCCGCCGGGTTCCATTTCGGGGTTCATATCTATCAGCCCGTTGGACTTGTGACCGTAGGACATAGCCCGCAGGTGCGGTTCCATATCTTCCCAGCGGATGCCCTTGCGCTCCATATCGGCCCGGTCGATTTTGTTTAAATCGAGAGGTTGGAAGGCTTGGGATTCCTCGCCCGCATCCTGTTTCTGTTGCTGTCCTTTCTGGAGTTCGGCAGCGGGATCGACGCGGTACTTTTCCAGTTCTTCGGGAGGAAAGTCCATTTTGATAAGTTTGCGGAGAACGCTCTCGGTCATAATGAAAATGTTGGATAATCCCGTATGGGCCGGATTATCGGCCTGCTCCAGCATCTTTTTGAAGAAGGCTTCGAGCACCGAATCCTGGGTGTTCACGTTCAGCAGGGAAGCGATGTTCGATTCGGTGGGGTCAATGGTCTGGATGTTCCCATCCTTGTCCACGTTGGTAACGGCTTTCAGTTTGCCGTCGCTTGCGTCTTTGACGAGCATTACTTTTTTCTCGTCTTTTTTCTTTTTTTCGTCCATATTGCGAATGATTTAAATGAGCGCCAACATCGGCGCACGGACGAAATTAGGCTTAATCAGCTGGCTGGTAAAGGGTTGAATGGCGTGCGGAAGTGTCAGGAAAATAACTGGCGACTTGTGGCTTTAAACTCCACTGCGGGAAAGAGAAAAACATCCGCTGTTTACTCCCTGAACTGAATTTATTCCCTAACTTTGGGAACAGATATAATGAAATAAATATGATCGAACAATTTTACGCCATCGGCCACCTGACGACGGAGCAGTTAAGGGAACTGTTTTCATCCAACCGTAACCGGGGTTGGGTAGATTATGAATATTACAAGCTGATGCCCGAGGGGGGTACTCCGCCGGAACTCACGGACGAGGAAATACTGTTTAATATGGACGCGGCCAATCCGCACAATTATTTTGTATTTATGTTGGGCATGGAAGACGAGCCGGACGGGATTATGATAGGCTTCGGGCTGACGGAATATCCGGCATTCGGGGCATACCTGCACCTGGATATGGAGTTGCTGGACGAGATAGTGAAGAAATATAAACTGGAAGAAACTGGTACGGAAACAGACCGACTTTTATTTACAGGGGGCGCGGACAGCCTGCCGAACTGATTATACCTCTTGGGGAATAGGTTGTATAAGGCAATAGGCGCCCAATGAGCGCCTATACTTTAATTCCTCCCTCCTTAAATCGTTGGAGGGCCATGCCCTGCCATACCTCACCGCGCCAGACCTTGCCGTGTTCGGCCTTGCCCTGCCACACCTAACCATGCTTTGCCCTAACCCTAACGGGATAATTCTGCGTGATGGATAGATCGGTAAGCAGTATTTATTTGTCCTTAGCGGACACCTCAAAAATAATAAAGTTTTTTACAAAAAAAAAGAATTGCCGTTTTTTTATTACTGCTCCGGCAACAGGTGGCAAAGCACCGGATCGTTCTTGATCCTTTCCAGTTCGTCCTCGACGATCTGCCGGGTTTCGGCCTTAATGCGGTCGTAATTTTCCTGAATCATTTCCTTCATCCGATCAACCCCATCCTCGTCCACAAAATTGGTGATTACGGGAATCTTCCGGTAGGCTTTAGTTTCAGCCGCCACCTTCGCAGTATCCACTACGATTTCGCAATGGAAAATCTTCTGCTCGATGCGTTCGTCGAAGTTATCGGCGATGGCTCCCACGAACATACCCTGCGTGAGTGTGGCGATTTTACTGGCAGGGATCAGGCTGTCGAGCTGGGTGGATATGGATGTGCTTTTGTCGTTCCGGTTGATGGTCATAGACTGGCGTTTCTGCAAAACCTTTCCGAAGCGTTCGGAAAGCATTTTGGCGGTATCGCCTACTACCTGACCGGAGAATATATTGCCGACCGTGTTCATTACCACAGCGGCTTCTTTATCTCCGTAGTCGCGTTTAAGTTGCGAAAAGTCCTGAAAACCGAGTAGGACGCATACTTTATTACTCCGGGCAGTGGCAATTAAGTTATCCAGACCTTTGAAATAGATGGTCGGTAACTCGTCGATAATGACACTACTTTTAAGCTGGCCCTTCTTATTGATAAGTTTTACGATACGGCTATTATAAAGGCCCAGCGCTGCCCCGTAGATATTCTGCCTGTCCGGGTTGTTGCCTACTACCAGCACCTTCGGCTCGTCCGGATTGTTAATATCGAGCGTAAATTCATCCCCGGACATAATCCAGTAAAGTTGCGGGGAAATCATGCGGGAAAGGGGAATTTTCGCTGACGCTATCTGGCCCTGGAGCTGATCTTGAGCGCCACCGAGCCACGCATCCATAAAGGGACTGAGATAGTTTTCCAGCTCCGGGTATGAGGTGAGAATGGGGAAAATATCTTCGTACCGTTTGTTCAGAAATTCTATGGCATGAGGGAACGTACAGTATTTTCCACCCTGATAGATGCGGAGATACCAGATAATTGACGCCAAAAGGATTATGGGGGATTCCACGAAAAAATCGCCTTGTTTTTGCACCCAGGTTTTATTGAGGTTGAGCATTATGGTATAGGCGCTTTCGTAGGCGTCGGATATATCGGTCATAAAGGCCGGATTGATGGGATTACACCGGTGCGACCGGGCCGGGTCGTCAAAGTTGATTACATAGAAAGTCGGTACCTTTTTATACCCGTTTTGGTTGTTCAAAAGGTGGTTATAGGCTATCTCGCTCAGGTCGGGAAATTTGAAGTCGTACACGTACATGGCAAATCCCTTTTCAATCTGCTGTTTGATGAATTGGTTTACGACGGCGAAACTCTTGCCGCTGCCCGGTACGCCCAAAACGATGGCCGCTCTCTGCGGCGCTACGACTGAAATCCAGCCATCGTTCCATTTCTTTTTGTAGTAGAACCGGGTAGGCAGATTGACCGAATATTCGTTATCTATCCGGCGTGTTTCCTGCTGGAACGATTCGTTTTCGACATTGAAAACGTCGTCCATCATATTATTCTTCAACAGGCGCGACATCCATACCCCGCCCATCAGCAGGCAGATATAACCGGCCGACATGGTCAGGATATAAAAGCCAGCGTTGGCATCCATAGGCAGGGGCAGATAGAGCAACCACCAGTTAAAGAAAAAGAGGATAAAGCCGACGGAGAGTGAAATGATAATTTTCCTCCAGGTGATCTTTTCCTCTTTTACCCCCTTTGTTCCCAGACAGGAAAGGGCAAGAAATACAACGGCAAAAAGTTTTGTCCAAAGTATGTTGTGGAACAGCCCTGCCGTGCGGTCGAAATTAAGGAGTATCCTGTCGATTACGCCGACATTGATACCCCACGCCTCGATCTGCTGGTAACAGTACCAGTAGATATTGATTACTACAAATAAAATACTGAGGGCACGCATAAAGTCCATGACTTTGGCCAGGCCCCGGAGATCATCTTCTTGTTGCATATTATAATCGCTTTTAGGAGTTTGAAAAGCGAAAATACGCAGCAGAAAAGTCTAATTGATTGATAATTAATTGTATAGCAGTTTCAGGAAGGGAAGTGGCTGCTTTTGGCATAAACAGCTATAAAAAAACCGCCGCGTTATCACAACGGGGCGGAGTGGAAAAGCAAAAAGAAAAGCAAAACATGGATTATTTCTTTTTCTTCATGTTCCTGAATTTACTGAAATGGGTTTCAATAAAACGAACTACGTCCGATTCCTTATAGTAGGTCTTATGGTAGATCATCTGGAAAGGCAGTTCCCCGGAGGAACGGTAACGCTGCAAGGTGCGTTTGCTGACATTGAGCATCTGGCACAGGTCGTAATTATCCAGCAGCATATCACCGTCGGGCAACAGCGGCCGTTCTTTGACCGGAGTGGCTGCGTGGAGTTTCTCCAACTTGTCGAATCGCTCCATGATGCGGTGCATCCAGCCCTCGAAATGTTCTTTGTCGATAAACATACGCCGATGCTACTGATTTTGAATACGACCTTTATCGGCAAGTTCCTCCAGTGAGGGCTTATCCCGCCGGATGTTTTTATCCTTCAGCAGTTCTTTGACCGCTGCCACGCTGTAATAGGTTTTGCGGCCGATCATGGAATAGGCAATCACTCCGTTGCTGCGGTAGCGTTGCAGGGTGCGTTTACTTACTTTGAGATAGGCGCATACCGTATCTTTATCCAGCCAAAGGTTATCCGGTTCGGATTTATCTTTGGCACTGTCGATAATAAAGCGCTCTATCCGGTCAATTTTTGCCATAAGCTGTTGCCAGGCTTGCGATTCGATTGTTATTGTTTCCATATTACTGAGATTATAAATTCTGTTTTGCAAAGGTGGCAAGGTTTACCGGGGTGTATTCACAAGTTGGGTACACTATTTTTGAATTATTTTATATCCGGTTCATTATCAGTAACTTTTCATTAAAAAAGGCATAAAATTTCCGGGCGGTAATTTCTACTGGATTTAGTATAGAATGTATTCAGCGCGATGTTATATATTGAAATACAGCGACTTACAATACAAGCAAATTGTATCCTGTTCCTTTAAAAATTCAGAAGCACAAAAAAAAGTCCGTATTCGCCTTAAAAGCGATATACGGACAGGAATACTAAATTGGGTATAGCGTTATTCTTTTACTCTTTTCTGGGAATAACATTTTGTACCGTCTGGAGAGAGGACGAAATCGAATGTTTCGGTGGCTCTTTTGTTGGTCAGCGGTTCGTCGATGGTATAGGTGCAGCGGACGACTACCGCCAGTATTTCGTTGTTGTCCCGGCTTTCGTATCGGGCGGTTTTCGCCGGAGCGGTCTGCTCCAGCGAATCTATCAGGTGAGTGTAGCGGTCTACATTTTTTTGATAGAAAGTCATCATGGTTTTTCCCGGATAACGGCTGTTCTTTTCTTTGTCCAGACTTTCCTGATTGCGGGTAAGGGATTGCTGGAGTTGCGCTCTTTTTTTGTCCTTGTCGGCATTAAAAGCATCGGCAATAATCTGAATGCTGTCGGCAACGGTAATCTGCCGGATCTCTTCCAGATTATCAGCCTTAAAATTAAGGTCGTATTTTGTACCCTTGCCGTCTGTCTGTACTACATCGGCAATCAGTTTTTCATACTTGCCTGTCGTACCTCCACAGGAAAACAACAAGGCTACCAATGGTAATAATAAAATCCTTTTCATAAATCTGCATTTTTTAAGTTATTCATCATCATCCTTTTTCTTGCCGGGCTTTGTGTTTTCCATCCGTTTGAGGATTTCTTCCCGCAAACGGTCGAGAAACGGCGTAGGCTGTTGGCGGATGCGCATGTCGTAGAAGTTACGGGCGATGTTGTTACCCAAGTCGATGTTGAATATGTTTACAAAATAGGCGGTAATCTGATTAAGCGGTACTTTACCTCCATTGAAACATCCTACGGTATCCAACGCATAGATCAGTTCGATCAGATCGGTTTTGCTGCCCGTCCATGTCAGTTTAATCTTCGGGAAGGCCCCGGAAGAAACGTTATGCTGACTATTGTCCAGTTCTTCCAGTTCTGAAAGTAGGTAAGCCTGCAACATGTCGTTGGCCAGGATACGGGCGACCTTGAAATCGCAGTTGGTCGAAAACTGCGGATCACGCTCGTAGTAGAACGTTTCCAGGTATTGCTCCATGTCGGGCTTGCCACGCACGAAGTAGGCGGCATCCAGATAGTCGGCACAAGAACGGTAGTAACGATAAAAATCCAGTATCTTATTGTTGTATTCCTGGATGGCATCGAGTTTATTTTTCAGGTACACCCTTTGCGCATCCAAGCTGGCCACAGGACGGTTCATCTCGATGTTATAGACCTTGCGGTAATAGATCAGGTGGCAGAAGATCTTCGGCTTGATCTCCTTGAAAAATAAGATTTCCTCCGCCTCGTCCGCGAAACGGTAATTGATAATGAACTCTTTCAACCGGTCGAACGCTTCTCCGAGGACACGCGAATTTTCCAAAGATTTTTTAAGCATATCCGTCTCTTTCGCTTCATTTTTCTGCAAACGAACTTTTATTTCCTTTTGTAAGATGTATACAAATTCCTTCATATAGACAGATTGATTATGTGGATAACCGATTTGACATCAAACACCAATTTATAGTTTACAAATATCCGCGAATAAACCGAGATATTTTAACCCTAAATCTCATATTTATATCCCTGAAACGTAAAATATTCACGAATAACAGCCTAACTGTTCTGTGTTATTATTTTCCGTATAAATAGGATTTATCATACGGTGACGGGTAAAAGTTTATTGATGTTTTACGGGTAGTTTCCTGTTATTTGCGGTTATTTTTTCTGATGCCCAATCGGGAACTTTGCAGTTGAATAAAATCAAGTGTAAAGCATATGAAGAAATATTGTTTATTACTCTTGGGACTATGTTGTTTTGTCCCAATCCATGCGCAAAGCGTTATAGACAAGTACATCCGGGAAGGGCTTGATAATAACGAAAGTATAAAGCAGCAGACCTTCTTGTTGAAGAAGAACCTGTATGCCCTTAAAGAAGCGCAGTCGCTTTTCTTCCCGAAATTGATCGTTAGCGGCTCTTATAACAAGGCAGACGGAGGCCGTACCGTAGATTTTCCTGTCGGCGACCTACTCAATCCGATTTACAATTCCCTTAATGAACTTACGGGAAGTCAATCTTTTCCTTCTTTGGAAAATATGGCGATACAACTGAATCCCGACAACTATTATGATGCAAAGATACGATTGGATATGCCTGTATTCAATGCGGAACTGTTGTACAACCGGAAAATAAAGCGGACAACAGCGGATATGCAGGAAACGGAAATCCTTTTGTATAAGCGGGAATTGGTTAAAGAGATTAAGAAAGCATATTATCAGTATTGCCAATCGTCAAAGACTGTTGAAATAAGGGAAAACGCAGTGAAAGTGGCAGGCGAAAGTTTCAGGATCAATCAATCGCTTTTAAAGAACGGAAAAACAAACAACACAACTGTTTTAAGAAGCGAAAACGAAGTGACAAGAGCCGAAGCCGCTTTATTTTCGGCATTGCAGGCTCAAAAAAACAGCCAATCGTATTTCAATTTTCTGTTAAACAAGCCTTTTGAAACAGAAATAGAGATAGAAGAACCCGAAATAATCCTGTCGAACGGCAGCTCAAATATTTCTGTTGAGGACAGGGAAGAAATGCAAAAACTCTTGTTGGCATCCGATATAACACAATTGAATAAAGGACTTGCAAAATCATTTATGCTTCCTAAAGTGAATGCGTTTCTCGATTTGGGCTCACAGGGCTTTGACTGGAAAATGAACGATAAAACCCGCTACTATATGCTGGGGGTATCTTTACAATGGACGTTTTCTTTGGGTGGGCAGCATATCCATAAGATAAATGCGGCTAAAGCCGATATCGGTGCGGCGCAAGCGCAAACCAACCATGTCCGGGAGCAATTGGAATTGCAATTACGGCAGGCAATCAATAACCACTTGGACGCCTTGAACAATTATGATTCCGAAAAGTCCCAGATGGATGTCGCTGAGAAATATTACAGGGATATGGTGAAGCTCTACAAAGAGGGACAAGCACTATACATTGAGTTGCTGGACGCCCAAACCCAATATATCAATACTTCGGTGTTGTTAAATATCGCCCGGTATAACGTCTGTATCAAACAGGCGGAAGTGGAACGGGCTAACGCAAGTTTTAATCTGAATAATTATTAAACGCAATGAAAACAATACATTTTATCATTATTGCAGGGATATCATTATCCGTAATGTCCTGCAAGCAAAAGCAAGCCGAAATGGTTAAAAATATAAATGATATTCCAGTTCAGTTGGCCGATGTCAGGACACAGGAAGTCGCAAACAGTGTAACAATACACGGTGCATTGACTACACTTGAAGAGGCGAAACTATCTTTCAAGACCGCTGGAATCATCAGCCGTATATATGTAAAAGAGGGTGATGGAGTATATAAAGGGCAGCTATTGGCGGAACTGAATTATACTGAAATCGAAGCACAATCCATACAAGCCAAAGAAAATGAAGATAAAGCAAAACGGGATTACCAACGTGCCGAATCCTTGTATGCCGACAGTGTTATTTCATTGGAACAGTTTCAAAATGCAAAAACTGCCTGGGTATTAGCCAAACAAGCCTCGGATATTACGGAATACAATAAAACAAATTCGCGGATTATTGCGCCTGATAACGGTGTGGTTTTAAAAAGGATTGCCAACGAGGGAGAACTGATTGGTATAGCCTCTCCCGTATTTATTGTGACAACAAAAACGGGAAACGGCCTGATTTTAAGAGCTGGTGTGCCGGTTACTGATTGGCAATCCTTGTCGGTGGGCGACAAAGCGGGGATTACGATTGACGGTTTTTCCGATAAAAAGTTCAACGGGCGCGTACATCACCTTGCCCTATCGACAGATCAAAGTTCGGGATTATACCTTGTTGAAGTAAAGTTGGAGCCGGCCAAAGAACGTATCTCTGTCGGAATGTTCGCCAATGCCGAAATAAAATCCGGCAAATCACATTCTTATAAAGTTATTCCTGTAAGCAGCCTTGCCGAAATTGCAGGAAAGAAGGGTGTGGTATATATCCCTGAAGGTAATAAGGCAAAGAAAATTCCGGTATCCATTGCCAAAATTGAGGATAATAATGCCTTTATCAGTCAGGGGTTATCGGATATAGACAAGGTTATCAACGAAGGAGCGGGATTTATAACTGAAAGCTCAACCATTAATATACAATAAGGCCCTATGAAAGCATTTATACAGTTTTTCGTAGAGAAAAAGCAGTTTACCTATATCGTTATCGCCGGGTTGTTGATATTGGGTATAAACTCATTGCTGACCATGCCGAGAGGCGAAGAACCGGATATGAATTTTCCGATTTATTCCGTGGCTGTAATCATGCCGGGAGCCACGCCAACGGAATTACAAGATCAGGTAATAAAGCCGATAGAGGATGCCTTTTATGAAATGGATGGCATAAAGGAGATTAAAGCCTCAGCTGCAAGCGGCTTGGCGTATATCGGGCTTCGGTACGATTTTTCTACGGACAGAGACGAAAAGTATCAGGAAATTATACGTGAAATGGAACGATTGCGTTCCGGTGAACTTCCTCAAAACATCGCACAAATTCTTATCAAGCGAACCCGAACAACCGATGTCAATATCTATCAGATTGCATTGTTGTCCGAAACCGCATCCTATGCGGATCTGGAATACCATTCCACCGAATTGAAAAACCGACTAAAAAAAGTGGGCGGTATAAAAACCGTAGAAACGTGGGGATATCCTCGTCAGGAAGTAAAAGTAGAGTTGAATATCAATAAACTTTCGGAGTATAATATTCCTGTCAGTTCGGTATTCACTGCTTTAAAAAGGGATAGCTATACGCTTCCAGCAGGAAATGTTGTTTCGGGAAACACGGCATTCAATGTAAATTCAGGCGATACCTACGAATCGGTAGAAGAAATTGCCAATACGGTAATCCATGTTGCCAACCAGCAGATTATACGTTTGAAAGATATTGCTGATATCAGCAAGGATTATGAAGAAGAAAAGCATATCGTCCGGCTGAACGGTACAAGGGCTGTTCTCGTTACAGCATCCTTAAAAGCAGGATATAATATTCTTGCGGTAGCTGACGCGGCACAAGCCATTATTGATGATTATGCAAAAGTTTTGCCGGCCAACATTGAGTTGAATAAACATTTTGACCAATCGGAAAGCGTTTCTTCCAGGCTTAATCAGTTGCTACACGATTTCATTATTGCCATTTTGCTGGTTTCCATAACCTTGTTGCCGCTGGGATTCCGCTCGACGGCAGTAGTTATGATTTCTATTCCCTTGTCGTTATCAATCGGGGTGTTCCTGTTGAGTATATTAGGTTGCAGCCTGAACCAATTCAGTATTGTCGGACTGATTCTGGCATTAGGGATTTTAGTGGATGATGCGATTGTTATCAACGAGAATATCGAGCGTTCTCTACGTTCCGGGCTTCCTTTGAGAAAAGCGATTATAGAAAGTACCGGCCAGATAGCCCTTGCGGTGATGGGTGTAACCACCATGATTATCCTTGCTTTTATACCCATTCTGTTTATGCCGGAAGTTTCAGGCGAATTTATGCGTTCCCTTCCGCTTGCAGTAATCACAGCCGTTGCCGCTTCCCTGTTCGTTTCATTGGCTATCGTTCCATTCATTTCGGATAAGCTGCTGAAAGAAAAAGTAAATCCCGAAGGAAATATCTTCTTACGCGGATTACACAAGGGAATCCATTGGAGCTACGGGAAGGTTATGGAAAAATCCCTTCGCCATCCGAAATGGGCTACGCTGATTGTTGCCGTAATTACCATTGCTGGATTCTCGGTGGCGGGCAGTATGGGATTCTCCCTTTTTCCAAAAACCGACAAACCTCAGTTTCATGTAAATATTGAAACTGCGCCTAACGCTTCGTTGGACGAAACGGATAAAGTTTGCCGGAAAGTGGAAGATATACTGTCTAATCAACCGGGGGTGAAGTATTATACAAGCAACGTAGGTAAAGGAAATCCGCAAGTATATTACAATGTGTACCAGCAAGACGAACGCCTTAACTTTGCCAATATATTTGTCCAATGCGAAGATGCGGATGTAAAACACAAAACCGCCATAATAGATTCCTTACGGCGGCAATTCCTGAAAATCCCGGAAGCCAAAGTCCAGTTGTTGGAGTTTGAACAAGGGCCGCCGCTGGAAGCACCTGTCGCTATTCGCATTTTTGGGGACAATCTGGATACATTGCGGAAATACTCATTGAAAGTGGAGGAAATTATAAAATCCATAGATGCGGCAATGTATGTAAACAATAGCATCGCCATTTCCAACACAGGGCTGAAAGTTGAAATAAATAAGGAGAAAGCATCCCTTCTCGGCGTTCGGAACGAAGATGTGGACAAGGCTGTGCGAATGGCGATAACAGGGTCTAAAGCCGGGGAAATACAGTTGGATCGGGTGGAACGAAAATCTCCAATCAATATACTTCTGCCTAAAGGCAGGTTCCAGCAAATGGATATATTCGATAAAATATATGTGCCGACCGCAAAAAGGAACGCCGTTCCCTTAACAAGCATCGCCGATATTGCCTTTGAGAAAAATCCGAACTCTATCACAAGGCTGAATAAAGACTTATACACAACGGTAACGGCTTATGCGCAGGAAGGGTATCTTTATTCCCAACTAAACAAAGATGTTGTAGCTAAGTTACAATCCCTGAAACTGCCTGCCGGATATACTTGGAAAGCAGCCGGGGAAACAGAGAATCAGCAACGGTCGTTTTCAGGATTCGGGGCAATCCTTCTGTTTACTCTATTTGCTTTTGTAGCAGCTTTGATCCTTGAATTTAAGAGTTTTAAATCCTGTTTAATAGTCCTTTCGGTGATTCCGTTAGGATTTATGGGGGGCATACTTGCATTATTCATTACCGGAAGTCCCTTATCGTTTATCTCAATAATTGGATTCATTGCATTAGTAGGGATCGAATTGAAAAACTCTATTCTTATGGTAGATTATACGAACTACCTGCGTAAAGAAGGTATGCCGTTAGATACAGCGGTGGCTACTGCCGGAGAAGTTCGGTTTATCCCGATATTCTTAACCACCATGACGGCCGTAGCCAGTATGATACCATTAATTATACAAGGGTCACCATTATACAGACCGTTGGCATTGGTAATTGTTGGAGGGTTGATTAGTTCCCTGCTGCTATCGCGTATATTGACACCGGTTCTGTATAAATTGCTGCCGCCTAAAATCGCATAGTCATGGAATAAATATTCGAAAACGAATCGGGGGTAATTTGGTTTTAGTAAGACGAGAATTACCCCTGAAACGTAAAAAATACCAAGATTTGGGGATTGAATTGTTTTTGGGATACCCGTATCTTTGTAGTCTATTAGAAAAAGATTACATAATATGAGTATTCAATATTCTTCTATCACTCAACCAGGGGCATGGCTGGAAGTTATAGCCCAACAATTCGGTGCTCCTGTCATTGATGACCAGATAAAACTCCCCCGCAAGCTGGGAGAAGGTTTTTTCAGGCAATATTATCCATTTGAGTGGCTGACTGTTTCGTATCTGCGATTCAAAGTGCATCAACCTATGAACGTAGAAAGAAAAGGTGTGCAAAACCGCCCGCTTATCCCAATTGTATTTTATCTGGACGAAGGCGAACAGTTTGTAAACGATAAACAATATACTGTCGGAATCCACAATAACAACGGGATTTTTATGCCATCACCAGAGATTGATACCCAATGGATTTTCCCGGCTAACAAGTGGATCACAAACCTGACATTGACATTCAACAGGGCATGGCTGATAAATCAGATGCAGGATAAAAACACCTTCCTTTACCGTTTGCTGACGGATAAGAAACCGTTTTACATCTTCGAATCGTTTTCCCCTGCGCTTTTGTGTATCGTCCATGAAATCGAGCGTAATATCAATTTATCCCATAATCTGGAACGGTTATATCTCTACGAAAGCATACTTCGGTTGTTCAATGCCTTTCTATCAAAAGCAAACGAGCGATTATTGGATGAAACAAAAAGCAGGATTCATGCTGCCGATATCGCACAATTATTCCAGGTACGTAAAATGGTACTGGACAATCTCGTTGATCCGCCCTCCATGATCGTTTTGTCTCAGGCAGCCGGAATGAGCGTATCGAAACTTCAAAAATGTTTCAAGTCTGTTTTCGGCAAAAGCATTATTCAGTATGCCATAGACGAGAAAATGAAATATGCCCGGAATCTACTTGCGACCAACGAATATTCCGTTTCGGAGGTCGGGTACAAGGTTGGGTATTCCAATCTGAGCCATTTTTCCGAAGCTTTTAATAAGGCATTTCTAATGACCCCTAAAGCCTATCTTTCATCTGTTGAAAATACACAAAACGAGTGCCGTTGTTGTGTGTTGAATAACCGTAAGTAAAGAAATACGTTTCGCGGGTACAGCATTACGTTCTACGGGCAGACCAGCCTTTCCATTAGCCGTAACTTTGCAGTAACAAAAAAAGTACAAAGTTAATGGATTTATTATGTGTAGATTATTTGATTGCAGAAAGTGCGCTGGATGTTTGCTGGCTCTATGCTGCACCACTATAGTTTCCGCCCAGACAATCAAGGTTCAGGTAACAGATGCCGAAACAAAAACTCAGATTGAATACGCCAATATAGCATGGAAGCCTGTCGGTGCTGAAACCTTCAAGAACGGTACAACAACTGATACAAAGGGGAATGCAACGCTTTCCATCGGAAATCTTAAACAGATTCATCTGATGGTAAGCTATATTGGCTATGAAACCTTTTCCGATACGATTCCGACCCAATCAGGAAAATATGACGTAAAACTTCGACCTTCAGCATTAAACATGAAGGAGGTGGTTATCTATGGTAAATCGCAAGAGCAGGTTATCAGGGAATCACCGGAAGCTGTTTCGGTAATCAACATAAAGGAATTGCAGGGACGTTCCGTTTCGCTCGAATCGGTTTTAAATAAAACCACCGGATTAAAAATCGAACGAAGCGGTGGAACCGGCAGCAGTTCTCGTATTATCGTGCATGGCTTGGAAGGAAACCGCGTACAAATATTGTGGGATGGCTTGCCCATGAATACCAATGACGGAAGTTTTTCACTGGATGAGATACCTATCGACATTATTGACC
This sequence comes from Parabacteroides leei, assembly GCF_023369805.1. Classification (NCBI taxonomy): domain Bacteria; kingdom Pseudomonadati; phylum Bacteroidota; class Bacteroidia; order Bacteroidales; family Tannerellaceae; genus Parabacteroides; species Parabacteroides leei. Next base: position 764,335 of record NZ_JAMBQG010000001.1, read on the forward strand.
GGATAGAAGTCTATAAAAGTATAATCCCGGCACGCTTCGGATGCGATGGGCTGGGTGGTGCTATCAATATCGTTTCCAAAGAATTTTCGACCGATTATGTGGATGCCTCTTACGAAATAAGCTCTTTCAATACCCATAAAGCGAGTATTTTTTCCCGTAAGAACCTTCCTAAAAGCGGAATTTTACTCGGCTTCGGTGGTTACTATACGTATTCGGATAATGATTACGAGTTTAACGTGCCCGAACGGGAAAACCTGCGTGTGAAAAGGGATCATGACCTATTTCGCTCTTATATGCTAAAAGGAAAATTAGCTTTCACCAAATTGTGGTTTGATGAAATAAGCACGGAGTTTGGCTATTACAGCCGTTTCAACGAGATACAAGGGGTTTTGAAGAATATCCAGCAGGCCGAAAACGATGCCGGAACATTCATGCTTGAAAATAAGATTAAGAAACGTGGATTCTTTAGCGAAAAGCTGGATTTAGAATCTCATTTTTCGTTGCAATACGTGAAGAATAACTTTACGGATACGGCAAGCGTGAATTATGATTTCGAGGGTAACTCTTATCCCAGCCCCAACGGTCAGGGCGAAACAGGCGATGTACCGCATGATACGGACGATAAGTATTTAGATCTGAACGAACGTATCAATTTCGATTATCATTTCACACCCAACCATAACCTGAACTTCAATACGCTTTTCCATTATGCCAAAAGGCAACCGAAAGACGATATTGCAAGCCAACATGCAGGGTTTACCATTGGGGGTTATCCGAGCAATATGACCAGTTTCATTTCCGGGCTTACATGGGAAGCTAATTTTTTCAATAAACGGCTAATCAACATGCTTTCGGCGAAGGTTTTCCATCTGAATTCAAAGATAGAAGACCTGACATCCTATGAAATGATGGAACCGCCGAAGCAAAAACAGAATAAAGCAACAGAGTTTGGTTGGATTGAAGCGATAAAATATGAAGTAATTCCCCATGTCCATCTAAAGGCATCTTACCAACGGGCTATTCGCCTGCCAAATCCGCAGGAATTATTCGGGGACGGGATTAGTATATTCCCCGCTGCCAGTCTGCGGCCGGAAAAGAGCCATAATTTCAATGCCGGATTCTTGATTGACAAGAATAACTTCCTGGGAATGAAACGGGTTCAGTTTGAAACAAGTGCTTACTACATGCAAGTAACTGATATGATTAAACTGATGCAGCAATATCGCTCTGCCGGATATGTCAATGCCGAGAAAGTTGAGATTAAAGGTATTGAAGGTGAGTTGAAGGTAGATGTTACACCAACCGTATATGTTTATGGGAATGTTACCTGTCAGAATGTAAAAGACGTTTTGAAATATGTACCCGGCTCGTCTACGCCCAATCCGACCTATGGCATGAAACTTCCGAACATTCCTTACTTCTTTACCAATTTCGGCGCAGAGTATCACAGTAATAAGTTGCTGGGTAAAAACTGGTATGTGAAAGCGTTTTGGGATAGCAAGTTTACAGAGGAATATTACTATTTCTGGGAAATGACCAACCTTGAAAAAAGACGTATTCCCCGTAGTTGGATAAACGATGTAGGCGTATTGTTCACCTATAAAGGCAAATATTCCCTTGCTGCGGAATGTCATAACATAGGCGATATAGAAGATTGGGATCAGTACCGCCAACCCTTGCCGGGACGGTCGTTCCACATAAAATTCCGATATACCTTTTCAAAAGGTCTTTAAGTTTAACAATTAAAATAAATAGCAAAAATGAACAAGTTGAGATTTAAAACATTTGCCGTACTGGCAGTGATGATGGCCACAGTTTGCCTGATGTCCTGTGACAAAGACGACCCGAAGCCAAACCCGGACGAAGGACAGCATCACTTCCTGTTTCTTCAATATTTAGACAATAGTGCAGCCTATATAGGTACGTTCAGCGACCTTTCCCAAAAGAACGTGGATAACAAGAATGCCTACGAGTTTGGTTTTGGTTGTTATCCGTTCAGTTACAAAAACATAGTTCTTCTGGCTGAAGGCGTTTGGGGCGATAAAATACACAAGTTTGTAAGGGGAAGCGACGGGCATATCTCGCCTGCCGGAACCATGACCTTTGCACAGGGGGCCAAACCCGGCGAAATCACTTTTGTCGATGAACATTTGGCGTATGTTTCGATTAACGGACGTGGAACTATTGCCATGATTGACCCTACGGAAATGAAACAATTGGGCGAAATCGACCTTTCCGCATACGCAGTAGGGGACAATAACCCCGACCCCGGATGTAATGTTCTTCGCGATGGAAAACTTTATGTGGCATTGAATCAGTCGAACTCCACCCATTCTTCTGTCCCCGGTGTTGGTGCAGAGGTCGCCATTATTGATCTGGGAACAAAGAAGGTAGAAAAAGTCATTAAAGATTCTCGTACCCGTCCGGTAGGAATGTTCCGCCATTCATGCGCCTTTACGGACGAAAAAGGCGACATCTATTTTTACAGTGCGGGGATGGATGGCGTAAACCCGTTGAAAGACGGCTTCCTGCGTATTAAAAAGGGTGAAACAGAATGGGACAAAGATTACCATTTCAAATTATCGACAACTTCCATTAAAGGAATCCCTGACGACAATGCCGTTTCACTGGTTCCGTACCTTTACGATAAAAACGGGAATATATATGCCTGTATCCAGTTGCAATCCAAAACAAGTAATCCGCCCGATTTTGTCAATGACAAAAACTTCCAGCCGGTAAAGATTAACGTCTGGAACAAAACCATTGAAAAGATAGAATTACCGTTGACTACCAGCATGGGGTCATTTGCGTATGCCAAGTATGGCGATTTGATTGTCTTCGGAATGACATGCGCTAATGGGACGGGGTACTATACCTACAATAAGAAAACAGGCGAGTGTTCCTCAAGTCCCGTTACCACAACCGTAGGTGTTCCGGCCAGTTTGATTTCATTTGAGTAATAATACCTAACTAAATAAACTGTATAATATTAAAAATTATAGTATATGAGCAGAATACCCCATAAATGCGAAGCCTTTGAAGGTGAATTTTCGATAGGAAAAAAACGCATTACCGCAAATTCATACGTTAAGGATCACCAGAAATTCCCAAAAATATATAGCTCAATAGCAGATATAATATTAGGATTAAAGAAAGAAGGTGACTTTCTTGAAGTTGGTGCAGGAGGTGCATTTTTAGCCTCTATTATAGCAAAGAAGGCAAGTAATGTAAAAATTACTGCAACTGACATATCTCCTGATATGGTTCGACTTGGAAAGGAATATATAAATAAACAAGGATTGGGAAATAGAATTGAATACATACATTCCAAAGGGGAAGCTATAAACTTTCCTGAAAAGAAATTTGATATGATTTATTCTTCCTTTTCATTAAATTATTGGAAAGATCCTATTTTACTCATCTCTAATTTAGAGAAATATTTAAAACCGGGTGGCATTATTTTTATAATGGATTTCAGGCGGGTTTGGTGGGTGCGTTTAATCCCTCAATTTATTTGGAGAGATGTTCCTGTAATTCTTGCAGGTTATACACGTAAGGAAATCCATCGGTTATTCAAGAAAAACAGGAAAAAAGTCCCTGAAGTAAATCACATCTATCCTTTCTCCTTATCAATAACAATTAGAAATAATATCAGACATGAGAAAAGTTAGTAATATCCCCAGAGAAGGTGATGTAAATTGCAACCTTCCGACTTTGTCTGAATACGCAAAGTCTATTGCAGAGTTTTCCAATAAGGAAATCTTACCACTTGTTTCGGAAATGGACATGAAAGCTGAAATGGATAAAAGCCTTGTTAAAAGCTTATTTGAATCAAAAATCATGTCTATTGAAATCCCGGTTGAATATGGCGGATTAGGATATTCTTTTGCCCATACCATAACCGCAATTGAAGAAATATCAAAAGTCGATCCTGGGGTTGCTGTATTTGTTGATGTTCATAATACTTTAGTTATTGGAGCAATCAACAAGTGGGGTACAAATGCACAGAAACAATATTATTTGCCAAAACTGGCAAATAATATTGTTGGTGCATTCTCGTTGACAGAACATCATGCCGGAAGTGATGCCTACTCTTTGTCATGTGAAGCTCGAAAACATCATAATGGGTATCTTATTACCGGTAAAAAGCATTGGGCTACCAATGCACGGGAAGCGGGAATATTTATCCTGATGGCTAATGTTCTTGGAGAAGATTCTATTCCTCATTTAACTGCATTCATCATTGATGATACCACGAATCTGAAGGTGCTTGCTCCGTCAGAAAAAATGGGAATCCGGGCTTCCTCCACTTGCGATATGGAATTGGATTATGTCTTTGTACCGGAAGAGAACATATTGGGAGGAGTCGGTTTTGGAAAACGCATCATATTGGAACTTCTTACGGATGGCAGGGTTGGAATTGCGGCACAAATGCTCGGTCTGGCACAGGGGGCATTTCATTTTGCAAGTAAGTATTCGCAGGAAAGAAAACAGTTTGGTAAAGTGATTGCCAATTATCAAGGTGTTCACTTTGAACTTGCGAGAATGGCAACCCGTATCGAGGCAATCCGCGGCCTTTTAGAGAAATCCGTTCAATTAAAAGCTAATGGTGATTTCATGAGATATTTCAAGTTTGCATGTATGGCTAAACTATACTCATCAGAAGTCGCCGAATACACAGTTTCTAAAGCTATTGAAATTTTAGGTGGCGAAGGTTATATGAAGACATCTCCGGTAGAAAAGATGTACCGGGATGCTAAGATTGGAGCCATATATGAAGGGACTTCAAATATTCTTTTAAAGACAATAGCAAAAATTATATTGAAGACAAAAATCTCCGATTAAAATATGTAACAAATGAAATCGCAGGATAAAAATAAGGTTTCCATTTTTTCATTCTTAGACAGTCAAGCAAGAATGAATCCAAATGAAACTGCATTTGTATTACTGGGAAAAGGATATGAAATTATTGATACAATTACCTATAAAGAATTATATTTTCAAAGTAGCAGGATTGCTTCATATCTTGATAAAAATGCAAAAAGCAATATCGTTATACAATTGTTTGATCAGTCCATCAACGGAGTGAAAGCGTTTTGGGGATGTCTCCAGTGCGGAAAGATCCCATTCCCGGTATATTACAACAGTGGGAAAGATATAAAAAATGATTTGCGGAATATCTTAGAGATGACACAGGCAACGTGCATTGTATCGGATTCTAAAATTATCCATGAACTTACAGAAGCCTCGGCTTTTAGCAACTTGACAGATGTTTTTGCAGTAGAAGATATATTAAGTTCAACACCTGACATTGAATTTAAGGAAAAAAACAACAATAATGATATTGCTTGTATTTTATCTTCTTCCGGAACAACCGGTGTACCCAAAGGAGTGGTAATAACCAATAGGAATATATCCTGCAATTTGGAAAGAGCAACGGACATATTTTGCTATTCGCCAGATTCCAGAATCTTGACATGGTCGCCCATACAACATGTTTTAGGGTTGACTATCCACATGATGATGGGAATTTACAAAGGAATTCCGGTGTATCTGATCCCGTCAGCTCTTTTTATGGAAGATACACACTACTTCCTAACGCTTATACCAAAGTACCAAATTACTCATTTAGGTTTTCCCAATTTCGCGTTTAAGCTTCTTGTCGAAACCCAACGTGAAAATAAAAATTATCCTTATGATTTATCCACTCTAAAATCTATCACTTGTGGAGGAGAACTGGTTCATCATAATGATTTGAACAATTTTATTGAATGTTTTAAGCCTTATCATCTCAATCCGGCTTCCATTATCCCGGCATATGGAATGACCGAAACTTGCGGAGTAATCAGTGGTTATAAACCTACAGAAAGTCGTTATAAAACAATTGATAAAGTGCCTCATGAAAGTCTCATTGTATCCAATGGGTGCGTAAAAGACCGTACTAAAATAAAGATAGTTGATGGGAAATCAGGCTTAGATTGTAAAGAAGGAGAAATTGGTTATATTCACATTGCTGGTGATATCTTATCCCCAGGTTATCTTTCTCCTGAAATAATTCAGAAAATTGAGATAGACGAAAAGTATGTATCTTCTGATTACGATTCCCATGAATGGCTAAATTCCGGTGATTTGGGCTTTATTCAGGATAGTGAGTTATATATCGTTGGAAGAGAAAAAGATATTATTATCATCCGTGGCAGGAAATACAATTTGGTTGAGATAGAGCAAATTGTACACCAGGAGTATGCGGATGAGATTCCCGTTTCTGTGGCTATAGCTGCTTTCATCAATTCGGAAGAAAAACTGATTTTATTATTGGAGGTTAATGCTTGTGTACTGGAGTCGGATGAACAGAAGGATATTTTAAAAGATAATATTCGCTCGTGCTTAGTTAAATCTAAGGGAATCTCCCCCTATGAGATTATTTTTCTTGAACAAAATTCACTACCAAGAACTAATCTGGGAAAAATCAGCAGGAGTGATAGTGTAAAACTTTACCTCAAAAAAATATCTTCAAAGGTAAGCGAAAATGAAACCGTTTCGGAAGATGAAAATTATGTTATCCTTTCACAAAAGATATCGGAATTAGTTGATACAAATGACGTTTTGGACTTTCACAACAAAAGTCTGATTGCAATGGGCTTTGATTCTTTATCTCTTGCAAGATTCTGTTCTTTTGTAAATACAACCTTTGGTGTAAACTACACTATCAGCGATTTTTTCAAAAAAGGTTTTACTCTTAAAACGTTGCTTTTACAGTTAAAAGGTAAAAAGACTATTCAGAAACAGGAAACTGACATTTCTTTAATGCACAAAGGACAAAACAGCGTTACGCAGACAGAGTTGACGGATATTCAACACTCATACTGGATTTCTCAACAAGGGAAATACACCTTGTCCGGTAATTCAGCTTTGATATATGTGGAAATAGAATGTTTGGATGAAATAAAAGTAGATAAGCTAACTGAAGCGTTACGCAAACTTGTTCAGCGTCATCCGTTGTTGTTATCGGCAGTCAATGATGACGGTTATTTAGTTATTCAGCATGATAACCAACTAATAAATGAGATTCCGGTTTTCCCAATCTGCGATTTTGATAAAATCAGGCAGGAATACTCTATTGCATATTTTGATTTAACCCAGGCACCACTTTTCAGAGTGTGTCTATCGGAAGCACCCGCTAAACGTATTATTCATTTTTGCATCAGTTTACTAATCGCAGATGCTTCGAGCATCCAGCTGTTAATGAGAGATTGGTTTCTTTTTTATCATGAAAGAGAAAGTGAGTTACCCGCTTTGAAGACCGATTTCGCCAGTTATGTACACGAACTGTCCAAGCGAAAAGAAAGTCCTGATTATTTACGGGCTAAAGAATATTATCAGCAATCAATTGGTTCAATTCACAAAGCTCCTGAACTTTATACCTTACAAGATCCAGCCCTTATAAAGAACAGTAGAATCGTTCATCAGGAACATCTTTTTGATAGGGAAACAAGCGAGCGGCTGAAAAGGATAGCCCAGGAAATGAATGTAACAAGTACCACTTTATTTCTGGCATTCTTCTGCCGTGCGCTTTCCCTTTGGAGCAAATCACCTGCATTCTCTATTATCCTAACGATTGATGGACGTGCATTCTGTGATCAAATCTATAATGATATTGTGGGTGATTTTACTTCTACTCAAATACTATCGTTGGATTGCAATGGACTTAAAATAGATGAACTGATTAGAGCAATTCAGGATAGAATCAGTAAAAATCTGGATTACCATCAGTTTAACGGCGTAGAAATTTCCAGGATGATTTCTCCGTCCGGCAACTTAACCCCCATTGTATTTACAAATGCAATAAAGTCTTCGGAGAAGTACCAGTCCGGCAGCTATGCTTATTCATGGGGGAAAAGAAGTTACTCTTATTCCCAAACACCACAAGTATGGTTAGATTGTCAAATCTTTGAAGATAATGGTCATCTGATTCTTGCCTGGGATTATATCAAAGAAATATTCCCATGCAAGATGATGAGCGATATGTTTGCTTATCTACTTTCAGAAATTACGCAGTTGACGAGTGCCAATTTGAAAGAAGCGGGTAGTAATTTCATATTGCCTCATGGGCAGTATAAACTACGTGAGGAATATAATGATACAAGCGTTGAAGTTGTACCGCAAATGCTTTTCTCCGGTTTTTTGGCTAATGTTCAAAAGAAACCGGGACATGTAGCTATAGTCCATAATGACCGGCTGATTACTTATAAGGAACTACATAATGCAGTTGCAACAATTGTAAGGCTTATGGAAGAAAAAGGCATTACTGCCCAAACGAGAATAGGTATTTATTCGCACAAGGGTTGGGAACAGGTTGCTGCCGCATTAGCCATACAGATTGTTGGTTGCGCTTACGTCAGTATAGATCCGGACTTGCCGTTTGTAAGACGGGAATTTATCTTGAATGATTCAAACATCGCTTTGATTATATCTTCCGAAGAGTTATCGAAAGAGGTAGAAAGGAATGAGCGTATTGTTGTTGTCTGCAAGGTAGACTATTTAACTGAAAGTCAAAGTGATATAATATCAAAGACTTGCCGGGACGTAAAATGCCCTGCATATTTAATATATACATCAGGTTCGACCGGCACGCCTAAAGGTGTGGTGATTTCACATGAAAGTGCCTACAATACGATATGGGATATCAATCGGAAGTTTGCTATCACAGAAAAAGACCGTGTTTTAGCTCTGTCTTCATTAAGCTTTGACCTGTCTGTTTATGATATTTTTGGGTTGTTGGATGCTGGCGGAGCAATTGTGATTCCCGACCACACCCAGCTAAAGAATCCCGACCATTGGAGAACTCTTATTGATAAATACCATGTGACAGTCTGGAATTCTGTCCCTGCCTTAATGGAGATGTTTACATTCTATTTAGGAAGAGAAATGTATGAATCAACACTTCGGCTTTGTCTTTTGAGTGGCGATTGGATACCTGTTGCACTTCCTAATCTATTACGAAAGCTTTTTGTCCGCTCTTTAGAAATAATCAGTTTGGGAGGTGCTACAGAAGCTTCTATTTGGTCAATATATTATCCTATTGACCAGGTTGAAAAGCACTGGAAAAGCATACCGTATGGAATGCCATTGGTAAATCAACAGATGTATGTGCTAAACGATCAATTAGAGGACTGCCCGGAATATGTAACTGGCCATATCTATATCGGTGGCATAGGGTTGGCACGTGAATACTGGAACAATGAAGAAAAGACCAATCAGGCATTCATTGAGCATCCAATAAAGAAATGCAGGTTATACAGAACTGGTGATTTGGGACGATTTATACCTGAAGGCCATATAGAGTTTTTAGGCCGCGAAGATCATCAGGTTAAAATAGGCGGTTTCAGAATTGAAATTGGCGAAATAGAAAGCGTTCTGAATAAACATGAGTTAGTCAATAGGGCTATCGTTGTCAAAAAGAAAGACAGTACAGGAAGTGAAAAATTAGAATGTTTCATTGTACCTGCCGATCCAACAGGACATCAGTTTAACGATGATTCCGGGATTATCACCGACAAGGAAGAACGGAAGAAATTTAAGCTATCCCTGCATGGGATTCGTAGATCTGCTTTGGGAAAGACAAATATCGGTTTAAACCTATCCCAAAATGGGTATTACCAGAATTATGTCATGCGGGCTTCGTCAAGGCGTTTTTTGGATGCTTCAATCGATTTGACATTACTCGGTGAGTTTTTATCCTGTATAAGTATCTGGGAACATAATGGCTCTTTAAGACGCAGATATGCTTCTGCCGGAAGTTCATATCCTGTACAGGTTTACTTGTGCCAGCACAGAAATCGCATCAACGGATTGGAGAATAATGTTTTGTACTATTATAATCCCTTATCCCACAGCCTAAATAAAGTTACTGATTATTTTCCGGTATTGACAGATTATCATGAGAATGAAAATAAGGAAATATATAAGGAGGAAGGCTTCTCCGTTTTTTTGGTTGCAAACCTGAATGCGATAGAACCTTTGTATGGGAAAAAAGCATTTGAATTTTGCCTTATTGAAGCCGGGTTAATGACGCAAGTGATGGAAACTACTGGTGTAAATACAGGTATAGGGATATGTCAGATCGGTAGTTATAAGAACTATGATTTCATCAGGGATTTCAATCTACCTGACGAAAATTACCGACTTATCCATTCGTTTATTGCAGGTAAAATCGACTTTACAGATCATGCTCGGTCACTTCCAAGGCACGAAGATGATAGTAGCCAGGATTACGGGAAAGAAGATACCATTGCCATATTAAAAGAATATGTTCTGAATGAGCTTCCCAATTATATGTGCCCTTCAAATTGGCACATACTATCTGATATGCCCCTAACTTCCAATGGGAAAGTGGATTATTCCGCTATATTAAATTATGGTGAGAAGGAAACGGTTAGTTGTACAGTTCAACCACCTCCACAGCCTTCAACACAACAGGAAGCCTCTTTTAAGAATCTTGTGATAGATGAAGTATCGCAAGTATTAGGGACAAAGGATATTGATTTAGATGCGAACTTTTTTGAGATTGGTATAGATTCCAAGACCATTGTCAAAGTTTGGAGAGGTATCACAGATAAATCCCAAATTAAATTCCCCCTGACTTCCATTTTTGAGCATACTACCGTGCGAAAACTTACTCGCTATTTAGAAATTACAAAGAATAAATAAAAGGAAAGATTATGAATACAGATATAGCAATAGTCGGCATGTCATGCAGGTTTCCTGATGCAGATTCTATTGGTGCATATTGGGAAAACCTGAAAGAAGGAAAGCAAAGCATAAAGAAGCTTTCAGAAGAAGAACTCAAATTATCTGGTATTTCTGATACTCTTTATAATCAGGAAAACTACGTTCGGGCAGCGTCCTATATCAGTGATATTGAACATTTCGATGCAGGTTTCTTTAAATATTCTCCCAGGGAAGCAGCTATTTTAGATCCCCAACAACGGATTATGCTGGAACTTTCTCATGAAGCTTTGGAATCCGCTGGTTACAATAGCGAATACAACACTCAAAATGTTGGTGTTTTCATGGGATCGGGTTACAATCAATATCTTTTGAAGAATATCCTAAGAGGGCGAAGCATAACAGATAACAGTGAAGAGTTTTTCATACAAACGTCGAATGATAAGGATTATCTGGCCTCACGGATTTCTTATAAATTAAACTTGCATGGCCCCAGTGTAAACATACAAACAGCCTGCTCAACCTCTTTGGTTGCTGTCCATTTTGCACGAAAAAGCTTGCTGGCGAAAGAATGTGATTGGGCAATAGCCGGAGGAATAACATTAAGACTCCCGCAGAAACAAGGATATTTTTACGAACCGGAAATGATTGTTTCTGACGATGGAAGATGTTGTCCTTTTGACGAAGCTGCTAACGGAACTGTTTTCGGGAGTGGTGCCGGTGTTATCGTTCTGAAACGTTTGGAAGACGCTATTGAAGACGGAGATAATATTCTTTGTGTAATAAAGGGGTCTGCAATAAATAATGACGGCCAAAACAAGGTTGGATATACTGCTCCCAGCCTATCAGGTCAACAAGCCGTTTTAAACAGTGCTATTAGGGATGCTAATATTCCGGTTGACACCATTTCTGCTATTGAAGCACACGGAACGGGAACTAAAATGGGTGATCCGATAGAATTTGATGCGTTGGTAACCGTCTTTAATGGTGTTCAAAAGAAATGTAGTATTGGTTCGGTGAAAGGTAATATAGGTCACTTAGAGAATGCCGCGGGCATCGCAGGGTTGATAAAAATGGTTCTTTCCCTAAAAAACAAAATGTTGGTTCCATCTGTCAATTATACCTCACCCAATCCCTTCATTGACATTGAAAACAGTCCGTTTTATGTTAATATAGAAACAAAATATTGGGATAATCAGGATAATGATTACCCAAGAAGATGTGGAGTAAGCTCATTTGGGATTGGGGGAACGAATGCGCATGTAATTCTGGAAGAGTATGAAAGCGATAGTGATACCTCCAACCATACTAATAAACAAGATTATTATCCGATAAATATTTCTGCCGATTCTAAGGAATCGTTACGTAAAAATGAGCAAGCCCTACTGGAATATATTCAAAACAGCCCGGAAGTTGAACTATCGCAGGTTTCATATACCCTGGCTTGTAGAAGAAATGCATATAAACACAGGCATAGTTATTCGTGTTCCTCCATTAAGGAACTTGCAGAATTGCTGAACAAAGAAAGTGACTCATCTTTAGTCGCTGGTGACTTTGATATTGCTTTCATGTTTCCGGGACAAGGTTCTCAATTTGTTGGAATGTCAGTTGAATTGTACAATAAAGGTGGCGTTTTCAAAGAAGAATTAGATCGGTTAATGACTCTTTTTCAGGCTCATCTTGCTATTGACCTCTGTAGCATTTTGTGGGGGCAGGATAAAACCAAGAACATAAACGATACGATTTATGCTCAGCCACTACTTTTCATTATAGAGTATGCTTTGGGGAAACAACTGATTGCATGGGGCGTTGAACCGAATATCATGATCGGTCATAGCATTGGTGAATTTGCCGCTTTTTGTCTGGCAGGTATGATAAGTGTCGAAGATGCTGTAATCCTCGTTAGCGAAAGAGCTTCATTAATGCATGCTATTAATAAGGGAAAGATGTATTCTGTACATTCAGAGGAAGAAGTTATTATGCCTCTGCTCCCGGCAGGTTTATCCATTGCCGCAATCAATACCAAAGATTTATTAGTGGTATCCGGTAATGAAGATGTGATGGAAAAGTTCTTGCAGATTGCAGATGAAAATGGAATAACCTATGGACAACTGCACACATCAGCTGCATTCCATTCTTGCTTAATGGAACCGGTGTTAGCCGATTTCTACGAAGTAGCAAAAAAAGTCACATTCAATCCTGCGAAAATAAGAATTGCTTCTACCCTGAATGGGGAAATAATAAATATAGGCCAAAGCATATCGGCAGAATACTTGATGAACCAAATCAGGAGGCCGGTTCGTTTCAAGGATGCCACTAATACTATCTTAAAACTGGAGCCGCATATTTTTGTTGAAGTGGGGGCAGGAAGCACTTTGAAAACATTTATCAAACGGATAGACCACCGGACAAATGCGGTAAATCTTTTACCGGCAGCAACCTCAAATATGAACTCTTTGCATTCCCTGTATTTGGCATTGGGCAATATTTGGAGTTTGGGTACAAAAGTAAACTGGAAAGCATTGTTTTCTACTGATGAGAGAATTTTCATTCCGCTACCTACTTATCGGTTTGACAGAAAAAGATATTGGATTCAACCTGCTGAACATACAGGGCAAGAAATAGAAACTATTTATAAGAGTGTCGGTGTGCAGGAAGACAAAGATGAGTCCCGAAATGGGTCAAAAGAAGAATCCTTGTCAGAAAAACAAAGAACCTTGTTGAGAATATTCTCATCTGTTTTAGGCATTGAGAATATTAGGTTAGAAGATAACTTCTTTGAAATGGGAGGACATTCATTGCTTGCAACAAGAATTCTGTCAAGGATTAACAAGGAATTTTCCAGTGATATACGCCTTAAAGAATTCATGAAATATCCAACCATTAAAGCCCTTTCGGATAAAATAGAAGAATCCGACGAAGTGGATTTAGGACTTCCGGTAATTGTGGAAGACCTGGAAAATTTACATACTCCGTTTCCGCTCACTGAAATGCAGGAAGCCCAATGGTTGGGAAGAATTGAGGCTTTTAATACAAGTGGTGTTGCTGCTCACTTGTATTTTGAAGTCGAGAATTACAATCTGTGCCCATTAACAATTTCAAAAGCATGGCAAAAACTCATTGAGCGTCACGACATGTTGAGAACCATTATTCTGGAGGATGGAACACAGAAGATTCTTCCGTTACCTATGGAGTATAAGGTAAAAATCAATGATTTCAGCAACGTATCAAACGCTGATGCGGAAACTCGGCTACAGGAAATAAGGGGTAAAATGGATAGTGTTGTACGTCCTATTGACCAATGGCCATTATTTGAAGTACAATGTTCCGTTTTGCCACAAAACAAAGTAAGGATACATTTCAGTTTAGACTTGATTATTTGTGATGTCGCAAGTTTACGAATCCTAATGAAAGAATGGGCTTTGCTTTATTCAAACATGGAACGGGAATTACCGGCAATTGATTTAAAATTCAGAGACTATGTTCTTGCGGAAAAGAAAATTAGAGACTGTAATGTATATAAAACCTCCGATACCTATTGGGATGAACGTATCAAAACATTGTCTGGCAGACCTGAATTACCTTTGAAGAATGTCACCCTGACAGAATCTCCACGCTACAAAAGGCTCAGTTATACCATAGAAACAGCGTTATGGGAAAGGTTAAAAGAGGTTGCTGGCAAAAAAAAGATTTCGCCTTCAATGGTATTATTAGCCGGATTTAGTGAGATACTTGCTTGCTGGGGCCAAAACAAAAGCTTTTGCATTAACACTACCATAATCAATAGGCATCCCCTGCATCCACATGTGAATAGATTGGTGGGTGAATTTGCTTCTTTTGCTCCCATTGAAGCGAATTTAAAAGAAGCTGTTGATTTTGAATCGCTTGTATTGAATTTGCAACAGGAAAACTGGAACAATCTGGAAAACAGGTATGTACATGGTACAACCATTCTACGAAAAATAGCAAAGGAGCGGGGAAATACTGCTGGAGCCGTTTTACCTATCGTTTTTACCAGTACTATTGTACATGATGCCAGTGGCGAGAATCTTTTTCATGAAGTATTTGGAGACTATAATTATGTTTTGTCCCAAACGCCACAGGTGTGGCTTGACCATGCAGTCTTTGAGAACGTTCATGGCCTAATGCTTAGTTGGCACTTTATTGACAACGTTTTTGAAGATGGTGTTATTGACGAAATGTTCAATGCTTATATTAAGTTGATACTATCGTTGTGCGAACAAACGGTAGATTGGCACCATCATTATTACGATTTGATTCCGTCCAGTCATTTGGAAGCTATCAAGGAATATAACACTACCAGCGAAGATATTCCTACGACAACACTCCATAACCTTTTCTTTAACTCTTGTAAGGACTTTGCAGGTAAAACAGCCATTATTTCCAAAGGAAAACAGATAAGTTATGATCGGTTACGTGTGTTAGTCCTATACTATTCTTCGGTGATTAAAGAGAAAAACATCGGAAAAGATAAGCCTATCATTGTCTTAATGGAAAAGGGATGGGAACAGGTTGTAGCAGTGTTATCTATCCTGAATGCCGGATACGCATATCTTCCGTTAACCATAGAAACACCTGTTGAGAGGGTTAAATACATTATTGACGAAACGGACTGTAGTCTGATAATCTCGATATCGGAGCATAGTGAACAGTTGGAAAACTTTCCGGATGTGGATGTGGTGTCTGTGGAAGATAGGAATATTGACCTTTCAATGGTTAACCTATCAATGAATGAAGTTTCACCAAACGATATAGCCTACATCATCTATACGTCAGGTTCTACAGGAAAGCCCAAAGGAGTAGTAATATCTCACAAAGGGGCTGTAAATACGATTATTGATATCAATAACAGATTTAAGATAAAACCATCTGATAGTATCTTTGCTTTATCAGAATTAAGTTTTGACCTGTCTGTTTATGACATATTTGGTATGCTTGCTGTTGGTGGGACTATTGTAATGCCCGAATCCGGGATGGCAAAAGATCCCGAAAGCTGGCATAAACTCGTAATGGGATATAACGTGTCAATTTGGAATACAGTTCCGGCCTTAATGGAAATGTATGCTGAATATGTATCCAATATATCTGAATCAAACAACATCAGTATTAGACTTGCGCTTTTGAGTGGCGACTGGATTCCCTTGTCCATGCCCGATAAATTGAAAGTCCTTAACCCACAAATGGAGATCATAAGCTTGGGAGGTGCTACCGAAGCTTCTATTTGGTCTATTTATTATCCAATAAATCACGTTTCTAAAGAATGGAATAGTATTCCATATGGGAAACCACTTGCCAATCAAACAATCCTGATATTGGATGATTCATTAAACCCTTGTCCCATTTACGCAACGGGCAACATATACATAGGCGGTATTGGTGTTGCAAATGGTTACTACAAAGACAAAGAAAAAACCGAAAATGCTTTTGTTAGACTGGAAGGAAGTAATGAAGTTATATACAAGACCGGGGATCTTGGCCGGATGTTACCTGACGGGAATGTTGAATTTCTTGGAAGAGCAGATTCACAGGTAAAGATTGGTGGTTACAGGATTGAACTTGGAGAAATTGAATCGTGCATATCCGCAATTGAAGGCGTGAAAGCCTGTGCTGTTGTTTTAACCCAGCAAAAAAGAAAAATCAAAGCATCGGTACAACTTAATGAAGGGGCACAATTAACTACAAGTGAAATTCAGGAAAAATTAAGTCTTGTTCTTCCACACTACATGATGCCCCAGGAACTCTTTATTTTGTTGAAGTTGCCATTAACCCCAAACGGGAAAATAGACCGTAGGCGCCTATCCGAAGAGACAGATGTATGTGAGAGTGAAGAAAGGAAATTGTGCATTAATATGATGGAGAAAGATTCTGCCAAATATGATATTATGATTGAAGTCTTTGCTGAAATTTTGGGGATTGATAAGTCCATGATAGACATCAATCAGAACTTCTTCTCAATGGGGGGTGATTCCATATTGGGGGTAAAAATTATATCCAGGTTGAAACAGCACGGAATAACATTATCCCCCAGAATGATTTTCGAGCACCCAACGATTAAAGGACTTACGGAAGCATGTGTATTAAGCAATGAGGAAAAGGTCGCCGAAAGTGACATCATATATTTATCCGCATATCAACAAATGTTGATAGACTATTGTGGTGATGACGTTTTTGCTCAAAATCATATTGTCTTGCTGGAACTGAAAGAACAAATCGACCCTGACAGATTAGATCAAGGTGTATCAACGCTATGCCCTTTGTTCGACTTCTTAAAGGGGCAACTCTTAAAAGTAAAAGACACATGGGAGCTGCATGTTAACCTCAATTATAGTTTTGAGATTGATTTTGTAGATAATATTCCAGAAAACACATCATTTGAAGATTATGTAGAAACTATAGCAAGCGACTTTATTCGTGATTTTTATTCCGGTGCTACTCCATTGTTCAGGATTTGTTTATTGCAGCATACAAACAAAGATTATCTACTGGTTATATCCAATAAATTAGTGTTGGACTTACATTCGGTTGATTTACTGCTCAAACTCCTACTAAACAACATGTATTATGGTGTGGGCATTTCCAAAGAAATAAGTAAACGAATAGCTTCTTTAAGTGATATTGCCGGTCTTTACAAATCATGCAGCATATTGAGAGATAAACGAGCAATACTGGAGGCTCGGATACAAGAAGGGCCAGATTTACCTCTTTCTATAAAAATTGAAAATGAATATATGAAAGAGGTTGAAGGAGTTGCAATCATAAATCTATTAATAAGGGCTGCTGCTTCATGTCTAAATTTCATAAGCGAAGACCGGACATTTGTCAGATACACTATTCCGAGAGACTATGAGAACCTTTTGGAACATTCTTTAGAAGCCACTTGCGGCAATTTCCTCATGACATATATTGTTCCACTGCAACTCAGTGATCTATCTGTCAATTATAAGAAGATGAGGGATATAATAGTCGATAACTCTATCGATTTAAGTATGCAGACATCAACAGATGTTTCTGAAATTGTGCCCAACGTAGATATTGTGTTTTATGGTAATATAAGCAACGATGCGTCATATTATAGCATATTAGACCGGAAAAGTAGCCCTCTAAAATCTTGTTCTGAAGTTACTATTGAAGCTTTTATAGTGAATGATCAATTAGAAGTTTCAATTCTTGTAGAAAAAAGTTTAACAGCTTCGGATGAACTGCAAAAACAATTCAAGAATCACTTACTGAAAGAGATTAAGAACTTAGAAAAGATGCAAGCGAGAGATTCTCGTGAGTTTAAAGGCTTGGAGATTTCTAAGGAGAATTTTAATGAGTTAATTTCAAAATAAGTTCATATCATGAAAAAGACTGTAAATAGTAAAATCGAAGATATTCTTAATGTTACGTCTATGCAACATTGGTATTACAATATCTATAAGAATGCGAAGGACTCGAAAACCTTAATGATGGATTTGGAATTTGTGTTTTCTGGTACTGTCGATTTAAGCATATTGAAAAAATCTTGGAACTTGATTTTGAAAAAGTATCCCATGTTGAGAACTGCATTTTATGAAACAAAAACTCATGAAGTGTTTCAGGTAGTCTACAAGGATTATTATATTGAAATCGAGTCTGTTAATTGGAAAGGTGTAAATCCTCATAAACAGGAAAAGTTAACACAGAACTTGAGAAATGAACAAAATAAAAAGAGGATTGACCTACAAGCCCCACCGTTACTTAAACTTTACCTCATTCAGAAAACGTCTAATGAGTTTAGTCTTAGATGGTACTTCCCTGTTTTACTTATGGATGGGTGGAATGTCCCTATTATATTTAATGAATTAATATCGTTCTATTCAGCATATTCAAGAGGCAAAAATCCCGGTTTGGTTTTGGAGTCGTACTCAATGAAAGACTATATAGTCTATCAGCGGGACAGGGATAAAAGCGAGGATGAAATTTTTTGGAAAAATTATTTACTCCCATTAGAAAATGTAGCCCAACCTAAGAACAAAGATAGTCATCCATTGGATTATCAAAGAATAGATGTGGATTTATCAGCTGTGGAAGACAGAATCCGGGAAAGAGCTAAAAAGATAGGAGTTAGTCTGAACTGTATTTTTCAGTTAAGTTATATGTTGGCATTAGCCCGGTTGCAAAACAGGAAACAGGTGTTTAGCCGGACAACCGTAGCTGATAGACCAATGACGATAAAGGATATTCATAATCGGGTGGGCTTATACATCAACGAGATTCCGATAAAATTGACCGTAAAAGACCAGTCTTTTGAGGAAATGGCAAAATCCTTACAGAATGATCTCAATCAGGTATTTTCCCATGTTTCATGTTCTTTGGAAGAGATAAGTTCTTTTGTCGGGAATGAATCTCTTCTTGCAATAGATAATACGATTACTTTTGAGAATATGCCAATGGAAGAGATTGATTATTCATCATTGCCTTTTTCTCTTTCCAGCACCAACTTCGTTAATCACCCTTATGGTAAAGTCAACATTTTTATTTGGCCGAGTAAAAACATGAACATCAAGCTACTCTATGATGCCAAAACATATTCCAAAGAGGATATGATTGAATTAGGAAACCGTATGAAAGATATATTAATTAACTTCTAAAAATAGATGAAAATGAGAAATGTTAATGAAGAAAAGATGAAAAAAATATGGGGAAAATGGCTGTATATACCTAATCCCCAGCCTGTTGTGAAAAATAGAGTTTTCTGTTTACATTATGCGGCGGTGTCTGCCGAAGTATATCATAACTGGTGTTTCCTATTTGATGAAGGAACAGAAGTTTGTTGTGTTCAACTGCCCGGAAGATCCACTCGAAGCGATGAAAAGAGGATCACTGTTATGGAAGACTTGGTACCGCTTATTGCTGAAGTTATTCTTTCATATAATGATGCTCCTTATGTGATTTTTGGGCATTGCATGGGTGGCTTTATGGCTCATGAGGTAACGCGGTATATTATCCAGCAAAAAGGATTGTTGCCAAGTGCAATATTTGTTTCCGGAGAAAACCCTCCCCATTTTCCTTATAGAAGAGACCTACATACTTTGTCGGATGATGAACTTCTTCAGGCGTTAAGGGAGATTAATTTCACACCGGAAGATTTTTGTTTCACGGAAGAAACAGTATCGGAAATGTTACCAATTATAAAAGGTGATTTCCAGCTGGTTGATGACTGGTTTTTTAATCCCCAAAACTCGCAAATACCTATTCCCATATATGCTTATGGGGGTGATGAAGATGTGTTTGTGACTGAAGATAATATCAAGGCATGGAAAATATACACTACAAATGGTTTCAAACATCGTATCCTTCATGGAGATCACTTTTTCATTAAAAAAGAAGTTTCAAGAGACGAGATAATAAGTGATATAAAAGCCTTCTTAAAATCTCTGGAAAAATAAAATGAGAACTGTAAATCGCAATAAGTATATGCTGATTTGTTTGCCATACGCAGGTGGTTCTTCAACATTTTATAATAAATGGAAACAGTTCTTGCCTTCCAATATCGAGATGTGTGTATATGAGTTAGCTGGCAGGGGCACCAGATCTTCTGACTCTACAAATTATACTTGTATTGAAGATATTGCGGCAGACCTGTTTTCACAAATGGATGCAGATAATCTATTCAGCAAACCGTACTATCTGTTCGGACATAGTTTGGGCGCATTGATAACTATAAAGTTGTGCAACCTGATTCGGGAAAAAGGGAAGATACTACCGGCTCATCTTTTCGTATCTGGTGAAGGTGCTCCTATCCATACAAGAGAACAAAAAAAGCTTCATTTGCTAAATGACCAGGAATTTGTCTCTGAACTGAAAAAATTAGGCGGTATGACAGACGACTTTTTCAACTATCCGGAGTTACAAGAATATTATTTGCCTATTCTTAGGAATGATTTAAAGATAGCTGAAACAGCCGTTTTCAATGGTACTTTACCTTTCGATTTTAATATGAGTGTATTGGTCGGAAAAGAAGATACATGGACAGTTGATCAAATATACAAATGGAATAGTTATACGACCGGAATTTGTAGTTTCCATTTCTTCAATGGAGGGCATTTCTATTTAACCGATTGTGGTGAGGAAATTATTCATATCATAACGTCTTGTTTATGAGGGAAGAAGATATTTGGGTATTCTACACATATGTAGATAAAGTGATTTCCAATCTCGCAGAGATTCCTTTATCAGTGTTTGATCTGTGTAGGATAGAAAAGATGCGAAGGAAAGAAGATAGGGAAAGAAGTCTCGCCGGAAGACTTCTTTTACAGCATGCAATAATGAACCTGAATATCTCTAAAGATGCTATATGCACTATCGAATGGGATAAGTTTAAGAAGCCATTTATTAAGTCAATGTATCCATTTCAATTTAATATCTCGCATTCTGGACAATGTGTTGTTTGTGCGCTAACTTCCGGGAGAGTTGGAGTAGATATCGAAAAAATGGATTACAGGATAGATATAAATGATTTTGCAGATGTATTTTCTCAAAAAGAGCTTGATTTTATATATGCTGGTTCAACTCCATATCGACAGTTTTACAAACTATGGACATTAAAGGAATGTGTTCTTAAAGCACAGGGAACAGGTTTTCTAACCTCTCCTATCGAAGTTTTGACGCTGGAAAATCCTGTGAGAATAAGTGGAGACTGTTTTTATACCCATCATACATTTATGAATGATTATTCCCTCTCTGTTGCAGCTTCGATTCCGAGTAAGAACGTTTATTTAAGTAGAATAGAATTACCAGGTTAAAGAAAGTTTTATGAAAAAGAAAAAAGAAAGCCAAATATTACAGAATCAGAGAGATGGCATGTCTAATATCATTGTGGTTTTGCATCTTATATTCGGGACACTGCCTGTTTTGCTGGTTGTGTATATGGTGGATGCGTTCTTTAAGGGCGATGCCACCGTTCGTATGATTGTGTTTGTGGCATGTTTGATGTTCGCTTTTGCCCTGCTGAAAGGATTCTTTTACGGGGCTTCCATTTGGCGGGCGCATAAATCGGCCTACGAAGCCCTGACGAAACTGCGGATGAAAATCGTAGCCCATTTACAGAAATTGCCCCTCGGTTTCTTCCAGGAACGCAAGGTGGGTGATTTGACAAATATCATTCATCACGATGTAGAACAAATAGAACTCTACCTGGCTCACGGACGCCCTGAAATCCTTTCGGCGACATTTTTACCCTTTGTGCTTTGGATTATCGTTTTATGTATTGATTGGCGTTTGGGATTATCGTTGGTATCATTGCTTCCCGTTGCATTTATTCTGCAAAAGCTGTTCAACCGCATGTGGAAAAAGTCATTCCAACATTTTTCCGATAGCACCAAACAAATGTCCGAGGATTTATTGGAGTACGTGGCCACTATTCCTGTGATAAAGGCATTCAGCAATGAAGAAACACGCACCGGAAAAGTATTGCAGGGAATGCGGGATTATATCCATTGGGTAAAAAACAGCATGACAAGCATAGCGGTTCCCATGAGTATTATCTCAATGTTTTTAGAGGGTGGCGTGGTGGTAATGATTATCACCGGATTGGTGTTGATCGGCAGCGGCGACCTGTCCGTTGCCAGCTTCATACTTGCATTGATTCTGGGCGGCATCTTCGCATCCTGTTTTGTGAAACTATCGACCTTTCAGCATTTCGGTATTGTTTACAACCAGTCAGCCCAACGGGTACGTTCCATTACCAGCGTTCCGCCCAAAGAAAATGTGGATATGAAAATCAATCCTTCGGGCGATGATGTTCGCTTTGAAGATGTTTCGTTTACCTATCCAAGCAAAAGAGAAAAAGCACTCTGCGATGTCAATTTAGCGTTTCCAAAAGGCTGCCATGTTGCAGTGGTGGGAGAATCGGGTTCCGGGAAAACCACATTAGCAAGCCTGATGATGGCGTTCTGGCAACCTCAATGCGGCATTGTCCGTATCGGGAACGAACCAGTCAATAATTTATCCGAGAAAAACATTGCGGAACTGTTCTCAATGGTTCAGCAGGATGTTTTTCTTTTCAATATCAGCATCGAGGACAATATCAGGATAGGACAACCCACTGCCACCAGAGCCGAAGTAGAATCGGCCGCCCGCCGTGCAAGGATACACGATTTTATTATGAGTTTGCCTAATGGCTACGAAACACTGGCCGGGGAAGCCGGAGTGAAATTTTCGGGTGGGGAAAAGCAGCGCATATCCATTGCCCGGATGATTCTCAAAGATTCGCCCATTATCATTCTGGACGAGGCAACGGCCGCACTCGACGGTGAAAACGAACGGCTGATTCACGAAGCATTGGACGATTTACAGCAGGATAAAACGGTAATCACCATCGCCCACCGACTGAATACCATTCGTGAAATGGACAGCATTGTCGTCATGGATAAAGGCAAAGTCATTGCTAACGGCAATCACGACCAACTGATGCGGCAATGCGATATGTATAAGGAAATGATAGAAAAACAGACCATTGTAAACCAATGGCAATTAAATTAAAGGAGGCGCGATATGATACGAAATATCTTTAATGAAATGACATCACGTGGCATATACCGTTTAATCGCCTCAATCGTGTGTTTTGTCCTCTATGCTTTGTGTGGAACAGCAATTATGCTGGTAGTCCTCTACGCGATAGATAATATTGTCGCGGGGCAAGCGGTACGCATTCCTGTATTGGCTTGGATTCTTATCGGATTATTGGTATTTAAGACTATTGCCAACTCTGTTGCCGATATGTCGAAGCATTACGCGGGATTCGACTTGGTAGAACAGATACGCCAGAAAATAATCCTGAAACTCAAATCCTTTTCGTTGGGATTTTATTCCAATGAACGCCTGGGCGAGATTAACACCATTATCCATAAAGATGTAGATAATATGGAAATGGTAGTCGGCCACCTATGGACACGGATGTCCGCCGACTTCATTGTGGCGTTGATACTCGGCATCGGCTTGTTTTGTATTGATTGGCGCATGGGTCTTGTGATGATTGCTGTACTTCCGTTGGCATTGTTCGGGTTGTTCAGAGGAATCCGAAAAGGGGTTAATGAACAGGAAAAAAATCAGGATGACTTGGCGAACATGGTAAGCCTGTTTGTGGAATATGTGAAAGGTATTCCTGTGTTGAAGATCTTTGGTGGGAAAGGTTTGTTCCGTAATCGCTTGGACAATGCCGTCGAGCATTTCGGCGATAGCAGCAAATCGACCTCACGACTGGCGGCTGTCAATATGGGAAAATACACTTTCTGGCTTGAAATCGCTTTTGCCCTGATGGCAACCGCCGGGGCTTTCTGGGTTTATAAAGGAAGCCTTAGTCTGTTTACCTACTTAATGTTTGTCGTAGTTTCCAAAGAGTTCTACAAGCCGTTTGCAAGTATGGAAGCGCACTGGATGAACTACATTAAGGTAAAGGACAGTTACAGCCGGATAGCACGTTTACTGAATACGCCGGTTGTCAAAGAGCCTGCACAACCAAAGACAGTTGAAAAGTTTGATATTGCTTTTGATGCTGTGGAATTCCACTATGAAACGGAAGGCTTTGAGATAAAGGATTTATCATTTACCGTTCCTGAAAAAACGGTTACCGCCCTTGTCGGTTCTTCCGGTTCTGGCAAAACGACCATTACCAGCCTGCTGTTACGATTCTGGGAACCACAATCTGGGGCGATCCGCATCGGCGGAGTCGATATACGGGATATGAGCTACGATTACCTGTTGGGCAATATCAGTATCGTGATGCAGAATGTAATCCTGTTTTCTGACACCATTTACAACAATATCAAAGTCGGAAATAAAAACGCCAGCCGTGAGGAAGTGGAAGAAGCAGCAAAGAAAGCGATGATACACGATTTCATTATGCAGTTGCCCGATGGCTATGATACGAAAATCGGGGAAAATGGAATGGGTTTATCCGGTGGGCAGAAACAACGCCTATCAATAGCCCGTGCGTTCCTGAAAAACGCCCCGATTGTCATACTGGATGAGATAACCAGCAATGTAGATCCGATCAATGAATACAAGATACAGAAAGCCATGTCAGCCCTGATAAAAGACCGGACGGTGCTGGTAATCGCTCATCATCTGCACACGATCCGCAATGCAGACCAGATTGTAGTCCTGAATAAAGGGATTTTGATAGAAGCCGGAAAGCATCAGGATTTATTGCTGAGAAACGGGATGTATTCGGATATGGTGCAGGAACAATCGAGGGCTTTCTGATCAATCATCACACGCGTTATCAGATAGATTGGTTCTTATTGCCTTGTAATAAGAGCAAACGAATACGTTTTACGGGCAGAATATTGCGTTTTGCGGGCAAAGCTTCTTTTTCGTTAGCTGTAACTTTGCATAAACAAAAACAAGCCCACGAAGCAATCCATTGAAAATTTGAGCATTAATATAATATAGCTTATAGTAGAATATAAAATGAAACAAATAATCTTACTTTTATTAATCGGTCTTTTTTTTAATTCTTGCGATAAAAACAAAGATGAGATAACATACGATTATTCCTTCGAGTTGCAAGGAGATAAGGATTCTGATTTTGCAGAACAAGGCGAGTTAAGAACATTCACATTGACGGTTTTTCGGGAAACTCAAATCAATGGGGCCTTTTCTGGGCAGAAGGAAAAAGTAAAAGCATCTGCCATTACAGAGATCAAGCTTGAAGGAGAACAGTTCACCATTTCAAATATCACAAAAGACAACTTTATCTGCTCTTTTGAATTACGTGCCAGTGAAAATGAAGAGGACACCATTCGGAAAGGTAGAATTATGTTCTCCATTGCAGATGGAAAAGAAATTACTTATAAAACCTATTCATTTCAACAGAAAGCATCCCAAATAGAATATCAGTATATTATTTCAACAGAGATGTCGCAGCCATTTTATATACCTGTAGAAGGAGGTAAATTTGAAGTATCCTTCATGTGTAACCGACTGAAATCTGTTAATGGAGAACTGGCAGATACTACACCAAGTGCTTTAAAGAGTTTAAGATACAATATCTGCCGTGCTAATTCAGCCTTGGTTCATTCTGTGCATATAGAAAAAGATGGTGAATCTACGGGTAAATATAAATTCGTAATAGAGTCTTCAGGCAAATACAATTTAACTAATTGGAGTGCAAAGAACGAGTCTACAGTTTTCATCGAAATAAAAGATGGGGAAGAAATTATATTCCACTGTGACATTATTCAACCTCAAACAGAAGGAGAAGACTTCTCTGTACCATTAGTCTCTTCTGCGGCAATAGGCACATTTGAAATATAAATCATAATCACTCTGGGGAAAAGATATTAACTGTTCTTGAAATAAGGAGATGAGAGTTCCAGTCGGACAAGAGTAGTCAAAATACCAAGAAATAGGGATTGTGTAACAGGGTAATTAGCCGTTACTTTGCATTTTAAAAAGGAACATCGTTCTTTATTCATATGAGGATTCTGAAAGACGATAAATATAACTCCATTCTGCATCATGCCCGGCGTGAGTTCTTCCGGTGCGGGTTTAAGGATGTCTCCATGCGCACCATAGCAAAGGAATCATGCGTAGGGCTAAGCAATATCTACAACTATTTCAAGAATAAGGATGAAATATTTACAGCCGTTGTAAAACCGGCCAAAGATGCGCTCTTCAGGTTCATTACCGAACAGCATACGGAAAAGCACCTTGATTTTAATAACCTATCGGCATTCGGACACGGGGAAGAAGCGATTGATTCTTATATAAACATCATTTGTACTTACAAAGAAGAATTCCGTTTGATGCTTTACCATTCGCAGGGTTCCTCTATGGGTAACTTCCGCGATGCCCTGACCGACCACATTACACAAGTCAGCCACAATTACCGGAAACTGGAAAAGAAATATTTCCCTGATTCCAATAATGTTTCCCGGTTCTTCATTCACGCAATGGCTTCGTGGTTGGTGAGTATCCTGGGCGAAATTGTTACCCACGACTTGAACAAGCGGAAAATACGGGAGTTCTTCCGGGAATATCTACTATTTAATTTTGCCGGGTGGTGTGAATTGACAGGAATTAAGAAGGAGGCTGGATAAGCCTCCTTCTTTTTTTGAACAAAATCGAACATTGTTCGCTATTGGGCAGGATGAACATAAAATGAGAATTAGATTAAAAACAGATAAAGTATGAGTAGTAAAACTTACAAAAAACCGAAGCAAGGCTTTTCCCGACTGTTGGAAATAGCCGGAACAAAAAGATGGTGGCTTATCGGGTCGGTCGTGCTGGCCGTCGCTTCAACGCTGGCGCAATTCGTACCTTATGTCGCCATACTGAACATTTTGAATGAACTGGCAGCCCATGCCGCCCACCCCGAAAACGTTTCGCAGGAATTGGTAAAACATTGGGGAATCATCTGCCTCGTAGCCTTTGGCTGTTATGGCGTGCTACTTTTCGTGTCGTTGATGTGTTCACATATTGCCGCTTTCAACATTCTGTATGAACTGCGTGTGGCGATAACCCGCAAAATGGCAAAACTTCCATTGGGTTTTTTCACCAAACGCACCACGGGCGATTTGAAGAAAATCATCGGCGAAGATGTGGAACGGGTCGAATTGTTCGTTGCCCACCATATCCCCGATTTAACCAGCGCTATTGTTTTTCCGCTGTTGATCATTGGCTGGCTTTTTACCATTGACTGGCGACTGGCACTTATCGTACTTGCCGTCATGTTGATTGCCTTTTTCTTCCAGTTCTCTACCACCTGGTCAAAGAAAGCCACCGAAGATACGAAAGGCTATATGTCGATTATGGGAAAACTGAATGCTTCGATTATCGAATACGTGCGTGGTATGCAGGTCGTGAAGATTTTTAACCGCTCGTCCATCGCGCTGGAAAACCTGAAGAAACAGATTTTTGGGTTCCGCGATTTTTCCAATACCATTACCTCCACTTATGCCGTTACTTATCTCGGCTTTTACAATATGCTCTCGGCAGCATTGCTGTTTATTATTCCGGCAGCTATTTACTTTCTGTTGAAAGCCCCGTCTTATACCGGCTACATATCCACGGTATTGATATTCCTTGTATTGGGTGGCGGTATCTTTTTCCCTATGCTCAAATTGATGTGGATGACCAATATGTTGCGCCAAAACAGTATCGGCGTGGATTTGATGGACGGGATTCTGAAAAAAGAAGAAATCACTGATCCGATACAACCGCAAACACCTCGCGATGCTTCTATTGAGTTTGTAAATGTATCGTTTGCGTATGATAAAACAGAAGTCCTGAACAATGTATCGTTTACAGCCCGACCCGGTACAGTAACCGCATTGGTAGGTGTTTCGGGTGCGGGAAAATCGACCATCGCCATGCTGGCTGCCCGTTTCTGGGATATTGAAGACGGCGAAATCCGCATCGGCGGTAGCCATATCAAGCAAATCCGCACGGAAGACCTGATGAATACCGTGTCGTTCGTGTTTCAGGATAACATACTGTTTTTCGATACCATTGAAGAAAATATCCGTATGGGAAACAAAACGGCAACAAAAGAAGATGTAATAAATACCGCTAAAGCCGCCCAGTGCCACGACTTTATCATGCAACTGGAAAAGGGATATGATGCGTTGGTCGGTGAGGGCGGCACATACCTTTCAGGCGGCGAAGCCCAACGGATAGCGTTAGCGCGTGCCATATTGAAAGATGCACCGATTGTACTGCTCGACGAAGCGACCGCTTATGCTGACCCCGAAAATGAAGGGAAGATACTGGCTTCGTTTTCCCAACTGATTAAAGGCAAAACGGTAATGGTGATTGCTCACCGCTTGTCCACCATCCGCAATGCCGACCAGATATTGGTCATTGATAAAGGAACCGTCGCCGAACAGGGCAAACATGATGAACTGGTAGCCCTCGGCGGATTATATAAGAACATGTGGGATATTTATTCCCGCTCACGTGAGTGGAAACTTAACCGATAAATACGAATCAATATGAATATTATAAAACTAATGAATGCCGCTACACAGGGAAAACCGCAGCGGTTATATCCAATGATAGGTTGGACTTTATTGGAATATACTTTCCGCGCCGCGCCTTACTGTGTCATGCTGGGAGTGGTATGGGAAGTTTTCAAACCGCTGCAATATCCGGGAACGGAATTGAATGTGAAACTGATTGGCGTTTACTGCGCCGCCCTGTTGGTGTGCCTGTTGCTATTGGTGTTTTTCAACTATAAATCCTATATGGCATCCTATCGGGAAGGTTATAACATTTGTGCCGACGGACGGATCAGCGTAGCGGAACACCTGCGCAAACTGTCTATGGGATTCTATAATACTAAAGACCCCGGTACGATTGGTTCCTACATTGTAAGTGACTTCGACAATGTGGAATTGTTGGTGACGCACCAGCTTCCGCAAATCATCGGCGGCCTTATCGGCCCATTGGCTATGGTTATCAGTTTGGCATTCTTCAACTGGCAACTGGCGTTGATTGCCGCCCTGGTTATCCCGTTGGCTTGGCCGATGGTGTGGATTACCCGCAAACTGATAGCCTATTCGGGAAAGAAACAGCAAAAGTCGAAGACCGATGCGGCTTCGCGTGTCATTGAGTACATTCAGGGCATCCGGTTGATCAAAGCCTTCAATCTGGGCGGGACAAAATTTGAACGCCTGGAAAAGTCATTTCGTAAACTAAAACAGGATTCCATTCGTTTGGAAGCTGGTTCCGGCCCCACGTTGGTTTTGGCGACCTTTGTACTGAATGCCAGTATTCCACTGATTATTCTGGTAGGATTCTATTTCTTCACACATGGGGAAATGAGTTTACCTGTGTATATTCTCTTTCTTTTACTTGGAACCAAGATGTGTGAACCGCTGATGCAGGCGCTCATGTTTTTGGGACTGGCAACCTACATGGGATTAAGCGTGGAACGTATCGAAGCGTTGCGCAAAACACCCATCATGTCCGACGGTTCCGATACCGGAAAGATTACCAACTTTGATATCGAGTTTAAAGATGTGGATTTTTCGTACAATAATGTGCCTGTCGTCAAACAACTGAACCTGAAGATCCCTTCCCACAAGCTGACCGCTTTGGTCGGCCCTTCGGGTTCTGGAAAAACAACGCTCACGCGGTTGATTGCCCGTTTCTGGGATGTGGATAAAGGTGAAATCCGGTTGAACGGAAAAAATATCAAAGATTATCCGGTTGATAACCTGCTGTCGTGCATTTCCATCGTGTTTCAGGATGTGTATCTGTTTAACGATACTATTTACAACAATATTAAAATCGGCAATGCAAATGCAACTGAGGAACAAATATTGGCGGCAGCCGAAAAAGCACAGGTGATGAACTTCGCGTGGGAACTGCCCGGCGGCTTGCAGGCAATGGTTGGTGAAGGTGGTTGTACGCTTTCGGGTGGCGAAAAGCAACGGATATCTATTGCCCGCGCCCTATTGAAAGACGCGCCAATAGTCCTGCTCGACGAAGCCACTGCTTCGCTCGATCCCGAAAACGAACTGCACATACAGGAAGCCATCAACGAACTGGTGAAAAGTAAAACAGTAATTGTCATCGCCCACCGACTGAACACGATTGTGCATGCCGATAATATCGTGGTATTGGATGACGGCAAATTATCCGAGCAAGGCGCACACCAGCAACTATTGGCTAATAACGGCCTGTACAAGCACATGTGGGACGAACAGCAACGGATGAAAGGTTGGAAATTTTAAAAAAGAAATAATATGAAAGTAAATCTGTCGGGAGTTCCCGAAACATTATTTATTACGCTGCGGATTCGGGCAATCGAAGCAAAACGCCCCGATGCGGCAGTCAAAGACCCCTATGCAGTACAAATACTGGAACAAATAGAGTTCGATGAATCGTCCAAGAACAAAGTATCGGAAGCCTCGCAAACAGGGACAATAGTCCGTACTATCATCTTAGATGAAATCATCAACGATTTTTTGCATCGGCATCCGCAAGGAATTGTCGTTAATCTGGGTTGCGGCCTGGATGCCCGCTGCAAGCGGCTCTCCCTGAACGGTGCTCAGTGGTTCGACATTGATGTAGAAGAATCTATTGAGGTGCGTAAAAAGTTTTTTAAAGAAACGCCTTCCTGCAAAATGATAGCCAAGTCCATGTTTGATTATTCGTGGATGAATGATGTTCCCAAAGACAGGCCAACGCTGTTTATTTCGGAGGGCGTAATGATGTATTTCGAAGAAAAGAATATTAAGATGCTGTTTTGTGAGATTGCCGAACGGTTCAAATCCGCTGAAATGGCTTTTGATACAATAAGCCAATTGGCAGTTAAGAATCACAAACGGCATCCTGATGTGAAGAAATACAACGCCCCTTTCAAATGGGGTATCAACGACAGCAAAGAGATTGAAAGCTGGCACACGGGTATTGGGATAATCAAAGAATACTATTACGCCGATTACCTGAAAAACCGCTGGCCGCTACCGATGAAAATAGTGATGAAATTGTATCCTCCTTTTATGAAATCATTTAGGATTATTCATCTCAGGTTACACTAAAATAATGGATCAGCAAACAATACTTTTAGCTTTTTCTTTGACATTGGTTGCCGGACTTTCGACCGGAATCGGAAGCCTGATTGCACTCATTGCCAAACGCACCAATACAAAATTCCTGTGTTTCTCTCTGGGATTATCAGCAGGGGTGATGATTTATGTGTCATTCATGGAAATGATGCCTACTGCCAAAGCCGAATTGATTACCGCTTTCGGGGATAAAATGGGAATGTTCTACCTGTTGATTGCTTTTTTCGGCGGGATAGCCCTGATTGCCTTAATTGATTTTCTTGTACCGGAATCTGGTAACCCGCATGAAATACATGGTGTGGAAGAAATGAATAAACGGGATGCCCTGCATCGGGCGGGTCTGGTGGTTGCCTTTTCTTTGGCATTGCACAATTTTCCGGAAGGGATCGCCACGTTTACTTCCGCATTGGAAGGCTTGGATATTGCTATCCCTATTACGGTAGCCATTGCCATCCACAATATACCGGAAGGGATTGCCGTTTCCGTACCTATCTATCATGCCACCGGCAATAGGAAAAAGGCTTTCTGGTATTCTTTCCTGTCGGGATTGGCCGAACCTGTCGGTGCAGGCATCGCATTTCTGTTCCTGATGCCTTATTGGACAACAACGGTCAATGGGATTATTCTGGCCGCAGTTTCAGGCATTATGGTATTTATTTCACTGGACGAATTATTACCGTCCGCCGAAAAATACGGCAAACACCATATTTCCATTTCCGGTGTGGTGGCAGGGATGGCGATAATGGGAGTGAGTTTACTACTGCTTTGAAAAAACGGTGTCATTTCCGTTGATTCAATCATCAAACATCTTGCTACCGGTTAATGTCCATACCGGGCTTCCTCTTTTTACGGACAGCACCTTGTTTGCGGGTAGCTTTCTGTTGCGGGTCAGCTTCGGAAACCTTGTGCGGATCTGCTGCGGTATTTCGTCCGGCTGCGTACCGCTCATTCAGGGCATTGGCTGAATATTCCTTACCCAAGCGGGAGCCATTCAATACGCAACGGTTTTCATGGTCGATAAAAGTTACTCCAACAATACGCCCGGTATCATTACGGCGCAGGTGGAGATCAATGTGGAGGGCTTTCAGGCGTTCCCTCAGTACGTTTTCGGTGGGTGCCTCCACAAACGCTTCGGCAACGCGGTGGCGGGTATGCTCCCGATGGTTATCCTTTTCTATCTTTTCGCCTGAGCGTTCCATGTGTTTCTCCAACGCTTCATACCCATAATTCTTTCCAAACAGCGACGATTTAAGCGGCGTAACTTCCGCTTTTTCTTTGTTATCCTCCAATGCCATGTAGAGCAACCCCCGGTACGGCTGGCCGTCGCGTTCTCCCTTCACTTCCTCTATACTTATATTATATAAGGAGAGCAGGGCCCGGAACTCGCCCAACGTCTGAAACCGGTACATCGAAAGTACAGGTTTAATAACCGCCGCAATCTGTTTTTTCAGGTCGCCTTTGGTGTGATCCACCGCTTTGAGCTGCCACAGTTCGGAGCGCTTCTGCCCTTTGGCCGGATGTAGCCCATATTCTTTCTCCAGTTGCTCGGTTATTGCCACGCTTCGCTCGTTGCGCTTGCTGTCTTTGATTTTCTTACCGTCTCGCCCCACCTGCACCGAAACGATATGGATATGTTCCCGCTCGATGTCGGAATGTTTAAAAACGATATAGGGCTGTTCTCCCCAACCCATACGCTCCATATATTGCCCGGCGATTTCGGAAAGTTGCTCGTCCGAGAGCGTGTCTTTTGGGTCGGGATTGAGGGAGATATGGATAACCGGTTTTTCGGTGCGGAAATGGTCGGGCATCCAGCGCAGTATATCTTCTGCCGTTTCGGCCACGCTGAAATTACCGTCTGTCGGCTCCCGCAGAATATGGGTTGCCAGTACCGTTCCCACACCCTTTTCCACCTTCTCCTGATTGTAAAAAAGGGCGCCGTACAGGTTGCTCCCGGTTGTAATATTGGCTACCATCGTTGCTTAAATTCTTCGGAAAGCGCAATGACCTGCCCTCCGATTGCCGCCAGTTCTGCTGTTATCTTTTCCAATTTGTAGAGCAGGGCCAGCGCTTTCTTCTGTGAAAAATGGGTGTGTAATTCCTTCACGACCTGGTTGTAATTTGTCCCCACCGCGCGGAATTGGGAGTGGAATTGCGAGAGCTTTGCCACATACCGGAGGGTTCCTTCGTCGGTTTTTATCACCCGGAACCTCTCGCCGAATACCCGCGCTTTGATAAAAGTCGCCTTTACCTGTACGCCTGATTCTTCCAACAAAGAAAGAAAACGGGCGTATTCTTCATCCGTAAACCGCACCATCACACAGTTGGATGCGGTATCTGTTTTGGTGGGCCTGCCACCTCTGCCCCGTTTGCGGGGTACATTATTCTTTTCCATATCGGATATTTTAAAAAGGATGGCAATTAAGCCCTCCGGTTACAAAATTTCCGATCCCTTACCGGCGTAGCCGCCCATTCAAAAGCAACGACTTCGGAGGCGCTTTCCCCCCTTGCGGGCAAGCTGTTTTCGGTTACTAAATTTATTTAGGGTAACTGAAAACACAGCTTGCTCTTTGCCACTTTGCAAAGAAATCTGTCCGGCGACGGACAGAGCTTTTTAATAGCTGGCCGTCATCTGCCAGGCGAGCTACCTTTTACCCTTCGGGATCGTCACGCTGCAAAGTTACCGACCCTTTCAATCAGTTGTATGGCAGGAGATTGTGCCTGCCTTATCCAGTTGGCTGCCACTCTGTGCCATAGCCCGAAAACAGCATACAAGAACTGCTAAATAGAGGTTTATTTGCAGTCGGATTTGAAAATATGACCGACGATGTGTATGACTGAAAATATGACCAAACAGCTGTCCGGCGGAGCAACCGACCGACCGATTGAATGGCTTTCAGACCGGCTGCTTGTAAGATTGTCCGGTTATCCGGCCAGCCGGATGATTCATGGAATGATTGACCGCATGGACAGCCGCAAGGCCGGCTGTTCAAACATTCAACTATTCAAATGTTCAAACGGTCAGCCAGTCAATCATTTTACCAGCCGGTTGAATAGCCCTATGTATGGCTATCCGGCCGGTTGTCCGGTCTGTCAAGTGAATAATCAACCGCATGTATAACTGATTAAATGATTAAACAATGGAAAAGAAAAATTTGTGCATTGCTTTCTCCACCCAAAAAGGAGGGGCAGGAAAAACAACCCTGACGGTGCTGGTGGCTTCGTACCTGCACTATGTGAAAGGCTACGATGTGGCGGTAGTTGATTGCGACTATCCGCAATACAGTATTGCCGAGATGCGTGAGCGCGACCTGAGAATGGCAACCGACGACGATTATTACAAGTCGATGGCTTATGAACAATTTACCCGCCTGGGCAAAAAAATGTACCCTGTAATCAAGAGCCTTCCCGAGAAGGCTTCGGAAACGGCCAAAGCCCTGTTGCAGAAAGGTAAATACGATATTATCTTCTTCGACTTGCCCGGAACGGTCAATAAGGAAGGGGTTATTTACACCCTTTCGCTTATGGATTATATCTTCTCACCTATCAGTGCCGACCGGGTGGTTCTGGAAAGTACCCTGCGTTTTGCCCACCGGCTGAATAAGGCTATCGTACTGACCGGGAAATCGAAGATTAAAGGCTTGCACCTGATCTGGAACATGGTCGATGGCCGGGAGAAAACGGAATTGTATGGTGTCTACGAGCAAATTATAGCGGAACTCCACCTTTCAGTGCTGAAAACATTCCTACCTGACAGCAAACGCTTCCGCCGGGAACTTCCCGTATCCCATAAGGCCCTGTTCCGTTCAACGATTTTTCCTGCGGATAAGGTGTTGCTTAAAGGGAGCAATATAGAAACGCTGGTGGAAGAAATTCTGGAAATCATCAACTCCTAATCCTATGGCAAAAACAATCAAAAAAGAGGATATAAACGAAAAAGAGATTATAGCCTCCTTCTTACAGGAAGAACCTACGGATCACGCCTCCCTTGTGAGTGAAACGCAGGAAAGCATCGAAAATGCACCTGTTTCCCAGGCAGACCCTCCCAAAGAGGAAAGCCGCCGGCGAAAGGGCAAAGAGCAGGATTACGAAACGCTTTTTATCAAGGCATCCGCCATTACGGCCCGCACGGGAAAGATGGTCTATATCCGAAAGGATTTTCACGATTCGATTAAAGCACTATGCAGTGTGATGGAAAGTGAGGGCATAACCCTCTCCGGCTACATTGACAATGTGCTGGCAAACCATCTCAACCTGTATGGGAATGAGATGACCCGCTTGTATAACGAGAAACACAAAGGTATCAATATCAATAAAAATCAGGAATAATGAAAAAGAACAACAGACTGGAACCGGAAGACAGCATTTGCGAAATGGCTTCCTACGAACAACAGTATTTGAAACCCATTGAGATAGACCGCCGCCAGTGCGTGTATATCAGTAAACGCAATCACGGGATATTGACCTCCCTGATTCGCTCTATCAACCAGAAAGGACTTACGGTGGGTGGTTACATCGACAATGTAATCACCGAACACCTGGAGAAACACAAGGCGGAGATCAATCACCTCTACCGCCGCGAACGCAACGATTTATTATAAACCACTAAAAATTCTTTTGTTATGTCAGACAATTTGATTATGCTGAGCATCGTGCTGGTGGTACTGGCTGGAATAGCCATACCATTTATCCGCAAGGCTATAAGCCACCGGAAAGCCATCGGGGCAGGCACCCCCGAAAAAGAAATCGAAATCAGGGTACAACCGGCGGACAATATTTACTTCCTGCGGTATATCCTGACCTACAAGGCTCCATTCAAAAGTTCCAAAACCGTGCGCATACGCCCGGAATATGTCGATGCGATCCGAAAAGCCTGCCGCATTATCAAGGGCGGCAAAACGACTGTCACCGCCTATGTGGACAAGGTGCTGGAGGCGCATTTTACGGAACATGCGGACGCTATCGACCGCCTTTACAGGGAAAAACGCGGTGAATCCGATAAATCCGGTGAGTAATGGGTGCCATCTCACAAACCCATGTGCTTATCGTGCTGTCCGCCGTGGCGATAGTTTATGCCCTGTGGATGATGTATTTCACCATGCGGGAAAGCCGCCGGATGAATAAGCCGGGCCATAAGGATAACGGTGATACCTTATCCGGTGAAAAAAGAAAGAAGGGGGACATTGTCGGCAAGAGCCGTTTTGTCCTCCCTTCGGGGCGCTCCCGGCCAGAAGCTGCCGTATCTCCTGAAAATGAACGAGATACAGAAAAAGAGAATATCTTTGCCCCTGCAAATGTACCCGAACACCCCCGGCAGATAGCGCCGGAGGAATTGGACGAGGTTTTCGGCCAGGTACCGGAAGGCGAAACAAATGAGCCTTTGGACATAAACTTCCCGCTTTATGAATCATTCCCGGAAGAAGATGCGGAAGATGTGGAAGAACCGGAATTTGACGACGACGAGGACGAAAACGAAGATTACCCTTTCGAGGGTAAGACCTACGCCCAGGGTGTTAGTTACGATCAATTAGGCGATGCCTACCGCCATGTGGTACACAATCCTACACTTACGGATCAGCAGCAGGAGGAAACCGGACGCATACTCCTGAACCTGAAAGGAACCGATATGTTTGAGTATATCGTTTCAGGCCCACCCGAACGGGAAGATAAGGTAACGTCCCTTATGCACACCTATTTGTCGGCATTCAATAAGCGGATGGCCGCCGAATCAGCGGAAAGCCCATCTCCGCAGGGTGATTTCCCGCCGGGTTTTGATGTCCGGGATTTTGTGTAACAATCAAAAAAAGAATCCAAATGAAAAAGTACGATTACGGATAGCTTCGGTTGCTATCCACAGACCACTAAAAATTCAAAGTTAAAACAAGTTTCACCGGTGCGGGGCCTATCCAACCCCGCACCATCTTAAAAAATATCCAATTATGACAAAGAAGAAAATTGAATTTCATTCTTCCTTTTTTACGCTCGGCAAAAAGTGCAAGCACTCTCTGCCCTCGCTCAACAAAAAGGTTCTTATGTCGGCGGCATTTGTCTTTGCCGCTGTTTCCTCCGCATTTGCCCAGGGCAACGGACTGGCGGGCATAAACGATGCTACCAACATGGTCACGTCGTATTTCGATCCCGGAACGAAGTTGATATACGCCATCGGAGCCGTGGTCGGCTTGATCGGCGGGGTCAAGGTCTATAACAAGTTCAGCTCAGGCGACCCGGACACCTCAAAAACGGCTGCCAGCTGGTTCGGGGCCTGTATTTTCCTGATTGTGGCTGCTACGATCCTGCGCTCTTTCTTCCTTTAATATATCGCTCCAAAATAAGCAATAGTATGGAGTACACTATTAATAAAGGAATAGGCAAGAGCGTAGAATTTAAGGGGTTGTCATCGCAATATCTGTTTGTCTTTGCGGGCGGCCTACTGGCGGTGTTCGTGCTGTTCGTCATCCTTTACATGATTGGTATCGACCAATGGGTATGTATCGGTTTCGGCGTGATTGCGGCTTCGATGCTGGTATGGCTGACATTCCACCTCAATGCGAAATACGGGCAGCACGGACTGATGAAGCTGGGCGCCAGGCGCCAGCATCCGCGCTACCTGATTAACCGCAAAATCGCCTGCCGCTTATTCCTCCATAAAAAGAAGAAAGCGTTATGAGGAATATAATGAAAGCTACTACGGTAGAGAGCAAGTTCCCTCTGCTGGCTGTCGAGGCGGGTTGCATCATCAGTAAGGATGCCGATATAACGGTGGCCTACCGGGTGGAACTACCGGAGCTGTTTACTGTAACCAGCGCGGAATATGAAGCCATACACGCCGCCTGGGTAAAAGCGGTCAAGGTGCTGCCTGATTACAGCATTGTGCATAAGGCCGACTGGTTTATTAGCGAAAAATACCGGCCGCAGACAGGCGACGGGGATATGAGTTTCCTTTCCCGCAGTTACGAACGGCACTTCAATGAGCGGCCTTTCCTGAATCATTCCTGCTATCTGTTCCTTACCAAAACGACAAAGGAACGGATGCGGATGCAGAGTAACTTTTCAACGCTCTGCCGGGGCAATATTATCCCCAAAGAGGTCAATAAGGACACCGCAACTAAATTTCTGGAAGCGACCGGTCAGTTTGAGCGGATTATCAACGATTCGGGGTTTATTACCATCACTTGCCTGACGGACGATGAAATCACCGGAACACCGGATAACGCCGGACTGATAGAGAAATACTTTGCCCTCTCGATGGAGGATACGACATCGCTGGAGGATATGGAACTGGGAGCTGACGGTCTTCGGATCGGTGATAAGCGGGTATGCTTGCATACTCTCTCCGATGTGGAAGATCTGCCGGGACGGGTGGGAACCAATATACGTTACGAAAAACTGTCCACAGATCGCAGCGACTGCCTTTTGTCTTTCGCTTCGCCTGTGGGGTTGCTTCTCTCCTGTGACCATGTGTATAACCAGTATTTGTTTTTGGACGACAGTGCTGAAAACCTGCGCCGCTTTGAGAAACAGGCGCGTAATATGCAATCATTGTCGCGTTATTCCCGTGGAAATCAAATAAATAAGGAGTGGGTAGACCAGTATCTGAACGAGGCTCATTCCTTTGGTTTGACCTCCATCCGGGCGCACTTTAACGTGATGGCCTGGGCGGAAGATGCCGAAACATTGCAGCATATCCGCAACGATGTGGGCAGTCAGCTGGCACTTATGGAATGCCGGCCCCGGCATAACACGGTAGATGCGGCAACACTCTATTGGGCGGGTATGCCCGGCAATGCAGGAGATTTTCCGGCCGAGGAATCGTTTTATACGTTCATCGAGCCGGCCTTGTGTTTCTTTACCGAAGAAACCAACTATAAATCCTCCCCATCGCCTTTCGGGATCAAGATGTGCGACCGCGTCAGCGGAAAGCCCCTCCACCTGGATATATCCGACCTGCCGATGAAGAGGGGAACAATAACCAACAGGAATAAATTCGTGTTAGGGCCTTCAGGGAGCGGTAAGTCTTTCTTTATGAACCACTTAGTAAGACAATACTACGAACAGGGCACCCATGTGGTTTTGGTCGATACGGGTAACAGCTATCAGGGCCTGTGCGGTCTTATCAACCGCAAAACCAAAGGGCAGGACGGAATATACTACACCTATACGGAAGACAGCCCGATCAGTTTTAATCCATTTTTCACGGACGATTATGTATTCGATGTAGAAAAGAAAGACAGCATCAAAACCCTGCTGTTGACCCTCTGGAAAGGTGAGGAAGATAAGGTTTCCAAAACCGAATCCGGGGAATTGGGCAGTGCGGTAAACGCTTATATTGACCTGATCCGCAGCGACCGGACGATCCGCCCGTGCTTCGATACGTTCTATGAGTTTCTGAAGGACGATTACCGACGGGAACTGGAACAGCGGGAGATAAAGGTGGGTAAAGAGGATTTCAATATCGACAATATCCTGATTACCCTGCGCCAATATTACAAAGGCGGCCGTTTCGATTTCCTGCTGAACTCCGAAGAAAACATAGACCTGCTGGGTAAACGGTTTATCGTTTTCGAGGTGGATTCCATCAAGGATAACAAAGAATTGTTCCCGGTGGTGACCATCATTATCATGGAATCGTTCGTGAACAAGATGCGCCGACTGAAAGGAGTGCGGAAAATGTTGATTGTGGAGGAAGCCTGGAAGGCGCTCACTTCGGCGAATATGGCGGATTATATGCGCTATATGTACAAGACCGTCCGTAAGTATTTCGGCGAGGTC
This sequence comes from Parabacteroides leei, assembly GCF_023369805.1. NCBI lineage: Bacteria > Pseudomonadati > Bacteroidota > Bacteroidia > Bacteroidales > Tannerellaceae > Parabacteroides > Parabacteroides leei. Next base: position 804,390 of record NZ_JAMBQG010000001.1, read on the forward strand.
GTCACTGTTACGCAAGAAGTTGAGGATATTATTTCCTCTCCGATTGTCAAGGAATCCATTATCAATAACTCGGACTGCAAAATCCTGTTAGACCAGCGAAAGTTTATGAACCGTTTCGGGGCGATCCAGTCGCTTCTGGGCCTGACGGATAAGGAAAAATCTCAGATACTCTCCATCAATATGTCTAATCATCCCGGCCGCTTCTATAAAGAGGTCTGGATAGGTTTGGGCGGCGTTCAATCGGCGGTGTACGCCACCGAAGTGAGCCGTTCGGAATACCTGACCTATACCACCGAGGAATCGGAAAAGATGGAGGTGCTGGAGCTGGCGGAAAGCCTGGGCGGGGATATAGAACTGGCGATTAAACAGCTAAACGAGGGTAAAAATTAAAACCGGAACAGCCATGTACAGGAAAGAATATATACCTGCCCAAGCAGTGGACAGCAATTTCCGGATGGCCGATTTACAGGGCCGTTGGAAAAACTCTTTCGGCTCGCCGGAAGTGGAAGTTGTCCGCAGCGGACATGGATACCGGATAACGTACAGTTACAAAACAGGGGTCAGTATCACGACCCGGTTATTTCGTTATGGTGGTACTGTATTCTTTAACCTGTACGGTTGGATTGCCATTTACTACGACCCGCTGCGGGATGTGCTTACCCTTTCGACCGAAGGGGACTATTACAGGGTGGAGGATTAACCCGCTTCGGCGGGTGTCTTCTCCCTTATCAATGAAACAATAACAATTAAAAGTAACAATATGAAACGATTGATTTTAATACTATGCGTGGCCGTTTTCGGTTTCGCGCATCAGGTAAAAGCACAGTGGACAGTCCTCGACCCGTCCAATTTGGTGCAGAACATACAGCAGGTAGTTAAATCAACCTCCACCGTGAGCAACCTGGTCAGCAATGTAAAGGAAACGGTAAAAATCTATGAACAGGGAAAAGCCTACTACGACGCGCTTAAATCGGTCAATAACCTGATAAAAGATGCCCGTAAGGTGAAACGTACCATTGAAATGATCGGCGACATCACCAATATGTATTCGACCGGGTTCAACAAGATGGCGTCCGATCCCAATTTCAGTGTCAATGAACTGGAAGCTATTGCCCTGGGCTATGCCAAATTGCTGGAGGAAGGCGGAGCGCTGGTCACGGAACTGAAAACCATCATCACAGGCGGAAACGGCCTCTCCCTCTCGGATAAGGAACGGATGGACGTAATCGACCAGATTTATACCAAAATGGTCGATTACCGCAACCTGACCCAATATTACACGAATAAAAATATCTCCATCTCCTTTATCCGCAGCCAGCAAAAAGGTGATATGGAGAGGGTGCGGGCGCTCTATGGCAAACCGTCAGACAGATACTGGTAAGCCATGACACTACTTGCAATAAATTTTGAAAACCTGCATCAGGTTCTCCGCAATCTGTATCAGGATATGCTACCCCTGTGCGGCGACATGATCGGTGTCGCCAAAGGGGTGGCCGGATTGGGCGCTCTGTTCTATGTGGCCTACCGGGTATGGAAGTCACTGGCCAGCGCGGAGCCAATCGACGTGTTTCCCCTGCTCCGGCCTTTCGCCATCGGGTTGTGCATCATGTTCTTTCCAACGGTAGTGCTGGGTACCATCAATGCGGTCATGTCGCCTGTCGTCACCGGAGCGCACGGTATTCTGGAAAGCCAGATGACCAACGTAGAGCAGTTGCAACAAGAACGGGATGCGCTGGAGTATGAAGCGCGGGTACGCGAGGGCAAGGAATGGTTGGTTAATGACGAGGTGTACGAAGAAAAATTCTCAGAACTCGGCATCCGGCAAATCGGCACGATGGTGTCCATGTGGTGGGAACACACCTGGTATAATATAAAGATGTGGTTCCGGCAGCTGGTGACGGATTTCTTTGAACTGCTGTATAACGCCGCCGGGCTGACGGTGGACACCTTACGAACATTCTTCCTGGTGGTGCTGGCCATATTGGGGCCGTTGTCCTTCGCCCTGTCGATTTACGATGGCTTCCAGTCTACCCTTACCAACTGGATTTCCCGGTATATAAGCGTGTACCTGTGGCTTCCCGTGGCCGACATTTTTTCGGCGGTACTCTCTAAAATTCAGGCATTGATGCTGGAAAGCGACATTGCCCTGCTGCAAGACCCCAGCTATATTCCGGATAGCTCGAACGGGGTGTATATCGTCTTTCTGATTATCGGTATTATCGGCTATTTCAGCGTTCCGACGGTCGCCGAGTGGATTATCCAATCGGGCGGCGGAGCCAGCGGTGCGATGAGCGGTATCAACCGGGCCGGCGCATTTACCGCAGGTGTGGCCGGAGGTATTGCCGGTAATGTACTGGGGCGCAGGTTCCGTGGAAAGATCGGAGGCGGTTCTTCGGGCGGCAGCGATTCAGGCGGCGGTGGCTCCGGCTCTCCCAACGGGCAGAACCTGGCAACACAGAACGGCGGTTCTTCAGGAAGCGCTTAACAGTCATTATTAATCAGTATCAATATGGAGTTCAAATCATTAAAAAACATAGAAAGCAGCTTTAAGCAGATAAGGCTGTTCGGCATGGTCTTTCTCTGCCTTTGTGCGGTGGTGGCGGTATTCAGTGTAATCAAGTCCTACCAGTTTGCCGAAGCGCAGCGGCAGAAAATTTACATACTCGATGGGGGAAAATCCCTCATGCTGGCCCTCTCGCAAGACCTTTCGCAAAATCGTCCGGTCGAAGCGAAAGAGCATATACGTCGGTTTCACGAGCTTTTTTTTACGCTCTCTCCCGACCGGGCAGCCATCGAATCCAATATCAACCGGGCTCTGTTCCTGGTGGATAAGAGTGCCTTTGCGTATTATCAGGATTTTCAGGAAAAGGGGTACTATAACCGCATTGTGTCGGGCAATATTAATCAAACCGTGCAGGTCGATTCTGTGGCGGTGGATATGAGAGTGTATCCCTACCGGGCTATAACCTACGCCCGGCAGATGATTATCCGCCAGAGCAATATCACCGAGCGTTCGCTCGTCACCCGATGCAACCTGATTAATTCCGTCCGCTCGGATAACAACCCGCACGGGTTTACAATGGAAAAGTTTGAGATTGTCGAAAACCGCGATGTGCGGACATTAGCCAGGTAAGAGTATGGTACGCAAGAAAATAAAAGCCTTCGGGGAGTGGTTGGAAGACCACCTGAGGCGGCTGTGCGGGGAAATTACCCCGGACAAGCGGATAATAGTCATCCTGACGATGTTTCTGCTCTTTACGGGGCTTTCCCTCTACTTCACCATTTCCTCCATTTACCGCTTCGGTAAGGGGAAAGGGGAACGGATGCAAATTCAGCATATCGAGCGGCTGGAACTGGAACTCCGGCAGAAACAGAGCCAGTTGGACAGTGTAAAACAAATAAACGATTTTAATTATGAATACGACAGAGAAACAGAATAAGCCTGCGGCGGAGAAAGAGAAAAAACAGCTCACGCCCCAGCAAATACAGAAGCGGAAGAAAATGGTCATTTTCCCGCTGCTGTTCCTGCTGTTCACAGCTTCCATGTGGCTCATCTTCGCCCCATCCGGGGAGGACAAAGAGCAACAGCAGGAAGGTTTCAATACCGAACTGCCCACACCCAAACAGAACGGTATCGTGGGCGACAAGATCGACGCTTACACGCAGGAAGCCATGCAGAGTAAACAACAGGAAAAAATGCGGTCTTTGCAGGATTTCGCCTTCTCCCTGGGTGAAGATGAAACCGAAAGACAATCCGCATCGGCTTCCCAAACAGTGGAGTATTACGAGAAACCGGAACCCTCCGGAGGCGTTGACACCCGTGGTAACAACGCTTTCCGGTCTTCCGTCGCTGCATACGAGAATGTAAACAAGCAGCTGGGCAGTTTTTATGAGGAACCGGCCGCGAAGGAAGCGGACGAACAGGCCCGGCTGGCAATGGAGCAGCGCATCGGGGAACTGGAACGCCGGTTGGAGGAAGAACAGCAGCGCAAGTCCGCAGAGGAAGACCAACTGGCGATGATTGAGAAGTCCTACGCCATTGCCGCCCGGTATATGGGTAGCGGACAGCAAAACGCTGCTACCGATGCCCAGGCGGCGCAGGCCGCTGCCACTTCCGGCAATCGTAAGGCTGCCGTGCAGCCTGTTCGCCAGGTGCGCCGTAATGTGGTGTCATTGCTGGCGGCACCTATGCCCGATTCGGTTTTCATGCAGGAGTTTGTGAAGCCCCGTAATTGGGGATTCCACACGGCTGCCGGGAATGAGGATGTGAAGGAGAAAAACAGCATCCGGGCGTGTGTCTATCAGACGGTAACCATTACCGACGGTCAGGAGGTCGGGCTACGGCTGTTGGAACCGATGATGGCCGGAACGACCCTGATTCCCGCCAATACGGTGATAAACGGGTCGGCGCGGATCAGCGGTGAACGGATGGGTATTGCTGTCAGTGCCGTACAGTATGCCGGAAATGTGATACCCGTAGAACTGATGGTTTTCGACCTCGATGGCGGGGAGGGCATTTTCGTTCCCGGCTCGGAGGAAATTAATGCCGTCAAAGAGATAGCCGCCAATATGGGTTCGGGTATGGGAAGCAGCATCACCATTACGGACGATGCCGGTTCCCAGCTGCTGGCCGACCTGGGGCGAAGTGCCATACAGGGTGCATCGCAGTATGTCAGTAAGAAAATGCGGACGGTCAAGATAACCCTGAAAGCCGGTTATCAGGTATTGCTTCTTCCTCCCATGAAATAATAAGACCACTAAAAATTCAAAGTTAAATCCGGTTCCGGGCCTATCCACCCGGTGCCATAAAAAACAATCAAGTATGAAAAAGATTTTTTTAGCACTCGCTTTGGTTGGGTGCATCTTTACAGCCAACGCACAGGAAACCGAAAGCGTTACATTTTCCTCAAAGGGCGACTACTTCGACGGGCTGACCCGTCCGCTCACTTTCAACCGCATGATACCGCCCTACGCGCTGGAGGTTACGTTCTCCAAGACGGTGCATATCATTTTCCCGGCAGCCATCCGCTATGTGGATTTAGGCTCGGCAGATCTGCTGGCGGCGAAAGCCGACGGCACGGAAAACGTACTGAGGGTGAAAGCCGCCCTGCGGGATTTCAGCCGCGAGAGCAATCTGGCGGTCATCACCGAAGACGGTGCCTACTACACCTTTAATGTTCGCTATGCCGATGAACCCCGCAAGCTGTCTATCGAGATGACCGATTTTCTGCACGATGGTGAAGCTGTGAACCGCCCGAACAACGCGATGGAAATATATATGAAAGAACTCGGGCAGGAATCGCCCCTGCTGGTGAAACTGATTATGAGGTCGATTTATAAGAACAACAAACGGGAGATTAAGCATATTGGCTGCAAACGTTTCGGCATCCAGCACCTCTTAAAAGGCATTTACTCGCATAACGAGTTGCTCTATTTCCATACAGAATTGAAAAACTCGTCCAACGTGCCTTTCGACGTAGATCATATCACCTTTAAAATCGTGGATAAAAAGGTAGCCAAGCGCACCGCCATTCAGGAACAGGTAATCTGGCCGATCCGGGCACATAATTACATGATGATCGTGGGCGGCAAAAAGAGTGAACGCACGGTGTTCACCCTGCCCAAGTTCACGATACCGGACGATAAGCACCTGGTTGTGGAACTGTACGAAAAAGAAGGCGGGCGACACCAAACCTTTACGGTAGAAAACGCCGACCTGGTTCGTGCCAAAGTGATTAACGAACTAAAAGCGAGATAACAATGAGAAGGGCAGTATTATTTATAGCGGCGGCGTTGTGCTTTGTCTTTGCGGACAAGGCGCACGCCCAGCGTGCCCTGCCGGGGATGCGGGGACTGGAAATACGTGGCGGTATGGTGGATGGTTTTCACTCGTCCGGCAGCCGTAACGAATTGGGTTATTACTTCGGTGCCGGTATGGCGACCTACACGAAGAACGCCAATAAATGGGTGTTCGGCGCGGAGTACCTGAACCGGTATTATCCCTATAAGGATGGGCGCATCCCTGTGGTACAGTTTACAGGGGAAGGAGGCTACTACTATAAGTTTATGGCCGACGGCTCCAAAACCTTTTTCTTCTATCTGGGCGCTTCGGCGATGGCCGGATATGAAACGGTGAATTGGGGCGACAATCTATTGTATGACGGCTCTACGATACAGAATAAAGATAAGTTCCTGTACGGCGGAGCAATCACGCTTCAGGTCGATGTCTATCTGACCGATAAAGTGATCCTCTTACTGACGGGGCGGGAACGTATCCTATGGGGTACGACTACCGGCCATTTTCATACACAGTTCGGTATCGGGCTGAAATTTATGATACATTAAAAACAACTTTGCAATGAAAAAGATAGGTTTTAAAAAGATACTTGCACTGACGGCGTGGCTGGCGGCCATCATCCTGATGTTCGTTGCCTGTTCCGAAGACCTGGATGTAAAACAGGCATATACATTCGACCTGGAAACGATGCCGGTACAGAAAAAGATTACTGCCGGACAAACGGCGGAAATCCGCTGTACGCTGGTGCGGGAGGGGCAGTACAGCGATGTGAAATTCACAATCCGCTATTTTCAGTCCGACGGCAATGGGGAGCTTCGCATGGACGACGGGATGCTTTTTACCCCGAATGACCGCTATCCGCTCGACAGGACGGAGTTCAGGCTGTATTACACCTCGCTCGGTACGGATCAACAGACGATAGATGTCTATATTGAGGATAGCTTCGGGCAAGTAGCAAAAAAGACGTTCAGCTGGCAGAATGACAGCGGGGACGATGATGAAGACGGGGAATAAAACTCACAGCGCAGGCGGGCGTCCGGTATATACCGGATGCCTGCTTCACTGAAAACCTAATTATGAAATTCATCATAATGTCCATCATCGTTTTGATGCACCTGCCCGTATGGGGCCAGCCGGGTAAATCACCCAAGAGGGAACAGGCGGTCGAGCAATGCACGGAAACTGTTTACACGATAACAGGGTTTAAGCGGATAGCGGATTCGCTACAAATGTCCGTCGGAGAATTATCGGACTATCCCGTTATTTTTCCGGTGAAGAAACCGGTAATCTCATCGGGTTTCGGGATACGTAAACATCCTGTTTACAAGGTACGGATGTTCCACACGGGGATTGATATTACCCAAGTGAAAGGTACTCCGGTATATGCCACGGGGAACGGCGTCGTAACCCGGAAGGGGTATAATACAGGGTACGGATATTATATAGAAATCCGGCACGCATGCGGTTTCCGTTCGTTCTATGCCCACCTGAGTAAAACGATGGTAAATACGGGCGATCCGGTAAGTATCATGCAGCAGATTGGCTGTGTAGGCGATACCGGAGTAACAACGGGCAGCCACCTGCATTACGAAGTAAGGAAAGGTAAAGGTTTCCTGAATCCTGCCGGCTGGTGCTGCTGTCTGTTAGAATTGTTAAATAACGACTTATAAAAATCAACGTGAAATTCCTTGCAACCTATTTTCAACCGGGAGAGGAAATAATATACAGGGCCAGCATCCACTTTCTTCTCTTTTGGGAGCCGTTATGCCTGCTGGCTATCGGCGGGTTTATCCTCTACGGGGTTTCTTCCCCGGTAATGAAATGGCTCGGTATAACCGTGCTGTTCCTGGGATTGGTTTCACTGGTACAACGAATCTTTATTAAGATTGATTCCTTGTTCATTGTTACCAATTACCGGGTGATACTAAAAACGGGCGTTATCAGCCGCCGGGTACGGGAGCTGGTACATACAAAGGTAGAGGGGCTTATAGTTACGCAGAGCGTAGCGGGCAGGCTCTTTGGGTACGGCACGTTGCTCGTTACCACCGGAGGCGCAATCAATACTTACCATTTCGTTGCCGATCCGATGCGTTTCAAAATGGAAGTTAATTCCGCGATTGAAGCCTGCCGGAGCAGATAAAATAACAAACATTAATAAGTTAAAGATGAAAACACAAGAAAATAAGAATTTCGATCCTTACCGGATAATAAAACCGGGCGATCTTTATATGATGCTTTCCCCCGAAGGGAAAGTCAAGAGTGTGATGGAGGGTGACATCATGTATGAAAACTTCCATGAGTTCATATACGATGCAGTTTATTATCTCCAAAAAGGAAGGGACGCACCTTACCTGAATGATTTTTTCCTTCATTACCGCTTTAAGGACAGTAGGGATGTTCCATATTGGAAAAGGGGAGATAGTGATGAAGCACATCATCAAAGGGTATTTGATACGATAAAAGATCAGGGCTTGAAACCTCATCAGGCTATACGCTTGTATCCGGCCATGTATTGTTACGAAAACGGGTTAAACCCGTTGTTTCAGGAAAATTCGCAGAAAGAATTGGAAAAACAGCCTGCATACCAGCACGCCGTGTTAAGGTATTCCAATTTCGGGGAAAGGATGGACTACCCAACCTACCACGGGATTGAAACGGATAAAGGGGTGGTTCTGTTCGATGGGACACAGCAGGGTGAAGAGTTGCAACAGAAATATATTGATTTCCATGCTGCCAATTACTTTGATGCCCGGCTGGATATTACACTCCTCAATAAATTGGATGTAATCCCGGATGCGCAGCAGTTGGGCAAAGTGAATCCGGATCTGGGTGCGTTGTATGCCGATGGGCCGGAGCCTTTCGGGATGCTCCCGGCTTCCGCATATTGCGACAGGAACGATTTCAGGGCTGTGTGCGTCAATAATGAATATAACATGGCTCCGGAAAATGAGCAATTTATCCGGTTTGCCGGATTGGATGCCGATATTATTCCACTCCCAACCGATACCTATGATATAAGCGCCCTTTTGTGGTTGTCCGACCCGAAATGCCATGATCCGGAGATTGCAGATGATTTTCCGAATTTCTTTTCCTATCACGACCGTTTCGACCCGCTGGATGAGAGGTTCCGGGATGCACCGGATGAAGCTGGGCGCAATGAGGTGATGAATCAGGTCAGGAAATTGGCAGGGGAGATACTCAAAGAGGATTTTCCGAATATCCGAAAACAGAATACCCCGGCGGATAATAAACTGCAAACAGGGAAAACGGAAAAAGAGGAAATGATGCAAAAGAAAACACCACCGCCTAAAATTTCCACGCCGCCCAAAAAGCAGTTTACGCCACCCCAAAAGAAAGGTGGCCTGAAAATGTAGAGTTGGATGGTACTTGAAATGAAGTATTTTGGTTCAAAATACGCAGACCGGTATAGCCGGATAACACATAGGGTCAGGATTCTATGTAAAAACCGGAATTAATTCCTATCTTTGCAAATGGGTATCGGGTTATAATATCCAATACTCCGGAAGCGGGAAAGAACAGCATATAAGGGGCTTTAGAAAACAGCCAATTGACAAAAGTCCACCCAAGTATGATAGTTCTCTTTTGCCTTATTCGTGTATATGAGCAAAATCATATATCGAAAGGGCGTAAGATTACAGACTATCAGTGGACATGGGCGCTGGCTGTGCCTCTAAAGCCGATATGTCAGTAACTCTTGCGCCCGATTTCGTTTATTGATTTAGAGCTACGAATATGGAAACAACAGAAAAATTATCAGACAACATTTTCGGTGCGCTTACCCGCTCCGAAGTCGCGGAGAAATTGGCTCCGGCCATTCGCTTGCATGGCATTGAGGTGCAGAATGACTGCTTTGTATTTCCCGGTATTTCTCCCACGGTGGGCATATCCGAATCACAGTTGCCGGGGCCGGATGCTCCGGGAGTTATACGTTTTGAGGATATAGCTTCTATCACTCCTTTTAGCGCCCGTATCGAGGTTCTGTTATTTTCGGGAGAACTCTATACTTTTTCCATAACGGATACTGTCAGAACGCATATAAATACCTATAAAAGCGGTGCGACATCTGTTCCTCCTAAACATGAAACGACGGCGAAAGTTATTGCGGATAATATCTGGGATGGGCTGGAGAAAACGCTGTCTTCAGGGAAAGATAAATAAGCAAGTGCCGGTAACTTATTGAAAAACACCTGACAGAATATTTCGTCAGGTGTTTTTTTATGGGTATTTTTGCAGAAAATTATGCAGGCATATGAAACAGTTTATCAGATTAGAATATAGTGATTGTTTTCCAGAAAATCCACAAGAAATATCTAATTACTTACAAGGAATTTCTCGACATGACCTATTACGGCTATGTGCTTTGTTTCTTACTCGAAAAAGCGAGACTGTATATGACTATTTATCAAGTTATTTCACTAAAGAGAATAATGAATACATAAACCAGCTATGGAGAAACTTAGAAAATAGCAAGGATAATATTGATCATTATGCTATTACTAACATAGAAAGTTCTTTACGACTTTATGAATATGTTTTTGACAATATAAATGCAGTTGAGACTACATTGTCAGAGCCTGAAATAGAAATGAATGTATTTAAGGCTTATCTGTTGTTCAATGCACAAATAAATTCAGGGGATAATACAGCAAGTGAAAGCACAAAACATATTCAAGAAGGTAGAGCTAAGGCATTATTGTTAGCTCAAATGTTCCAATACTTTGATATTACAAATTATCGGTTTAGGCAGGAATTATATGTCCAGACAGTGAAAGCCATTTATCTTTATGAGTTTTTATCTTCAAATGAGAAGACACAGTTGTTATATGAAAAATATTTGGAATATTATAACTGTGCTGATTGGCAGGAATTTATGCAGTTTATGACTTCTTTTGCTTATATCTATTGGGGAAGAGATGATGACCAAACATATGTCAATTTGCTTGTTGATCCATCAGATAAGGAGTATGACAAAAAATGTGAGTTTATAGAAAAACTTGTTATAGATGCGGGTATAGAGGATATGGACTTCAGGATATTGCGAAGTCATCCTATTTATAAAGAAAGTAGAGGGAATTATTATTTTGTATATGGATATTTTCTGTTAGAACTAATATACAAAGGGGTATATTTCAAATTAAATGAGTTGAACGCTAAATTACCAAAGAACCAGCAAATAAAGGGATTTCGATCTTTTTATTGTGATTATTTTTCAGAGCAAACCCTCTTGTACAATGTTTTGAAAGATGTATATGGCAAAAAATATATTCAAATGCCAGGCGACTATATAAAAAATGAATTTGGTATTATTGCAGAGCCTGATTACTATATTCGTAACGGAAATAAAATCTTCCTATTTGAATCAAAAGATATACTTATCCCATCAGAAACTAAAGTTTCCAATGATTATGAAAATATTTCGAGCGAACTAAAGAAACGATTATACTATGAAGAAAAAAGGAATGGTGGAATTGATAATAAAGCAGTGCTTCAATTATTAAATAACACGCAAAAGATACTCAGAAAAACTGCGGAATGGGATCAAGGTTATAAAGAAAAAAATATCAGAATATACCCAATTATCATTCTACATGATAATATCTATAATTGTCCGGGTATAAATGATCTGGTGAGGATGTGGTTTGAGGAAGAGTTAGAAAAAATGAGAGAGGAATATGATGTTTCCCGTATAGAAAATATAACTATCATAAATATAGATGTATTTATAGTTTATAAAGACTTACTCCAAAAATCAGAAGGTTCTTTAGACAAGATGATTTCTTCTTATCACAAATATGTGTCCGAGGATATAGCGAAAAAAGCCCGTACACAAGAAGAGGCAATAAAGATGTATAAAGATCGAATAATATCCTTTGAGTATTATCTATCAACGAAGTACTCTCCCGATTACAAAAGAATGTTTATGCAGGTTGCTAAAACCTATATAAAAGAGTAATGATTGAAACGGTATTTGTTTTCATTTCATTTTATTAACTATTACATTCTTGATTATTTTACTATCGAAATAGTCCTTAATTGTAATAAGTTTGTCTGTTGTTATTCCAAGATCATACACAAATCTTTCTTCGATAAGCTCTGGAGCAGGATTAACAATTATTACTTCGGGCATCGTTATTCTTGATGAAAATGCTTTTTTGAAAAGTTCGCTACTTCTCAAATCCGTTTTTGGGAATGAATAACCAATTACAAAAATCTTATCCGCTTCAATGAGTTGTTTTTCCGCCTCATCCCATAGGTTAGTGAATAGATTCCCATAAAAATCATACTTTTTATCTCTTACTGGCGGAATAATCAATGGCATAGAGATTACACCTGAGTCATCAGATACCCCTTCTCTCATAAAAGGATTTTTAGGTCGCATCCTTGTTATTAGAAAACCTTTGGGTGCGGCACGTCCTTCTGTTTGCAAATTAGGAGGATAATATCCGTAAGAAAACGGTTCATATCCATCCATATATCTTCCAGCATAAGTTGAATATGGATTTTGGGTGCTTTCATAAACAAAAAAATTATCAGCACTAAGTGCTTGCATAGGGATTTCTTTTCCATTTTCAAAAGTAACATAGCTGGTTAGCCAGTTGCTTGACCCATGTAGTTTAAGCAATCTCGGCATCTGAATACTTTTGATGTTTGTGTTCATCCATTTATCACGATAAACTCCAAGCGGTTTAACGTAATAACCGGTATCGCAATTCCAGCTCGTAACTTCCATCAAAGCACGATCCATTAAAGTATCCCAGTTGAAAGTGATTATAGCATCGTCATTAGTAACCAATTTAGCTAAGTCCAAATGCGTTTGAGAAATTGGCCCATTTTGAATCTGGTTTATACCTGCAATAAATAAGAAAATAAGTTCATAATAAGCACCTAAGGTTACTTGCTCTTCGACTGACTTATTATTTTTATTGGCTTTTATAATATCATAAGCTTTTATTTGTATTTCTGAGTGCAAGTTCTCAATATCTTCATTAAAATCAAATAAATCAAGATGATCTAACCCATCACGCAAATTGAGATAATATAATAATTTAGTCTTTAATGCCCAAGGGTCAAAATTTATCGGCAACTTTGAATATGTAGAGAAAAAGTCATTTGCGATAGGCATACGTTGTCCCGTTGGGGATGAGTTATACGATTTTGAAGCACCGGCTCCTAATAAAAATACATTTTTCATATCGTGATGATTTTTAGAGCCAAAGATAAGCATAAATGACATGAGATGAATATTGTTACATCTTATTCTTTAGGGCTTTTTGTTACTTTTTCTCCCGCTCAGTTTCTGGCTCATGGAAAAAGTAACGGGCGGAAAAACCGCCCGTCCCGTTATTCGTTTCGTCCACAAAAAACCGGTACATACCATTGGTCGCTGTAATTCTCTCCCAGCAGACTGAAAAATCCGGTCAGTTTGCTGTCTTGGGCGTATTTTTTGGCTTCCAATATGGTCGGAAACTCGCCCAGCTTCCGAAAGCCGATAAATAGTTTATACATGGCTCAAATAGTATTTTCGATAGAAAGAATAGGGGTATTTTTGCGTAGCCATTCCTCAATATGCGCCATATTGTATTCAGAGGTGATTACTGCCATATCGTAGGCAACCAGCGTAAAACGACTGCTTTCATAGCTGTCTATCCATTCTTTCAGATTGACTGCGCCCCAACTCTTATAATCACGGGCAAACATCCTGTCAATTTCAGCTATGCTCTTTGTAAACCTTACCCGCAGGGTTTGGTATCTGTCGTCGATTATTTCAAGGTGGCGGAGTGACCCGAAGTCATCACACAGGCGGGCGAATGCCCAGCCGTCCTTGTAAGATTGGTTTCCCCATTGGTGGGGTTCGTCATAGCGTACCCTTACTTCCGCAGTATGTTCCCCGACCTTAATTTCCTCGATAGTTCCCGTTACCATAAGTCCCGTGAAGATGCACTTGCACCGTTTGCCGATTAATTCTTCGCTGACGTCTTTTGCTTTCATGTCCGTTGATTTTTAGATTAATATTGCTTTTGTCCTGTCCCTGTTTGCCCAAAATGCGCCATTACAGAAATAGGTATAGCCGTTGTACCAATTTGCCCGTCTTTTGATATTAGTGCCTTCCGGCGGTCGAATTTCGATGGAGGTGGTTTCCATGTTATGTCCGATAGTGATTATCAACTCGCAGTTGCGCCATATCTCAAAGTGGGTTCTGAAACCGTGCTTGCCCTCGACAAGCATTACAGCCTCTTTCACGGCATCCTGTACCTCCGAATCACATTCGGGAAGCGGTGTTATTTCCCTGCCCATATATCCGTTATATATAATTTTCATACTGTTAGTTGTTATGGGCGGCTGTCGCCGCCCCGATTTTTAGAGTTCGTTATCCAATAGCCTTTCCTCAATATCATCATAGATGTTGTTAAAACGGTCTTGGTATTCTTCATAAAAAGAGCCGTTTTCGTCACACATATCCTCACGGTCTTTACCGTATTCCTGTTCCAACTGCAAGTCTGCCAGTTCGCAGATGATTTCCATTTGCAGGGAGTGGGCATCGTCCGAATCAAGCGTTATAATGCCTTTGCGGTGTTTCCAATATTGGTGAATATTGTCTTTATCCGACCGCTGTATCTTGTTCCAAAACATCCGGTAATGGTAGTCTGTCGCCGTTTGGCTGTCTATGCCCGAAATGACGGCTTTGGTTTGGGTGGGCATATATTCCCACCATTGGTCGGCATCCTTGTACCATTGGTGTACATTACCGTGTAGCGAGTTGTCTTTTAATGCGTACACATTTTGAGTATGCAGGTAAGTTCCCACATTCCTTTTCCAACACAACCGCAACCAATCCTCATTGGTGAATTTTTCTAATTGGTTGTGTTTTTCAATGGCTTCGTCCACGTTGGCAACGTATATCAGTTTCCCTCTGTTATTCAGCGTATTTGCCAAATAGTAGGCGTACCTATCTGCATCGCAATGATGCAGGAAGTTCGTTCCCCTTACGGCATAGCCGTTTTCCGTTTTTACAATTCTACACTTTTTCATGTCGTTATAATTTATTGGTGATTACTGTCTTATGCTGCCAGCCTTCCTGCGATAAGCGGCATATTGCTGTTTACAAGGTTTACAATTTGCTCATGGTAGGGAGTAACGTTGTTACAGGCTCCACGGCATTGAATTACGCGCAGTTGGGATATGGAAACCTCTACGGTTTCGGTTTTCCTGCCGTCCACCATTGCCGAAAGTATCAGCGAATCCGCTTTTGAGTGGTAACTGCCTACGCAGTGGTGCATCGCTTTACCCTCTAAAATAATCTCTGCCACGCTCTCAAGCACTCGGACGGTGATTTGCCCATCGGTAAACAACAGTCCGAAAAACCGTGCTTTGGCTTTCAGGAATCCGGCTTCCTTTTCCCTGTTTTTGGCTATGATTTCTTGTTCCTCAATCTTCGCTTTTTTCTGCATATAGCGGTCATGTTCGGCACGGAGGTCTGACGGGCATACATACTTGGCGTTATGGAGGTCTTTGCCAAAAAAGCGCAGGAAATCAATATAATCGCACCATAATCCTGCATCTTTGATTTTGTAACCGTTGCGGATGCAGATACGGGCAGACGGCCAGTAACTATCCATCGGTCTTTTGCTTTTGTTCATTATCTCCGATAGCAGGCTTGTATATCCCGTTTTAAAGAGGGTTTCCGCACGGTTGTCGGATAGCAGGGTGCAAAACAGGTTCATCGGTCTTTGTCCGTAGAATCCCTTTTTATAGCCTGTTCGTTTGAGTTCGGGGATAAGTTTCTGACGGGGATAGATTACGCCCGTGGAAATCTGCTCATATACATTCACGTAAAATTTATTATTGGCGTTCTCGTTACGCAGTTCCAGCGGAGTGCCGAATATCCACGAATCTATGTAGCAATTACCCATTGTCTGCCGAAGCCGTGCGAATGTGCAATGCTTTTTTCCGCTTGGGTCAATCCACCGTTGCATCACCTCCGAATGGTCGTATTTGGCGGTTTCCCCGACCTTTGCCGAATAGAGGAACATGACGGTACGCAATACCTGATACCCCTTGTGTGCTGTGAAAATGGTCATATAGTAACGGCTTTCAAATTTCCGTTTCTTAGTCGTTTCTACCTTTAGCTTGGTATGGCAGTTCGGGCAATGGCAGTCCGTCAGAATGGAAACTAAATATCCTGCGCCCTGCCATGAATGACCGCACTCGGTACAGGTTATTACTCCTTTCTCGGTGCGGTGCCCGATAGGTTCGATAATATTCCTGTAACCCCATTCTATCTGCCTGTTAGTGAGTTTGGGCAAAGTCTTGCTTGCCTCTACCACTTGCTGTTGGAATTTATTTTGCGGTTTCATGGCTTCAGAAATTAAATAGATTGGGTATGTTGGCTTCGGGTTGCTTGGCTTTCGGCTTGCTCTTGCCCTGCTTCATCTTGGCGTAGGCTTCGTCCTGTGCTTTCTGAATAGCTTTTTGCCGTGCCTGTGCCTTTTCTTCCTCGGTCAGAACAATGGTGTGATTAACTACCACCTGACACGTTATCGGCTTACCCGCATCAATGTCTTCCTCATCGTAATAATGAAGTGCCATCGAATAGATTTCATCGTCCGTGAAGCCGTTTATACCGCTTTTCTGCACGGTGTTGAGTATGTAGTTCACGCACTCGTCTATGTTCTTTTTCGGGTTGGCGAATACGGGTGCGAACAGTTCATCTTCCTGCGCCCTCTGCTCCAGATAGTTCTGAATGGTCGCTTTGAAATAATCGGTTGCTTTATTTTCGGTTCTCATCGTCTTGGGATTTTGTGGGGCGGATTGGCTCCGCCCCATATTGATGACTATTTTATTTCAGTGAATTTTGTATAACCCTCCAATGCAATGTCAATTACCTGTTTTGTAAGGTCGTTGTAGTAGGTTGTCCCGCTGTGGATAATCCGGTGTATGATTTGAATTTCCTGCTCTGTCATTCGGGATTTATTGCCACAAAACGGGCATCGTGCAATCGTGGTTAATTGGTTGTCTACGATTCTCTGCTGTACGATTTCAAGTACAAAGTATCCCTTTACGTTTTGTAAGTCCTGAAAAGGCATTTCGTTTTTTTCGTCTCCCGGACAGGGAAAGTTCATGCCGAATGAATAGCCGGATGTATGTTCGTGGCGTATGTAGAAATTACTATGTCCTATTGACAATTCGCCCTCGTTAAACAGATACCGTGGAATTGCTATTTGAAACCCTCGCTCAAAATCTTCGTAACTTCCAAACAGTTCTTCGTGATTCTCATCCGGGAAGGGGAAGCGGTATCGGAAAGGGTACTTTGGATTGAGGTAATCCGCAGGTTGCAAATTTCCGGGTTGATACGTTGCCCTCGGCAGTTCCTTTTTCAGTTGGTCGTATGTGGTATAATAGAGGTTCTCGCAACAACCTAAACCAACGCTCCCGTACTTAATATGTCCAATGTTTTCGCTCATGGCTTTGAATTTTAATTGATTAGAAAATGTGAGTAATAAGGAAATAGAAAAAGCCAATCAGGCAGATAAGAGATACAAGGCAGGAAGCAATGCTTTTCAGGATATTCCAACAGAAAACCACGCCCAAAACCACCCATATAAAGTCCACCCCCCACAGGTAAAACCCTGCTACGGTCGCCACTATCTTTGCTCCCAATTTTATGCTGGATGGAAGGTTGATAGATTCTCGTTTCCAATTATTTTTTTCTGCTGTTCTCATAACGTCTGACTTTTTTTTTATGCCGTGACGGAGCCGGTGTGATGAGTTCTGTTTCAGAAGCATGGAAGATAAGGGGTTAGCACACGCAAATTTTTTGTGAGAAATACGCAACGTCGGAACGATGTCGGAAGATTTTTTGCCAAAAATTTTCGGGTGCGTGAACCCCTGATATATCTTCGCTTCTGGCAACAGAACTCATCATATTACAACCGGCTCTTTAAGGCATAAGAAAATGAGGAAGACGTTATATCAGAGAACAGTAGAAAAATTACGCACAGTGATTTTATACGGGAATTAAAATCACTGCGGACACTAAGCTATGGAAGTGATCGACTGTTTGGCTGCCCGAAGCCGACAGTATAAGGACAGAGGCATCCGCTAAAGAATGAAGCGGGAAATAGATGCTCCAGACTTCTTATATTTGCTTTCCGGGAATGGCCAAAATGTAGAAGTATGGAATTGATAAGCATAAGTGTAAAGGTTTTCAACGCATTGGCCGAGCGTATGAAAACAATCGAAGCGAAGGCCGAAACATTGTGCCGCAGGCAGGATGATCTGGGGCTGAAGAAATGGCTGGATCATCAGGAGGTTTGCCAGATTTTAGGAATCAGCAAACGCACCCTGCAATATTACAGGGAAAAAGGGTTGCTGCCGTGTAGTCAAATCCGGCATAAGATATTCTATAAGCCGGAAGATGTGCAGAAACTGCTGGAAATGTCGCACCATCCAATTATCGCAACGCCATGAACAGCTATTTAATAGACAAGCAGGAACCGTGCGTGGCCGACTTTTTCCGCCGTATGGAAAAGACAATTAAAATGCTCGATAAATTGGATAACGGCAACAGACGCACCTTTAACGGACAGCGTTTTCTGACCGATAAAGAGTTGTCGGATATTTTGAAGATCAGCCGCCGGACGTTACAGGAATACCGTTCCGCAGGCAGGATACCTTATTACCTGATTTGCGGAAAGGTGATTTACAAGGAATCGGAGATACAACAATTCCTGGAGGACGGACGAAAACAATGCCTCGATGAAATGGAATTACTCTAAACGAAAGAACGGCCCCAATCTGTGATGGAGCCGTTCTTTGTTTTGATAGGGCGGAGTTAATTCAGCATAGCCTCCATGCCCGGAATTTTCCAGATTACAAGCGGATTTACCGCCTGTTCGATTATCCACTGACGGTACTGTTCGGCTTTGAGGGATTTAAGCCGGAAAGCCAGTGCCGTTATCATTTCCAGATTATAGAGTGTTCTGCCGCCGCCGGCAGTAGCTTCATGGAAGCATACTTTTTCTTCTCTCAAAACTCCGTTTTTAAGTATCGAGCGGATATTGCTGTTTACGGCTGATACGAACACGCCGAAAAGGTCGGCGATCTGGTGCTGGGTAAGCCATACGGTTCCCTGCCGGGGGCGAATGGTTACACGCCCTTTTTCTATGGTAATTGATTCGTTATTCATATTTATAGATTGTTTGATTGTTCTACTTGCTTGTTTTTTCTTGCTCCGGGATAACGGATAGCCGCCCGGAGCGTTTCATCTTCGTACAAAGTAATCTTTTTTGATTGGGATGCGGTTCTTTTCCTGAGCTGTTTCATATCCTCGTCCACTTTCCGGTCGGTTACTTTGGCGTATATCTGCGTGGTAGTTATATTCTTATGTCCCATCATCCGGCTAACGGTTTCGATGGGAACACCCTGAGAGAGCGTGATATGCGTTCCGAAATTATGCCGGGCCTTGTGAAAGGTGATGTGGCCCGTACCGCATATCCCGGCGATCTCGCATAGCAGTTTGCCCATATAACCACGGCCGTAAACATGAAATATGTGCTTGTCTTTTTTCTGCGGGCGGTATTTCTCCATAATTTGCAGCGGGATTTCCAGCAGGCGGATACGGGAATCCGTGCCGGTCTTCTGCCTTTTAATCTCAATCCACAGGCTGCCGTCCGCTGCCTGTACGATATGCTCGTCGGACAGCCTGGTAAGGTCGGCGTGACACAATCCTGTGAATGTCGAAAAAACAAACATATCACGGGCAAGGCATAAATTAGGTCTGTTAAAGCGGTGCCGCATCAGTTTCTCCAGGTCTTCCAGTTTGAGGTGACGGCTCTTTAACGGCGGCAGTTCGGGAAAGAGCTTCATGTAGGGATCGCGCCGGAGCGTTCCCTGATTAAAAGCCCGCTTGGTGATCTTTTTGAAGTTATACAGATGCTGGTGAACCGTTTTCTGCTGTAATCCCCGGTCTGTCCTTAAAAAGAGGTCGTAAGCCTCGTAAAAGTTCAGGTCGAGGCTGCGCAGGCTTACATCATCGGCATCGTATTGTTTCCGTATGAAGGCAAGAAGGTGGTTATACGATACTACATATATGTCGTATGCTTCTTTCTTGCGATCAACACCTACGCGCTTTTTAAATTCCTCGTTATGTTCCTCAAATAGTTTCATCAGCGTAACAGGCTTTTGGGCTACGCCTTTGAGCGCATTTTTCACAAGTTCCGCCGTGACGAAACCCTGGCTTTCCAATATCCGGTTATAATGACCGTTAATCTTTCCGGTAAGCAGGCCGATAGCCTTGTTTACCTCCAGCGCGTTACGGCTCTTTCCGGCGGCCCTGCCTCCGCTTTCGCCTTCTCCGGGCTCCCAGATAGCGGGATTAACCGAAACTTTTGTCCCTATCTGTTCATTTTCACCGTCGATACTCAGGCGGCAAAGTAACTGGCACATACCATCCCTACGGATTTTAGTGCGGTTGATATAGAATAAAATCGCAAACGTACTGCGTTTTTTCTTTTTTGTATTTTCTTTATTTACTGTGTTCATAATCTTCAATTTTAAAGTGCAAATTTGAATCGCCCTGTAATCCTTTTTTCGAGTGCTTTCATATCCTCGTCGATCTTCTCGTTCGTGATTTTCGCGTAAATCTGTGTCGTCGAAATCTGGCTGTGCCCGAGCATACGGCTCACCGTTTCGATGGGAACGCCTTGCGAGAGCGTAATTTCGGAAGCGTAGGTATGGCGTCCGCAATGGAATGTCAGCCGGCGGTTGATACCGCAGGTGTGGGCAATAATTTTTAATTCCCTGTTTATTTCCGAATTACTGTACATGGGAATCAACCGGCCTCCGGCCGCAGTATCCCTGTATCGTTCAAGGATTTGCAGCGGGAGTTCGAGCAGGGGTATCTCGTAGTCCATCCCTGTTTTCTCCCGGCTCGTTTTTATCCAGACTACCTTATCCTCCGCTATGAAAATATCCTCGTTCGTCAGCTTCCGCATATCGCTGTACGGAATGCCGGTATAGCATGAAAAGAGGAACAGATCGCGGATAAGGTAATGTTTCGGGCAGGTAAGCGGGGTTGTCATTAGTTTATCCAACTCTTTGCGGATAAGGTATTTTTGCTTGTGCCTGGGGCGCTCCGGCTCATAGTCTGCAAAGGGATTCTTGGTGATGATACCTTCGACAATGGCGTTCCCGACAATCGTGTTCAGGCGGGTGGTAAGCAATATGATCGTACCCGGTGCCAGTCCGCAGTCTATTTTCAGATAGAGGTCGAATTTATCAATAAACGACCTGTCCAACGCCGTGAAAGGTATATCCGAAAGTTTGTATTTGACTTCCAGAAATTTGGTAAGGTGGGCCAGGGCGTGCCAGTAGCCTTTCTCTGAACCTTTTTTACGGTTTACACCGATACGCTTGTCGAAATTCTCATTATGGGTACGGAAATAATCGAGCAACGTTTCCTGACCGTATGCCATACCCAGCAGGAGGGTTTTTACGTTTTCCGCCGTTACTTTTTCGTTGACGGCTGACAGCTCTTTGTAATGGGAAAGGGCGGAGGCACGGATGGCATCCAGCCGTTGATTGATCTCGTTGGCGATCTGGCTTTTCCCTGTGGCACGGCCCGACTGCCACAGGGATAGCGGCACGTTCGTTTTGGTGCTGAATGTGGTTTCGGAGTATTTTCCGATACTCAGTATTGCCATAAGGGGACATCTGCCGTCCTCTTTGATTTCGTTCTTTTTCAGGTAGAACGACACCTTTAACTCTTGCTGTTTCATAACTCTAATCATTAATGCAAATTTACCTGATATAGAGCTATTTGAAGGTATGCAGTATTCCGCCGCAGGGAGAATAAAACTCATATTTCCTGTTCAAAAGGCATCTTTTCCTCTCTGCTGGAAAAAATTGCGTACCTTTGGACGGAACTAAGAGCAAAAACGAGTGTTCTTTGGGGGTCTGGGCTTTATTCGCCATGTTGCCGGAGGTATTTTACGCCATAAAAGGCAACTCAAAAAGGCAACGGACAAGTCAGAAATCTTTGGCTTAACCATGCTATATTCTGCTATTTTACTTCCGGGCAGAATGAAGCGAGATACGGCGAACATTTCTAATTTCCAGCCACTTACTTTATCCACTTAGTTTTGCCAAAGTTTTCGGAAGTTTCTTTATCTTTGTGAGCAAATCGCATTGATATCGGGTGTTAACAAAGGTATGGTTAGGGCAACCTTGTATGGGTTAGTTTCTTCCATGAAAACCTTCATTCAACAGGGACACACTGTGCAGGTGGAAGGATTTGGGAGTTTTATCCCGTCTTTTAATGCTAGGAGTAGCCTTGTTGAAAAGGATGCAAATGCTGAGTCTATCCGAAAGATGAAGTTGCGTTTTGTTCCGTGTGCGGAACTGCGTGAAATGATGGAGCGGGTGAGAATGGATTTCAATGACAAAGATAGTACTAACGATACTAACACATCAACTCCTCCTTCCGGAGGTGAAGATGACAGACCGGTAATCGAATAGTTCACGATGTTATTTTAAAAGTTACTCCTTGGGTCGATATTTTTCGACTCAGGGAGTTTTATTTTTTAGGGAAGCCTTGGGAATAAAGAAAAAGTCCATATCTTTGTCTTGTTCCCACGCCGATTTAATGGGTGGGAGCAGACATATATTTGAAAGGCGTTTATTGACGTCTTGTCTTCACCGTTTCAAACTTCGCAACTTTGAAAAATGTACAGGGAGACAGGGCAACGGTAGATGTCTGCGTAGGTTGTATCGTGATGTTTTGTGTGCCATTGGTACATGAATATTGTTACATACGTATCGGCGTGGGCTTCAACGTTGCTTATCCTTGTACATGGGCAATGCGAAGGCCTGAAACGGGGGATAAGTGACAGACGAATCCCGCGCTTTTTTTGTATATGCTGGTTTATGGGAAAAGGAAACTTTTTATTAACCTATTTAAATATAAATCAGATGAATACAAAAAAATTCATTATTCTATGTATGTGGCTAATGGCTACATGTTTAGTGCAGGCACAGATGCCGCAAGCAATCAGTTATCAAGCAGTAGCCCGCGATGCACAGGGTAAAGTCGTTGCCGGAAAACCAGTCGGCATCCAAGTAGAAATCCTGAAAGGTTCGCCCTCTGGTACTGTCGTTTTCTCTGAAATCCATAAACCAACGAGTAGCCAAACCGGAACCGTCAATCTTCTGATCGGTCAGGGAACAAGTAAAACCGGAACTTTTTCTTCTATCGATTGGGGAACAGGTACTTATTATTTACAATTAAGTATGGACTTGAATGGTGGAAGCAATTATGAAAAAGTTTCAACCACACAGATGTTGCCGGTACCGTATGCGTTGTATGCTCGTTATGCCGAAAGAGCAGGTATAGCTGAGAATGGTGGAAGTAGTGGTAGTTCTTCTGAAAATGTGAAATTTGTTTTGATAAAGGATGATGATAATGACGATGATAATTGGTTGCATAATATTTTGTTAGGGAATGAGGTAGAAGGTCACTCTTCTGATTCTTATCCATTTGAGTTAAATTTTAGTATTGTTTATTTGAATGGAATCAATCAAGAATTGAATGCTGTCATTGAAGGATTGTCAGATGAACTGATTCATTTAGATGGAACATCTCCTTCCTCTTCAATGGGACGATTCTGTAGTTTTAGAAGTGAATATAAGAGTATTTCGGAAGGTAAGTATGATCTCAAATTATTGATAAAGAATAAAGAGGGAGTGATAATAAAGGAGTATCCTTTTGTTTTAAATATGAAATAAATGTCTGTTATTATTTATAATATTATTTCCCCTATTTCCCCTTTAAATCCAAACTTTTGATGATATTTTTTATTTTCGGGAGGAAAATGGAGGAAGAGTTTAATTGTAAACACATAAGCAGATAATAATATAATCCGAACACAATATGAAAACATTATTTTTATTAGTAGTAAATCTTTTATTTACTACAGTCGCAGTTTTGCAGGCACAGGACAAGATGCCGCAAGCTGTTAGTTACCAGGCTGTGGTACGTGATGCACAGGGTAAAGTCGTTGCCGGAAAACCGGTCGGCATCCAAGTAGAAATCCTGAAAGGTTCGCCCTCTGGTACTGTCGTTTTCTCTGAAATCCATAAACCAACGAGTAGCCAAACCGGAACCGTCAATCTTCTGATCGGTCAGGGAACAAGTAAAACCGGAACTTTTTCTTCTATCGATTGGGGAACAGGTACTTATTATTTACAATTAAGTATGGACTTGAATGGTGGAAGCAATTATGAAAAAGTTTCAACCACACAGATGTTGCCGGTACCGTATGCGTTGTATGCTCGTTATGCAGAAAAAGCAGGTGTCACAGAGAATGGAGGGAGTGGAAATATAGGTAGTACAAACACAATTAAATTTACTTTTGTGGTAAATGATGATGATGTAGAAGAAGATCTTTATCCTTTATTTTCAGGTGAATTGATAAAAAGCAGCAATGATATACTCCTCAGATTTACTCTATTATATCTGGATGGAGTTGATCAGGAACTTACTGTTTCAATAGATGGCTTAACTCCCGAAAAGAATGAAGTTGGGAAATCGAGTTGTGTAGGACGTATGTTTTATTTGACTTATAATAATGTTTCTGACGGAAATTATATATTAGTTGTTCGTGATAAAAATAATAATATGGTAAAAGAATATCCTTTTACCTTTAAAATGTTAAATAAATAATACGAAATATGTTATGAGAAAATATCTGTTTTTATTTATAATATCATTTTCTCTGTTTTCCCTTCAAGGCCAAACTCTTGATGGCTACTTTTCTTTTCAGGGAGAAGAAACTGCTACATCAAACACCCAGTTGACAGCTATCGGTGGCCAACCCTTTGAAGGAACAACAGTTGAAGGGCCGTTATCTTATGGTTTTATTGAGGTGGTTTCCACTGCTAACGAATATACGAACGTCTTAGCTCTTTCTTTAGAAAAAGACCGGGTTTCTACGGAGGTTGGAGAACAGTTGCAGTTGAAGGCAGTCTTTTCTCCTTCAGAAGTGGATAACCCGATACTCAATTGGTATTCGTCAGACCTTTCGGTAGTAACAATAAAGGATGGGGTTATTTCCGCATTACAAAAAGGGAAAGCTATTGTGACGGTGGTTTCTGCGAACGGTGTTTTTACAGATCAGTGCGAGGTGACAGTCAAGTCTGATCCAACCTCAATAGAAAAGATGAATAGCGGTGATCGTGTTTACCCAACTATTACGAAGGATTATCTTTATTTGGATTTACAACAAGTACAGGTGATTTATATCATAAATGTAGCTGGACAAATCTGCGCGAAAATTCCGTGTCAGGTTGGACAGAATACTATCTCGATGCAGGTATATCCTGCGGGTATTTATTTTATCCGTATGGATAATGAAGTGGTAAAAGTCGTCAAACAGTAAAGACGTATGGTCTAATCATTCCAAACATGCTGCAAAAACAATGTTTTGCAGCATGTTTTTTTGTTAAACTATATTAAGTGAATGAGAAAAGCAAGTGAAATGTTATGCTGTATAACATAAAATCTCTATATTTGCACTGTGTTTTTCATGGTATTAGATTTAAGGTTAACAATGAAGATTGGCTGTCCGTGATGGATAGCCTTTTTTTTGCTCTATTAGACCAATCTGTCATCCGTTAAATTCAATGAATCTCCACCAGATAGCTTGCATTGAATGTCTCTCCCGGTTGTAGATGTTGCATCCAGTCTCTGTCCTTGTATTCACCGGTATAATTTACCCGATCGCAACGACCATACCAAGGTTCGATGCAGACAAAAGGTGCATTTTTCGCAGGTGGCGACCATAGGCCGACTACGGGGGCAGTGAAATAGACAGTGAGGTAGGAGCTACCATTCTGGTTGAGCAAATCGACTCGTTTCACCTGACTGTTTTCGAGTACCAAAGCATCTTTGTCGAAAGTCTGTGTATCCAGTGGCAACAGCCCTTCTTTATCCAATGGCAATGGATATTCCTGATTTCCTATGCAGCCTTTTTCCTGAATTAGTTTATACTTTAGTCTTTCTGTGCGGTCGAAGGCAAAGAAACCGCGTTTTTCACTGTTTTCATTATAACTGGGGTAATAGAATGCAGGATGTGCTCCGATTTGGAAGTGCAGTTCTTCGCTACCGATATTTTTCACAACCCATACGATTTCTATCTGATTACCGGCCAGGCGGTAACCGATTTCGAGATAGAACGGGAATGGGTATAGTTTTAGCGTGTCTTCATTTTCAGTCAGTTTAAAACGAAGTTCCGTTTCGGTTTCTTTTATCAGTTCGAAATCTTTGTCGCGGGCAAAACCATGTTGCGAAAGCGGATAAGTGATGCCATTGTGTCGGTATTCATTATTCCATAGACTGCCGACAATAGGGAACAAAACCGGTGAATGGCGTTTCCAGAATGCCGGATCGGCTTGCCAGAGATATTCTTTTCCTGTGGCGTTGGCGACAATGCTGCTTAACTCCGCACCGTGGGGAGATACCTGGATGGTTAGTAAGTCGTTTGATAATGTTTTCATATTCTGATAATTTTTGTATCGTTTTCAAGACAAGCAAAGTTAGTAAACTTCTTTTGGGAATTCCCGGCTGTTTTATAATAAAACAAAACGGGAAGCGTTAAAAGATCATTGAATAGTTGAAAAATATGGTATTACACATGAAAGGATTGTTAGCGAAAAGCTGTTTTGTCTGTCTGTTTTGTTTTTGCCTGTCGTTCTCTTTACCTGCAAAAGAGAGGTATACCCAAAACTCGGTATTAAGTAGTGGAAGCTGGGTGAAGATAGCGATCGATAAAGATGGAATCTACAAATTGACGGATGCCGAACTGAAGAATATGGGTTTTTCCGATCCTTCGAAAGTGGCTGTGTTCGGATATGGCGGTTGGCCGTTAGATGAAGATTTCTCGAAACCTCATATAGATGATCTGCCTGCTGTTCCGGTGTTAAGAAAAGACGGTTACTTGCTTTTTTATGGACGGGGAACCAGAAAGTGGGAGTATAAGAATGAACAGTATACCACCGGTCAAAGTGGAAGAAAGACCTTTGTTCATACAAATAATCCTTATTCTGAGTATGGATATTATTTTCTTACTTCTTCTCAGAATGTGAAAGAAATGGAGACCCTGAAATCTGAGTCGAAAGATGCAGTGGAAGGGTTTGATACTTTTGATGATTATCTTTTGCATGAAAAGGATTTGGTTTCTCTTAATACTTCGGGGCGTGACCTTTTTGGAGAATCGTTAATGTCACCGATATCGGTGCCTTTCAATAGTATTGAAGGTATAATACAGGAAGATGCTGTGGTGGAATGCCGGTTAATTGCCAGAGCAGATGTGGCTAAAAATTTTACTCTTTTGATAGGGGATGAAGATGTAGTGAAAGGAGCTGTACCAAGCGTAGGTTCAAATTTTTATCATCAGAAATTTGTTTCTTATATAAAAGCTAAGTCAGCCAAAGCGTATGGTTTTTGGACAGGAAAGAAAGACAAGAATTTTACTATCAAAGTAAACTATTCTGAAAGAAATAATAAAACAGCATTTCTGGATTACATTCGTGTACATCTGAAGAGAGAACTTCAAACTTATAATGAACCGACTTTTTTCCGTAATGTTTCGTCGATAGGACATAAGTCCCGTTTTACAATAAAGAATGCCAACTCAAATACGATTGTGTGGGATGTCACGGACGCATTAAATCCGAAAGTGATGGAGACGGAGTTGAGCGGAACGAATTTGTCATTTGTAATTCCTAAAGCAAATCAGCTAAGAGAGTTTGTTGTTATTCAGTTAGACAAAACGATCCCGTCTGTTTCTGCCAAAGAGGCACAGCAGGTGCTTAATCAGAATCTGCATGGATCTGAACAGGTCGATATGGTGATTATCTCCCCTTTGGCTTTTAAAAGTGAAGCGGAAAGATTGCAAAAAGCGCATGAAGAGAAAGATGGTTTGATTATCCGGATATTTACTCCGGAGGAGATCTATAATGAATTTTCAAGTGGAACACCGGATGCTACGGCTTATCGACGTCTGATGAAAATGTTTTACGACCGGAGTAAAGACAACATAAAAACTCCTAAATATCTTCTGCTTTTTGGGGACGGTTCGTTTGATAACCGGTTCCTGACGAAAGATTGGAAGGATGTGAATGAAAATGAAAGAAATAATATGTTGCTTACCTATCAAACGACCGAGTCATTGGATATGTATTCGTATCCGGCAGATGATTATTTCGGTTTTTTGGAAGATAATAGTGAAAATGCTATTTATAACTATAATAGTAATACGGATCAATACCCAACATCGACTGCTACATTGAATATTGGCATTGGACGTTTTCCGGTCCGTACCCGAAAACAAGCAACACAGGTTGTCGATAAGATTATTTCTTATATGAATAACTCAGATTTAGGCATGTGGAAGAATAATTTGTGCTTTATTGCCGATGATGGTAGTAATGCTGATAAATATGATACTGTTCATCAAGTCGATACGGAACAATTGACAATTACGTTGGAAGAGAATAAGAACTCCAAGGGATATATTGCTAATAAAATCTATTTCGATACCTTTAAAAAAGATCTGGGAGGTGGTGGCAAATATCCGGAAGTGGAAGAGAGGATTATGGAGAAACTGAGAAATGGTATGTTTCTCCTCAACTATGTTGGTCACGGAAATACGGAGAGCTTGAGTGACGAGTTGGTGATAAAGCATAACGATATTTTGAAATATACCTATAAGCATTTGCCTCTATGGATCACTGCGACCTGTGACTTTTGTCGTTTTGATGCTGTTGCAACCTCTGCCGGAGAGGATGTGTTTTTAAGGGAAAAGAGTGGAGGCATTGCTTTGTTTACTACTTCCCGTGTTGCTTTTACTGATATTAATAAGGCGATTAACAGCCAGTTTATGGATCTGTTATTTAGTAAGGAAAATAGTCCACATCTTACATTAGGCGATGTAATGAGACAAACAAAGTCGGAAAATTATTGGGGAAATGGTCGCAAACTAGGCTTCTGCTTGATCGGTGATCCGGCATTGAAGCTGTCTTATCCGAAGCATCGTGTTCAGGTTACGACAATTAACGGTTCGGCGATAGAAAAAGATACGGTTGTTTTTAATGCAAATGCTTGGGTGACCGTGGAGGGGAATATTATAGATACGAAAGGAAGTCTTGTATCCGATTTTAATGGAGAATTGCGTACAAAGATCCTGGATGGCTACCGAAGAGATTCCACATTGGGAAATAATCCTTATAAAAATAAGATCTATTATCATGATTACTTTAATACAGTTTTTGAAGGAGGCGGTTCTGTAAAAGACGGTAAGTTCAAATTCACCTTTAAAGTACCAAAGGACATTTCCTATTCAGCGAAAACTTGCGGCAAAATGAGTTTATACGCTTTTGACGAGACTTCGGGTGAGGATGCACAGGGTTATTTTAATAAATTCCTTGCCAATGGGACGAAAGATGATCCGGATAATGATACGCAAGGTCCTGAAATACGATCCTTGTTTCTGAATGATTCTACTTTTGTGAGTGGGAATCAGGTAAATAATACCCCTTATTTCTATGCAAAGCTCTGGGACAAAAGCGGTATAAATGTGACAGGTAGTAGTATCGGACATGATATAACACTCAATATCGATAATAATCCGGCGACGAACTATACGTTAAACCGGTACTATGAATTTGTTCCAGACTCGGAAAGAGAAGGCATTGTTCGGTTTGCTGTTCCGGCATTGAAACCGGGTTTACATGAAGCCGAATTTAAGGTTTGGGATATAATGAACAATCCTACGACTTATACTTTCCAATTCGAAGTAGTGGAAGGCTTGAAACCATTCCTCACCCGTCTGATTGCAACTCCGACCCCGGCCAAAGGTAACGTGAAGTTCCATCTTTCACACAACCGGCCTGAGACACAGATGAAGGTCGGCATCATGGTCTATGATATTAGCGGACGTTTGCACTGGAAGCATGAAGAAACAGGATCGTCCGAATTGTTCAAAGACTATGTGATCGATTGGGATTTGAGAAATAATGCAGGTTCGCATGTACGCCCCGGCATTTATTTATACCGTGCTGCTATCAGCACCAATCATTCGAAAGAAGCAACTGAGACGGAGAAAATGATTATTTTATGGTGATTTTATCTACATTTGTAGGAAATAAAACAAACCATGGAAAGTATATACAAGGCAAATGAAGACAGATACAACGGAATGATGTATCGTCGTTGCGGCCGTAGCGGGATACTGCTGCCGGCTATTTCACTGGGGTTATGGCATAACTTCGGAAGTGTGGACGTATTCAGCAACTTTATCAGGATCGCCCATACCGCTTTCGACAATGGGATCACCCATTTTGATTTGGCTAATAATTACGGACCCGTCTACGGATCGGCGGAAGAGAACTTCGGCAGGATATTGAAAAAAGGTCTCGGTGTCTATCGTGACGAGCTCCTTATCTCGACCAAAGCCGGTTACGATATGTGGCCCGGCCCGTATGGAAACTGGGGAAGCCGCAAATATCTGATGGCAAGTCTCGACCAGAGCCTGAAACGTATGGGCCTCGATTATGTGGATATTTTCTATTCACACCGCCCTGATCCGGAAACCCCTCTGGAAGAAACGATGGGGGCACTGGCCGATATCGTCCGTCAGGGGAAGGCCTTGTATGTCGGCATCTCGAATTATAATGCAGAGCAGACTGCGAAAGCCCTCGCGATATTGAAAGAACATCGTGTGCCCTGCCTGATCCACCAGGCGCGCTACTCCCTGTTCGACCGTTGGACAGAACCCGACCTGTTCCCTTTACTGAAAGAAGAAGGAGTCGGAATGATCGCCTTTTCACCTTTGGCACAAGGTCTGCTTACCAATAAATACCTGCATGGAATACCAGAAAACTCCAGGGCAGCCAAATCGACGGGACACTTGCAACGTGAGCAGGTAACGGAAGAAAAAATAAACAAGATCCGCCGGTTGAACGAGCTGGCGATGGAACGTGGGCAGACATTGGCGGAAATGGCTTTGGCCTGGTTGCTGAAAGACGACCGCGTAACCAGCGTACTTGTCGGAGCCAGTTCCGTGGATCAGTTGCTCGATAATCTGAAAGCATTGGAAAATATCAGTTTTACAGCGGAAGAGCAAGAAAGGATTGAAAGAATATGAAACCATTCTTATACCAGATAGCTTCTATCTTCTATCAGCAATACGGTGCGGAAGTCAGCAAGCTGGCTTTTGTGTTTCCCAACCGCCGAACGGGACTTTTCTTTCAGAAATATCTTTCGGAGGTAGCCGAGAAACCACTTTTCTCGCCAACCATCCTCACGATCAACGACCTGTTCGTGCAGCTAAGCGGTAAGCAGACAGCCGACCGTATCAATATGCTGTTCACGCTCTACGATATATATATCCGGCACAGCGGATCGACGGAGACGTTCGACGAGTTTCTCTATTGGGGCGAAATGCTGCTCAACGATTTCGACGATGTAGATAAGTATATGGCCGATGCCCGTATGCTCTTCACCAATGTAACCGACCTGCGGGAGATAGAGAATGATTTCAGTTTCCTCGACGAAGATCAGATTGCCGCCATCCGGACGTTCTGGTCTTCCTTCTATCCCAAAGGGGATACGCCCAACCAGGAAGAATTTCTTGCCGTATGGAAAATCCTGTACGACCTGTATAACGACCTGAAAACCGCCCTCGCCGCCGAAGGCAAAGGCTACGAAGGCATGATCTTCCGTGAGGTGGTCGAGCAGATGGAAAACAATAACTGTTGCGATCTGCCTTATACAAAGGTGGTCTTTGTAGGACTGAACGCCCTTTCTGCTGCAGAGGAACGTTTCCTCTTGCAGTTGCAGAAAAGAGAGATCGCCGATTTCTACTGGGATTATGCCTCTGCCAAAGTGACCGACCCCAATAACAAAGCCTCTTATTTCGTGGAGCGCAACCTCCGGAACTTCCCTTCGAAATATCCGCTTCCCAAAGAAGAAGAGGTAAACACAAATATCGAAGTGATCGGTATTCCTTCGGGTATCGGCCAGGCCAAACAGGTATATTCCTTATTGAACGAACTTTGCAAAGAAGATGAAATGAGCCCCGAGGAGGCATTGCGTACTGCTGTTATCCTGCCGGACGAACATTTGCTTATCCCTGTGCTCAATGCAATTCCCGAGCAAATCCGCCGTATCAATGTAACGATGGGGTATCCGCTGGCCGGTACGCCCGTGGCTTCACTGATGGAATATATTCTGGCACTGCAAAAGAATGTCCGTTACGTAGACCGGCAGCCGGTGTTTTATTTCCGTGATGTATTGCCTATACTGAATCACCGGTATATCAGTACCACGAACCCGGAGACCGTCTCTTCCCTGATCAGGGATATAGCCGAAAACAATAAGATATATATTACTACAGCCGATCTGGGTAAAACAGCTCTTCTTTCTGTCCTGTTCACGCCGGTAACGGATGTTGAAACCTTCTCCGATTACCTGATCGGCGTATTGCAGGAGTTGAATAAGGTAATGTATACCCTTTCCAACGAAGAGGATGAAGACGCCACCCAGCGGACCAATGATATCGAACAGGAATTTATCTTCCATTATTTCACGACAGTGAACCGTATGAAGGAGATCATGCAGGACACCGGTATTGAAATGAAGATCGACACCTATTTCCGCCTGCTGAAACGCGTGACCGATACGATCACGATCCCTTTCCGGGGTGAACCGCTTTCCGGCCTGCAGATCATGGGAGTACTGGAAACCCGTGCACTCGATTTCGACCGCCTGATCATCCTCTCTATGAATGAAGGGATCTTCCCGTTGCGGAAGGCGGCCAATTCGTTTATCCCGTATAACCTGCGCCGTGGGTTCGGATTACCTACCTACGAGCATCAGGACAGTGTTTGGGCTTATCACTTTTATCGCCTGATCTATCGGGCAAGCCATGTCAGCCTGTTATATGATACCCGGAGTAACGGATTGCAGACGGGGGAGGTGAGCCGTTTCGTTCATCAGCTACATTATCATTATGAACAGCCGATGCATGATAAATTGGTTGTCTATAATGTCTCGTCCGCTAAGACTCCGGCCTTACAGGTGCAAAAGACCGATGAGGTGATGGCGCGTCTGGCTGCATTCCGTAAGGGCGGTGTACGTGCCATTTCCGCCAGCGCCGTAAATACCTATCTGGATTGTCCGCTTAAGTTCTATTTCTCGGTCGTTGAAGGCATCCGTGAAGAAGAGGAGGTGAGCGAAACGATCGAAAGTAATGTCTTCGGTAGTATCCTGCACAAGGTGATGGAAGAATTATATGAACCTTTTTGTGGAAAGATGGTGACAGCCGATTTACTGAAAGCTATCAAAAAAGATACTCCGGTACTGACCGGCGCCATTGCACGTGCATTCGCTGAGGTCTTTTTCAAGACAGACGTGGTGCGTCCGCTGACTGGTCAAAACTTCCTGATCGGCGAGATGATCCGCAAGTATGTGGAAAAGATACTGGAGCGCGACAGCAAATTGACTCCGTTCAAATATATCGAATCCGAAAGAAAGATCAACTGCCTCTTTACCTTGAGCGACCGGTCGGAAATCCAGTTAAAGGGATTTATCGACCGTATCGACGAGGTACGGGATGCGATCCGTATCATCGACTACAAGAGCGGTAGCGGAACTTCTACGTTTACAACCGTAGAAAGCCTGTTCGATATGGAAGAGAAAGACCGGGCTAAAGCTGTGATGCAGGTCTTCATGTATTCTTTGATGTATGGTGAAGTCCCGGCAGGGAAAATACTTCAACCGGGAATCTATTATATGCGTACGCTTTTCTCGGACTCGTTCGATGCCGCTGTAAGCCGTCGTATAGAAAGAAACAGATCGGAACGGGTAACCGACTTTTCTGAATATTCGGCTGCTTTCGAAACCGGTTTGCGCGGTTGCCTGGATGAAATATTCGGCCGCGAGAAACCATTCGTGCAGACCCCGACAGAAAAAGCCTGTGCCTGGTGTCCTTTCAAGGATATATGCGGAAAATAATCAGAAAAGAAATCCCAGTGAGAAACTAATCATATTGGTACGCTTGTCGATCGAAATATTTCGTTCGACAGGCAATTGTGATGATTGGTCTTTGAAGTCGGATTCGATCTGGTTGATCCCGAACTCGTAGGTAAACTCAAAGAACAGACGCCAGATGCTTACGCCCAAGCCGGCGGCAATGCCTATGCCGAAAGGGGTATTGTCATTGATATATTCATTGGTAAGTTCGGAGAAGTGGGTCGTGTAGCGTAACTTATAATTGTATCTCAATTTTGGACCGACCATCATACTGAGAGCATACGGGCCCTCTTTCACCAGATAATATCCGATCATAACCGGAAGTTCCAAAGAAGTAGACTTGAGTTTAAGCTGGTCATTTCCGGAATTCTTGCCTGCTATGGTAGCGGTACTTTCTGTTTCCGGTAGTGAGAAAAAGATATCGCCTTCTGTCCGATACCAGGACAGATCGGGCTGGATAAAAAAACGGTCGATGTTGATCCTGCAAAAGATAGAAGCCTGGTAACCTACCTTATATTGTAACCGGATGTTCTCGGCTTCAACATCATCGATCCTGAGCGAGTTCACGATCGGGAAAGTTGAATTGACGCCGACTTTAGCTCCGAAATTAAAAGCTTTATCCTCGATCTGGATAAACTTTTGTGCCTGGACGGAGATACCGGCAAAAGACATAAACAACAGAAGGAAGATCTTTTTCATAATACTTATTTTTTCTTTTTCACCGACCAGCCGAACTTACCGACAAAGTCCCCCAGTCCGTAATATTTTCCATGCGAGTAGGCCAACAGGTCGGCACGTTGCATGTCGAATGCCCCTGTTTGCGGGTCCAGATACCGGTCGTCTGCCTGCACATTCAGTACGTCGGCGATAAACATATCGTGGCTGCCCAGGGCAATTACTTCTTTCACCCGGCATTCGATACAGAGAGGAGCCTCTTCTATGGTAGGACAATTGATCAGGGTCGCTTTGCCCGGTGTAAGTCCCATTTCCTCAAATTTATGATGGTCTTTTCCCGAGTTCACACCACACCAGTCGGTAGCATAAGCCAGTTCGCGTGTGGTCAGGTTGATAACAAATTCCATATTCTTTTTCAGAACAGGATAAGAGTGACGTTCGGGACGTACGGATATATAACACATGGGTGGATTGGTACAAATCGTGCCAACCCACGCCACAGTAATGATATTGTATTCTGAAGGTTCGCTACCACAACTAACCATTACTGCCGGTAATGGATAGATCATGGTACCGGGCTTCCAGTTCTGCTTCATATTATTTATTTAATAATGATATCTTCTTTGTTGATCTTACGTTCGCAATAATGACATTTGATCGTGCCTTTTTCCTTGTCGATTACCTCGAAACGACTTGGCATCGGTTCGTTATTGGTGATACATTTCGGATTGTTACATTTTACCAGTCCAACCAGTTCGTCCGGCAAAGTGACCGTTTTCTTTTCTACAACCTCGTAATCACGGATAATGTTCAGGATCACTTTAGGAGCGATCAGGGCGATACGGTTGATCTCATCTTCTTCAAAGAATTTATCGGAGATCTTGATCACACCTTTACAACCCATTTTATTGCTGTGGAAATTGTTTCCGATCGTGATTGTGTTATCCATATTTTCAAGTCCCAGTAACTTGGCTACTTTAAATAATTGGCTGGGGGGGATATGGTCGATAGCAGTTCCGTTCTCTAAAGCGGCTACCTGCAATTCTTTTTTCTTTTCTGCTGACATAACGATTATCAGAATTAAATATTGATACCTAAAACTTCACAAATAATAGCCTGGCGGGCAAACAATCCGTTGCGTGCCTGCTGGATGTAGTAGGCCTTCGGATTATCGTCTACATCATAGGCGATTTCGTTGACGCGGGGTAGCGGGTGAAGTATGCGAAGGTTTTCACGACTATTTTCCAGCATCTTGTTACGCAGGATATATACATTCTTAACCCGTTCGTATTCTTCCAAATCGGTGAAACGTTCGCGTTGTACGCGTGTCATGTAAAGAATATCTGTCTGGTTGATCACTTCTTCATCGAAGGTGGTATGTTCGTAATATTTGATACCGTGTTCGTCGCAGAAGTTCTTGTATTCGTCCGGCATGCGAAGTTCGTCCGGCGCCACGAAATGAAAAGTAGGATTGAAGTGCGACATGCCGACGATCAGTGAGTGTACCGTACGGCCGTATTTCAGGTCGCCTACCATCGTAATATTGAGATCGGTCAGTTTTCCTTGTGTCTTTTGGATCGAATAGAGATCGAGCATCGTCTGCGAGGGATGCTGGTTGGCTCCGTCTCCTGCATTGATGATTGGAATATCTGTTACTTCCGATGCGTAGCGGGCTGCCCCTTCCAGATGATGTCTCATGATGATGAGGTCTACATAGTTGCTTACCATCAGGATCGTATCTTTCAGCGTTTCGCCTTTTGAAGAGCTTGTGGTCGAAGCATCCTGAAATCCGACAACCCGTCCGCCCAGGCGGTTAACAGCTGTTTCAAAGCTCAATCGCGTACGGGTAGAAGGTTCAAAAAACAGGGTCGCAGCCACTTTCCCTTCCAGTAACTTTCGGTTCGGGTTCTCCTCAAACTTCCTGGCGTTATCCAGAATACGAAGAATGTCCTCTTTGGTACATTGATCGATAGAAACTAAACTTTTACTTTTCATTTTGTGTATAATCTTCTTTTATGCAAAAGTATAAAAAAAGCGGAGACTGAATAGCCTCCGCTTCGTTTTTATTTAAGATATTCAACCAGCTTTTCCGGAAGGTAGAATGTATTGTTCTTATCGACGTAGACAACGACTGAATTGAGCCGGATTTCTTCCTGGCCTTTTTTGCCGATTGTTATGATATTACTGAACGGTGTAATGTTCAATTGTTTCTTTTTATTCTTTACAACCAGTGTCGGTGAACCTTTTTCTTCTTTGGCCGGAATGATCTCGCATTTGTAGTCTTCGAACACTTCTGTATGGGGGGCGAAGTTCTCTGCTGTCAGTTCGTCCAATTTGTCGCGATCCATGCCGAACAGGGCGCACAGGTAGGCATTCAGTTCGATATTGGTATGCATACCGATCGGCAGGCTGGCTTTGTCGGGGTGGTAGGCTGCCAGGAAAACATCTTCACCGGTATGGCCGCCGGTTGTAAATCCGAAGCAGGTTTTTGATGTAAGCAGTTTCGACATGAAAGAGGTCAGCGAACCACTGTACAGTGATCCTTTACCTTCTGTTGCACGTTCGCTTTCAGGGATCGGGCTGTTTTTGTAGTCTTTGCAATGGTTCAGGGCGTCCAGTTCTTCGGCTGTCAGTTCAAATCCGGCATATTTGCGGAAGATGTTCTGTACTTCTGAATTAGGTTCGCTGTTTACTTTTTTAGCAAAACCTTCTGCTGTCAGTTTATAGAGGGAGAATTGATGGAACAACTGATCCTTTGTTAATTTGTCGTAGCCAGGGCAACTGTAGCTACCGATGCTGATGCCGCTGTTTCCGTGGTCTGGAACCATGATAACGGCTGTTTCACCATTCTGGCGGGCAAACTCGAGTGCAGCACCGCAGGCACGGTCGTAAGCCAGCATATCCGTAGCCATGCCGACAGGGTCGTTTGCGTGAGCGGCCCAGTCTACTTTGCTACCTTCTACCATCAGGAAGAAGCCTTCCGGATTTTTGGACAGCTTTTTGATGGCGATACGGGTCATTTCTTCCAATGAAGGCTGTTGAGCCGGGTCGCGGTCGAGGTCGTAAGCCATTTCGCGGTCAGCGAACAAAGCCCACATATTATTGCCGTTATAGTTGCGCATGCCGTTGATGTCGTTTTTGAATACACCGTATCCGTTACCTTTCAGATAGGCTTCACTTTCTTCCGGAAGGAGGGAAGCGCCGCCGCCGATCACTACGTTCAGATCGTTATGAGCCATCTGCGGAGCGATCCATTCGTATTTGCCACGGTTGTAGCTATGAGCGGAACAGTCTGCCGGAGTAGCGTGAGGAAATTCGCAGGTGAAAACAAGACCGGTCGATTTGCCTTGTGTCATTTTTGCGGCTTCCAATACAGTTGTAAGTGGCTGGAAAGCACGTTTGGGATCAGTAGGATAGATATCGTTGTTTCCGTCATTTTCCGGATAAGTAGATACATAACCGGTGCGGCTCGGATAACCTGTCATAT
The DNA here is from genome assembly GCF_023369805.1 of Parabacteroides leei. Classification (NCBI taxonomy): domain Bacteria; kingdom Pseudomonadati; phylum Bacteroidota; class Bacteroidia; order Bacteroidales; family Tannerellaceae; genus Parabacteroides; species Parabacteroides leei. The sequence goes on from NZ_JAMBQG010000001.1 coordinate 842,457, forward strand.
AGCAGGAAGTAGTCGGAGCAGAGTCACCGATCGGAGCGTTCGAAGAGTGCGTACGTACAGTACCGCACAGATACGGGTCCAGATTCAGGTTGGGTTTGTCAGGGTTGGTGTACCATTGCAACCAGCGTGCCATAGAAACGGTAGCCAGTGAAGTTCCGTCCGGTATGAGAAGGATAATGTTCTTGACCGGTTTTACATTTTCTACATCTGCAGCTTTTGCCGGCATAATGATGAATGCCAGTAGAAGCAGAAAAGTAATCGTCTTTTTCATGTGCTTTTATTGTTTATTAATTAATGTAATTGAATGATCTCTTCTTCGAAATGAGTCAGTTTTTCGATGCCTGTATCCGTAACCAGAAAACTGTTTTCGATACCGACGGCTCCTACCCCCGGAATGACGAATTTAGGTTCGAGGGCGAATACCATATTCGGTTGCAGTTCTTCTTTGGAGCGGGGTGTCAGTACCGGAAGCTCGTTGATCTGGATGCCGATGCCGTGTCCGACAAATTTGGCTTGTTGTTTGGTCCCCATAAAGTTACCAGCAAATCCTTCTTTCCCTGCGATACCGGTTGCGATGTTATATAATTCCGAACAAACGACACCCGGACGGGCAACATTTTCTATTTCGTTTTGTATCGTTAATGAAGTCTGGTGCGCACGATAAGCCTCTTCCGTTAGTTTACCGACCGAGAAAACGCGGGTCATGTCGGTCATATAAGGCGTATAATTACCTGCCATATCCACCATGATGGCTGTCCCCTCTTTCAGGATCGTACCGTTGGCTCCGAGCGGGCAGGAAGCGTCCATGCCGCTGCCTCCCAGGGCGAAGTCGAAAGGAGAAGGGGCTTCGGCGTTCTCACCTGCCAGGATACTTCCCATAAAGATATCCATGTTGGCTCCGAAAGCGCGGAAGATTCCGATCGAACCGTTCTGGCGCATACGTCTTTCTATTTCATACTGAAATTCGAGATCTGTCATTCCCGGACGGAAACATTCGGTAACTTCCGAGTATGTCTTGGCGTGCTTTTCGGCAGAGATGCGGAACTGCGAGATTTCCCACGGCGTTTTGATCTCGCGCAAGGTTCTCATCAGGGCGGTCGCATTGCCTGTTTCTTTCGGGTTGAATATGGATTCCAGGCGGATATAATCGTTGTAGGTTAGCTCGTCGGCTTCCAGCAGCAACTTTTCCGGCATCTTAATGCCACGGGCGGCAAATATCTCGGCTATTTGTTCCGGCTTGCGGATATATTCGATGTGATCGTCATTCAATCCGTTCGGGCGTTTGACGAAAAACCAGGGAGCTCCTTCTGCGGGCAGATAGAAATATCCGCTGAAAATCCGTCCGGTTGTATAATACAGGTTAACATCTACACTAAGCAGGCAGGCATCTGCATGTTGTATTTGCATTGCCTGTTGTATACGACCCCATTTGAGTTGCAGGTCGTCGATCAGTTCTTTTTGTATCATCTCCAACTTTTATTTTTATGTGGCTTCAAAGGTATTAAAATCTACCGGGAAAAGGAAGATTCGGTTATTAAATCTTGATTAAGATTTCCTGTTTCCCGGCAATTCCGCTTTCAGATAATTAGCTGTAATGGAAGATGGGTAAGAGAGCATTTGCTGTGGTGTTCCTTGAAAAATAAGTTTTCCGCCCATTTCTCCGCCTCCCGGGCCCAATTCGATCACATAGTCGGCAGCTTTCAGTACATCCAGGTTGTGCTCTACCAGGAAGATCGTATTGCCTTGCTCTACCATGGAACCGAACAGCTCGATAATGTGCCGGATATCTTTCACATGCAGACCGTCGGTCGGCTCGTCCAGTACGTATATTTTGCCCCGGCTGTCGAGGTACGATGCCAGCTTTACACGTTGCAGTTCTCCTCCGGATAATGTAGAAAGGGATTGGTTCAGATGCAGATACCCCAATCCGACCTGCATGAGTGGCAGCAGCTTCTTTTCAATAATAGTCCCGGCAAAGCGGAGGGATGCTTTCCGCACGGTTAAATCCATGGCTTCGGCTATATTGATACCTTCCACTTCATATTGCAAGGCTTCCGGCGAGTAACGTAAACCACCGCATGCTTCACAAACCGTTTCTATCGCATCCATAAAAGCCATATCCGATACGATTACCCCTTTCCCTCCGCAGACAGGGCAACCGCCTTTCCCATTGAAAGAGAATGTGCTTAAGCCGGCACCACTCTTTTGTGCGAAAATCTTTCGGATGTCATCCGCTACTCCCAGATAGGTAGCAGGCGTCGAACGCAGGCTAATACCGATATTCTTCTGGCTGATATAGATAACCTCTTCCGGGCAGGCTTTACGGAAACATTCCATCAGGGAACTTTTTCCCGACCCGGCAACTCCGGCGATGACGCTCAGAACTCCCATCGGAAGTTTGATGGTCAGGTCTTTTAGGTTATGTTCGTTGGCATGTTCGAGTGTGAACCAGCCTGACGGTTGCCGGAGATTTTGCTTTAACGGTACTTTTTCGGCTATCATCTTTCCGGTCTGTGTGCCGCTTTTCAGCAAACCTTCGTAATCTCCTTCGTACAGGATATTGCCGCCATCCATTCCTGAACCCGGCCCCATGTCGACGATATGATCGGCTATTTGTATCATTTCCTTGTGATGTTCGACAAGAAGAACGGTGTTGCCGTGGTCGCGCAGTTTGCGGACAGATGCTTTCAATAGGTGAATGTCGTGGCTATGCAGTCCGACACTCGGTTCGTCCAGGATGTAAAGCATGTCGCACAGCGACGAGTTGATGTATTTGGCAATTTTGCACCGTTGCGCTTCCCCGCCCGAGAGAGTTCCCATGCTCCGGTCTAGTGTCAGGTAACTCAGTCCGATCTCTACCAACGCCGCTAGCCGTCCGCTGATAGATTGTTTTATATCGTAGGCGATAGGATCTTGTATGGTGTTTAACCATTCGATAATATCAGGGATGGCCATCCGGGTGACTTCGGCTATATTTTTCCCGTTGATGCGGCAAGACAATACGGTCTGGTTGAGGCGCGTCCCTCCGCAATCCGGACAGACTCCCATTGTCAGCATGGGGTCGAGCAGTTTCTGGTGAACCTTACCCTCCTCCGAATTGATAATGCTTCGGTACATACGGACAACGAGCCCCTCATATTTGGCTGTCTTGGGCCAGTTTGCCGGTGCGTTTTTCAGCTTGATACTTGGAGAATACAGGAATAGTTCCAACTCTTCCGGCGAGTAATCTTTTATTTTCTTGTCGAGGTCGAACAGCCCTGTATTGGCATAACGTATCCAGCGCCATTCACCGGGCTTGAATGCTACATAATTGATCACTCCGTCTTCATTCAGTGATTTGTTGAAATCGACCAACTTGTGTATATCCAACTCCCTGATCTCGCCGAGCCCGTCACACCGGGTACATCTGCCCTGCGGATGGTTGAAAGAAAAAGTGTCTGAATAGCCGACAAACGGTTTCCCGACACGTGAGAACAACAATCTCAATAAAGAGTAGGTATCCGTGTAAGTTCCAACGGTAGAACGTGCATTGGGCGCAGGTTTTCGCTGGTCGATTACGATGGCTACCGGCAGATGTTCTATCTTATCCACATGCGGACGTCCGTATTTGGGCAGATACTGCTGGACAAAGCTCGGAAAGGTCTCGTTCAGTTCCCTCCGTGATTTGGCGGCAATCGTATCGAGTACCAACGACGATTTCCCGGAGCCGGAGACTCCAGTGAAAATACTGATCTGTTTCTTCGGGATATTCAGTGAAACATGTTTCAGATTATTTTCGTGTGCACCTTCTATAATAATATATTCTTCTTCAGAACTGTTTATATCATTCGTCATCATCTGTATTCATTCTGTATCGACTCGCAAATATCGGGTGAAAAATCCTCACAACAAAATACTTTTCATATCTTTGACCGGATTCTGGTTTAATAAATTACGAATGGATATCTTTTTAATTGTTATTGGGGCTATTTGCCTGCTGGTCGGATTTGCCGGATGTTTTTTGCCGGTCTTACCGGGACCACCTTTGTCTTATCTGGGACTTCTGTTACTCCACTTTACGGACAAAGTACAGTTTACGGTTACGCAACTGGCCGTTTGGGGCGTTTTAGTTGTCGTTGTACAGTTGCTGGATTATATAACTCCGGTACTGGGTTCCAAATATGGCGGCGGCAGTAAATGGGGAAGCTGGGGGTGTGTGATCGGGACGATTGCCGGTATATTTATTTTTCCTCCCTGGGGCATCCTGTTCGGCCCGTTTGCAGGAGCCGTGATCGGCGAATTGCTAGGTGGCAAAAAGTCATTCGAAGCTTTTAAGGCGGGGATAGGTGCATTTGCCGGATTCCTGCTTAGTGTGGTTGCGAAGATATCGCTTTGCGGATATTTCGTCTACTGCTTTATAAAAGCACTGATTGTATAAATAAAGAGAGGTTCATTCAAACCTCTCTTTATTTTTTCTATAATTATTCGGCAGGAGTTCCACCGGAAGAAATGATCTTGCTGCGTTCGATTGACTGCAAAGCCAGATAATTCGCTCCGAAGTTTTCCATGTTTTCAATTTCTGTTTCGAACTGGTCCAGATGGCCTTCTTCTTCGATAACCAAGCCTTCGAAAACTTTCTTGGTGGCAGAGTCTGCATGTTGAGCACATTCGTTTGCCCATGCATTGTAATCGTCTACACTTCCGGTTTCCATCTGAGCTGCTTTTTCAAGCATTGCTTTTACATCGTGAATTTTTTCTACGGGGGCTGAACATTTCATTTCTACTTCACCTTTCAGGAACAGGATACGTTCTGCCAGACGTTCCACATGCATCATTTCTGTGATGGCTGTGCGTTTGAAAAGGCTTGACAACAGGTCGTATCCCATGTCATCCAAGCGAAAATGAAAATACATGTACTGGTTAACAGCTGTCATTTCATCGGCTACTGCTTTATTCAGCAGTTCAATACTTTTCTCTCTTTTAATCATAATGCGTTAATTTAAAATTCGATTATAATAAATTGCCCTTGTTTTAATGGCTGTAAAGTTAATAGATTTATTAATATTATTTAGAAAGGGGGGAAAGAATATTCGTTATCTTTGTATAGACAAAATCAATAAAAAAAGATAGAATGACAAAGATACAGGAATTTCTGGCTGCGTTGCCGGAAGACAAAAAGGCCTTATTCGTTCCGGTGTTCGGTAATGTGGACAAGTTTTATACTGTTGTATATCTCGTTACTCGTAACGAGCATATAACAGATCAGGAAAAACCGGAGCGTTATGAAGACCGCCTGCAGGTGATCCGGCAGGTAAAAAGTAAATTGGAAGCATTGGTTTCTTCTTATGGACTGGCCGGGGAAGAGATTGTAGCCGATATTGCCAGCGACTATTTTGAAGATTATGTAAATTACAAGGAACCGGAGTTCGATATCACGAACGAAGAGTTTATAGGCATCATACAAAAGCTGTAAATTCCGGTATTATAATACTTACTTATATTCTAAACAAATTCAATTATGAGAATCTTAAATCTATGTACATTATCTCTTTTATTGATAACGCCTTGCCTGAATGCCCAGGTGACGGTAGTAAAAGACAGTAAACCTGTTTCACGTATTCTGGTGGAAAAAGGCGGTGAGGTCGATAACGATGCCGCACTTCTTCTACAGGATTTTGTGAAACGGATAAGCGGTGCCACGTTGCCGGTATTCAACGATAAGACTCCCCGCAAAGGTGATATCGTGATCGGTGGAAAAGATGTGTCCGGCCTGACGGAAGACGGATTCCGTCTGCAGACCGATAATGGTATTGTATATATCAGTAGCGGTGGTGATAAAGGTTCCGTTTATGGAGTGGTCACTCTTTTGGAAGACTATCTGGGGGTTGCTTATTATGGAGCAAATGCTTATACGCTGACGGAAAATCCGACCGTCGTGATCCCGGAATTGAACAGGGCCGAGAATCCGGCATTCCGTTACCGCCAAAGCCAATGTTATGCGATACATGAAGATCCGGTTTATAAACAATGGTTTCGTTTCGAAGAACCTTCCGAAGTATTTGCCGGTGGCTTATGGGTGCATACTTTCGACCGGATCCTGCCATCCGATGAATACGGTACATCCCATCCGGAATATTATTCCTTCATTAATGGCGAACGCCGTCCCGGAAAAGCCAGCCAGTGGTGTCTGACCAATCCTGAAGTATTTGAACTGGTATCCTGGAAGGTCGATTCGATCTTTAAGGCCAACCCTGGAAAGAGTATGATCTCTATCAGTCAGAACGACGGTAACTATACGAATTGCAGTTGCCCGGAATGTAAAGCGCTGGACGAGCAGGAGGGAGGCCCTTCCGGCAGCCTGATCCATTTCCTGAATAAGCTGGCTGCCCGTTTTCCGGATAAGGAGTTTTCCACCTTGGCTTATCTGTATACTATGCATCCCCCAAAGCATGTTAAACCTTTGCCGAATGTCAATATTATGCTTTGTGATATCGATTGCGATCGCGAGGTTCCCCTTACCGATAATGCTTCGGGTCGGGATTTTATGAAGGCGATGGAAGGTTGGTCCGCCATCAGTAATAATATATTTGTATGGGATTATGGTATTAATTTTGACAATTACGTATCTCCGTTCCCGAATTTCCCGATCCTGCAAAAAAATATCCAACTGTTCAAGGAGCACCATGCAACCATGCACTTCTCGCAGATCGGAGGATCAAAAGGAGGCGATTTCCCGGAAATGCGTGCCTATATGGTCAGCAAGCTGATGTGGAACCCTTATCAGAATGCCGATTCATTGATGCGTGCGTTTATGGATGGCTATTACGGAGCGGCATCGCCTTATATTTACCAATATGAGAAATTGTTGGAAGGGGGACTGCTTGCCAGCAAACAACGTCTCTGGATATACGACTCTCCGGTTACACATAAAGATGGCATGTTGAATGCCAATTGCCGCAAGCGTTATAACCAATTGTTCGACCAGGCTGAACAGGCTGTGATGGCCGATCCTGTTTTGCTGAAACGTGTACAGATATCCCGTCTGCCTCTGCAATATGCGGAGTTGGAGATCGCGCGGGCCGAAGGCAATCACGATCTGAATGAGATCAAAGCCAAGCTGACCCTGTTTGATGAACGTACCCGCGAATTCGGGATACCGACATTGAATGAACGTAAAAACTCACCTGCCGATTATTGTCGGTTATATGCTGAACGCTATCTGCCCGGTAAAGAAAAGAACCTGGCAAAAGGAGCTAAGGTGATCTGGATACAGGAACCGACGGGTAAATATAAGGCTTTGGGAGAAACAGCTCTGACCGACGAGCTGTTTGGCGGTACAACTTTTGTGGAAAGTTGGGTAGGATGGGAAGGTATGGACGGTGCCTTTATTCTTGATTTGGGGAAGGATACCTTGTTCAGCTCGATAGAAAGCGATTTTCTCCACCAACTGGGACAATGGATATTGCTGCCTGAAAAAGTTACTTATTCAATCTCTTCCGACAACAATACCTGGCAGCCGTTCGGTGAGAAGAACTTGCCGGAAGACCGTTCCGTACAAGTGAAATTTGTCGGTGTGAAATGTGATAAACCTTCACCTGTATCCGGTCGGTATATAAAGGTCGAGATTGTAGGTACTAAAATATGTCCGTCCTGGCATTATGGTGTCGGATATCCGTCCTGGTTCTTCCTGGATGAGGTTACAGTACATTAAGTCAATGTATCTTTTATTAATCTTGGGATGAAACTTTATTGAAATATAGACTTAATATCAATGAAATAACTTTTTTTGTATCAGGTTAGCATGACTATGTGCTGAATAACACCTACTTTTGTGGTTCGCCCGGTGATTAATCCGGGCGGCAAATAAAAGAATAGTTGTTTTTTGGTATATACACTACATTGATGAGTTATTTTATAAAGTTGAGGGATTGGTTTACTTCCCAGAAGCACTTATTGTTTCTGTTTGCATTATTGTTTATCATTCCTAATTGTGTATTGTTTTTTACGGAGCCTTTGCCAATAACGGTGGGGATTGCTTCTTTAATTCTGCCGTATGCCTTTTGGGTGGCTTTGCTTCTGCTGGCGCGTAAACCAGGAATAGTAGTCTGGTGCCTGTTACCTAAAGTTATTCTGGATGGCGGCCAGCTGGTCCTTCTCCATCTTTTTGGTGAATCGGTCATTGCTGTGGATATGTTTTTGAACCTGACCAGTTCGACAGCCTCTGAAGCCAGCGAGCTACTGGGGAATATCTTTCTGGTCATTATAGGAGTCTTTTTCTTTTATACATTACCCACGCTATTATTGGCTACCTGGTCTATCCGGCTGAAAGAAAAGCTGACCGGTGATTTTCGCAGGAAATGGGCGATAAGGAGCCTCGCCGTTTTCGCATTGGGGATTATTCTGTGCCTGCTTGCTCCGATACAGGGACATAACGTCTCCTTGAAAGATGATTTTTATCCGGGAAATGCACTTTATAACCTTTTCTTCGCGATCAATAAAGCGGAGAAGAACAGCAACTACCATATTACTTCGGCCGATTTTACCTTTAATGCCACGAAGCCGGTACAGGCCGACGGCAAGCGGGAGATTTATGTATTGGTAGTGGGCGAAACTTCGCGTGCTATGGAATGGAGTTTATACGGTTACGAACGCAAAACGACTCCCCGGATGGAGAAGCTGGACGGGTTGGTGCACTTCACCGATGTTGTCACCCAATCTAATAATACACATAAGAGTGTTCCTATTATCCTGTCGGCTGCCAGTGCGGAGGACTACGGCGTTATTTACGACGAAAAAAGTATCGTAACCGCTTTTAAGGAAGCCGGTTTCCATACGGTTGTGATTGCCAATCAGAACCTCAATACTTCGATGATCGGTGCATTCTACCGCGAAGCCGATACCTTTATCGATATGAGCCAGTTCAAGACAGGATCTTCCTATCTGACATCTTTGCATGATGGCGCACTGCTTCCTTACCTGCAAAAAGAGTTGGATAAAACGGACGGTAATCTTTTCTTTGTGATCCATACATACGGGTCGCATTTCAATTATCATGAACGTTACCCGAAGGAATTTGCATTCTATACACCCGATAAGGCGGAGGGAATCCGTGCCGCTTACAAGACGCAGTTACGTAATGCATACGATAATTCGATCCATTATACCGACTATGTCCTGGGAGAGATCACCGATATGCTTGCTAAAACGAATGCCTGTGTGTCGATGCTTTACCTGAGTGATCACGGCGAAGATATTTTTGACGACAGCCGGGCCCGTTACTTGCATGCATCGCCCATTCCGACCTATTATCAGTTGCATATACCTTATATAATATGGTTTTCGGAAGCGTATCGTGCCGCCTACCCGGAGAAGTATCAAATAGCTATGTCCCATAGTACTTTACCTGTCAGCACGAACAGCGTGTTCCATACAGTGCTCGATATTGCCGGAGTGTGCACTCCGGTAGTCGATTCGACACTGGCTGTGTCGAATGCCGCCTTTACGGTCCGCGACCGCATGTACCTTGGAGATCATGACGATCCAGTTCCTTTCTGGAAGATCGGATTAAAGAATGCCGACTTTGTTATGTTGGATAAATGGGGTATTGTTTACGATAAAGATTGATATTCCGTTACAAACATTTATCTTTGTTCCGTGGCTGAACAAAGTGGACATATAACTCTCAAAGTGATCATAGGATATCTGCTATTGGTAACAATTGCAGTATGTTCGGTTATCTATATCTATCAGATCGTGGAACAGGTGGCAGGTGAAGAAGAACCTGACAGCAAAGCCCGTCAGAAAGTTTATCTTGTGACGAATACTTTATCTCTTCTTTACGAAAGCGAAGCGATGGGGCAACTTATTGGCATGCCTCAAAATGATGTAGCCCACTTTAACAGAACTCTGAATAAGGCGCATCGCAACATGGATTCTTTACGGGTACTGATTACAGATTCCGTCCAGTTGCTGAAGATCGACACGATCGATATGCTACTCAGGCGGAAACGACTGAATACAAAACGCTTGCTCGAAACATGGAAAGAAACTAATGTAGAACATTTGTATACGGTCAATATAGAAAAGGTCATAGCTGAACAGGATACGATTATCGAACAGAAGGAGATCAAAGAACATGTCGTTATCAAGCAGGATACTGTTTTATCTCCTAAGAAAACCAAAGGTTTTTTCCGTCGTCTGGCCGATGCTTTTTCACCGGGTAAGGCAGACACCAGTATTATTGTCAATACCACCCGCCAGGTCGTGACCGATACTTTGGTAACGGCCTACAATCCTTCCGATACAATTGTAAGTGTCCTGAAAAGCTTGCAGGACAGTGTAGCCGGACAACGTAAGTTACTGGTTGAACAGTTGCTCGACCGTGCGGCTAACCTACGTTATAATAATAGTGTCATAACCAGCAAAATCAACCAGATTCTGCGTGATATAGAAGAAGAGGAAGTGAATGTATCGATTGAGCGTATGCAGAACAAACAGGAACTGCTGCGTGATACATCCAGATCGATTGCCGGTATTGCCATTGTTGCGGTTGTTGTACTGATCATCTTCATATTCATGATCACGCGGGATATATCGAAAAGTAAGTACTACCGGATGCAGTTGGAAAAGGCCAAGCAATATGCGGAGGACCTGCTCCACAGCCGGGAGAAGATGATGCTGACGATCAGTCATGATATCCGTGCCCCGCTCTCGTCTATCATCGGTTATATAGACCTGTTGATGAGAAGGCATCCCGACGAAAGGCAGCAATATTATCTGGAAAACATGTCCGGATCGGCTGGGCATATCCTTTCTCTGGTGAACGACTTATTGGATTTCCATCGTCTTGAATCCGGACAGATGGAGATACAGCAGATACCATTTAGCGTGTCGACTTTGTTCAATGAGATCTATACCAGTTTCCGCCCGATAGCCGAAGCGAAGTCGCTGGAATTTGTCTTGAACCTGAAAGAGGAGGGTAGCGATAAGTTGTATGTCAGCGATCCTATCCGTATTCGCCAGGTGGTAGGCAACCTGCTGTCGAATGCCATCAAGTTTACCCGCGAAGGAAGGGTTGTGATGGTTGTCTCCGTCAATGTCCTTATCGGCAACAGCGCGCAGTTGAATGTGATTGTGAGCGATTCCGGTCCCGGTATCCCGGAGGAAGAGCAGGAGCGTATTTTTGGTGAATTTACCCGTCTCTCCGTAAGCGAAAAGGCGGAAGGGTTCGGTCTGGGGTTATCCATCACCCGAAAGATGACAGTCTTGATGGGTGGTTCTCTTTCGCTAAAGAGCATTGTCGGCAAAGGGTGTGATTTTACGATCGAGCTTCCGATGACCGTGGCAGATGTGCAGGTGCTTCCTGCTGCCGAAGAATCGGTAGCCAAACTTGTAACACCCGTATTTTCCGGACGCGATATTTACTGCCTGCTGGTGGACGACGACCCGTTGCAACTGGCCCTTACAGAAGAATATTTGCGCCAGAACCATGTGGAAGTGATAAGCTGTACCGATCCGTTTGCCGTAACCGGTTTATTGGAGAAAAATACGTTCGATGTTATTATTACGGATATACAGATGCCCGGAATGGATGGTTTCCAACTGCTTGCGCAGATACGTTCTTCCTATATGCAGGGGATGGATAAGATCCCGGTAATCGCCCTTTCTGCCAGTGTGGAAAATGAGCACGATCATTATCTGGAATCCGGTTTTACAGGCTTTTTGAACAAACCTTTTACGGCTCGCCAGCTGATTACGTTATTGAATAAGTTGCTTTCGACAAAAATAGAAGTGACGACAGAGTTTAAATTCGATTCGCTTACAGCGTTTGCCGGCGAAGACAAGGATGCGTCCAATTCCATATTATCTACTTTCATCTATGAGACAGGAAAGAGCAATGATTTGTTGGAAGCCAGTTTGAATGAAGGCAACCGGGAGCAATCGGCAAGACTTTCCCATAAAATGGTCCCGTTGTTTACCATGTTGGGAGCAACCTCCCTGGTCGAAAAGCTAAGATCGATAGAAAAAAATGCACAGTCCATGGCGGAGGAAGAGTGGAGAAACCAGCTTTCCGAAGTAATCGCCGAAATAAAAAATATCATAGCCCAGGCTACCAGCCTGATACAGACCTTCCCCCTGTGTCAAAACGGGGTATGAAATTGTGGATTTTTTCTACAATTGTGTCCTCTTTTCTACAACTATATTGTTTTAATATTCCTGTTTGTTAGAACATTTTATCTTCCTTTTCTGTTAAGTTATAAGAGTTTATGAAATCAACGAAGCTCTTTTGCAGACTTTGGCATGAATTTCGTACTCCTATTATCAGAATCGTAAGTGGACGTTTCTACATTTAAACCGTTTAAAGCAAAAAAGATTATTTCTGAGTATTCTATTAAGTCTGCAAAACAAAAAAAGCATCTGTTGGGGGTGCTTTTTTTGTTTGGTGTAAGTTTGTTTGCTAAATTTGCGCTCATTAATAAAAAAAGACCAATAGAATACCATGGAGGATGAAATGCCACTCAAGCCGGCACGCATTGAAGTAGTCGACGCACTACGAGGTTTTGCCGTTATGGCAATTATGTTTTTACATAATATCGAACATTTTAATTTCTACGAATTCCCGGAAGCTACTTCCGAGTTCATGAAGTCGCTAAACACGAATGTCTGGGATACGCTGTTTTTCCTTTTCAGCGGAAAAGCGTATGCGATCTTTTCCCTCTTATTCGGTTTTAGCTTTTTCATTCAATATAACAACCAGGCCAAAAAAGGAAAAGACTTCCGCTTGCGTTTCCTGTGGCGATTGTTCCTGCTTTTCCTGATCGGCTGTTTCAACGGTGCATTTTTCCCCGGAGATATCCTTGTCTTGTATGCTATAGTAGGTGTTGTTCTTATCCCGGTCTGCCGGTGGAGCGACAGGGCTGTATTGATAACGGCTATTATATTGATGCTTCAGCCTGTAGAGTGGGCAAAGTTTTTCTATGCGATGAATAATCCGGAGTATGTGGCTACGCCGGGGCAATGGCTGGTACATCATAAAAATATGTATCCCTTTCTGAGCCAGCCCGATTTCTGGGCAATGGTGAAGTCGAATCTGTGGGATGGACAGCTTTTCAGCCTGTTGTGGGGATGGAGCCATGGCCGTTTCTTCCAGACAGCTTCCCTTTTCCTTATAGGTATGTTGATCGGGCGTCGCCGGCTGTTTGTCCATTTATCGGAGAACCGTAAATTCTGGCTTCGTACGTTGCTGATCGGATTTGTTTGTTTTATTCCTCTTTATTATCTGACGGCTGCTTTACCGGAACTGTTAACAAATAAGAGTATGTTGTCTCCAATGAATACGATCGTTTCCTCTTTCCGTAATTTCTCATTCATGTGTGTACTGGTCGCCCTCTTTGTCTTCCTGTGGCAACGGGTATCCGGTCATAAAGTATTATCTATTCTGGTACCTTATGGAAAGATGAGTCTGACTAACTATTTGAGCCAGTCTGTTATAGGGACATTTATCTATTTCGGCTATGGCCTGTCGCTGTACAATGTGTTGGGAGTCGCAGCTAGTTTCGGAGTCGGCATCTTGCTGTTTGTCCTTCAACTGGGATTTTGTCATTGGTGGTTAAAGAATCATAAACAGGGGCCGTTCGAAGGGGCCTGGCGTAAAGCGACCTGGATTTGTTCCTGATTTATACTTAAAATATATATCTTTGCCTACGGTTTAAATATAATTTAAGTATGCCATCAGTTCTTATAGTTGAAGATGATATAACTTTTTCTTTGATGCTCACGACCTGGTTAGGGAAGAAAGGCTTTGAGGTTAAGGCATTAAGCTCGGTTTCGGAGGCAAAGCGCCAGATTGAGAGTGCCAGCTACGACCTGATCTTGTCGGATCTGCGTTTGCCGGACGGTGATGGGATCGACTTATTGAAATGGGTAAAGGAAAAATACAACTCTTTACCTCTGATCATGATGACGAGCTATGCGGAGATACAGACCGCTGTGCAGGCCATCAAATTGGGGGCATCCGATTATATAGCCAAGCCGCTGAATCCGGAAGAGTTGCTGGGTAAGATCCGTGAGGTAGTAAAAGCACCTGCGGCGGAACATCCGGTTGCAAAAAAATCATCGGAAGGAAACACTTATATTGAGGGACAGAGCCTTGCTGCCCGTCAGTTGTTCGATCATGTCCGTCTGGTAGCTCCGACGGATATGTCCGTACTAATCACCGGGGCGAGCGGAACAGGTAAAGAATATATAGCCCGCCGTATTCACGAATTAAGTAACCGTAGTAAAGCTTCGTTTATCGCTGTCGATTGCGGGGCGATTCCTAAAGATCTGGCGGCTTCAGAGTTTTTCGGTCATGTGAAGGGATCATTTACCGGCGCAATAGATAATAAGACCGGTGCTTTTGTTGCTGCTCATGGAGGAACGATCTTCCTGGATGAAATCGGTAACCTGACCTATGAGGTGCAGGTGCAGTTACTTCGTGCCTTGCAGGAGCGCAAGGTCAAACCGATCGGTAGTAATGAGGAGATCGCCATTAACGTCCGGTTGATTTCGGCCACGAACGAAAATCTTCGTACTGCTATTGAAAAAGGAGATTTCCGGGAAGACCTCTATCATCGTATCAATGAGTTTACCATCCGTATTCCGGATCTGAAAGAGCGGAAAGAAGATTTGTTGCTTTTTGCTAATAATTTCCTCGATCAGGCGAATGCGGAACTTCAGAAAGACATTATCGGTTTCGACGGCGAGACGATCCGTCTCTTCCAGTCGTATTCATGGCCGGGTAACCTGCGCCAGATGAAAAACGTCATCAAGTATGCTACCCTTTTGGCTACCGGCCGGTATATCACCCGCCGCGAACTTCCCGAAGAGTTGACGGAAGCTCCGGAGAGGGACATCCGTATCCTTCTGAAGGACGAAACCCACGAATGTGAATTGATCAAACGAGCCCTTCAGGAATCCAACAACAACAAAACCCGCGCCGCCCAACTGTTGGGCATAGACCGGAAGACGCTTTATAATAAGTTGAAGTTGTATAATTTGGATTAATTATACATCAGCACATACCCATTCAGATAGGTAGCGAATAGTAGCCATATTACATAGGGGATGAATAAAAGAGAGCTTACCTTGTTTACGGGGTAACTCTTTAGGGTGTAGTTGATAACGAATATATCGAGCAATAGGATGTTGATGAATCCGATAAGCGGATTCTGGAAATAGAAGAAGCCGATGCTCCATGTAAAGTTGAAGAACAACTGCATGATGAATACTTTCACAAAGAATTGCTTTTGTTCTATTGCTGAATTAATGATCAGTCCGATCGAGATGCCCATACATAAATAAATGATACTCCAGGCTATTGGAAAGACGATATTAGGAGGGGTGAGTGCCGGCTTGATTAAAGTCGGATACCAGTTCTTTATTGCGTCAGCCTGAAAGTAGCTGGCAGTAAGCCCTATAAAGAAACAAACCAGAATAGGGATAATGATGGATAATACTTTTCTCATGATCGTTTGCTTTTCTTATGGTATAACAAAGTGCGAAACCTCTTTGTTGTCGGAAAACATCTGGAAGGTTAAAGTAGAAAACAATCCTCCTGAAATAACTTTAACAGGCAGATATGAAGTTGTATCTGACAGAGGAAGTTCCGTTTTGTCTACTTTTCTTTTCTATTTGTTCCCTACGTTTTTTCAATCAGTTATCTTCTTATAAGAAAGGATTCACCGGAAGTTCGTAATATTGCAGTAGAATAAATTAAATGGAAACAGAATGAATAACCTTGAACGATCCAGGCATAGAAAGCCTGTTCTGAGTACTCTGATCTTGTTGCTTTGTATTGTAACGATGAGTGCCCAAACGACTAAGCTACACCAGGTAGCAACAAATAATTGTGGTGTGGACGGTAAACAGCCGTTTTTGGTAAAAGGCGATAACTATACGATGCCTGACGGGATAGACGGAAGCGTAGCGGCAAAGACCTGCAATTTCGGTGGAACCGTTGTCTATGCTTTCGACCGGATGGATATACAGGCGGATTATCAACTGGAAGTCGTTTATCTGGCTGACAGCGAACGCCGTCAACGGATCGTTGCCGATGGAAATGAGGTACAGGCTCCTGTTACCCTTGAAGCCGGAAAGGAACAACGTTATAAGATCGACCTGCCGAAGAAAGCATTTGCCTACGGTCAGCTGGTACTGATATTCGATGTATTGAAAGGGCCGAATGCTATTGTGTCGGAGTTGAACCTCTATTCTTCAAACCCGAAGAAACCGATCCCGTTCGAAGGTGAACAGAAAAAAGCTTTGGTAAATACCCAAACGTATGAAATAGACATGAATGTGAATGCGGAAGAGCATCTGCCTGTATATACTGCGATACCTTATAGTGTCCCGGGCGTGTATAATCCGGTACTTTCACTGAACGGTTCCTGGCTGTTCAACCCGGCCCCGAAGGCAGACTTTTATACCCGTAAGGCGGATGAAGACTGGAAGTCGATCGTGGTTCCCGGACAATGGTCGATGCAGGGTTTTGAAGTGGATTCTGCCGGCTTTGGCGGTTATCAGACAACGTTTACGTTGCCTGCAGACTGGAGTGGCAAACAGGTGAAACTGCGTTTCGACGGTGTATCCAGCGAATGCGTGGTCTGGTTAAATGGAAAAGAGATAGGAGCTCATATGGGAGGTATGACTGCGTTTGAACTGGATGCGACCGCCGCTTTGCAACAGGGCGAAAACAGATTAGCACTGAAAGTCCGTAGCGAATCGCTGGCCGATATGCTGGGTAGCCTGACGCAGTATGCCGCTCACCAGATCGGAGGGATAACCCGCAAGGTCACTCTTTTTGCCGTACCCGATATACATATTTCCGATCTGCGTATCGTGACCGACCTCGACGATCAGTATAAAGACGCAGAGTTAAAAGTTTACCTGGCCGTTACAAATGCCGGAAAGAAAACCGGTAAGGATGTGGCTGCACGCTTGTCTATCACCGGACTGCCCGTCGTACTGGATCAGGTAATTCCGCAACTGGCCCCGGGCGAAACCTGGACGGGTTGGCTGACAGGGAAGGTTAGTGACCCGCGGAAATGGGATAACGAACATCCTAATTTGTATACGATGAAAGTGGAACTGGGTTCTGCCGATGCTACAACGGAACAGATTGAGAAACGTTTTGGCTTCCGCGAAGTGGAAGTAAAAGGCAACCTGTTGCTCGTCAACGGAAAGGCTGTTAAACTGAGAGGTGTCTGCCACCACGAAGCCCATCCGCTGACCGGACGTGTACTGACCCCTGAGCTGGAACAGAAAGACGTGGAACTCTATCGCGCTGCAAACTGCAACTTTATCCGCACCTCGCATTATCCTCCCTGTGAAGAACTGTTGGAGTATTGCGACGAACTGGGAATGTTTGTCGAGGTGGAAGCTCCCGTTTGCTGGATAGGCCATCACGCCAATGAAACCTGGAAAGGACTCGATTATCAGGATAGTAAATATTATCCGTATGTATTGCAGTCGAATATGGAAACGATCCAGTTTTATCGCAATCATCCGTCTATTCTTTTCTGGTCGATGGCAAACGAATCTTACTGGAACAAGGAATTCGCACAGGTGGAAGTCTATGTAAAAAAGGCCGATCCCACTCGTCCGCATACTTTTCACGATCAGGCATACGGTGGTTTCAACAACCAGGGAAGCACGGCACCGATAGCGAATATCCATTATCCGGGCCCCAACGGTTATAAAGTCGCTGCCAAAAGCGAACGTCCGATGGTGTATGGCGAATATTGTCACTTGAATGTATATAACCGAAGTGAATTGGTGACAGACCCCGGTATACGTAGCGACTGGGCATTGGCATTGTCGCCGACATGGGATAATATGTATAAGACCCCTGGTGTATTGGGAGGTTCTATCTGGTCGGGCATCGATGATATATTCCAGTTACCGAACGGGGATGCCGTAGGATACGGCCCTTGGGGACCGATCGACGGCTGGCGTCGCCCGAAACCTGAATATTATGATATGAAGAAGATATACAGCCCGATCCGCGTGCATACGGAAAAACTATCTCCGGCCCGTGAACTGATTGTCGATTTGGAAAACCGGTATACTTATACCGATTTCAACGAGTTGAAGATCAACTGGAAGTATGGTGAGGAACAAGGTGTATCCTTTGCTTCGATCGCTCCCGGACAGTTGGGACGGATACAAATTCCGATAGAAACCCCGGATAAGGCAAACGAACTTTATCTGTCGTTTACAGACCCGCGTGGTTTCATAGCCGACGAATATATTATTCCGGTAGGTAAGCAGGTGCAAAACGAGTTACCCGAATTATTGCCGGTAGCCACTCAGTTGAAGAAAAGAGCCGATAAATATTATATTACCGGTAAGAACTTTACCTGTGAGGTGAGCCGTACAACCGGACAGGTCCTTTCTTTAAAACGCGGCAAACAGGAAATACTGAACGGTGGTCCGTGGTTAATGGCTCTGCCATTGAATGGTGGCGGTTGTTATCCGAATCATAATGCCAATACTCCTTTGTTTAACGATATTTGTACGGAATGGAATGTTGTTGAAATTGATGCGAAAAAAGTAGCTGATGATGTCGTTATTTCCGTAAAAGGCAGCTATAAAGAATTTGAAGGTAGCTATACCCTGCATATAAATGCAAGTGGGGAGCTTGCCGTAACGTATTCGTTCAATGCGTTGGCAGACGTCAATCCCCGCCAATGGGGGCTGGTTTTTGAGGCTCCTATTTCTTTTAATAAGACTTTCTGGCGGCGCGATGGGTTGTGGAGTGTATATCCGGAAGACCATATCAGTCGTCCGGTGGGAGAGGCCGACTTGTTTTATTCAGGCCTGCCGTCGCATATCGATCCGAGAGTAGAACCGGCCTGGTCGTGGAGTATGGATTATAATGAGCTGGGAAGTAACGATTTCCGTTCTACCCGCCGGAATATATGGTATGCCGGCCTTGTCTCCCCGGATGGAAATAAGGTGACTACTATTTCCAACGGACAGCAACACTGGCGTTCATGGTTAGAAAAAGACCGTATCCGTTTCCTTATTGCCGATTTTGTAACCGCCGGTAACGAAATGTTTCTGGACAGTTATTATGCCCCTTTCAGGAAACCCTTGAAAACGGGAGATAGGATTGAAGGAACGATAAGACTGCATGTGGAGTGATTATTGATTAGTCACGAAGTTCTATCAAATTGTCATTTTGTCAATAATCCCCTGATTTCTTGGCTCTGTACGTGAGCGTAGAGGTTAGGGGATTGTTATATCCGTCTGAGCCGGAGTTAAGAAATAGCGGATTGAGTATGTTTGTTGTTTTATAGTAACGTTTGGCAAGAGGGAGAAAAGATCATTGTAATGATTATCGGATGTGTGATAGTTAAGACGGCTAATCGGTTTCGATATGTCAGTCGGATAATGCCGGTTCGGAAAGGACTTCCAGCGTGTTGATTAGATGATTTTGTCGTTTCGGGAGGTTGTTTTTTGTGGTTCAGACCTTTTGGGGAGGCGTGTTAAAAAAATGATTACAATGATTTGCTGATTTTATTGTGATAAGTGTCGGGAGTCATTGCAATGGTTTATTCAAACTATTGTGATGATTTAAAAAATGATTGTGATGAATTTTAGGAAAGAATGAATTTGGGTGGAAAAAAGGCCATGTATAGAGCTTAAACGCCTTGTCGGAGGTGAATTACTGTTGCCTAAAATTATAAAATTAGGACTTTATGAAAGATAAAAGCCGTTTTTTGTTGTCTTTTTTGTAATCTGAGGTGAATAACTTTTATTCCCTGCAATTGTTATATCTTTGTTTTTTTTAATTTGAAATGATATGAAAAACAAAGTGTTTTGTGATGAAATGAAGCTGCAGGAAGAGGAAAAACGTTCTGAGGGTAACGAGAGCACGGCCGATCTGTATCGGGCTGTGCGGAACCATTTCAAAAGCTTTAATGGCGGTCGGGAACTCTCTTTGAAAGCAGTAACCCCTGTTATGGTACATAATTTTCAGGACTGGCTACGTAAGAAAGGGCTGCGGGTGAATAGTGTGAACAGCTATCTTAGCAATCTTCGTGCGATGTATAACCGTGCCTGTTTGGGTTGGAAAGGGCGGCCGAGCGAGTCACCGTTTGTGGGTATCTGTTTAAAGCGGGAGGATACGCAAAAGCGGGCCGTACCGGTCGACGTGATCAAAAATATCGCTTCGCTGGATTTGAAGGATGAGCCGGAGAAACAGTTGGCTGCCGATATGGCGTTGTTTTCTTTTATGGCTTGCGGTATGCCTTTTGTGGATATCGTGCATCTGACACAGGATAACCTGATTGAAGGCGGTAAAGTACTGTCGTATCGCCGTCAGAAAACGAATGTATTGATCCAGATGGAGGTTTCTCCGGGTATGCAGTTGCTGGTCGACCGTTACAGCCGTACCGATGCACCGTATCTTTTTCCCGTTTTGCAGGAAGGCGCCACGCACGAACAGTATAAATACTGTCTTGCGACCGAAAATCGTCACTTGGATCAGATTCGTCTCGAACTGGGATTGGTGGATCCGTTAACTACTTATGTCTTCCGCCATGCGTGGGCTTCTGAGGCTTACCACCGTGGAATACCGATTGCTATCATTAGCCAAGCCCTCGGACATTCTTCTGAAAAGATGACGAGTATTTATCTTACTGCTTTTGATGCTGATAAAGTAGGAGAGGCTAATAGTTTAGTAACCAGTGGTATAGAGGATATACTCCGAGCGTGAGAGATAACCTTATTTATGTAATAAGGTAAAATGCCCTTTTTCATCTCATATACAGTCCTTTAGATCATGTATAAATAATAAAATGTGATAAAAGACTCCACAAACATAGAAAGAATGCGAATGAAAAACAAGGAGTTGTTATTCTTTTGATAAAATAAACATATTTATTTAACATAAATTTGCATAATAGCCTGTTTTTAACTAATCCGATGGATATTTTCCTGTAGTGATACATGAGACGGGGTGGGGCTGCCATCTCTTTAATATCCATTGGGAAAAAAACATTTTCATTGCTGTCTGTTTTTCCCCGAAAAGACCTTTAAAAGACTTCAATCCTCTCTTATTTGTGACTTGAAAATGACAAAATCCCCTCTTTAAAGAAGTTGTTTTTTGCCTTAATTCCTTATTACATAAATAAGGGTAAGGGAAATAAGTAACAATGATAATTAAACTGAGTGGTAGTATGCATGATATGAAACAACGAAAATCCGGAAGGATAGTAAAGACTGTACTTTGTGTGTTTATACTTTGTAGCTTGTTTATGCCGGGAGCAAATGCCCAGACAACCAGATCTTATACGAAAGCGGAGTCGTTTCTGTTTTCTTTCGTTGAAGAGAAGGATCTGTTTCTGGTCGATTACGGTGATAATGCCTATTATCTTCAACATATGAATGAATCGCTGACAGCTTCCCGTACTAAACTGCTGGGAGGAGAATATCATCTGTTGATCGTAGCTCATGTAAGTTCGTATAATAATACTGACGAAACCGTAATCAATGAAGCTTCCCTTCGTGCCAGCCGTATACGGGCTTATCTTAAGTCAAAGCTGAATATCCCTCACGAATGTATTGCTTTCTATATAGACCGTAGTGGCGATTACCTAGACCAGGTGCATGTCTATCAGGTACATGCTCCGCTGCCGTGGTTTGCCAATCAGGAAATCAGCTGCAGTGAAAGCAGTTATCCGAATGCTGTTGCTGCTGCCGTGAACCGTTATGGAGCTGTGCCTTTTGTGAATCTATATTCGCGGGGTAGCTCTGGTGGTTATGAGCGTAAAGTTTACGTAATAACCGATCCGTTGTTCGATCGTTCCGAATTGGAAGATTACCGGCTGGCTACTGTAGAAACGGGGCAGGTCATAACAACGGCACGTCGGGTACAGAGAGAAATTGCCAGGCAAGATCCGCCGGAAGAAGAATCGTTTATAGAAGAAGAAGCTGCTCCGGTAGTTGTAAAACGAAAGTCAACCCCGGAAAAGAAAACGTTGCAAAAGACAAAGAAACCGGTGTCGGGTTTGATGGAGCAAGGACTGGCTATAAAGACAAATCTGCTTCCCTGGGCAACGGTGGCGCCTTCCATGTTATTGGGAGTAGGCGATGAACAAATAGTTACCGGGGCGTTTATGCCGAACCTGGAGGTGGAATATTATTTTGGCAGACGTTGGTCGGTGGCACTGGCCGGTATGTATGCAGACTTTGCATATAAAGATAAAACGAAAGATCATTGGGCGATATCGTCTGTTACTCTCTCTCCAAAGGTCTGGCCGTTGGCGGTCGACGAATATCGCTGGTTGAATACCGGGTTGTTCTTCCAATATGGAGATTTTGACGTAAGAGGAGATCTTATCAGTAAAGCTCCGGATAATTTGTATGGTCGTACGGGGCGGTTTATCTCATTGGGGGCGTCGGTGGGTTGCCTGATCCCGCTTGGTGCCGGTTTTTGTACGGAAGCGAGCCTGTCGGCCGGTTACCGCTCTGTTTATGATGGAAAGAAATACCGTTATGATAATGCAGATGCAAAGAACTATCTTGAAACGCGCTTTTCGTCTACAGGCTTTATGCTTGGTTTCAATATCAGTTTAGTATATCGTTTTCAAACCAGATAAGGAGAAAGCTAAGATGAAAAAACAGCAATATATAAAATGTATAAAGGTCGTGGCAATCGTATGTATAGTCCTTTTGCCGGCTTGTACTTATCGCCTGACCGACGAAGACTGGGCGAAGAATGGAAAAATCCGCTTGTCGCTGAACTGGCAGGATAAAGATCATCCCTCTGTTATGACTTATTATTTTTATAAAGACGGTGCAGATCGTCCGATCATTCGTCAGGGACAATCATCGGGGTACGAAGGGACGTTGCCTTCCGGCAACTATGGGATAGTGGTTTGTGCTGCGGATGATAAGAGTGTATTGCTTGAGATGAACAAAGGATATGAAAACTCCTGCGGAATAGCCCGTCAGGTATCTGCCATGAAATCATCGGATATACAGGTCGCACAACCCGGCTATTTGTACGGAACGGGGGATGAACTTTCCAACATAGGAGGGTTCAGGGCGGTAACAAAGGAACTGTTTCCGGTAAGCCTGGTCAGAATATTAGAACTTAATATTAAAATAACAGGTGGGGGAGAGGACCGGATAGAGAGTTTGACAGGCCTATTAACCGGGATTTCTTCTGAAATCCATATCCCTACCGGAAAACTCTTGTTTGACAAGCCGGCTTCCATGGCTTTTGGAACACAGCCGGGTGCAACAGGGGTTTACAACTCTTCCCTCAACCTGTTTGGAGTATCCGGAGTAGATGAAGGCAGCTATACCGATGTCGATATCTATCTTACACTGAAAACATCTGATGATAAGGAGATTACTTCGTTTACGAATATAACGGAAGTTATTAACGATGCTTTTGAAGCGACACTGGCTGTTCGTATTGTTCTCGATCTCGAAATAGCATACGATGAGATTAACGGTATGGTCGTTACCAACGTTGGCTGGAAAGAAGGGACAGGCGAAGTAGATGCTCCCGGCAATTGATAGGTAATAAAGAATATATATATAATGTATAGGGGAATGGATTTTAGATATGGGATGTTGCGTAGCATGATGTTGCTTTACCTGTTGGGGGGGGCGGCCGGATGCTCGGATGACAATGACTCCGGACAGGTGGATGTTAACCGGCCTGAAAGTAAAAAAGAGCTGATACTTCATTCTTATGCTGAAAGCTTGTCAGGAGAAGTATCGGTTTTTCCGGATTCCGTATTTTTTGTCAAAGGAAATGAATCAGGAAAATATCAGGAGATTTGGAAAGCATATATAGGAAAGAACGGTAGTACTGCCCTTACAAAGCCGAAGTATTATCCGGCTGATAACAGTTCTGTTTTTCTCCGCGGATTTGCTCCGGAAGGGAGGTTGACCGATCGTATGACTATTGCTTATCCAATGGACGGACAGCGGGATATTATTGCAACTGACGAACAACACGGTTGTCTGACAGATATGTTCTGGCAGGATACGAAATCCTTCGGATTTGTGCATTTGCTGACACAGCTTCGTTTCAGGTTACGTCTCGACGAAAAAGGAATAGCCGGAGGCTGGAAACTGCGTGAGATAGTCATTGATGGTGTAAAGCAGGTCGTTTCTTTGTCTTTGGCTGATAAGTCTTTGTCGTTCGGTGGAGATAACGGCTTGATAATGGCAGTGAACCGTCCCGGGGATATGCTTCAGAAGCTCGACACTGCCTGGACGGAGATACCGGAAACCGTTATGGTTCAGCCGGCGGTTCACCTTAGTATGACAATCACGTTGCAAGACAGCCTGGAAAACCGGAGACACTATAGGCAATTGCCGATTGTGTTTCATGAAGAAAATAACCGTTCCGCCCCCGGTACTTCTTATCTCCTGTCTGTCACGATCCGGACAGACGGCACTACCGCCTTATCCGCCTCCGTGGTAGAGTGGATAAAGGGGAATAACGGAATTGGCATTATAGACTGAACGGAACACTAGTATTAATTATTATAACAAAAAGTATGAAAAAAGTATCTATGTATGTGGCCTTTCTGGCTATTATGCTATCTGCCTGTTCATCCAATGACGGGGTGCCGGATAGTAATGAATCAGCGGAAATTAAGGTGGGTGCCACTGTTAGCGAGGCAATTACCAAAGCACCGGTAACTACCGGTGACAAGTTTACTGCCGCTATCACTGCTTTTGAAAGTTCTGGTTATCCTACCTGGACTGCACAACCGGCCTGGCAAAACACAATTACGTTGACTGCCAGTCAGGAGAGTACCGGGAATTGGGTTCCGTTGGATAATTCGAAGGTGTATCCGAATGGGGGAAATGTGTATATGGCTGCCTGGCATCCCAATATCCCTTCTGAGAATGGTCTCGTACGGTTTAATAAAACAGGTACGGAAGATGTGATGTATGGCGGAATCGTATATGGCAGCAAGCAAACTCCTGTCTCTTCTCCTTTCACTTTCGGTCATAAACTGACGCAACTTAATTTTCGTGTGCAGGCTACTACTGAGTTTCTACGCAATAACATCGATAAAGCCATCTCGAAAATAGAAATCATCGACGGGCAGTATCCTTCTTCGATGACGATTGCAGATGGAAAAATCGTTTATGAGGACAAATCGGTAAAACCGGAGGTGCCGGGGATTGCCCAATATGTGTTGACAACCAATCTGGAAGCCGTAGGATCCCCCTTGATGATCGGTCCGATGGATGCGCTGAAAATTAAAGTGTACTATGTTGATGGAACCGATAGCAACGAGATTTTGATTAATAATGTGGCTGATGGCAAAACTCCGCTGGAGGTGAAAGAAGGGTATGCCCATTCGATCAACCTGATATTTCAGGGACGGGATGAGATTGTGATCGTGGCAACCGGTTCTGTCAGTGACTGGAAAACCGGAGAAAGCGGCAATGGCACAATAATAAATTAATTACAGTAAATAATCTATAAATACTTGTTTTTATGAAAACGAATAACTTTTTGCTAATGGGTTTACTTGCCACTTTTTCGCTGGCAAGTTGCAGTAATGACGAAACAGAAGCCGGTACACCGGCAAGTGCAGCTATCGAGGTCAGCGCCGGATTGGCCGATGCAGCAACAAAAGCAGTAATCAACTCCGGATACGACAAGAAACTGGATGTCATGTTCGGCTATCTGGAAGGCACTGGTAGTAATTTTACGAAATGGTATAACGGGACTCGTATGGCCGGTGAAGGCAATCAACTCGTTACTTTCGGCGACGAGACATTGACGTATGCTTCTTATTCAAGTACCCAAACGAAAATGATCGGTATATATCCGCGTCCGGCAGTAAGCGGAAGCGTTTCTTCTCCGATCGATTACATTATCGACGGGGATATGGATCTGATGGCTACCGAATGTCAGACAGCCGATAAAGACAATCCTTTTAAACCCTTTATCTTCAATCATAAACTGGCACAGCTACAGGTCAAATGCGTAGGGTCGGCCGAAGCGATCAAGTCGTGGGGCGATATTAAATCGATTAAGGTGAACGACCAGCCTGTTAATCTTAAGTTGAACGTGCTTCCGGCTAATACTGAAGCAACTCTGGAAATCAACGGCACTGCATCGAAGCAGTCACTCTCTTTTTTCAACTGTCCGTCGAAGATTGTAACGGCAAAAGAAGAAAATCCCGTAATCGGCTATTGTATGATCTATCCGGAAGAAAATCTGGGTACGGTCTCTTCACCGATCACGTTGGATGTATTGACCGCTTATGATGGAACCAATCCGGATAGTCCCCGTCAGTTGAATGCGGCTAAAAAGATTACGATCAATAACATCCGTGAAGGCGTGAAAGAAGGATATGCCCATCTGATCACTTTGATCTTTTCGGCGCAGGGTGAGATTGTGATTGAAGCCGATATTGCACCCTGGAATCCGGGAAGCAGTACGAGTACGGTTGTTAAACCTGGTAATTGATATTGAAACTTTCAAATAAATAGTAGGAGATGAAGAATATATATCCGGCCTTTTTATTGTTGGCTGTCCTGTCTGTGTCGCAGGGGTGTTCAGATGGTCCCGGTCATGAGGTGCCGTCGAAAGCCTTACATCTGGAAGGGACGATCGGTACTTCCACCCGTGCGGTGATCAACTCCGGCTATGAAAAGGATCTGGATGTTTGTTTTGCCCGTAGCGACCAGGGGAGTTTGTGGCAGGAACTGCCCGCTGTGCGAAAGGGTGGAATAGGACGAACTCCTATTGTTTTTGCCGAGCCGCAGTTTTATCCCGACGATAACCGGGAAGTACGGTTAAACGGATATTATCCCGGTTCCGGATGGACAGGTGACGTGCCGGAACGGCCTGTCTATACCATAACTGACGGCTCGACGGATTTGATGGCAACCGGTTTGCTTAGCGGATCGTATTCAAAACCAATTACGACTTGCACGTTCCGCCATTTACTGACACAGTTGAAATTTGTCTGTTTCAGCGATCAGCCGGATATGTGGGGCGCGATTACGAAGATAGAAGTGGAAGATATTCACCGGCAACAGACTTTTACTTTGTCCGATAATATACCTGTTCTGTCTCCTGTGGAAAGTTCGGAAACATTTTCGTTATCCTCTATTTGTACGAGCGAAGGCAAGGCATTGGAGTTATATACCGGCTCTCCCGGTTCTATCCCGGAATCATTGACTGTACAAGACAGTATTCTGATACCTGCGCAAGCCGGAGGAACCGAACAATATCCGCTGACATTGCATATTACGACCCGGAAGGGAGGGATCGGAATAGAGAAACCGGGTGGCTACCGGCATACGGCCACCCTGGTATTCAAAAATGCGGCTACCGGCGAAAGTGGCGTGCAAGCCGGATTTTCGCACCGGGTGGAGATGTCTTTTACCAATAGCGAAATAGAAATAGTGACTGTTTCAGTCGATCCCTGGACCTCGGTTGAAATGGATGATCCTATTCCACTTTAAAAACAGCCTATTAATTAACAGGATTTCATTAGAGATCCACCTAATAAAAACAAAGATGAAAAATGAATTGACTTGGGTGGCCATGACCACCTTTTTGATGGCGGCAGCAAGTTGCTCGCAAAGTGAAATCGACAACCCTGTAGATCAGCCCGTCAGCAAGCCTGTGACACTGGGTGTCAATGTCGGAGTAAACAAAACGAAAGCAGCCGTAACCGGCACTGCGATTACGTTTGATGACAAAAACTATGCAAAAACGGCTTACGGTATTGGTATTGTTGTCACTAATGCGGAGATTTCCTCTTATTATGCAGCAACAACGGCCAATTTTGCGATCGGTTACGATTACACAAATCCGGGCTATGATATTTGCTTTATGGGAGATGCTACCGGTGCGAATTGGAAGGCTATAGATGTGGCTACAATTCCAACTAGTATTACTGCAGAAAAAGCAAAACCTTTTTATCTGGACAAGAACCCCGGAAAGATTTTTGCCTATTATCCTTATGATAAAGCAGCAACTGCCAGCCGTAAGAAGGCTACTATTGCTGACGGAGCGGTTACTTATCCGGTTACAGTTTCTGCCACAACTACAACTGCGATAGAAGGATCGGTTGCTAATGCCGCCAAATCGTTTACTACATCCTGGGTGGATAATAAGACCAAGAATCCGGTGAATATATCGACTGACGAAATCGATTATTTGTATTTCAGACCGGATGATGGTTATGGACGTTTGGTAAATAATGGTTCCAATCCTGGTGCCGATGGTGTTGTTACGGCTCCTGCCAATCCGAATAACACGGATGAAACGAATCCGGGCAATAGCATCGCATTGTCGATGAAGCATGCGCTTTCTATGGTGACATTCCGTTTGTACGATAAGGATCTGGTAGCGAAAGCTCCCACAGGAACAACTCCGAATGCTTCGACATTAGGTTCGGTTGCCTCTTTCAAAATCTCGAATGTAACACCAGGTAGCGGTGTATTCAAAGTAGGCGATGCAACAATGAAAATAAGTAATGACGATGCGACAGCAACGGATGTTATCGATACGGAGACTGCTACAGGAGAGGATCTTACCCGTACATTGAAAGATTATTATCTGATCAGAGCGCGTGCAACCGGTACTAAAGATCCGTTCGGAACTGCGGAAAAGGCGTCAAAAGTTACTTATCTATATGGTGCAGGTGAAGACGGTCGTACTGTAGCCAACTATATCAGTACATTGGTTTATCCGATCGCTGATCTGGCAGAAAATTCGGTAAAAGTGGAATTCCAGATTGCTGAGCCGGGTTCAAGTAATACATTCCCGTTGGAAGCTATTTTACCTGTACCTACGGATGCTGACGGCAATACCGGTTGGTTACCCAATAAAAACTACATCTATACTTTCAGTGTGTCTAAAAAAGGCCTGAGCGTTGTCGATGTGAAGGTGGCTGATTGGGAATCGGTTGAAGTAGATGATGTAATCGATTTATAATAGCTGAATGGATACGGTTAAGCAATTTTTAAAAAGGGGGATGGTCTTTTCTCTGTTTTCGGCAGTCTGTTGTTCATGCAGCATGCCGGAGGTGGAGGAGGGGCCGGACTCCTCCGGTAATCATCCCGGAGCAGAAGAAGTAAAGATGGAGGTTAATCTCGGATTTGTCGGGACAGAGGTTACCAGCCGTGCTATCTATGATGGTGTGGGAACTTCGGGAGCAAACAATATCGGTAAAGTTTATGTGTCGCTGGCTTCTTTTGCAGATGGGCAATATGCTACTTATGCAAATAGCAGTGTGTCGGCAACCTATACGGCAGCCGATAAAGAAGGAAGTACGTCGGGCGAATTAATCTGGAAGGCCGACAAGGATATTTACCTGAATAACAACAAAGCGGTCGTTTTCGGTTATGCGCCTTTGGAAGGATCGGATGCGTTATCGGGAGCTCCTTCGATAACAGATTCGGATGTGACGGTGGCAGGTCTGGTGATAAAAGCCAGTCAGACTTTCGATGCGACCGATGTGAAACGTAACACCTGTGACCAAACAGATTATTTGTTTTCGACGAATTCGAGTATTCGGGCTACTCCGGTGCAGGATACAGTTAGTAAAGCCGACAGGCAGACTACCTTATATATGCATCATGCATTGGCAAAAGTGTCGTTTAAAGTGAGGAAAGGAAAAGGACAACCGGCGATAGATGACAATGACTTTGTCAAAAAAATAAAGTTGTTTTCTACGGCAAATGATTTTCCGCAAGGTTCGGGAATGACGATGAGTCTGGTAAACGGAACGTTGACCGGCGGAACGCCTACCGATACCTTGTTTTTCTTAGCTGAAACAGGGAAAGGCAAGCAGTTGGCTGTGTATGATGAAACGGACGGTTTCAAAAACGTCGCTCAACAGGTATACGGACTGGTTGCTCCTCTGACAAAGGATGAGAAGGTTATGGCAATGGAACTCACTATCGGGCCCAACGATGCTACAACCGACAAAGACCGTATTTATAAAACCGGCAATGCTCAGACAAAACTGAAAGTGAACTGGGAGCGGGGTAAGGAATACATATATACTGTAACGATTTCCGATCAGGTGTTGGATGTAAACCTTGTACAAATAGTTGATTTTGAATCCGGCGGAGAAGAAGAGTTCCCGGTCGATTAAGTAATATAATGAATGAAAGGGAAAATGAAGGGAGTAAATAAAAAAATAAAGAAAACAGGCCTGGCTGTTGTCCTATTGGCTGCGCTGTGTGGATGCAACTCTGTTGAGATAGATACGGGAGGAACAACCGATCCGGTGGGTGGGGCTACCGGTATCCCGCTAAGTGTCAGTATGAATTTCAGTGGTGCGACCATCGCGACAAAGTCTGTTTACGACAAAGTCGGCAGTGAAGCCGGCCAACTGGGGGCTGTCGGGGTATTGGTAGCGGCTAAAAACAGCTCCGGCGAATTTGTGGCTTATACAACAAAGGATGCGGATTCGTATAAGCAATATAATATAAATATAGCTGATACGGATACCACCTGGAAGGCGACAAATCAGATTTATCTGAATAACAATGACGGGACTGTATATGCCTGGGCTCCGGTAACAGGTGAAGGGGCATTATCGGCCACTCCGGTTATAGCCACCGATAAATTGACTGCGACGGGAGTGAACGTGGTTGCCGCTCAGACTTTCGATGTGGTGAGCCAGTCGGCTTGCAGCCAGACAGACTATTTATATGCCACAAAATCAGCAACGGATGCAGCTCAACAAACCGTTAATAAAACGGACTTCAAAGCTAATTTATTTATGCATCATGCCCTGGCCAAAGTGAGTTTTAAAATCATGAAAGGGGAGAATGACCCGGCTCCGGATGAGAACGATTATGTAAAGAAGATCGAGCTTACCAGTAAAACCAACCGTTTTCTGACAGCTTCAGCCGGAACAATGAAACTGACGGACGGAACTTTGGATGGAACATCGGCTGTTGCTACGCTGACAATGTCGGCAGTTGCCGGAAAAGCGGCTCAGGCGGTTGAGTATGCAGAAACGTATGATGACATAACTGCCCAGGCTTACGGTTTGGTGGCTCCCCTGGCATCGGCCGATAAAGATTTGAGCGTGAAGGTGACACTCGGTTCGAATGATGCGAAAACGGACAAAGACAGGTCGTATCAGACAAAAACCGGCAATGAGGTGACTTTCCAATGGGAGAAAGGGAAAGAATATACATATACAATTAATATTTCGGATGTTGCGCTGGAAATCGTTTCTGTAAAAATTGTGGATTTCGGCACCGGAGGAACAACAAACTTACCGGTTCAGTAAGTTACATTCCGTTTAGGGCAGGCGGGGAGCGATACCCTTCCTGTTCACAAATAAAAAAAGAAGAAAATAATATGAAATATCCGGTAAACATATCTGTCGGGATTGTAGCATTATACGTCTTGTCCGGGTGCTCGGTGATGGAGACTGATGTTCTCGAACCGAATAAGGAGGAACGAGTGCCGTTGGCTGTGAATAACGTCGGGGTGTCGACCAAAAGTATTTATACCGGTATCGGTACCGGAGCGGGTGAGTTGCAGCGTATTGGTGTGGTGGTGACAAATTCTTCCGGTGATTATTATGATGATACGAATCAAACCCAGTTGTTTTATTATAACGGATCGACATGGGGTATGAAGAAAGACACGCTTTTCCTGGCTGACAGGAGCGGAACTGTGTATACAGCTTCCGTTCCTTCCGATAGTGAATCGTTTAATGTCTCGCTGACGGCAGGAGTACCGTCCCTGAGTGGTACAATTTCGGCCAACCAGACCTGTACGCCACCTGCTGACGATAAAACACCGCTTTCGGATGTCAGCCAGTATGACTACTTGTATGGAGTAGAGCCGGGCAAACCGGCTAGTCGTCCGTCTGTCTCACATAAGCAGAATACGGTTTCGTTGGAGATGCGCCATTTCCTGGCTAAGGTGAGTTTCAGGTTTATGAAAGCAAATGGCCAGCCGGTACCGGATGCAAATGATTTTGTGAAAAAGGTTATTCTGAAATCGACGGATGCCCCTTTGTTTCCGGCAGGTGGTACTTATAGCTTCAATTTGGGGAACGGAGTGGTGAGCGGTATTTCTTCCTTATCAGGCGAGTTGACGTTTGCCACAAAAACATTTCCCTCGGATCTGCGGCAGGTGGATGCTTATACTGCCGACTATGCCGGTTTGGCTGCTAAAATGTTCGGACTGGTCGCTCCCGTGTCGAATGTGAAAGGAACGATCAGTGTCTTGTTGGGGGCTAAGGATAATACAACCAACGATCGTATTTACCTGGCGGAGGTTTCTACTTTCACCTGGGAATCGGGTAACCATTATATCTATACGCTTCAGGTGACCGATGCAGGTTTGCTGGTCAGTAAGCCACAGGTAGTGGGATGGACGGAAACGACATATACTAAACCTGTCCAGCCCGACGGTGTAACTCCAAACTAACCGTAAACGAGTAAAAAAGAAACGGAAAACAAAAAATAATAAAACTATAATAATATGAAACAGATCATTTATAACGCATGTGCCTTACTGGCTGTTTGTTTGTCGGGTTGTTCGATGGTTGAAACAAATGAAATAGATAACGGGGGAGCCTTGGTTGCCTTGGGAGTAACGAATGCCAGCCTGGAAACAAAAAGTGTATATACGGATGTTAGTGCCGGAACAACCGGTAATGTATTGAATAAAATAGGAGTGGGCGTAACAAGGGAAAATAATGCTTCCTGGTATGATACAAACGCTGTCAAGCAACAGTTTACAGCAAAAGCCGGAACTCCTCTAACCTGGGAAGTTGTGGGTGATCCGCTCTATTTGAATGATACCGACGGAACCGTTTATGCCTGGGCGCCATCTACCCAAGAGGCTACATTGACTGCCGGTTCTGCCCCCAAACTGTCCGGTGTGACATTTGCGGCTGCGCAAACCTTCGATTTTACGGATCAGGGAGGGGTAACAGACTGGAATACG
This sequence comes from Parabacteroides leei, assembly GCF_023369805.1. NCBI lineage: Bacteria > Pseudomonadati > Bacteroidota > Bacteroidia > Bacteroidales > Tannerellaceae > Parabacteroides > Parabacteroides leei. Next base: position 875,419 of record NZ_JAMBQG010000001.1, read on the forward strand.
AGCGAGACGGATTATCTTTATTCCGATCCCGTTACCAAGATCAATAAAAATAACTCGTCGGCAGCGTTAAATATGAAGCATGCTTTATCGAAAGTCAGTTTCCGCGTGATGAAAGCAAAAGGATTTCCGGCTCCGGGCGATCGTGATTATGTGAAAGAGGTGAAACTGACGTTTAAAGCGGATGGGGGTAAAACGGGCTTTACCGGAAAAGGGGATATCGCACTGAATACCGGTAATCTGACGGCTAGTGACGAAGGTCGTCTGGCGACAGTTACACTCACCCCTAAAGAGATTACTGCCAGCAGGCAGGTGGCAGCTTATAAGGAAACCGGTTCCAATGCCGATTTCACATCGGTTCTTCCTCAGGCTTTTGCCTTGGTTGCCCCTTGTGGCTTGGCTGATAAGGGCAAGCTGGATGTCTCAGTCAAAGTCGGAACGAAAGATGAAGCCACTTATGACCGTACGTTTACTACCACCACTTCTACGGATTTAGACTGGGCGAAAGGCAACCATTACATTTATACGATCCTGTTGACGGAAAAGGCGTTGACCATTTCAAGTGTTACGCTTGTCGGTTGGACAGATAACCTGAAAGACCCGGTAGCTGCCGAATAATGCATAGAAAATAAGAATGAAAATGAAACATATAGGCAAGTGGATTATTTTGCTTTTTTCCGGGTTGATTTCCTGTACGGCAGGCGATGTAGTGGAACCGACCGGGCAGGAAAATGAATATGTGGAGCTCCATGTACAGGCACCTGCTGTGGGCAACAGGATAGATACCCGTGCCTCGGAAGAGAACCTGCCTGCCGGAGCGACAGTCCGTGTCGTTGCCTATCAACGCCCGTCCGGCAAGTTGAATGTTCCGGTAGATTACGCTGTTACCGCCCCGACCGCCCAGGCCACTTATGTGGTAAATGCGGATGGCACATTGACACAGTGCACGGTGGATGCCGACGGCAAAAAAACGGACGGTACGCCGGAGTTATTTTATGTTTATAAAGGAACTTATGACTTCTATGCAATTTCGCCTGCCCGTCCGCTAACGTTGGATGCTTCAAAGTATCAGGTACAAGGGCTGTCGAGGAATGAAGATGTGATGACCTCCATAGGAACGGGGATGCCGGTAACCGTATCGAATGCCACTGTTACGTTGGAAACGTTTGTGCGCAAATGTGCACGGGTGATATTCAAAGTAATACCGGCGGCAACAACGAAAATCGCATTAAAAAAATTAACAGCCAAGTCGGTTGAGCTGAGTTCAATGTCGGCAGCAACCGGTTCGATAGTGGCGGGAAAGCCGGAGGTGATCACACCGACGGCAGCGTCGACTGTTGTATTCTCAAACTTTGTTGCTGTGCCCATTAGTGATGATCCGAAAAAACTGGGCCTGACCCAGGCTACCAATCTGGTATTACCTAAAAGTAATGCGTCGATAGGAGTAAGGGTCACCCTCGACTATCAGGATGAGAATGATACGGCTGTTAAAGAAAAAACGTTGCAGGCAACGCTGGATGCAATGGCTTTTGAAGCAGGTAAGTCATATGTTGTTTCGCTGACGGTCGACAATAACTCTTCTGCTTTGAACTGGACTATATCGGATTGGAATACGAAAGTGGAAGAAACGGATGATAATATGGGAGGAGCAATATAATAACAAATCATTAGATAATAGAGAATAAATGGATAATAACGTAATTACAATATGGGTTGCCGCATTGGCTGTACTGACAGGCGGATGTTCTGCCGTACATACGGCTTCCGGGGAAAATAGGGATACCATTGCTGATAAACAGGTATCATTGGTGCGTGAACAAATTGTTGCACAGGTACAGGTAGATGCAGAAACTGTATACCGGCAGATGATCGAGTTTTTCCAGTTACCGGAAAAGTCAGATACGGCATCCGTACCGGAAGAAATCATCCGTTCGGAAGTGCGCAGGCTGGATGCTTCTCTATCCTTTAAACCGGGAAGTGTGGAATTAACCGCTTCTTATGGACAGAACAGTAAGGAACTGGCCGGGCTATGCAATGATCTGAATGCTCTTTTGGCAGACAGAAACGTCACATTGCAATCGGTTGAAGTCACAGGATATTCTTCTCCGGATGGCAATACATCGAAGAATGAGGAATTAGCGACAGGAAGGGCATTGCGTCTGTGCCGGTATTTAGGCAAGGAAATGCGTTTGCCGGAAAATATATTTGTAGTCAGACAGTCGCAGGAAGATTGGGACGGTTTAAAACGGGCTGTATCAGAGGCTCGTAAACCTTATGCGATGAGGGTCATGGCGCTTTTGGACAGCCTGTCACAGCCGGATGTCCGCCGGAAAGCCTTAGGCAGCCTGGATAAAGGGAAGGTTTGGAAAGATATGGAAAATACATTGTTTGCCGGCTTGCGCCGGATACAGGTGAATGTCGTTTATCAGCTAACGGAAACAGGACTGGTTGATTCAGAGGAAAATGCCACCTGTATTGATTTCGCTCATTTGTTGACTGCCTTTCAGAAAGAACCTGAACGTCTGACCCTCGATGAGTTATTGAGGGTGGCTTTGGCTTTCCGTCCCGGAACTGAGCAATACAGAGAGGTATATGAACTGGCCGCTTACCGTTTCCCTGATTGTGAAATTGCACAATTGAATGCTGGTGCAGCTGCTTTGAGTATGGCCGATACGGTAGCTACCCGCTACTTTCTGGACCGTGTGAAGAACAATCCGAAAGCATGGATCAACTTAGGTATTTTGTCGTTGATGGAAAACGATCCGGCAAGTGCGACGGATTGGTTTAAGAAGGCAATGCCTGAACGTCCCCGACAGGCTCGTTTGTGTCTGGGTATCTTGGATGGATTGAAAGGTAACTGGTAATACTGTTTGTCTGGCTATAAAAACGGAAAATACATGAATATGAAACTTTTTTTATTTGCATTCGTCCTGCTTTTATTCTCCGGGTGCTCCGGGGAAGAGATGGAAAATGGGGAACATGCGGCCGGTTTGAAAGATGTAAAAGTGAACTTAACCTTTGCAATATCTGACGGCGATTCGCTGGTTACCCGTAGTATCGCTTTTATGCCTGAAGGTAAAAAGAGCATGGCATCTGATACGGTGAGTGCTCTGACAAGGGCTTTGTCGGTGGATGAAAACCTGATAAGTACGTTATGGATAGGACAGTATGATCTTTCCGGCAATTTACTGGTGGCTCAATATCTGACAAATATCACCGGAAATCAGGTTAATTTCCAGTTGAAAGAATCACCTGAGTGTTCCCTTCGTTTTGTAGCCAATACCGGTGATTTGGGCCACATAAATAAACTTACTGATTTTAATGTAAAAAAAGTAACCTATACTGCCGGTAATACATGCCCTATGTTCGGATATTTAGACAATCAATATATTTCCATATCGTATAGCCCTTCCGTAACGATGGAGCGTATGCTGGCGCATATCCAGTTGGTTTATAAAATAGATGCAGGTTTTTCTTTTACCGTTAAGAGCGTATCGATTAAAAGTATTCCGGTTCAGATGCAATGTGTAGAGCCTGCCGGACAAATTAGCGGTATGACTTACCAGAATATAAGTGGGGCTGTTTCACAGAGTGGCGCTACGGTAGACTGGTATATTCCGGAAAATAAAGCGGGGGTAATTAAAAGTGGAGAGGCAGGCTTTGCTACTACCGATCGGGGAAAATGTGGTGGTACGACTGTGCCGAATGCTACTTATATTGAAATAGAGGGAGATGCGACCGTTAAAGGAGTCACTTATGCAGGCGTAGCTTTCCGAATGTATCCAGGAAATGATATAAACGATTATATGATAAAACGTAACTCTCCTTATAAAGTAAATCTGACATTGAGTGGAATCGATTTTTCTGATTCCCGTGTGTCGGTGTCGGTTCCCGATATTACGACTCCTAAGGCTATTGATGCAGCTAAAAATTCTGCAACCTCTATTCAGGTCACAGCCCGTCCCGGAGCAGATTGGTCGATCACGTTACCTGCCTGGTTGTCGGCATTGGTAGATGGAAATACGACGGGTGCCGGCGGTACGGTGAAGTATACCGGTCCGGCTTCTGTAGGGTTTACGGCGATAACTGCAAATCCGGGCTCTGCAGCGCGTAGCCAGGAATTTTCTTTTTCCGGAAAAACGGCTACCATCACTCAGAATGGTTCCGTTTTGAATGTATCTACTACTTCAATGAGTCTGGAGGCAAAAGCTACATCCGGTAATGTCGGTACTTTTACCGCAACAAAGGGGCTATCGTGGAACCTTACAAAAAACATGGATTGGCTGACGGTGAATCCTGTTTCCGGCACAGAAAATGCAACAGGGACTGCTCAGGCTATAACGTATAGTGCATCGCTTAATACAGGAAATGCTGCTCGTAGCGGGACGATCACGGTAAAGGCCGGTGATGGTCAGGGAACACTTTCAAAAACTATAAACGTGACTCAGGCGGCCTCTGTTTATACGGGTATTGCCGCTACGGTAGAACTGGCTTCAGCAGGAGAGACTAAGGCCTTTTTGTCAGGAACGGAAGGGTTGGCGTGGAAGGTGACTATTGCGTCTAATAATGGATTAACGATTTCACCAACAAGTGGGAAATTTCCTACTCAATTGTCAATCGGTGCAACGAAAAATCCCGGAACGGCAAAGCGTCTGGCTTCTATAACGGTAACGATACCGGATAAAAGTTATTCGCAGGTGGTTGCGGTATCACAGTATGGAACACCGCCGGCTGGAAGTACTGTCGGAACAATGCAAGTGTCTTCGTCTGGTACACAAGTCTCAAATTATAATTGGACTAATGCAAATAACTATTGTAATAATTTAGTATCAGAAAATTTTGATGATTGGCATTTGCCTAGTGATAGTGAAATGACAAATTTGTTTAATGCCGGACTTAAGAGTCCATATAATAATGCAAATAAGGATTATTTGTGGGGATCGAAGACTAGTGGTAATAATGCACACATTTATTCTTACAATAGAAAAATTGATAGTAACAACTCATGGAGTTGGATGTCAAAAAATAATAAATACAACGTACGTTGTGTTCGAACTGTTAAGTAATACTATTTTAATAAGTGAAAATGATGCAACAAGGAAAATATATAGTTAATCTGTTGATTCTTTTATCTATACCTGTCTTTGTATTAATGTTAGGTTGCGATAATGGTATAGAATCTAAATTAACAGCAGGGATGAAGGATGTGGATGTCTGTTTTAATTTCACTTTAGCGGGTGAAGTCACTCCTGTGACACGAAGTTTGGCGTTCACTTCAAAAGACGGTGAATTGGGCTCCGAGTCTTCAAAAATAACCTCTGGAATATCAGAAATGGCGACTAAAGCAACGGGCGTAGATGAAAGTTCGATAAAAACTCTTTGGCTGGGTCAGTATGATGCTTCGGGGAATTTGTTGATCGCTCATTATTTGACAGATGTAACAGGAAATGAGATTCAGGTTCAGTTGAAAGAGTCTCCTGACTGTTCGCTTCGTTTTGTCGGTAATGTCGGTGATTTGGGTGAGATAGCGACATTAACAGCATTCAATGAAACAAAGATCAATTACACAACGGGAACCGGAGGTCTAACCACCTCGGCAGGTTTACCGGTAAACCAAAGCTGTGCGATATTCGCACAGCTTGATGATCAGTATATATCAATGAATTATAAACAGTCAGTAGCATTAACGCGTATGGTAACAAAAATACAGTTGAATTATACAATAAAGTCCGGTTTCACATTTACGCTAAAGCAGTTGCATCTGCGTAGTGTTCCTACACAGATACAATGTAACGAACCTACCGGCCAGGTACCAGGTGTGGCGTATCAGAGTTTTACGGTAACTCCTCCATCGGATGCTAGTGGAACAGTCGAATGGTATATGCCTGAAAACAAAGCGGGTATTATAGCCAGCGGAAAAGACGGTTATGCAGCTTCTATGCGTGATAAGAAGGGAAGTACAGTCTCTGTACCGAATGCGACTTATATCGAATTGATAGGAGACGCGACAGTGAATGGGACTACCTATAAGGATGTCTCTTTCCGTATTTATCCCGGTAACGGTATCAATGATTATAATCTGAAACGGAATACTCCTTATGTCGTGAATCTGGCCCTAAGTGGTATCGACTTCTCTGATCCCCGTGTGTCGGTCACGGTTCCCGATATTGTAGCTCCGGCAGCTATAGATGCTGCGATTGACTCAACGACAACCCTACAGGTGACGACTCGTCCGGGGGTAGCTTGGGTAATCGCATTGCCAGACTGGTTGTCGGCAGTAGTGGATGGAAAAGAAAATGTACCTTCAAGTGGAATCCTCAATTATAAAGGTCCGGCAGAAGTCTTGTTTAAAGCTGTTTCAGCCAATCCGGACGCGAAAGACAGAAAGATATCTTTTGATATAGATGTTAATGGAATTGACAAAAATATTGAGGTGATTCAAGAAGCATCAGTGTTTACTGCTGCCGGTACGATTACAAAAATAACTAAAGAGGTAAATAGTAGTGCTGTCGGTTCGGTAACTGCTACTGCCGGTTTAAAATGGACTGTATCCTCTGAAACAAATAATGGTATCACTGTGAAACCAACTAGTGGCAGTGGTGATGCAGAACTTACGTTTACTGCTTCTGCTAATACTGGTGCTGAACGCTTAGATTCATTTATTGTGTCGGTAGTAGGGGCAGATCCGGTTCGTAAAGTTACGGTAAAAGCCATTCAAGAGGCGGGAACTAATGTGGTCACTATAAATAATGCAATAGTTGAAAGTTTGAAAAAAAATAATCCTCCCAATAGTAATCATTGTATATTTAATTATGACGGCGGAGTATCATCAGGATCAGAAGGCTCTGATCTGAACGGGAATTCTCAGACTCGTACGTTGACTAAGGAGTATATAGTTGAAGTCGAGAAGACTGAACGGGGATCAGTGGTTGCAAGTTATGCAGCTGCGGTTAAATATTGTAAGGATAAAAGCGGAGGATGGCGTGTACCTACTTTAATAGAACTGTATGCCATGTACGAAAATCAGACTACATTGATGAAAAATGGAGTAGCGGCATTCAAAAAGAACGACTATTGGAGCAGCTCTGTGCATAGAGGTGGTAATGAAAGGAGTATAAAAAATTTCTCAGATGGACATTACGACTATTGGAATGTAGTGAATACAGCTCGATATGTCCGTTGTGTCCGGGATAAAAACAATTAAAGCTTGAATATGGAAATAATATATTTAACAAAACGGTATTTGTCATTGTCATTAACATTAGCCTGTTTTTTATACATTGGTTGTACGGGCGATATGGAAAGAAATGTCGATAATGAGATTGGGTTGCGAGACGTGGATGTTCGTTTTACTTTTTCTTTGGTTGGAGAAGTTTCTCCTGTGACGCGTAGTATTGCATTCACCTCGGGGGAAGATGAATTGGGTTCGTCTTTTTCAGATTCTATCCCTGAGGTTTTACCTGTTAAAACTAAAGCCTCCGGTGTAGACGAAAGTACAGTAAAAACTCTTTGGCTTGGTCAGTATGATGCTTCGGGCAATTTGTTGATCGCTCATTATCTGACCGATATAACAGGAAACGAGGTTGAGGTTCAGTTGAAAGAATCTCTCAATAGTTCTCTTTGTTTTGTGGGGAATGCAGGTGATTTGGGAAAGATTCCAACATTAACAGCATTCAATGATACAAAGATAAATTATGGAACAGGAACAGGAGGTCTTACTACTTCGGCAGGTTTACCGGTAAACCAAAGCTGTGCGATATTCGCACAGCTTGATGATCAGTATATATCAATAAATTATAAACAGTCAGTAGCATTAACGCGTATGGTAACAAAAATACAGTTGAATTATACGATAAAGCCCGGTTTCACATTTACGCTAAAGCAGTTGTATCTGCGTAGTGTTCCTACACAGATGCAATGTAATGAACCTACCGGCCAGGTACCAGGTGTGGCGTATCAGAGTTTTACGGTAACTCCTTCATCGGATGCTAGTGGAACAGTCGAATGGTATATGCCTGAAAACAAAGCGGGTATTATAGCCAGCGGAAAAGACGGTTATGCAGCTTCTGCACGTGAGAAAAGAGGAAGTTCTGCTTCTGTGCCGCATGCTACTTATATCGAGCTTGTCGGGGATGCCACTGTAAATGGAACTACCTATAAGGATGTCTCTTTCCGTATTTATCCCGGTAACGGTATCAATGATTATAATCTGAAACGGAATACTCCTTATGTCGTGAATCTGACCTTGAACGGAATTGATTTGTCCGATCCTCGCGTGTCGGTCACGGTTCCTGATATGGTAGCTCCGGCTGATATAGATGCCGCGGTTAACTCGACAACAACCATTCAGGCTACCGCCCGTCCGGGAGCTGCGTGGACGATTACATTACCGGACTGGTTATCGGCATTAGTAGATGGGAAAACAAATGGTGCTGCGGGTGGAGCATTGAATTTTACCGGCCCTGCTCCGGTGAAGTTTACGGCAGTGACTGCAAATCCGAGTTCAACAGAACGTAGTCAAAGTTTTACAATAGCAGGAAAAAGCGTTACGGTAAAGCAAAAAGGTTCGGTTTTGTCGGCTACCTCTAAAAATAAGACGATAGGTCCTGAGGGTATTCCTCATTCGGACACCGAATATTCTTTTTCTGCCACAGAAGGTCTTTCATGGGCATTGTCTGAGGCTATTGACTGGTTGACTTTGACAGGTACTACTACCGGTGTAGTTTCAAGTGCTACTACTACGCCGACAGTTTCTTATACGGTAACTGTAAATCCCAATGCCTCGACCCGAACGGGATATCTATTTGTAAAAGTCGGGAATGCCATAAGTGGAACGGATGCTGCTCTTGAAAAGCAGATTGCTGCCATAACGCAACAACCGTCTAATATAACTGTGCCGGCTAATGGTGGAACAATACCGGCTGTGGGAGGGAACATTACTGTTTCTGGGATAACTGCAACTGAAGGGCTACAGTGGACTGTTACTAAAAAGTCCGGTTTTACAGATTTTTCTTTTTCCGGAATCGATGTAGCGAATGGAAAGTTTGTTGTAACAGCTAAGCAAAGTGCCACAGTTGCCCGGTCAGCAGTTTTTACACTTTCCGTAACAGGTGCTGAACCGGCTCGTACGTTCGATATTACGGTTTCGCAACCGAAGAATGGAAATAATTATGTACCGGGAACCACTTCTTTAATGGTCAGTAAAGCTCAGAGAGGACGTGGATGGTATTATAATCAAGGTACTGCAGCACCGACTTATTGCAATAATTTATCGGATTTAGGATATAGTGATTGGAGATTACCATCCAGAGCAGAGTTAACTGCAATCTATTATGGAAAAAGTGAAATAGGAAATGTTTCTTTGACTGGTAAGTTCTGGGGAGATGGTGGTGGTGGTGGAACCCCTTCTTATGCCCCTTATGTAAATATGGATACTGGGGCGGGCATCTCAGGGGGAAATAATAGTTGGAATGATAACTCTAATAATGTAGTATGTGTGCGAGGTACTTATTAGTAGGTGAAATGAATAAATAATTTATTCGAAACATAATTATAAAACGAATATATATGAATAAGAATGATTTAGTAAACAAATTGACCGGAAAGTTGGGGATTCCTCAATATATTTCACGGAAATACGTAAATGCCTTTGAAGAAATTATTTCAGATGCATTGAAACAGGATGATGCAATAATACTTCAGGGCTTTGGAACCTTTGAACCATGGAAACAGACCGAACGGCAAGGGCGTAATCCTCGTACCGGTGAAACTTGTATGATAAAACCGCGTACGAGTGTGAAGTTTAGACCCGGGAAGTTATTGTTGGAGAATCTAAATCCTTGATATACAAAGATAATTACAGTCCGGATACAGGGCTATTTATGTTACTATTCGATTAAAGAGGGGCTACAAAATGAGATTTTGTAGTGACCCTCTTTTTTATTTAAAATGAAACTAATCTTATTCTGCTTATGAAAAAAAGAAACAAGTTTGAGGCATTGTTTCCCAATGGAAAACTTCCTGATGTGGATGAATTTAATCGTAGTTTAGATGCCATGTCGGAAGACGGGAGAAAACGATTACGTGAGAAAATCTATAAGATTTCTTTTATAACCTGGTCGGTGTTGCCTGATTATCAGCGGAATTTTATAGAAGAAGTGATTATCCATGACCGACAGGCATATGCCGACTTTATGCAACAAAAAAACAGTGATGGGTCATATCCGGTATACACTTCGCTATCCTACCTTGTTTATTCGGATGCTTCATCTAATAGAAGCGGTAGAGCGTACCGCAAAAACATCATTGAGTCGCCTGGCTATGTCTGTGGTAATCTGCTTCGACTTTTCCGAAAAAATTAAAACCTTGAGTGAAAAAATCAGTAAAGAAAAGACTACTCCTGAAGACATATTGATATTATCCGGCAAAACAAAAATTAAGGATGACTACAACGGCTGATACTAAATAGTTTATAAAAGTTAAAACAGACCGTAGTAAAAAGCCGCTAAAAGTGGTGTTTAAAGTATTTTAAGATTGTAATACATTGAAGTATAGCGCTTTATTGGTTGGGATCGTTGCTTTTTTAACATATCTGGTTACCCATACCTTTGTATCGTTCCCCGGAGACAACTGCATAATCATTTAAAATTAAAGGTATGGCATTAAAATTCAGAAAGGTACAACGTAAGGTCCTGAGTGGCGACGACAAGGACAAAGTGAAAACCTATGCGGTAGCCAAATCATCGAGCTATTGCGATATGGAAAAATTGTGTGAATTGATATCCAGCCGTTCGGCGATGTCGAGTGCTGATGTGAAGGCAATTCTCGACTCACTAAATTGGGCGATGGGCTTGGAACTTCGTTCAGGAAGTATCGTGCAGGTGGGCGAATTCGGTAATTTCCGTTTTTCGCTCCGTTCAAAAGGTGCGGATACGGAAGAGGCATTTAATGCTTCTATGATTAAAAAAGCTCGTATTGTGTTTACGCCGGGTGCCAGCCTGCGCTGGACGAGCGAACTTGCGAAGTTTGAAGAAGACGATGTGAAGGTCTTAGAGAAAAAAGGGGAAGAGGACGATCGTCCTGTTATCGAGTGATTGAAAATAGAGAATTGAAAGTTGAAAATTAATTAGTTGGATAAGGGGAACGTATGAAAAAGAGACTGACAATTCAATTGGTAATGGCAATCCTGCTCGTATTGAGCGGGATTGTCCTTCTTTTCTCCGGTTTCTGGATAGCTCCGAAAGGGGAGATCCATAGTAGTGTATTGGTGGCATTCGGGGAAACTTGCACGTTTGCCGGAGCTTTGTTCGGAGTAGATTATTCGTATAAAATAAAATCGATTCAAGATGAAAAGAAGAATTAGCAGGGATTTTACCTGGGAAGAAATGACATATAGTCGGGTGGCTGTGGAAAATGGTTTGCGTAATATTCCTCCGGTAGAGGCCGAGATAGCGATGAAACATCTGGTAAAGCGTTTACTGCAACCATTACGTATTGCTTATGCATATTCGGTAGGAGGACTTCTTCGAAAGATTATCCATCTTTGACCATTGTTCGTCTATTTGTTATTCAGAATAAAAACTTTTATTTTGCATGCTAAATACGTATAAAACAATACCATGAGAAAACTTACCTTATTGTTAGCGGCTATTGGTTACGTGGCAGTAGCTTTTAGTCAATCGAATGTTACTTCAAAAGATTGGGGTACTAATGAATGTGCCGGAGTTTGGAAACTATCTGTTGGCAAACCTGAAAAAATCAACCTATTGAGTGAGCTTAATAATACCCCGAAGAGGGAGGCTCTCCAACAAATGCCGGAAGGCGTTTTACCTATTTCTCCCTCAGATGTGAAGGTCGAACTGAGAGATGGAAAAACCTATATCAGTTTCCCGCTGGAAAAAGGGGAGAAGATATTCGGCCTGGGACTCCATTTTAAAACTGTTGAGCAACGCGGTCGTATCATGCGCCTGCACATGGACCATTATGGCGACAAGGATGACGGCCGTACCCATGCCCCCGTCCCTTTCTTTGTCTCTTCCCGCGGATACGGTGTATTGATTAATTCAGCCCGTTATATCGATGTATGGGTGGGGACAGCCGTTCGTAAAGACAGCCCGAACGCACCCGAAGAAAAAGACCGTAATATGGATGCGGACTGGCCTTCGCAACCCTATTCGGATAATATAGAGATACTGGTTCCCGCTACCGGTGTCGAAATGTTGCTTTTTGCCGGTCCGACCATGTTGGATGCCGTGCGCCGGTATAATTTGTATAATGGAGGCGGTACGTTACCTCCGCGTTGGGGGCTGGGCTTCTGGCATCGTACCCCTACGCTTTTCTCCGATAAGGATGTGAAGAACGAGGTCGCTGAGTTTGAAAAAAGAGGATTTCCCCTTTCTGTGATCGGCCTTGAACCGGGATGGCATTCAAAGGCTTATCCCTGTACCTACGAATGGGACAAAAGCCGTTTCCCGGATGCTCCCGGATTTGTAAAAGAGATGCTGGATAAAGGAATCGAACTGAACCTGTGGATGAACCCGTATGTATCCAAACACAGTGAAGTGTACGACAAGATCAAACCTTATACCGGATCGCATACCGTATGGCTGGGTGAGGTACCCGATTACTCCATGCCGGAGGTACAACGTATCATGACCGGTCATTTCAAGAAACATCAGCTCGATATGGGTGTCAGCGGTTATAAAATGGACGAAAACGACGGCTACGACTTCTGGCTCTGGCCCGACGTGGCAACTTTCCCTTCCGGAATCCCGGCCGAACAGTTACGTAACCTTTACGGTTCCCTGATGCAATATGCGACGACAAAGATGTATCGCGAACAGAACAAACGTACGTATGGACAGGTTCGTGCTGCCAATGCCGGAACCAACTCATATCCCTATGTATTATATAACGACTATTACGATCATAAGGGTTTTATCACGGCATTGATAAACAGCTCTTTTATCGGCGTATTGTGGACGCCTGAGGTCCGTTCGTCAAAAACATCCGAAGAATGGCTACGCCGTATGCAGACCGTTTGTTTTTCTCCTATCGCACAGTTGAATGCGTGGGCAGACGGAACCAAACCTTGGACATTCCCGGATGTAGAGAAAGAGATTAAAGAAATATCCCTGCTTCGTATCCGGTTGATCCCTTATTTATATTCGACTTTTGCCGATTACGCTTTCTACGGGACACCTCCCGTACGTGCCATGAACTTGGAAGACGGTTATGCAGTGGAAACAGTAACGGAACAGGGAAAGCTGGATGCAACGGAGAATCCTTATGCAATGGCTATACGTCGTGAAGTAAAAGATCAGTTTATGGTGGGTGAAAATATTTTAGTTGCTCCGTTGTTTACCGGACAGAAGGAACGGAAAGTAATTCTTCCGAAAGGTAAATGGTATGATTTTTATACCGGAAAACTGGCAGGAGAGGGTGAAGTGATCACGGTGAAACCTACTGACTCAAACATACCGGTGTATGTAAAGGATGGCGGTATCATCCCGTTGTGGCCGGCTATGGCAAAATTCACCGACCAGAAATATCCGCTTGAAGTACGGCATTACGGGACGAAACCGGGTACTTATTCCCTTTACGATGATGATGGCAGTAGCTATGATTATGAAAAAGGAGCGTTTACCCGTATCGACCTAAGCGTTACAGTCGACAAGAAAGGCCGTAAGAAAGGAAAAGCAATTGTTCCGAAAGGCAAACAAATCTGGTCGTTTAGTGAATATAACTTCCGGTTTATGACTGAATAGAGAATGCTGGGATAGTGATAAACCTGACTGATGATATCTGAAATATAAATAATATATGAAGCTTACAAATTTTGTATCTATCGCATTACTTTTTTTAAGTCTGGACATTCCTACACAAGCGCAGGATGTAGAGTCTCTAAGCGGAACCTGGCAGTTCAGGCTCGATCCGGAAGACAAAGGATTGAAAGAAAACTGGCAGGGAACCTCTTTTACCGATCATATCACCTTGCCTGGCACGACCGATGAAGCCGGCTATGGAGAGAAGACTTCCGGGTCCGATTTCGGTATCCTGACGCGTGCCTGGAAATATTACGGCCCGGCATGGTATTCGAAAGAAATTGAAATTCCTTCCGAATGGAACGGAAAATACATCCGTATGGAACTGGAACGCGTCTTATGGGAATCGCGTCTCTTTCTGGATGGGAAGGAAGTATCTGTGCAGGATGCCCTGTCTACTCCCCACTGGCATGACTTGGGCTATCTGACACCCGGCAAACATCGGCTGACTATCCGTATTGATAACGATATGATTTATAATATTGGCGATAAAGGTCATGTCTATTCCGAGTATACACAAAGCATATGGAATGGGGCGGTCGGCCGTATCCGCCTGGTGGCATCCGAGCCGATACGCTTCTCGAATCCGCAGGTGTTTACCCGTACGACCAACGGCCCTTGTACGTTGCAGGTGAGGGATACGCTTATCAATGAATCCTCCCGGAAGGTTCCGGCCCGTATTACCTGGCAACTGACCGACAGGGAAGATGGTTCTGTGGTCTATACCCGAACCATTGAACAGCTTTTACAAAAAGGCCGGAATATCCTTGATTTCGAGGCTACTATGCCGGAGAACATCCGTTTTTGGAATGATATCACTCCTAATCTGTATGTCTTGAAGGTGACGCTGGAAGATAAGAAGAAACAGTTTGACAGCCGTGAAATAGAATTCGGTTTCCGCGAGGTATCCCATTCCAATTCAAAGATACTGGTGAACGGGAAGCCTGTCTTTCTACGTGGCAACCTCGACTGTGTACATTTCCCGCTGACAGGTTATCCGTCTTGCAAGGTGGAAGATTGGGAAAAGATTTTCCGTATCTATAAGGATTATGGGTTGAATCATGTACGTTTCCATTCCTGGTGCCCGCCCGAAGCCGCTTTCATTGCAGCTGACCGTCTCGGTATTTATATCCAGGCCGAAACCATTTGGATCGACTGGTGGATGTCTTCCGAGCAAAAAGACAGACCGGAAATGAATACGAAAGGGTATCCGCAGGGACTGGGTAAGAATCCTTCTGCCGACCGGTATGTGCAACAGGAATTAACGCGTATGATCGATGCCTACGGTAATCACCCGTCTTTCGTGATGCAGTGTATCGGAAATGAATTGGGTAATTCTGATTTTGAAGTAATGGAATCATGGATGAAACCATTGAAGGAAAAGGATTCACGCCGTCTGTATTCTGTGTCTACCGCCCGCAAGATTATGCCGGTCGATCAGTATATGGCTACTCATTATATCAACGGACTGGGAAGTGCCCGCGGATTGAAAGGCGGTGCTTCTACCTCTTGGGACTTTGAAGACGTTTATTCGAAATCGAATATCCCTGTGCTTTCCCATGAGATCGGACAATGGCCTGTCTACCCTCGGTGGAGTGAAATAAAGAAATATAAAGGGGTACTGAAAGCGCGTAACTTCGAAGAGTTCCGCGAGCAGGCACGTAAGAACAAGATCGAGGAACAGAATGAAGAGTTTGTCGCTGCATCCGGTGCACTCAACCAAATCATGTATAAGTATGAGATAGAATCGTTTTTGCGTACACCTTCCTGTGCCGGCATCCAACTGCTCAGCATGCAGGATTATCAGGGACAGGGAGAAGCGCTGGTCGGCTGGCTGGATGTCTTTTACGATAGTAAGGGCATAACTACACCCGAACAGTTCCGTTGTCATCATGACAGTACGGTTCCGTTGCTACGTATCCCGAAATATGTGTGGACAAATAACGAACCGTTTACTGCCGATCTTCAGTTGGCTCATTACGGATCGACGTGTCTGAGTGATGGCTTATACTGGAAGATTAAAGATGCGGAAGGCAATCTGGTCGCTTCCGGGCGTACGGCAAACCGCACGTTTCCTGCCGGTAGTTCGGATATAGCCGGTAAAATATCCTGTGACCTGTCTGCCGTGACAACAGCACAGAAGTTGGTTGTCGAGGTAGGTTTGCAAAACGATGCTATTGCCAATACCTGGAATATCTGGGTATTTCCGGCAAATGAAAAAGTAGAAACCGGTACGGTCTACGTCACCGACCGGATGGATGCCGACTGTCTGAAACGTCTGGAAAAAGGAGAAAAAGTTTTATTACAGGCTGCCGCTTTGGGTACCGAAGAGACCTGCGATAAGATTAGTTTCTATCCTTTATACTGGTCGCTGACCTTTTTCCCCGGCCAGGGAAAGAATACGATCGGTATGATTGTTCGCGACAAACATCCGCTCTTTGCCCGGTTCCCGACCGAATCGCATAGCGACTGGCAATGGCAGTCTATCTATAAAGATGCCCGTGCTTTCTACATAAACGACTATCCGGAGGAATATAAGCCGATCGCACAGCCTGTCGACGATTTCCATCGTAACAACAAACTGGCATCTATTTTCGAACTGAAAGTCGGTAAAGGAAAACTGCTGGTTTGCGGTTTTGACCTGAAAGACGAATCGAATCCGGTTGCCCGCCAGCTGAAAAGCAGTATCCTGCATTACATGAATTCAACTGATTTCAATCCGGCTTACGAGAGAGAGATAACCTCTCTACAAAAGATGCTGACCTATGTGGAACCGTTGAAGAGCACCGTTACCGGGGAGTTCGGCAATGCGTTGCTGTATATCGATTGTGCCGATAAGGATAAGACATTTGCCAAAAAGAAGACTACTTATCAGGTCTCTCCGGACTGGCAGGGGAAAGAGATGGAACTGACTATCCAGTGCCCTCCGGGAATAATCGGTTCCTTATATGTTTGTTTTGCCGACAAGGATAAGAAAGGACGTACAGGGCATCTTGTATTCGAAGGTCGTGAGTATGAATCTGACAAACAGGATCAGGAAGAGTCATGGGTGAAACTTCATATTATGCGTGAGGATTCGAACGACGGTATTCTTCGCTTTAAAGCAAAGGTGAAGAACGGACCGGATCTGGTTATCTCGAAAGTCGCTATTGTGGAGGAATAATCAGGAAAGTTATTTAGGCCGGTGTTTGCAAAATTGGTGATATATTTTGCAAAAAACGAGATTTTAGAAAAGAGAGTGGAAATATATGAGAAAAATATATTTCCACTCTTTATATTTGTATATTCAAGTCGATATACCATAAATAAGCACTGTAAATACTTAAGTAAATGAATAAAATTTTAACGATAGGGGCTTTCTGTCTGATCTCAGCAAGCTCTTTCGCTGTTCTGCAACCGGGAAAAGTGGTGAAAAACTCTTCCTCGATTTATTATTTAAAAAGTAACCTCGACAGTTTGGCTCTGATTGATGATTTCTCTGCTGTTAATAGTACGGTTGAATTCGACCTGTTGCCACAGAACTCGTCGGCGCAGGTTGGCGTATTATTACGTTATGTAAACGAAAACGATTGGGTATATGTAGGATGCGATAAGGCAACAGACCATTTTGGATTTGCTTTCTGGTATGTCGAAACACCAAACGGGAAGACCGAAATAGCCCGCGACATATCAAAGTTGTATGCACATCACCGCCGTCGTATCAAGGTGAACTGTATCGGACGTACGCTGACCGTATATGTAGATGGAGAACAGATCGCTCATAAATACATACCGGATCTTCCTCTTTTACCGGGACAGACCGGTTTCCGTGTGCACGACAAAGGGAACGTACAAATATCTAATGTGGTTTGCCGTAGTCTGACGGAGCCGAAGAGGGAAGCAGCCCAAAAGAAAAGTGGCTATACCTTGTCCTCTTCCCGGATGGACGTTCGGTTAACTAAAGATTTTCCATCGGTTCAGTCTTATCTCTGGAAGGAGAACCAATCCCAGCTCGGCGGTCAGCCGTTTGATGTGAAAGGCATCACGATAAATGGCGATTATTATTTGCCTAAAGTGACGAGTAGGGCGGAGGCCGGCCGGGTGTATTATACCTTGAAGGTAAAAGAAATAGGGGTTACACTGAATGTCTGTTGTGAAGTGACCGACAACGTACTTCAACTGTCCGTAACCGGAATAGAAGAAGATGGCGATGTTAAAGTGAAGACATTCGCTTTCCCGGATCATCATCTGGTATCTGTTGCGGCATCGACTCCCGAGGCCTGTTTGTCTATTGCCAATAATGTAAGTTCCGATATATTCTATCCGTTGAAGGATAAAGCGATAGACCATACCCATCAATACGGTTCCATCCTTTTGTTGAATTCAGATAAGTTGGTGGCAACTCTTGAAAGTAATTCGATCTATAATACCCGCCAGTTTTTATATCAGTCGGTGCAAACGGCAGGTTCTGTTGTAACCGGTATCTGGGGAAACGAATGGATTTACCGGGGGCATGCGGGAGAGGTTGTGGAGCTTCCTTATATAAAAGTAATCCTGTCAGACGATTGTAATCGGGATAACAAAGTCGACTGGCAGGACGGGGCGATGGCTTTGCAAAAAGTATATCCGGCTCCTTTCGGTGTGGATCGGGTGCAGAACTCGTATGCTACGATCACGATGAACTTTGCCAGTTGTGCTCAGTATCCGTTCCTTCGCCAGTTGGATAATATAAAGAAATTTTACCTGGCAACCGACGGTTTCGGACAGATGCTCGAACTGAAAGGCTATCAGAGTGAAGGACACGACAGTGGGCATCCTGATTACTCGGGTAGCTATAACGAACGCGCCGGCGGAAAGGACGAGCTGGCTTTTCTGGCAAAAGAAGCCCGGAAATACAATGCGCATATCGGTGTTCATATCAATCATAGCGAATCATATCCCGAAGCCAAAGCATTCAACGACCGGATCGTAACCGACATGCCGGCCTGGAGTTGGCTGGACCAGTCTTTCTTTATCAATAAGGAGGCCGATATGCTTGCGGGAACTTTTGCGAAGCGTCTGGAGCAACTCAAAGCAGATGTACCCGACCTCTCGTTTGTTTATCTCGATACCTATCGGGAATATCGTTGGCTGGCTTATCAGACGGCCAGATTGTTCAATCAAAACGGTTGGGCAATATGGACGGAAGATGCCGATGTATTTGATAAGGAAGCGGTTTGGATCCATTACAACCCAGAAGCCAAAAGTTTGATTCATCGCTTCGTACATCATCGGTATCGCGATGGATATGCCGAACATCCTGCTCTGTTAGGCGGTTACAGCCGTGGAGCAGAAATCGGATTTATGGGATGGCAGAAAGGGCGCGACTTTGATGGAGTGGTACGTAATTTCTTTACCAAACAATTGCCTTACCGCTATTTGATGCATTACCCGTTAATGCAACTCGATACCGTTCGTGCTGTCTTGGCAGACGGTTTGATCTCTTATAAAAGTGAGGAAGAGGGGACGGTGATTCGTAGAGACGGCCAGGTATTGATGTCAGGCGGAAGTGTGTTCATTCCCTGGAATCCTGCAACGGAAGAAAAGATTTATCATTATAACACGCAGGGAGGCAAGACATCCTGGCAACTTCCTGCTTCCTGGAAATCTGTTAGCAATGCATGGCTGTATCGTTTGGGAGACAACGGAAGGACGCTTGTCGCCAAACTTTCCGTACGTAACGGAGGCGTAGAGATAGAAGCATTGCCGGAGACAGGCTATGTATTATATAAGGAAGAGAAAAAAGAGTCCCAGGAAATGGAATGGAGTGCCGGAAGTCCGCTGAAAGACACCGGATTTGATAGCGGTTCGTTCGATCATTGGAAGGTAGGAGGAGATGCTACTGCCGTTTCGATGGAAAGAACAGAGTACGGTCAGCGTTATTTGTCGATGAAAGGAGCACCGGCAGCCAACGTGAGCCAGCAGGTCGATGGCCTGACTCCCGGACAGGAATATGTAGCCTCTGTATGGGTAAACGTTACCGGCCGGAAGAAAGCCATCTTGCATGTAGAGGCCGGCAACCTGCTGAATGAACAAACCTCGATTGAAGAAAGTAAGGTGTTTAATTATACCGACAATACGGATCGTTTTAAAACGACCTGGCAACGGTTGAAGTTGCCTTTCCGTGTGCCGTCCGGCAGTAATCGTGTGACGTTGTCTTTACGTGCCGATGCTTCTTGCGATACCTCGGCCGTGGCTTTTGATGATGTGCGTGTGATTGCCTATCAGTCGCCTCAGAAAAACGGTTACGATTACTTTGAAGATTTTGAGCATGTGGATGAAGGATGGGGACCGTTTATCCCTTGTCAACCAAGTGCTTTTACTACGCACCTGGCGGAGAAGCATGGTGTCTATACCGACAACACGATCAATGGCAACTGGTCGCTGGCCACCTGGCGTGAACGGAATGGTGAAGTGTACAGGACTTCTCCGGCGATGATCCGTTTTGTACCCGGAGAAACCTACGAAGTTGAGTTCGATTATAAAGTAGACCGTAGAGATGTCTATCAGGTTGTCGGAATCTCTCCCTCGCAAGCAGTGCCCGTCTTCTCTTATGATCTGAATCGTCCGGGGAAATGCCGGGTATGTTTTACTGTTCCGCAAAGTGACGGTTTTTATATTGCCGTCATGAAGCAGGGGGATGGTCTATTGGTGATCGATGATTTCGGTATCAAAGGGAAACTGATGAAATAGAATAATATTAACTTTATATTTATGATGAAAAACTTATTAGTAGTATCGAGTCTCTGGCTGTTGGTGGCCTGTACCGGTGGGAAGAGTAATTTGCCGGTTACTCCTTCCGAAAGTGATTTGCAATTCCCAAACCTGGCAACGACCTGGGATGAAGGGATGCCTCTGGGTAATGCAACTGTCGGCGCCTTAATCTGGCAGCGTGATTCGGCTTTGCGTCTGTCGCTGGACCGCACCGATCTGTGGGATCTTCGTCCGATGGATAGTATTTCCGGACCGAACAACCGTTTCGCATGGGTATGTGAGCAAGTGAAGAAAAAAGACTATCTCCCGGTTCAGCAGAAATATGATCATCCGTATGAGCAACAGCCTGCCCCGTCTAAAATACCGGGGGCTGCGCTGGAATTCTCATTGGAGCAACTGGGTTCGCCTTCCGATGTTCGTCTTTATCTGAATAATGCTCTTTGCGAAGCGACTTGGGAAAATGGTGCAACGATGAAAACATTTGTTCATGCAACCGAACCAGTCGGTTGGTTTGTATTCGAAAATCTGCCGGCGGCTATAGCCCCATCATTGATAGCCCCGAAATATAGTACGGGAGATACTAAAACAGGTGACTCTGTAGCCGGACAGGATTTGCGCCGTCTGGGCTATCAGCAAGGAACAATAAATGAAGAGACTAACCAGATCAGCTATCATCAGGAAGGTTGGAACGGCTTCTCGTATGATGTAAATGTTCGCTGGCAGCAAAAAGGAAATACGCTTTGTGGTGTTTGGAGCGTGACATCTTCTTTGGGGACAGATAAAGCAGTCGAAAAGACCCAGGAAGCAATGGCCCGTGGTATCGACTCCGATTATCAGGTTCATATGGACTTCTGGAAAAATTATTGGGTGCAGTCATCCATTACACTTCCTGATCCTGTTTTGCAGAAACAATATGATAATGAGATGTATAAGTTCGGTTCTGCCAGCCGTGAGAACTCTTATCCGATTTCTTTACAGGCTGTCTGGACAGCCGATAACGGGAAACTTCCACCCTGGAAAGGCGATTATCATCATGACCTGAACACGCAACTCAGTTATTGGCCGGCTTATACAGGTAACCATCTGACTGAAGGTCTGGGTTATCTGAATACGTTGTGGAACCAGCGGGATGTTTATAAAAAGTACACGAAGGAATATTTTGAAAAAGACGGTATGAATATCCCCGGGGTATGTACTTTGCAGGGCGTACCGATGGGAGGGTGGATACAGTATTCTATGTCGCAGACCGTCGGTGCTTGGCTGGCACAGCATTTCTATCTCCACTGGAAATATTCGGCAGACCGTGAATTCCTGAAAGACAGGGCTTATCCGTTCCTGAAGGATGTGGCTGTCTTCCTGGAACAAATATCCGTAGTCGATGCCAACGGTGTTCGTAAACTGGTAATGAGTTCCAGTCCTGAAATATTCGATAACTCGATCAATGCCTGGTTCAAGGATATGACCAATTACGATCTGGCCCTGATGAAGTTTGCTTTTGGTGCAGCCTCTGAACTGGCTGCCGAACTGAACTTGTCCGACGAGTCGTCTCACTGGAAAGAGCTGAATGATCAGTTGCCGGATCTCGACCTTGATAGAGAAGGTGCCCTGACCTTTGCCAAAGGATTCCCCTACGAGCAGTCTCACCGCCATTTCTCCCATGCCATGGCAATTCATCCGCTGGGATTGGTAGACTGGAGTCAGGGTGAGAAATCGCAGCATATCATCCAGGCAACTTTGAAGAAACTGAAAGAGTATACTCCCGATTACTGGACCGGTTATTCCTATAGTTGGTTCGGCAATATGAAAGCCCGTGCCTTTGATGGCGAAGGTGCTGCCGACGAACTGCGTACGTTTGCCGAATGCTTCTGCCTTCGTAACACGTTCCATGTGAATGGTGACCAGACAAAGAGTGGAAAATCAAAATTCACCTATCGTCCGTTCACATTGGAAGGTAATTTCGCTTTTGCTTCCGGTATTCAGGAAATGTTGCTTCAAAGCCATACCGGAATCGTCCGTGTGTTCCCGGCTATTCCTGCTACTTGGTCGGATGTATCGTTCGATAACCTGCGTGCTATGGGGGCTTTCCTTGTGTCTGCCGAAAAAAAAGAGGGCAAGATCGTAAAACTTCGCATCTATCCGGAACAAGGCGGTAAGTTGCGCATTGCTTTCCCTGCGGATGGCAGCGAAGTGTCCGTAACAGGGAATGAGGGTGATGTAACGAATGAAGATGGAGTTTATACGATTGAAACACGGAAAGGACAATGGATCGATATAAAGGAAAAGCAATCGCACTAAACGGTTCTTTAAAATAATTAGAGTTATTGATTGACAGATGCATGGGTCGGGGAGGTCCATGCATTTTTTTATTACATATTGTCATTGCTACATTTTGACATTTGGGATATTATCTGTAATATTGTACAGATTTTCTAATGCCATCTAAGGCTTGACTTAAACGAAAAATTAATATTGTACAATAATTAAAACGATGATTTTATGAAAATCCTGAAAACACTATTCGGCTGCCTGGCAGGAACCGTTTTGACTATGAATGTAAACGCCCAACAGGTACAAGGTTTTGTTCACGAACGTTCAACTGATTATGAGTGGCCTAAAGATCAAAAGGTTTTGGATAAACTGGATAAATGGCAAGATCAGAAATTCGGTGTTTTGTTCCATTGGGGACTATATTCTGTTCCCGGCATTGTAGAGTCGTGGTCCATCTGCTCCGAGGATGTAGACTGGATTTCCCGCAAGAAAGATATGACCTACGATGAATACAAGAAGTGGTATTACGGTTTGAAGGACTCTTTGAATCCGACACAGTTCGATCCGGCTAAATGGGCGGATATCATGCAGGATGCAGGAATGAAATATATGATCTTTACAACGAAGCATCACGATGGTTTCTGTATGTTCGATTCGAAGTTCACGGACTTCTCCATCGCGAACGGTCCTTTCGGTACTGATCCGAAAAAAGATGTGGCACGTCACGTGTTTGATGCTTTCCGCCAGAAAGATTTTATGATCGGATGTTATTTCTCTAAACCGGACTGGCATTGCGAATGGTTCTGGAATCCTTATTTTGCAACAGCCAACCGTCGTCAGAATTATAAAAAAGAAAATCATCCAGACTGGTGGAAAAACTATCAGGATTTCACTTATAACCAGATGAATGAACTGATGACTGATTATGGCAACTTCGATATCCTTTGGCTGGATGGCGGCTGGGTCACCGGTGATGATGTCAATCTGGATAAACTGTTGACAAAGGTGCGTACCTCCACACAACCGGGGTTGATCTCTGTCGACCGTACGATCCGCGGAAGAAATGAAAACTATCAGACTCCGGAACGCAGTATCCCCGAAACGCAGTTGAATAATCCGTGGGAAAGTTGCATCACGTTGAGTAATGACTGGGGCTGGGTTCCTGATGCTCCTTATAAGTCACCGACTAAAGTGATTGGTCTTTTGGCTGAGATTACGGCGAAGGGGGGATGTTTGTTATTAGGTGTAGGTCCGACTCCGCAGGGAACTATCGAAGATGCGGTGGCTGAACGTCTGCATGTTATCGGAGAATGGTTGAGAACGAACGGGAAAGCGATCTATAATACCCGTATCACTCCGGTTTATAATGATGGTAATGTTTGGTTTACTGCGGATAAAGACGGTAAGACCTTATATGCCGTTTATGCTTTGCCGGAAGGAGAGAACCTGCCTGAAACGATCGAATGGAGCGGAAATATCCCGACAGGCAAGATGAAAATGCTGAAAGGAAACAAGACCGTGAAATACATCAGCAAAGACGGTAAAGTAAAGGTTACTCTTCCGAAAGGATTAAAGAATGAACCGATAGCTTTACAGTTTACAGTTAAGAAATAATGGTTCACTTATAGAAAAAGGTGAAACCTGCCTGTTCCATTGTGACGGCGCCTGTAAGGGCGGTTCGCGAACCGCCCCTACAAACGCTACATTCAAAACTAATAATCTCTTAAATAAAACAATATAGTTATATGAGTAAAACAACATCTTTCATAATCGGCCTTATCGCATGTGCGGGACAGGCTATAGCTCAGCAGCCGTTATATAAACAGGCTACGGCACCTGTCGAGGATAGGGTAAAAGACCTGGTAGGACGTATGACCGTCGAAGAAAAAGTCGGTCAGCTATGCTGTCCGCTGGGGTGGGAAATGTATACCAAAACAAAAAATGGCGTAGTTGCCTCCGATCTTTATAAAGAACGGATGAAAGCAATGCCTATCGGTTCATTCTGGGCAGTTCTCCGTGCTGACCCCTGGACGCAAAAGACATTGGAGACTGGCTTGAACCCCGAACTATCGGCCAAAGCATTGAACGCATTACAGAAATATGCGGTAGAAGAAACCCGCTTGGGAATCCCTGTCTTATTTGCTGAAGAGTGTCCACACGGACACATGGCGATCGGTACTACTGTCTTTCCGACTTCCCTGTCACAGGCTAGTACCTGGAATGCAGAGTTAATGTACCGGATGGGGGAGGCGATTGCTTTGGAAGCACGTTCGCAAGGAGCTAACATCGGTTATGGTCCGGTACTGGATATTGCCCGCGAACCGCGTTGGTCGCGTATGGAAGAAACATTTGGTGAAGATCCTGTATTAACGACTATTCTGGGCGTTTCCTTTATGAAAGGTATGCAGGGCGAATCGCAGAATGACGGAAAACATCTATATTCTACTTTGAAACATTTTGCCGCTTACGGCATTCCTGAAGCCGGACATAACGGTGCACGTGCCAATGTCGGTATGCGCCAGCTTTTCTCCGATTATCTGCCTCCTTTCAAGAAAGCGGTGGAAGAAGGAGTGGGAACGATCATGACTTCCTACAACTCTATCGACGGCGTGCCTTGCACTTCTAATAAGTATTTATTGACCGATGTATTACGTGACCAGTGGGGATTTAAAGGATTTGTCTATTCGGATCTGACAAGTATCGAAGGAATTGTCGGAGCAAGGGTGGCAAAAGATAATAAGGAAGCCGCAGTCTTGGCTCTGAAAGCCGGTCTTGATATGGACCTGGGAGGAAATGCGTATGGCAAGAACTTAAAGAAAGCCTTTGAAGAGGGGGCCATCACAATGAATGATCTCGACAGGGCGGTAGCTAATGTGCTTCGTTTAAAGTTCCGTATGGGATTGTTCGAGAATCCGTATGTTTCTCCGGAACAGGCGAAGCAGTCGGTACGTTCGAAAGCACATAAGGAACTGGCTCGTGAGGTAGCCCGTGAAGGGATTGTCCTATTAAAGAACGATGGGATATTACCTTTGAAAAAAAATATCGGAAGCATCGCCGTTATCGGTCCGAATGCGGATATGATGTATAACCAGTTGGGCGACTACACGGCTCCTCAGGAACGTGAAGAGATTGTTACTGTTTTGGACGGCATACGGAAAGCTGTTTCTCCTTCCACGAAAGTTAATTATGTAAAAGGTTGTGCCATCCGTGACGTAACAGCAAGTAATATCCCGGCAGCAGTGGATGCAGCCCGTTCGGCAGATGTGGTCGTTTTGGTTGTGGGAGGTTCCAGTGCCCGTGATTTTAAGACAAAATATATAGGAACCGGTGCCGCTGATGTTTCTAACGACGGAAACCAGATCCTGTCGGACATGGATTGTGGCGAAGGATACGACCGCAGTACTTTACGTTTGCTGGGCGATCAGGAGAAGTTGCTGGAGGCAGTAGCTGCGACAGGTAAGCCCCTGGTAGTTGTCTATATTCAGGGACGTACCCTGAACATGAATCTGGCTTCGGAAAAAGCGCAGGCATTGCTTACGGCTTGGTATCCCGGTGAACAGGGTGGTACGGCTATTGCTGATGTATTATTTGGTGATTACAACCCCGCCGGACGTATGCCGGTATCCGTTCCCCGTAGCGAAGGCCAGTTACCTTTGTTCTATTCGCAGGGTAAACAACGTGCTTATGTGGAAGAAGAGGGAACACCTCTTTATGCCTTTGGTTATGGTTTGAGTTATACTAAATTCGATTACAGCCAGCTGGAAATGCAAAAAGGCAATGGAAAAGATGCCTTGCAAACAGTAAGTTGCACGGTAACCAATACTGGCGACCGTGATGGGGAAGAAGTTGTTCAGCTTTATATCTGCGACAAAGTCGCTTCTGTTTCCCAGGCTCCGATCTTGCTGAAGGCATTC
This sequence comes from Parabacteroides leei, assembly GCF_023369805.1. NCBI lineage: Bacteria > Pseudomonadati > Bacteroidota > Bacteroidia > Bacteroidales > Tannerellaceae > Parabacteroides > Parabacteroides leei. The sequence continues at coordinate 902,153 of NZ_JAMBQG010000001.1, forward strand.
AAACGCATCGCCTTAAAGAAGGGTGAAAGCAGAAAAGTAACATTTACATTAGGTGAAGAGGAACTGTCTCTTTATAATCAGGAAATGAAACAGGTAGTAGAACCCGGCGACTTCAAAGTAATGGTTGGAGCGGCTTCGGATGATATCCGGCTGAACGGAGAGTTTACATTATAATATTAAAAAACTGTTTTGAATGTTACTTTTCTCTTGAAAGAAAAGTAACCAAAAGTTCAAGGCTGCACCGGCTTCGCTGCTACGGGGAAAGACTACGCTTTAAAAATCCGAAACTCGCTTCGCCGGGGACAGCGAACGTAGGATGCGAAGTAGCGAACCAGGTGCAGCCTTGATCTTTTGGCTACTTTTGGATCAAAAGTTAGTTTAAAACTTGCTAAATTTTTACTCACCTTACTAAAAAGCCAGACGGACGGATTGTGCAAAATAAACGCCTTATTTTGTCAACATGACAATAATAGAGTCTTTTTACTTTTGTGAAAGAATTTTTTATAAAGTAATATAGTCTCTAATAAACAAGTAATCATGCATAATACGTGGAAAAAGTGGAATATTATTATTCCGATGGTAACCTTAGTCATCTCTTTCTCTTCGGGCTGTATAAGTTCGAATGATATGGAAGATAATACGATGAAGCTATGGTATAAAGCACCGGCAGACGCTTCTGTAAAAGATAATCCCCGGGAATGGGGCAACAATAAGAGCTGGGTAAAAGCATTACCGATTGGTAATGGTTATATGGGAGCGATGGTATTTGGTGATGTTTTTACCGAACGGGTACAGTTAAATAATAAAAAACTCTGGTCGGGGAGTCCACAGGACGGAGATAATCCGGAAGCCTTGCAAGCCCGGCCGGAAATACGTAAATTACTTTTAGCCGGGAAATATAAGGAGGCAGAAGCATTGGCCAGCCGTACGCAGATTTGCCGGGGAAAAGGCTCTACTTCCGGATCAGCAGCCGACAGTCCGTTCGGTTGTTTCCAGACATTAGGAGATCTCTATATTGATTTTGCCGATAAGTCTGAATATACAGAGTATTATCGGGAGCTGGATCTGGAACGGGCTATGGTGAATGTTTCATACAATGTAAACGGAAATAAGATAGAACGTTCTTATTTCGCAAGTTATCCGGATAATGTTATCGTTGTGAAAATTAAATCTGCCCAGAAAGGAAAACTGAACTTCTCTGTCAGGATGGACCGTCCGGAACGGTATGAGGTTGTTGAAGACCAAGGACAACTGGTTATGAGAGGAGCCATGAATGACGGATATGGAGGCGACGGAATGAAATATTGGGCACGCTTGGACGCTTCCCTGAAAGGAGGGGATAAGCAGATTGAAAACAATCAACTGACCATTCATAATGCCGACGAAGTAATTCTATATCTGACATCTGCAACAAACTATACGGGCTATCCTTCTTATCTGGACATTGCTTATGAGGAAAATACATCCGAGCTGTTGAAGAATGCTATGGCGCAATCTTATGACAAATTGCTGGATAATCACCTGAAGGATTATACAACCTATTATGACCGTGTATCCTTTAGCATTACTGAACATCTGAAAGATACTATACCTACCGATCTCCGGCTGGCGGAAGCAAGAAGCGGCAAGGAGGATTTGCATCTGCAGGAATTGTTATTCCAGTATGGCCGATATCTATTGATTTCTTCCTCCCGCGAAGGTTCTTTGCCTGCAAACTTACAAGGTGTTTGGGGTGAAAAAATACAAACAGCTTGGAATGGTGACTATCATATGAACATAAACCTTCAGATGAATTATTGGTTGTCACAGAGCACGAACCTGCCTGAAATGTTCATGCCTTTTGTTGATCTGCTGGAAGATATTCAGGTATCGGGCAAGAAGACAGCGCAGGTACATTATGGATCGGAAGGGTGGAGTACCCATACAATCGTTAATCCCTGGGGATTCACTTCTCCGGGAGAAGGTTTCGGTTGGGGTTCTCATGTCGCATCAGCCGGTTGGCTTTGTCAGAATCTTTGGGAGCACTATGCTTTTACCCGGGATAAGGAGTATCTGAAGCGCATTTATCCGATCCTTAAAAATACAACTCAATTTTACACAGACTGGCTTTATTGGGAGCCGGCCACCGCAAAATGGATTTCCATTCCTTCCACCTCTCCGGAGAATACCTTTATTTCACCAACCGGAGAAGGGGCTCATATCTGTGCCGGATCTGCACACGACCATCAGGTGATAGACGATCTGTTCCAGCATTATGTTACTGCATCAGAGGTTTTATCTGTTGATAATGAGTTGTTAGGGAAGGTTCGGGATATGTTGCCGAACCTGAAGAAAACGGAAATAGGTTCGGATGGACGTTTGATGGAATGGGATAAAGAATATGAAGAAGCAGAGCCGGGGCATAGACATATATCTCATTTATATGCATTGTTTCCCGCCAATCAAATCAATAGAAATACCCCTGAGTTATTTGCAGCAGCCCGCAAAACATTGGATCGCAGAATTGAATATATGCATGGTACTGTGGGATGGAGTATGGCTTGGATGACTTCTTTGGGTGCTCGTTTTTCTGATTCACAGCTAGCCTATTCTTCCGTAAAAAGATTGATACAAAACTGTGTATTGGATAATATGTTTACAATTGCACCGCCTTTCCAGATAGATGCCAATTTCGGTATCACTGCCGGTATTGCTGAAATGCTGATTCAAAGCCACGAAGGGAAAATCGTTTTATTACCGGCTTTACCAGAAGAGTGGAATTCAGGTTCTGTGAGAGGCTTGTGTGCCCGTGGTGGTTACGAAGTGGATATGGATTGGAAAGATGGAAAATTACTGAATGCTAAAATAAGATCGAAAGCGTTGGATGGTGATGTTATACTTATTTATGGTGGAAAAGATACAACAGTATTTTTAAGAAAAGGGGAAGAGAAAAAGTTATTTTGAGATTTACAATAATGTTAGGCAATATGAAAAAACAAATTTTTATAATATTGTTGTTTATAAAGCTGTCAATGCTGTTCGGGAGGGACGACGCGTACTTTTGAGAATCCGAAACATTATCTGTTTCCGATACCTCAAAGTGAAATTGATATAAACGGAAACCTTGAACAGAATCCGGGATATTGATGGTTTAATGGTTGATTTTGAGAACTGGTGAAACAGTTTCTCTATATGAGCCCCGAAAGTTTGATTGACGCTTTCGGGGTTTATTGTATAGTGGTTATCATAAATACAATATTATTGTTCCTATAACAAGAAGTTTTTTATCGAGTTCCTAATTTGATACATTTTTGAAGAATCCGTTCCGAATTTAAAAGGTTTTGTTTCAAATATAATACTAACTGATAATGAGATAGTAACTTCCTTTGTAATCGTGAATCTTTTACAAATAAAGTATTATGTAACGTGGTTTTATTAAACATTGTTATTATGGAAAACAAAAAAATGTGTGTGTGGAAACGAGGGGGATATTTGTTTCTTACAACTTTGTTAAGCACAAGTCCTTTCTCTAGTCATGTTTATGCTAGAACTGATCATGATCAGTTCAACTCGATCTCTGACCGAGTTGAACTATGGTCTAAGCCAGAAAAAAGAAAAAAAGATAACCGGGACGGTTGTCGATGAAACAGGTCTTCCTGTTATTGGAGCCAATGTAGTGCAAAAAGGTACTACTAATGGTAGTATAACGGATATAGACGGTCGTTTCTCTTTAAATGTTCCGGATGATGCAATTCTGGAAGTATCTTATATAGGTTACTTGGCGCAGTCTGTACCAGTAGGAAATAATTCTTCTTTTCAAATTACTCTCCGGGAAGATTCTCAGAAACTAGATGAGGTTGTGGTAGTTGGTTTTGGTACTCAGAAAAAGGTGAATTTGACAGGAGCCGTCTCCACTGTTTCCTCTGATGTCTTTGAAGGGCGTTCTGTGTCGAATGCTTCACAAGCCTTACAGGGAGCAATGCCGGGATTAAACATTCAGCAGACTCAAGGCTACCTGGATTCATCTCCTTCTATTAATATTCGTGGTGTCGGGACAATTGGTGAAGGATCTTCGGGGAGTCCGCTGGTATTGATCGACGGGATGGAAGGGGATATGAACCGTTTGAATCCTCAGGATATTGAAACAGTATCTGTATTGAAAGATGCTGCGGCATCATCTATTTATGGGTCTCGGGCACCTTTTGGTGTTATTCTGATAACAACGAAAAAAGGTAAAGCCGGCAAGATGTCTGTTAATTATAATAACTCTTTCCGTTGGAGTAAAGCCACAAACATGCCGCAGACAGTAGACTCTTATACTTTTGCCAATTATTTTAATGAAGCTGCGACGAATGCTGGAAAAGCAGGGCATTTCTCTCCTGAACGTTTACAAAAGATCAGAGATTTTATTGATGGCAAGCTGACTGGAGGAATCGACCCTGACCCGAACAATCCGTCCCGATGGGCTGACCTGTATGATAAAGGCTATGGAAATACAGACTGGATCAATATGATTTTTGATGATTCTGTGTTCTCTCACGAACATAACCTGAGTGTATCTGGTGGTAGTGAAAAAGTTCAGATGTATGCATCAGTAAATTATCTCGGACAAGATGGTTATATGCGTTTGAATCCAGAAAATAACCAGCGTGTGGCTACAAATCTAAAAGTAACATCGAAGTTAAATGATTATATAAGTATTAATTATAATATGAGGTTTAATCAGATCGATTATGAAAAACCGACTCATTTGACTGATGGCTTATTTTCAAATTTATCGCGTCAAAGCTGGCCTACTTTGATTGCATATGATCCGAATGGAAATTTATATGAATATGCGACTCATGCTTTACGGTTGCGTGATGGCGGGCGGACAACAAAGAAAACATATGAAACGACTCAACAGGTGAATATTGTTGTGGAACCGATCAAAGGATGGAAAATTATCGGTGATGTGAATTATCAATTATATAATGAACGGGTACATGCAGATATCCAGAAAGTTTATAATTACGATGTAAACGGTGAACCTTATCAATCTACGCTGGGTGGTGCCAATTCAAGTGTTTCAGAGAATTATAAAGGAACTAAATATTTGAATATAAATGCATATACCGAATACGTGAAGGAGTTGAGCGGGCATAACTTCAAAGTGATGGTTGGTATGCAGTCGGAGCAACTCTGGCAGGATGTGACAAGTGCCGGGCGTTTGGGTATTATTGTTCCCGGAACAAATGTAATAGATGCTACCTCAGGGAATGATTCAGACGGAAAGTCGGTTCCTCCCACGGTAGGCGGAGCATATGATAAATGGTCGACTGCAGGTTTCTTTGGACGTTTGAATTACGATTATAAAGGTCGCTATCTGATAGAAGGAAATTTACGTTATGATGGAACATCACGTTACCGTTCGGATCAACGTTGGCGCTGGTTCCCTTCTGTGTCTTTAGGGTGGAATATGGCAAATGAAGAGTTTTTTAGTTCATTGTCGGAATATATATCAACCTTTAAGTGGAGAGGTTCTTACGGATTATTGGGAAATCAAAATACAAAAGTTTGGTATCCGACTTATCTGACAATGCCTATCGGCTCATCTAACAGTGCATGGCTGATCAATGGAAATCAGCAAAATACTTCTTCTGCACCAGGTCTTATCAGTATGACGATGGGATGGGAAACAGTCAAAACTACTAATATTGGTTTTGATGCAAATGCTTTGAATAACAGGTTAGGATTAAGCCTTGAATGGTTTACGAGAAAAACCGAAGACATGATAGGCCCGGCTCCTGAAATGCCTGTGATTTTGGGTACAGCAGTTCCTAAAACGAATAATACGAGTTTACGTACAAATGGTTGGGAACTGAATGTGTCATGGCGTGACCGTTTGAAGAATGGACTAGGCTATAGAGTAGCTTTCAATTTATCGGATGCACGGACTGAAATTCTGGAATATCCTAACCATACAGGAACTGTTACAGGTTATTATTCCGGTAAAGACATGGGGGAGATATGGGGATTTGAGACTGTTGGCATAGCCAAGACCCAGGAAGAGATGGATGCTCATCTGGCCACTTTGCCTAATGGCGGACAGAATACGATGGGAAATAACTGGGCTGCCGGTGATATAATGTACCGCGATCTGAATGGTGACGGAAAGATCGACTGGGGGAATTCAACTTATGATGATCTGGGGGATATGAAGGTTATAGGTAACGAAACTCCCCGATATATGTTTGGCTTGAATCTGGGAATGGATTATAAAGGCTTTGATGTAAGTGTATTCTTCCAGGGAATTATGAAAAGGGATTATTTTACTGGTAGTTCAGACTTTTGGGGAGCTAGTTCCCTCTGGTCTTCTACTTTCTACGAACAACACATGGACTATTTCAGAGCAGATGAAAACCATCCGTTAGGTATGAACCTGAATGGATATTACCCGAGACCTCTGTTTGATTCCAGTAAAAATAAACATGCGCAGACACGTTATCTGATGAATGCAGCCTATATCCGCTTGAAAAATCTCAGTATTGGATATACGCTTCCACAAGCATTGGTAAATAAATGGAAACTACAGAACCTTCGGGTGTATGTAACCGGTGAAAACTTATGGACTGGAACCAGTTTGACTGATCTGTTCGATCCGGAAACATTGACTACAGATCCGGCAGGTATGATTAAATATCCTTTGTCGGCTGTCTATTCATTTGGATTGAGTATAACTTATTAATAATGGAAAATTCACAATCATGAAATATCAAGGAATAAAATATATAATCGGTGCTTTTTTCCTGGGCTGTACTTTAACGGCCTGTAATGATAATCTGGAAATTACACCTCCGTCTTCAATAATACCTGAAGATTATTTAACGGAAGAATCTCAGTTAGATTCTTATATAATTAACCGATATACAGCTTTACCTAATTCCGGTGGAGGTGTCGGTCTGGATAATGGAACGGATAATGAGGCTGGTATGAATTTTTCTTCCAGTTATACGGATGGCGACTGGAAAGTGGGGGAGACTGCCGGTGAATGGAACTTTGAGGAGATTTATCAGTTGAACTATTTTTTTGACAAGGTATTACCCTTGTATAAGAATGGAAAAATATCCGGTGTAAAGGAAAATATTGAACATTATATTGGAGAAGCTTATTTCCTTAGAGCAGTGGCTTATTATAATAAGCTGGTGTCATTGGGTGATTTTCCGATCGTACGCCATACGTTTGTAGACGATAGGCAACATCTGACAGAGGCATCCAAACGTATGCCGCGTAATGAAGTTGCCCGCTTCATTATTTCTGATCTGGATTCGGCTGCCATATTGATGAAGCCGACTGCTCCCGATGGACGCAAAAATCGTTTGTATAAAGATATTGCTTATCTGATGAAATCAAGAGTAGCCTTATTTGAAGGTACTTGGCTGAAATATTTTAAAGGTACGGCTTTTGTTCCGAACGGAGAAGGCTGGCCGGGGGCAAACAAAGAATACAACAAAGGTTACCAGTTTCCGTCAGGCAGTATTGACAATGAAGTCAAATGGTTTTTGGAGCAGGCTGTAGAAGCTTCGGATATTGTAGCTTCCAAATATCAGTTAACAACAAATTCCGGTGTGTTAATGCAGGGAGCGAGTGACACGAATCCCTATGTCGAAATGTTTAGCGCAATGGATATGTCCGGCTATAACGAAATTTTGCTTTGGAGAGACTTTGATAAAGGTAAAAACATTGTCAATAATCGGGCAGTAGATGCTGGGACAACTTGTACGGCTATCGGTTTGACCAGGGGAATGATTCAAAGTTATTTAATGAATGACGGCTTGCCTTATTATGCATCTTCACTCTATAAAGGGGATAATTCATCCCAAAACGTAGTTGAAAACCGGGACGATCGTATTCGCCTATTCCTGAAACAACCGGGCATGATCAATATCTGGTTGAACGTAGGGCAAGGAACGCATGGTGTTCCCGTTGAGCCTGCCTTACCGGACATTATAAATGGTGTGGGACAGTTGAGAAATAATACCGGTTATGTATCACGTAAATATTGGTATTGGGATCATCTCTATTGTAATAACTGGCAGGGTGAAACTGGTGTACACATTTTCCGTGCAGCAGAGGCTTATCTGAATTATATTGAAGCTTATTACGAATGTTATGGAAATCTGGATAGTAAAGCGGATCAATATTGGAAGACATTACGCCGTCGTGCCCATGTCAATGAAGATTATACTAAAACAATACAGGCCACTAATATGCAGAAAGAAGCAGAACTCGACTGGGCTGCTTATTCAGCCGGAAATATATTGAATGATGCTACATTGTTTAATATCCGCAGAGAAAGACGTAATGAATTTTTGAGTGAAGGTTTCCGTAGTCCTGATTTGAAACGCTGGCGTTCGATGGATCAATTAATGACGAAAAAGTATCATATTGAAGGATTTAAACTATGGAATACCGATCTTCCTGAGAAATATGCTATGGCTGGTTATAATCTGATTTATGATCAGGATCCGAATTCCAATGTATCGTCTCCATCAACCGGAAATTATTTACGTCCGTATGAAATTTTGAAGACAAACCGGGCATACGAAGGATATGGCTGGCATATGGCACACTATTTGAATCCGATTGCCATGCAACATTTTATGATCACTTCAACAGAAGACAGAGATACCTATTCCGATTCTCCGATCTATCAGAATCCATATTGGCCCGTAAAAGCTAATTATCCTGCTGAGAAGTAATCGTGAACCCTATACGAGTGAAAGCGAAGTATATGTTTATGGTAATTAGATGAGAACAAAGAGCCATTTTTCAACTTAATAGTAAGTTAAGAATGGCTCTTTTTCATTTATTATACCTGTAGTTCCGAATTTGATGCATTTATTGCAAATTAGTTCCGAATAAAAGTTTTATGTTTATACTATTATCAGGGCCGAAAAGAATAAATATCGTTAATTTGCAGATGTAAATTGTATTAATATCATTTAAACACAAAGTTCCTATATGAATGTAAGAAAACTTTTTTACTTACTGGTTTCGGCCATATGTCTGCAATCGGTTTGTGCAACAGATTTCGTTATTCCACGTCTTTCGCCTTTGCCTACAAGAGTAGAGAAGGAGAAGGTCTTGTTGGCGGGTGACTGGCAGTTCAACTCTTCTCCGGAAAAGAACTTTTGGGAGAAAGCGAAAGTGAATAACTGGAAGAATATCGAAGTTCCCGGCGAGTGGGTCATGCAAGGTTTTGAAGTAGAAAAAGGGAAAGCGGCCGGTTATTTCCGTACGTTTACAGTTCCTGCTTCCTGGGCCGGACAACGGATAAAACTACGTTGTAACGGGATATATAGTGATAGCCAGGTTTTTATAAATGGCAAAAAGGCCGGTTCTCATTTGGGAGGTTTTACTGCTTTCGAACTGGATGTGACAAATCTGGTGGAGACAGGTAAAGAAAATAGAATAGCGGTTTCAGTAATATCGGAGAGCCTTGCCGATTCAACATCGAGCGGGTCTCAGTATGCCGTTCATCCGTTGGGAGGTATTACACGCGATATCTATTTGTTTACATTACCGGAAGTGAATCTGGGTATGTTTCATGTTTCCACTTCATTTGATTCGACCTATACGGATGCGACTTTAAAGACAGAGGTAGAGATAATGAATGAATCTCCAGCTATGGCTAAAGGCTTGTCTCTTTCTTTTACTTTGAAGGATGCTAGTGGAAAAGATATTCCATTGAAACGAAATACAGTCCCTGTCGGTGCGATGACAGCCGGAAATACAGAAAAGGTGCAACTGTCATTTGATATTGCCGATCCCCATAAATGGGATTCCGAACATCCTTATCTGTATACTTTTACCTGCCGGTTAAAGGACGGAAAAGAGGTATTGCATGAAACTACCCGCCGTGTCGGTTTCCGCCAGGTGGAAGTGCGCGGTAACCAGATGTTTATTAACAACATGCCGGTAAAACTTCGCGGTGTATGCCATCATGAGGTTATGCCGTTGCGCGGGCGTTCTGTGAACGATGATATGTGGCGTAAGGATGTGGAGTTGTTCCGTCGCGGAAATGTGAATTATTTTCGTACTTCCCATTATCCGCCCGATGAGGCCTTGCTGGAAGCATGCGATGAACTGGGTATGCTGGTTGAAGTAGAAGCTCCTTTTTGTTGGGCACATAACACGAATGTGCCGGAGGAAATGCACGATGCCGTATTGGTTAATCAGCATGTCGAAATGGTAAACCTGAACCGTAGCCATCCTTCCGTCATTATGTGGTCAATGGGTAACGAATCATTGAAATATGATGGATATTTCAAAAAAGCATCGGGAATAGTCAAACAAATAGATCCGACCCGTCCCCGTATCTTCAGCCAATGGGGGCCGGATGCGGATAACGGTGAACTGGAAGTAACCAATCATCACTATCCGGGACCAACCGGGCCGGATAAATATCGCAACAGCAAACGTCCCGTCACCTTCGATGAGTTCTGCCACCTGAATGCTTACAACCGCCTGGAGCTGGCTGCCGATCCGGGACTGCGAACCATGTGGGGACCTTTATTGGATAAGATGTGGAACGATATGTATCATAGCCAGGGCGTTCTGGGAGGAGCTATCTGGGCAGGTATCGACGATACTTTCTTTTTGCCGGGCGAACGTGCCGTCGGTTACGGAACCTGGGGCCCGGTTGATGGCTGGCGTCGCGAAAAACCGGAGTACTGGAGCATGAAGAAGGCTTACAGTCCCGTAAAAATAGCGTTGAAAGGGAATATGACAGAAGACGGACTTGTTCGTTTCCATGTAGAGAACCGCCATAATTTCAGTAATCTGTCCGAATGTACGATTGAATGGAAAGCAGGAGGTAAAACCGGTAAGATTACAGCTGTTGTTGCTCCCCGTTCGGAAGGCGAACTGGAAGTGAAACTGCCGGAGTCTTTGCGTCAGGCAGAAACAATGGAGTTGACAGTAACCGGTGTACGTGGATTTGTTATCGATCGATATAACTTCCGCATCCTGCCGGAATGCGAACAGCCGATGCAACGTCTGACGGGAAAACTTTCCTGCCGGGAAAAAACGGACCGGATCGAGGTGGAATCTTTAGCCGGACATTTCACGATTGATAAACGTAACGGCTTGTTATCTGCTGATCGTAATGGAAAAGTCCTATTGCAACAGTCACCGTCATTAATGGTATTACCCCTGAACGGTGAAGGTGAAGGTATTCAGATGACAGGAAAAGACCAGAAGTTCACTCCGTTTAACCCGCTTTGTGAAAACTGGGTGGCACAGTCCGTCTCCTGCACATCGGGGGAAAAGGAGATCAGTGTCAGAGTAACCGGAGCATATAAGGAGGCTGAAGGTTCGTTTGAATATCGTTTCCATAATAACGGAGAAGTTGATTTCATTTACGATTTTACGATGCTCCGGGAAGTTTCACCGAGACAGACCGGATTGGTCTTTACTTTGCCGTCTTCCTTTACCCGCCTGGATTGGAAACGTAAAGGATATTGGAGTGTTTACCCCGAAGACCATATCGGTGCTTTGGAAGGAAAAGCGGAAGCCTTCAATGCTTCTTTGCCCTTGTCCGGTCTTGCCGGTCCTTCAAAATCGCCTTCGGTGTCATGGTCGCTCGATCAGACGGCAGCAGGTTCTAACCTCTTCCGTTCGACAAAAGAGAATGTCTACTCCGTAAACCTGAAGAATCAGGAAGGAGAAACACTTACGGTCATTTCCGACGGTTCACAGCATACCCGTTCATGGATAGACGGAGAGGCCATCCGTTTATTGGTAGCCGGCTACAATAATGCAGGCAAGGAAAACTTCCTGATTCCTCATGCTGAGAAAGAATACAGGCCTTTGCGGAAAGGGGACAAGGTAGAAGGTCAGATCCGGATTTCTTTTCATTCCGGAAGATAAAGACAGGAGCATTTTAAAGGTCAGGTCTTTTGAAATGTTAAGACAGGACTTTTGATGATAAAACAAGGGGCTTTTGAATTCAAAAGCCCCTTGTTTTTGTTTCTTTACAGATAGATATGAAATATCTAAATTCATTTTTTTTATGTCTTATATTAAAATGCCATGTTGTACGCTTGATTTAATGAGGAATCCAGCTCCCCGGCAGATAGGGTAACTTCATTTGTTGTTATTCGACGTTTGTTATTTTGCCGAGGCAAGGAAATTGTATGGTGGGGAGATACCCCTCCCGACAAACTGGTCGACCTTAACTAGGTAAGTTTATTTGTCTGAATTCATAGGGTAAACTGGCTTTATTTCGTCTAGTAAGAAATAATTTAAAGTTTTATACCATGAAAATTCTAAGTAAAGTATTCTTGCTTTTTTGTTTTTTATCTTTCATATCCTGTCAGAAAGATCCGCAGATACAGGCGGCTTACGACCTGATCGAACGTATCAGTCCTGGGTATGGTAAACAGTTTTGTCTGGAACTGATCGAGCCGGAGAACGGAAATGATGTCTATGAAGTGGCCGGAGAGAATGGCAAAGTGGTGTTGCGCGGTAACAATACCGTATCGTTGGCAACCGCCTATAACCAATACCTGAAATATCACTGTAAGGCCCATGTCTCCTGGTTCGGCGATCAGTTAAGTTTACCGGAGACATTGCCTGTTCCGACAGAGACAACACATCGGATTATTAATGGAAAGTATCGTGTCTATTTTAATTATTGTACGTTGAGCTATACCGGTGCCTGGTGGGATTGGCAGCGCTGGCAGCGGGAGATCGATTATATGGCTATGAACTCGATCAATACGCCTTTGTCGGTTGTCGGCCTGGAAGGCGTTTGGTATAATACACTGCTTCGTTTTGGTTTTACGGATGAGGAAGCACGTTCTTATCTGGTCGATCCTGCCCATTTTGCCTGGCAGTGGATGCCTAATATCGAGAGCTTTGGCGGACCGCTGCCAAAATCATGGATCGATTCGCATATTGCTTTGGGTAAACAAGTGGTAAATCGTCAGTTGGAATTGGGAATGACACCGGTGCAACAAGGTTTTTCCGGTGCTGTACCTCGTAAGATGATGGAGAAGTTTCCAGAGGCAAAAATACAAAAACAACCTGATTGGTACGGCTTTGAAGGTATCTGCCAGTTAGACCCACTCGACCCGCTGTTTACGGAACTGGGAAAAGCCTTTCTGGAAGAAGAACAGAAATTATATGGGACTTACGGGCTCTATGCGGCTGATCCTTTTCATGAAAGCCAACCGCCTGTGGATACTCCTGAATATCTGAATGCCGTAGGTTCTTCTATCCATCAATTGATGAAGGCTTTCGACCCGAATGCGCTGTGGGTGATGCAGGCCTGGAGCTTCCGTAAAGATATTGCTTCCGTCGTACCGAAACATGACCTGCTTGTATTGAGCCTGAACGGAGCGTTAGGGGGAGATGATCATTTCTGTGGCCATGATTTTGTAGCTGGTAACCTCCATAACTTCGGCGGACGTGTCAATCTTCACGGAGATCTGCCGCTGGTATCATCCAATCAGTTTATGAAAGCAAAGCAGGAAACGCCGAATGTGGTGGGATCCGGTTTGTTCATGGAGTCGATCGGACAGAATCCGGTGTTTTATGAATTGGCCTTTGAAATGCCGGTTCATCAAGATTCGGTGAAGCTGAAAGAATGGCTGGGTAAATATGCGGAACGTCGCTATGGAGCTTTTTCGGATGCTGCCTGCAAAGCTTGGGAATTATTATTGGCAGGCCCTTATTGCGCCGGGACGAACGGGGTCGAGTCCAGTTCGATCATCTGTGCCCGTCCTGCTGTGGATGTGAAAAAGTCGGGACCGAATGCAGGTTTTAATATTCCTTACGATCCGCAATCGTTGATAGAGGCCGAAGCCTGTCTATTGCAGGATGCGGAACAATTGAAAGGTTCCAAACCTTATCGTTTCGATATTGTAGATGTACAGCGTCAGGTCATGTCTAACCTGGGGCAGGAAATACATAAAAAAGCAGCCGAAGCATTCAGGAAAAAGGATAAAGAGGCGTTTGCATTACACTCCAGACGTTTCCTTGAGTTATTAAAAGATGTAGATATCTTGCTTCGTACGCGTACAGAGTTTAACTTTGACCAGTGGTTGACGGATGCCCGTGCTTGGGGAACAACTGATGAAGAACAAAATTTGTTTGAAAAGAATGCCTCTTCACTGGTGACTATCTGGGGGGGACAGGTCGATGTTCGTCAGTTCGATTATTCATGGCGCGAATGGACCGGTTTGATCGAGGGGTATTATCTGCAACGCTGGAAACAGTTCTATGATATGTTGCAGGGACATCTTGATAATGGAACGACTTATAGGGAGGAAGATGCAAAGATGGATTTAGGTCGCCAGGCTTTCCGTGCGAATGAGTTTTATGATTCGTTGGCTGACTGGGAATTGGCTTTCGTCAATCGTTCGGGTAAAGCCCGTACTCCGATAACGGAAGGAGACGAAGTCGTTATTGCCCGTCAGATGTTAGACAAATACAAACAATTAGCAAAAGAATACTACAATGTTGAGAAAACAAATTAAGTACCTGATGGTATATTCGCTTCTGACCCTGCCTTGTGTTATGCAGGCGCAGGATGATGTAACGAATGCTTTCGACGATTTGAAAAGACAGGGGACGGTAAACGAGCAAGACTCGGAAATGCGCCTTGTAGCCTCACCGGATGCAGTGAAGAAGTTGATACAGGAAAATCCGGTAGCCGGTTATTTTTGTTTTACGGAAGACCGGGAGCACGATATCCGTATGACGGATGCGATACCTTTGCGCTGGGTGGAGCGGACGGCCGATTCACGGACAAAATTCAGGGGTGATTGTCTTCCGGGCGAGTTCTATACCTGGCAGGTAGGAATCTTTGCTCCGTATAAGGACATGTCGAACCTGTCCGTCACCTTTTCTGACTGGAAGAATGAAAAAGGGAATAAGATACCGGCTTCCGCTTTCCGTTGCTTTAACCTGGGAGGAACCGATACGAACGGTAGGACTTTTAAAAAGACGGTAAATGTTCCTAAAGGAAATGTGCAGGCGTTATGGATCGGTTCCGATGTGCCTGTGACGGCAAGCGGTGTTTATAAAGGGACGGTTACAGTCAAAGCTGCCAATGCCAAACCGGTTGAGATCGCCTGCGAATTGACCGTGCAAGGTTCTCCCATTGCAAACCACGGAGATAATGAAGGTTGGCGTAAAACCCGCCTTCGCTGGCTGGATTCTTCCATCGGAAATGCCGATGAGCCCACGGCTCCGTATATTCCGGTTCAATTACGGAAGCAAACGATCTCTTGGCTGGGTGGGACGATGGAGTTGTCGAAAGAAGGGTTGCCTCAATCCCTTTCTACCCATTATGATCAGGGCAACCAATTGAACGACCAGAGCAATAACCCTGTTTTGGCCAGTGAAATGCGGTTCGTGATCGAAACGGAGAATGGCGAAGAAGTATTGAAGAGTGGTTCGCTGCGAATCACCGGACGGAATAATGCATTGGTAAATTGGACGGCCGGCCGTAAGAGCCGTCATTTCGAAGTACAGTGTTCCGGAAGCTTCGGCTTTGATGGGCTGGTCGATTATCGGATACAGGTAAAATCCCTGGGAGACGTAAAGGTGAAGGATATCCGTCTGGAAGTGCCTTACACAGCTTATGCCGCCAAATATATGATGGGCTTAGGCCATAAAGGCGGTTTGCGTCCGGATTCGGTGATCAACTGGCAATGGAACGTGGAGAAACATCAGGATAAGATCTGGATGGGAAATATAAATGCTGGTCTGAACTTCTGCTTTAAAGATGAAAACTATAACCGTCCTTTGGTAAATATTTATTATGGATTAGGTAAATTGAACCTGCCAGCTTCGTGGGGAAATGCGAATAAAGGCGGTATCGACATTCTGCCCGGCAAAGATGGTACAGTTCTGATGACAGCCTACAGCGGTGAACGCGATATGAAGAAAGGCGATGTCCTTCATTATAATTTCAATATGCTGGTTACTCCGGTGAAACCGCTTAACCTGCCGGAACTCGCCGAGAAGCGTTTCTTCCATTCCAACAGCGACGTGAGTGCCGGTTATATCCCTGCCGCTTTGGAAGCGGGAGCCAACATGATCAATGTACATCATAAGAAAGATATTTATCCGTTCATTAACTACCCGTATTATGATGAAGCCGTTCCGGATCTGAAGCGTTTTATCTCGGATGCACACAGTAAGGATTTGGATGTCCGGCTTTATTATACGACCCGTGAGTTGACGGTGAAGATACCTGAGTTATGGGCGTTGCGTAGCCTGGGCAGTGAAGTGATCCATGACGGTCCCGGAAAGGATGCCCGTACATTGATCCATCGCAATGGCCCTCACGAATGGTTGAACAAAAACCTGACGACTCATTTCATCCCGGCCTGGTATAACGCTTTTAAAGAAGGCAAATATGCTGGCGATATGGATATCTCGGTCATAACAACCCCTGATTCCCGTTGGAACAATTACTATCTGGCAGGCCTGGACTGGATGATAAAGAACCTGGGACTGGATGGTGTCTATATCGACGACAGTGCTTTGGATCATCAAACGCTGCAACGTGCCCGCCGTGTAATGGATGCCGACGGCAAACGCCGCCTGATCGATATCCATTCCTGGAATCACATGAACCAGTGGGCCGGCTATGCCAATTCGCTGCATCTTTATCTGGAGTTGCTGCCTTACGTAGACCGTACCTGGATCGGTGAAGGCTTCCCCGCAAATAATACATTGGATTTCTGGCTGGTGGAAATGTCCGGTATTCCTTTCGGATTGATGAGTGAAACGTTAGATGCCCGGAATGTGTTCCGTGGAATGATCTACGGTATGCTTCCCCGCCTGCCGTGGAGCGGGAATCCTGTTCCGCTCTGGCATCTTTGGGATGATTTCGGTATGAAGGATGCCGTGATGAGAGGCTATTGGGACGAACGTTGTCCGGTAAAAACGGATAATGCGAATATTCCGGCTACCGTTTACATCAACGGAGATAAAGCGCTTGTCGTACTGGCTAACTGGACTGATCTTCCCCAAACGGCAAAGATATCCCTGGACGAACAGTTACTGGGCTTCAAGCCGTCTTCCTATCTTTTGCCGGAAATCAGAAACACACAATGGGAAGGTAAGATGTCTTCCCTGACCCAGTGTGAGATTATGGGACGGGGCGGCATGATCATTTTACTGGAAAAATAAAAGAGTAAATGAGGTAATACCGTTTTGTATAAGTTAAAGGGCCGAATGATACCATTTCGGCCCTTCTTTTTTCTTGAAAGTGTAAAAATCGGCTCTCTCTTTTTCCATATCTTTGTTCCATACATGTAGAAAAAGAGAATACTATGAGTAATACAACAGAACAATCCCTCTGGGGACTCCTGGAAGGGATAACGGACAACCTGAAACATAAACGGCTGGCGGATGTATTTCGCTTTGTCTCTTTTCAGCCGTTTGAAACATTCGGACCACACCAGCATTTGCGTATCGAGATCAACTATGTGAAGAAGGGTAATTGTATTCTGCACCTCGAAAACGAAAGTATCAGCTTCAATGAGAACGAGATGATGATCGTCTGCTCGAATGTGGAGCATACCTTCGAAGCCGGTTCGGAAGGCACTACACTGATGCAATTGGAATTTCTGCCGGAAATATTCTCCCGTTTCAATCCGCATGCACAGGATGAGACAGGCGAGTTGACTCCCGTTACTATCTTCTCGGAGGAAAACCGCCTGATCAAGATCGTAAACAATGTTCGTATCATGCGGGCTGTTCAGCGTATCGTCAACGAGATGAATCTGAAAAATAAATACTATCAATATCTGGTGGTAATGTACTATGCGGAACTGCTTATTCTAATCTACCGCTATATGGATGAATCCTATCTGCCGATATGTACAAACGAATCGCTGAAAAAGGCAATTTCTTATATTCGTATGAATTATCAGTCGGAAGTGACGATCAGCGATGTGGCCGGGCAGACCGGAATAGGGGAGCGCTACTTGCGTAAACTGTTTGCTCAGTATCTCAATTTGTCTCCATTGGATTATCTGAATCAGATACGGATCAATAAGGCGATCGAATTGTTGCGTAATACAGAAATGTCGATCAAGGAGGTTTGTTTCACCTGCGGTTTTAAATCACCTCAGTATTTTTCGAGAGTTTTTAAACAGCAGATGGGAATTACTCCGAGGGAGGTTACGAAATAGTTTTCCGTTTTGTACACTTTTTCCCCTTAAAAGGTCCTACTTGCATACATTGAAGATCGGTTTTCCTATTCCCTTTTTGTATACTCCGGCTAACTTTGTGATCAGTAGAATGGAATATATGAATACTGATAAACTATAGTAAAAATGAAAGAATGGAAAGATGATAAAGCCCTGTTCTCTTTGATAAAAGAAGAGCTTTATACCGCAGTGATCGGTGACATTATGGATAAGATGGGATATACCCGTCAGTTTCTTCCCCCGCAGATACGTCCGCTTCGTGACGACATGCTGGTTGTCGGACGTGCAATGACAGTGCTGGAAGCAGATGTGTTGGAACATGGAAAAGAATGCGGGGAGAATCCTCTATTGAAACGTTCTTTCGGATTGATGCTCGAAGCGTTGGATGATCTGAAAGAAGATGAAGTCTATGTTTGTTCCGGTTCGTCTCCCTGTTACGCCTTGTGGGGCGAGTTGATGAGTGCCCGGGCTATGCAGTGCAAAGCAGCCGGTGCTGTGGTGAATGGTTATTCACGCGATACGAAAGGAATCCTGGCACTCGACTTCCCTTGCTTCTCTTACGGACCTTATGCACAAGACCAGGCACCGAGAGGAAAGGTGATAGATTATCGCGTGCCTATCGAAATGGATGGTGTGCGTATTAACGATGGCGATATGCTGATAGGAGATATAGACGGCGTATGCGTTGTTCCGCGCAGCATCGAAGAGGAAGTCTTTACCCGCGCATTGGAAAAAGCCCGTGGCGAACGGATGGTATTAAAGAAGATACAGGAAGGAATGAAGGCTCGCGATGCCTTCGATCAGTTTGGAATCATGTAATAAAATCAGATAGACAATGAAAATCACAGATGTTAAAGTATGGTTGGTACAAGGTATCAAATACAATTGGACGTTACTCAAAATATATACGGACGAAGGGTATACCGGAGTAGGTGAAGCTACAAACTGGCCGGGAAGCCCGATCGTTTTCGAAGCAGCCAAACATGTAGGGCAGCGCATCATCGGCCTTGATCCGATGAAGACGGATTTTATCTGGACGAAGCTCTATCGCGATCTTAACTGGATCGGTCCGTACGGTGCCAGCTTATGTGCTATCAGCGGTATCGACATGGCTTTGCTCGACCTGAAGGCAAAAGTGATGGGTGTCCCCTGCTATGAATTGTTGGGCGGTGCTTACCGGAAAGATATATTATTGTATGCGAACTACTGGTTTACCGGTGGCGGACATAATGCAAAAGATTATACTGAACAAGCATTACGGGTAAAAGAAGCCGGTTTTACCGGACTGAAGTTCGACCCGTTCGCACATACGAACTATTTCTACGGGGAAGACCTGGCTTCCAATCTGACTCTGACGGCAGAACAACAAGATCTGGCTTTCGACGTATCGAAGGCGGTACGTGATGCGGTGGGACCGGAGTTCGATATTATGATCGAGACGCATGCCATGCTGAATTACCGGGTGGCGGTGAAGATGGCCGAACGTCTGGCGAAGCTGGATATTACCTGGTATGAGGAACCTGCCGGACCGGAAAGTTCGCAGACCTTGCGTGCCATGCGTGAACGTATCCCTTCCGATGTCGCTATCTGCGTAGGTGAACGCCATTATACCCGCTTCGGTATCCGTTCTTTGTTGGAAAAACACGTGTGCGATGTCATCATGCCGGACATTACCCGTTGCGGCGGACCGTCTGAAATGAAGCGGATGGCAACGATGGCAGAGGCCTACAACGTCTTGATCGCTCCCCATAACCCGAACGGGCCTTTATCGACGCTTGCTTCTTCACATGTGTGTGCTGCAATTCCTAATTTCTTCCGTCAGGAATTTATGTTCAATGATGTTCCCTGGAGAGATACGGTGATCGATCATCCGATCGCTGAGATGGTGTACGACGGTCATCTGCACTTATCCGACCGTCCCGGTCTGGGAGTGGATCTCGTAGAAGAAGAGATGGAAAAACATCCGGGTATAACAACGAACGCTCCTGAAAACTTCTATATTTAAGCATATGAGTTTTACAATAGATTATAAAGATAAAGTAGTGCTTGTTACCGGCGTATCATCCGGTATCGGTCTGGGTACTGCCCGAGAGTTTGCCCGGGCAGGAGCTCATGTTGCCGGATGTGCTCGAAAAGCGGCGGAGGATCAATCGGCGGTCGCTTTCCGGGAGGCTGTCGAATCACAGGGAGTCCGGGCGCTGTATGTGCAGACCGATGTGACTTGTCCCGAACAATTGGAGCAACTGGTGGAGGAAACGATACGTACTTTCGGACGGTTGGATATTCTGGTTTCCAGTGCAGGAATGAATGTCTTTGAAGGGGCGGGAGGATGTACGGAAGAACGCTGGCAGTATAACCTTGATTTGAACCTGGCATCCCATTGGCGTTTATCGAAGTTATGCAAGCCCTACCTGGAGCAGAGTGGGGAAGGTGTTATCCTGCTGATGACCTCCAATCATGCTTTCGGAACGATTCCCGGATGCTTTCCGTATAGTGTGACAAAAACAGCGATCACCGGCCTGGTTCGTAACCTGGCGATCGAATGGGGACCGGCTATCCGTACGGTTGGTGTCGCTCCGGGCTTTATCGATACGGCAGGCAACGATACTTGGTTCGACTCTTTCCCGGATGCCCGGGAGGAACGGCAACGTACGATCAATCTGCATCCGGTCAAACGGATCGGGACAGTAGAGGAAGTGGGTGATCTCTGTGTCTATCTTGCATCGCCTATGGCACGTTTCATTAGTGGGACAACGATCCTGATGGACGGCGGCCGGTCGGCTCTGATGCAAGATGAATAGGGTTTTGCCATACTTGTGGCAGAACTCTGCCATGCCTTTGGCAGAGCTTTGCCACTGTAATGGCAGTGTTTTGCCAAAGGCATGGCAAAATAATTAGATAACGAATATTAATACCATGAACACAATAGATCTGATTGTTTTTATTGCTTACTGCGCCTTGATTCTTTTTGTCGGACTGTTTGTCTCACGAAAGAAAAAGGGAGAAGAACGGGATGCCGGCGATTATTTCCTTGCCGGACGCGGACTTGCCTGGTGGGCGATCGGTGCTTCGATCATCGCGTCAAACATCTCTGCCGAACAATTTGTCGGTATGTCCGGTTCCGGATATGCGATCGGGCTGGCAATGGCTACTTATGAATGGATTGCCGCATTGGGGTTGATCATCGTTGCCAAATACTTTATACCGATCTTTCTGGAGAAGAAGATATTCACGATGCCGCAGTTTCTGGAAGAACGTTTCGATAAACGGGTAAAAACGGTCATGGCTATCTTCTGGCTGGCTGTCTTTATCTTTATCAACCTGACTTCGATTCTCTATCTTGGAGCACTTACCATCGAAAAGGTGATGGGTGTCCCGCTGTTTTGGGGTGTGGTCGGGCTGGCTGCTTTTGCCGGCATATACTCTATCTACGGAGGTTTGAAGGCGGTAGCTTTGACTGATGTGGTCCAGGTTATCTTCCTCATTGGAGGCGGATTGATAACGACCTATATTGCTTTAGACTTGCTGGGAGCCGGTGAAGGAGTGTGGCAAGGCGTCACGAACCTGTATGCACAGGCTGGAGATAAGTTCCATCTGATCCTTGATAAGTCGCATCCGAGTTACAAAGACCTGCCCGGTATTTCTGTTATTATCGGGGGACTGTGGGTGGCAAACCTCTATTACTGGGGATGTAACCAATATATTATTCAACGTGCCCTGGCTGCCAAGTCGGTAGGAGAGGCGCAAAACGGGATGCTGTTCGCCGGATTTATCAAACTGCTGGTACCGTTGCTGGTAGTTATTCCCGGAATTGCAGCCTTTGCATTGAATGCTCCGCTGGAAAAGTCGGATGAGGCTTATCCCTGGCTGCTCAGCAACCTGCTTCCGGTAGGCGTGAAGGGTGTCGCTTTTGCGGCGCTGACGGCAGCGATTGTCAGTTCGCTGGCTTCGATGATGAACAGTATATCTACGATCTTTACGATGGACATTTATAAGTCTTTTTTCCGTAAGGAAGCCGGACAGCATGAGCTGGTGAAGACCGGAAGATGGGCTAGTTTCCTGTCGCTGCTGGTTGCCGTATTGATCGCTCCGATGTTGTCGGGACTGGATCAGGCTTTCCAGTATATTCAGGAATTTACAGGATTTATCAGTCCGGGTGCCTTGTCTATCTTCCTGGCCGGGTTCTTCTATAAACGAGCTACGGCAAACGGGGCGCTGGCGGCTGCTTTCGGATCGTTTGTATTCTCTACCTTGATGAAGTTTCTCTGTCCCGGTTTGCCGTGGATGGATCGTATGATGATCGTCTTCTTCCTCTGTTGTGGATTGATTGTCCTGCTGGGTAGTCGCAAGCCGATGGAGAATGTTTATACGACGCACCGGCCGGGGTTGTTCCATACGAGTCGCATGTTCAATATCATGTCACTGATCGTGATAGCTATATTGATAGCATTCTATTGGTTCTGGTGGTAATAATTAAAACAACATACATATGAATAAGACATTTCTTCTTAGTGCCTGTCTGTTTATGGGGCAGGGTTTATTGGCGGCCGATACTTCCGGGACATTGTCTCCGGAGTCGGCTTACCTGATCCCTTGCGAGATAAGCGGGGTGAACAACTCTTCGATATTATTGAGCGGTACATGGCAGTTCCGTTACGATGACAAAGGAAAGTGGAGTAACGTACAGGTTCCCGGCGAACTGGCTATGCAAGGCTACGCTATTAAACATGATACACCTTATCTGTATCGTAAATCGTTCACTCTTCCAGCCGATTATAAAGGGAAACGTACGATACTTCGTTTCGACGGCGTTTACAGTCATGCGCGCCTTTGGGTAAACGGCAAGGAGGTTCGCGAACATCATGGCGGTTTCACCCGTTGGGAAACCGATGTTACCGGGTTTGTACATCCCGGAAAGAAAAATGAGATACAGCTGGAGATCACCGACCGTATCGATGATATTTCTTATGCTTCCGGCTACGGACATCATCCGATCGGCGGTATTTTGCGCGACGTTACGGTTTTTGCCTTACCGGAAACCTGTCTTTACGATTTCTCGGCCGAAACTCATCTCGACACTCTTTATAAAGATGCCGTACTGAAAGTTTCTTATCAGGGTAAAACATCCGGTAATGCCGAAGTGGCTTACACGCTGACCGATCCTTCGGGCCGCAACGTTTCATTGCCGCAAGCAACTTTCCCGTTGAAGGAAAACGGAAATAGCAACGAGCTGTCCGTACGCAATCCCTTGAAATGGGATGCCGAACATCCGAACCTTTATACCCTGGCCGTATCCATCCGGGAGGGAGGCAAGGAACTGACCCGTTTCAGTAAACGGATCGGTTTCCGTGATGTGAAGATCGTAAAAGACCGTATGCTTGTAAACGGCCTTCCCGTTAAATTACGTGGAGCCTGCCGCCACGATATCCATCCCACGCTGGGACGTACCACGACTGCCGAACTCGACAGTCTCGATGCCATCCGTTTTAAACAATCGAATATGAACTTCGTGCGTACTTCGCACTATCCCCCTTCTGAAAAGTTCCTCGAGTATTGCGACCGGTTCGGTATCTACGTAGAGTGCGAAACGGCTGTTTGTTTTGTCGATACCTATCGTCAGAAGAACTATGCTCCGGGTAAGACACAAGACAGTGCCGAGTTTACCCCCCGCTATCTTTCCCAATGCCGTGAGATGGTAAAGTCGTTCCGTTCACACCCGTCCATCCTTTTTTGGTCGATCGGCAACGAAAGTGTCTACGGCAAGAACTTCCAGCTCTGTTGGGACTGGGTGAAGGCAACCGATACGACTCGCCCCGTTATCTTCAGTTATCCGGGGTCGGTAGGCGAGAAGAAGCCTATATATGATATTCTGAGCATGCATTATCAGGATGTGGATGGAAATCTGAACCAGTGGGGACGTGCCACCCGTAACTTCCAGGGACATGGTATCCCGGCTCTGTTCGACGAATGGGCACATCCGGCTTGCTATACCTATAAAACATTGCAGGACGATCCGAATATCCGCGAGTTCTGGGGTATCTCCCTCGATAAGATGTGGAGCGGCCTGTTCGATGCTCCCGGTGGTCTGGGCGGTGCTATCTGGGGATATATCGACGAAACATTTATGTTGCCCGAGCCTAAAAAGGGTACTTCCTTCTGGAAAGAATTTGCCCGTACCGCCAAACCCGAAGATTATCAGGGAAACTGTGTAGGTTACGGTGAATGGGGAATTGTAGATGTATGGCGCCGGGAGAAACCGGAGTTTTGGTCTACCAAGAAAGCCTATTCGCCCATCCGTCTGTTAACGGAACAGGTTAGCGACTTTACCACCGGAGAACGTTTGATCCTTCCAGTCTACAACCGTTTTGACCATACGAACCTCAATGAAGTAAAAGTCCGCTATACATATAATAATGGTGTAGAGAAAGAAGCCGTATCTCCTGTCGTCGAACCGCATCAGAAAGGCCTTCTGGTCATCCCGTCGGAAGACTGGAAAGCAGGTAGCGATTTACTTGTCAGCTTCCTTGATGCCGACAACGAACTTATCGATGCCTTTCTTGTTACGCTAGGACAGCCGGTAGTTGCTCTTCCGCAGCCAACTCATAAGGGAGCACTTCAGCTGGAAGAAACCTCCGATCGCTTCGTGGTGAAAGGTAACGGCTTTGAAATCCCCTTCAGCAAGGAAACCGGACTGATCGACAACGCCACCGTCGACGGTAAGACCCTTATCGAAAAAGGCCCCTTCCTGAATCTCGACATCAATCTGAACCATCTGACCGGAGCCGAAGTACGCAAGAGCGCAACCAAGTTCATTACCTCGGAGGCAGACTGGAAGAAGGAAAATATCACCTGTGAAAAGCGCGGCAGCAACATCCTTGTCTCCTTAACAGGCAGTTACCGGAACGTCCGTACCGACATCCGTATCCTCATCTCGTCGGAGGGGAAAATGGAAATCAACTACCTGACTGACGGGCAACCTAACGGCTTCCTGCGTGAAACCGGTCTCTCGTTCTACCTGCCCGAAACAATAGATCAATTGTCATGGAAACGTAAAGGCCACTGGAGTTATTACCCGGCCGGTGAATTTGCAGGTAACGAAGGCAGCACCTCCCTTTACAATCCTAATAAAGTAGCCTATGGAGCCCGTCCCGATCAACCCTGGGCCGA
Organism: Parabacteroides leei; assembly: GCF_023369805.1. NCBI lineage: Bacteria > Pseudomonadati > Bacteroidota > Bacteroidia > Bacteroidales > Tannerellaceae > Parabacteroides > Parabacteroides leei. Next base: position 927,517 of record NZ_JAMBQG010000001.1, read on the forward strand.
TGATACCCACGACTACTATTATTGGGCCGACGCCGGAGCCAACTGTGACCGTCCGCTCACCCGGAAAGCCAAAGGCATGAAGGAAAACATCTACTTCTACACCCTTTCGCCAGCTACCGGAGACGGACTGTCCGTTATCTCCCCCGATGCGTCCGTAGCCTGCCGCTCCAATAAACGAGCCGACGGCCAGTTGATCCTCTATGTGAATAACCGCTGGGACTACCCTGAAATAGCTTGGGGTAACTATTGTAAAACTCTTGAAGCTACTCCCTGTTACGGTAAGATAGAGATCATTTTCTGATCCGGTATATAAATAGAAAGGTGAAAGTTAACCTTAGCCAAACATTCCGGCAAAGGTTAACTTTCACCTTTTTTATTTATAGTAAGATAGTATAAGACTTTCGCAATAAATGAAAGCATTTAATCCTTAGCAATAGAATATCTTTGCACCAAATAAGAATACAAATAATATGAAAAAGAAACACTTGTTACTAATGACCCTGTGCAGCGGTTTTATCGCCTGTGCAGGCCCCACTCCCACGCAACAATTAGCAAAAGAAATCCGTAACGACAATACACTACATGTAGTCGACAGTATGGCCCGTGCCGTGATACGTAGCGGTTTCAATGCCGGAAGCGGTTACTCCCAGATATGGGCACGCGATATGAACACATTTATAGAAGTAGCCTGTGAGGAAAGCAACCCTGCCGACCTTCGTAACGCTATCCTTCTTTTCTTTGCCCTTCAGCAACCCAACGATGAAATGATCGACGGCTACGTGTTAAAGACTGACTTCACCTGGGGTGATGACCACCCGTATTATTCGGAGGCAGCGCCCGACCATGTCGCATTCAAGAATACGGTCGAAACCGATCAGGAATCCTCATTGATCCATATCGTAGGAAAGTATATACGCAAGACCGGAGACACCTCTATTCTGAATGAAACGGTTGCCGGTCGTACCGTCTACCAACGCATGGTCGGAATGATCGACTATCTGATGAAAGAACGGTATAACGAGCAATACGGCCTTCTCTATGGTGCTATGACGGCAGACTGGGGAGACGTACAGCCCAACGACGACTTCGGTTGTGATATGAACGAACTGTCAGATCCGGCCATCGACGTATATGATAATGCCATGTTCATCATCGCTCTCAACTATATGGACGAGATAACTACCGATGAAGCCGATAAGCTCCGTTGGAAAGAACTCCGCCAGCATATTGCCGACAATGTACGTAAGCACCTCTGGGATGCGCAACGTCAGAAGTTCATTCCACATATCTATCCCGAAAAATCTCCGATACCCGAAGGTTTCAATGAATTGGACGTGCACTATCACGGAGGAACAGCCATTGCTATCGAAGCCGGACTTTTATCACCGGAAGAAATTGCAACCGTCAATGCACAGATGCTCGAGAACGTCCGCCTGTCAGGTATGCCGAGTATCGGCTTAACCCTATATCCAACTTATCCGGAAAACTTTTTCCGTGGAGGAATGTCGAAAGCCTATATCTATCAGAATGGTGGCGACTGGACCTGGTTCGGCGGTCGTATGATACAGCAGCTTATAGCCAACGGTATGGTAAAGGAAGCTTATGAAGAAGTACGTCCTATGATCGACCGGGTGATCAAAAACAAGGGTTTCTACGAATGGTACGGCATGGGTGGTGTACCCAGCGGTTCCGGTCATTTCAAAGGATCGGCAGGGGTACTGGCAAAAGCTATCGAGATGTTTAATGAATGGTCAGAAGAAAATAAATAAGATAATGAGAAAGAGTAATTATGATAAAACTCCCTCGACAACCGTCGGGGGCAGGCTCTGGAAAGGCTGGGAGTCTGTTTTAGATAAGTTGAAGGAAGTGTGCAACGGCCCTGAGTTGGCGCATAGAGTCGTTGTTGTAGAATGCTATCAGGGTATACATCCGGAAGAGCTAGCTAAACACCTGGCAGCATTGCGGCCTTCACTGATAATTCATTCGGAGAAATTCTTCAAAGGCGTAGAAGAGATCGAAACGATGACCTATCCTTATCTGACGGACGACCGCCTTTTCGGTCGCCGGGCAGCTTTCCGTTATCCCGACTTCCTGGATGAAACCCGGATGGAGGAGTGCCGCAAGGAGATATATGCGGCAAGCGGATTAGTTATTGTCTGGGGACCTGGTGCTGCCGAGTTGGTGGCCGAGCCGGATATTCTTATCTATGCCGATATGGCACGCTGGGAGATACAGCAACGTTTCCGTCGTAAGGAAATCGACGGGCTGGGCGTGAAGAACCGGGAAGAAGCTCCTTCCCTGCATTACAAACGTGGTTATTTTATCGATTGGAATGTATGTGATGAATTAAAGAAACGGTTACTTCCGAAGGTGGATTACTGGCTGGATACCCATATCCCCGGAATGCCTAAAATGATAACCGGCGAAACAATGCGTGCCGGACTGGAAAAGACGGCTCATCGTCCTTTCCGCGTGGTTCCCTTCTTCGACCCGGCTCCCTGGGGTGGACAGTGGATGAAAGAAGTATGCGACCTGGATAAGAGCCGGGATAATTTCGGCTGGTGTTTCGACTGTGTGCCGGAAGAGAACAGTCTTTATCTGAAAGTAGAAGGGGAGCTGTTCGAAATGGCTTCAAACAACCTCGTGTTCTATCAGACCCGTAACTTACTGGGAGCGCCGGTAGAAGCACGCTTCGGACAGGACTTTCCGATCCGTTTCGATTTTCTCGATACGATGGGAGGGGGTAATCTGAGTTTGCAGGTACATCCTACGACGCAATATATACGTGATACATTCGGTATCTATTATACCCAGGACGAAAGCTATTACCTGCTAGATGCCGGTGAAGGTGCCACCGTCTACCTCGGTTTGAAGGACGGTGTCGATCCTGATGAAATGATTGCTGCCCTGAATGAAGCGCAGGAGTCGGGTACCACTTTCGATACCGATAAATATGTCAACAAATGGCCTGCTAAGAAACACGATCATTTCCTGATACCGGCCGGAACGATCCACTGCTCCGGCTCCGAAGCGATGGTTCTGGAGATCAGTGCCACACCGAGTATCTTTACTTTCAAACTCTGGGACTGGGATCGACTGGGACTGGACGGAAAACCACGCCCTATCAATATCGCTCACGGCTCTCACGTGATCCAGTGGGAACGGCAAACCGAGTTCGTACACGACCAGCTGGTCAACCATTTCGAACCCCGTGCCGAGGGAGAAGACTGGCGTGAAGAACGTACCGGCTTGCATGAAAATGAGTTTATCGAAACCCGTCGCCATTGGTTTACCGGAAAGGTGCCGCACAATACGGGTGGGGGTGTCAACGTTCTGAATGTAGTGGAAGGTGACGAGTTGATCGTAGAAAGTCCGACGAATGCGTTCGAGCCTTTCATTGTCCATTATGCCGAAACGTTTATCGTTCCTGCCATCGTCGGCGATTATACGATTCGCCCATATGGTATTTCCGAAGGAAAGAACTGTGGAACGATAAAGGCGTATGTGAGGACAAAAGGGTGAATTAGAAAAATGTGCAACATGCAAATCTGACAAGAATCAAATATCAATTAAAACACATATATATAATGTATAGTAACGATAACCGAATAGTAATGACCCTCGACGCCGGAGGAACCAACCTGGTCTTCTCTGCCATCCGGGGTGGCGAGGAGATAGTGACACCTATCACCTTGCCCTCCTGTGCCTGCCACTTGGATCAATGCCTGGGGCAGCTCCTGACCGGCTTTACCCGTGTTTGTGAGCAGCTGCCGGAAGCCCCGGTAGCGATCAGTTTTGCCTTTCCCGGTCCGGCCGACTATCCCGCCGGGATTATCGGCGACCTGCCGAACTTTCCTTCTTTCCGTGGAGGAGTGGCCCTGGGCCCTTACCTGGAAGAAAAGTTCGGCATCCCTGTCTTCATCAATAACGATGGAGACTTATTTGCTTATGGCGAAGCGCTGACCGGCGCCTTGCCTGAGATCAACCGCCGCCTGGAAGAGGCCGGAAGTATCAAACGCTATAAGAACCTGCTCGGTGTCACGCTGGGTACAGGTTTTGGAGCGGGTGTCGTACTGAACGGTGATCTGCTGGTCGGTGACAATGCCGCCGGGGGCGATATCTGGTGCTTCCGCAATAAGAAATACCAACAGTATATTGTGGAAGAAAGTGTCAGCATCCGTGCCGTGCAACATATCTACCGGCTATTGTCGGGCGATGCTTCTCCCTTCACTCCCAAAGAGATCTTCGATATAGCCGAAGGTACGCATCCGGGTAACCGGGAAGCTGCCCGCGCTGCCTTTGCCGAACTGGGCGAAATGGCCGGTGATGCCCTGGCGCAAGCGATTACGCTGATCGACGGACTGATCGTTATTGGCGGAGGCCTGACCGGAGCCGCGAAGTATTTCATGCCGTCTCTTTTGGAGGAAATGAACAGCGAAACGGGGATGATGAACGGTAGCCGTTTCAGCCGCCTGCAAAGTAAAGCATTCAATCTGGATGACGCGGCAGAGTTCGAGCAGTTCGCCAAAGGAGCGGCCGTGAAGATCGCTGTTCCCGGTTCCGACCGTACTGTCAATTATGATCCGTTTAAACGGATCGGTGTGATTGTCAGCAAGCAGGGGGCAAGTCGTTCGGTGGCTCTCGGTGCTTATGTGTATGCATTAAATCATTTATAAACAAATACGCCATGAATAAACATAATCTATTTACTCCGGTTCTGGGTCTGCTGACCGGCTTGCTGGCTGTCAGCTGTTCGCCGGTGAAAGAGGAAGCAACCCCGGAGAACTTATCCCAATATGTAGAGCCGCGTATCGGAACGGCTCACTGCCGCTGGTTCCATTTTGCTCCCGGTGCGATGCCCTTTGGTATGGCAAAGCCGGGCCCTTCTACCAACGGACACTTGGGTAACAACTCCGGTTGGGAAGCTACGGGCTACGACTATCGCGATACTTCCATCGAAGGTTTTCCCTGCCTGCATGAATTTCAGGTGGGCGGCATTGTCCTGATGCCGACAAACGGGCCGTTGAAAACAATTGCCGGCCCTGTCGGCGACTCGACAGGGGTCGGTTACCGCTCCGCCTACGAGCATTCGGATGAGGTGGCTACTGCCGGTTACTACTCCGTTCTTCTGAAAGACTATGCAATCAAAGCTGAAATGACGGCTACCCCGCGTGTCGCCTTTCAGCGTTACACCTTTCCTGCCGGCGACGAAAGCCGTATCCTTTTCGATATAGGCCATCAGCAGGGGGAAAGCGGTCATGTGAAAGATGCTTTCGTGGCACTCAACGACGACGGAACCGTGGAAGGCTGGGTGGTTACCTTGCCGGAGTATGTAAAGAAATACCAGCCGGGAGCAACCGTTTCCATGTTCTTCTCCGCAGAGTTGGACAAGCAACCGGAAGCTTGCGGAACCTTTATCGGTGAAACGGTACAGGCGGGAGCAAAACAGGTGTCCGGCCCCGGCGCAGGTCTATATCTGACCTATAAAACAGGGGAAGGGGAAACTATCACCGCTAAGGTCGGCCTCTCGTACACCTCTGTCGAGAATGCCCGTTTGAACCGGGAGACGGAGGCCCGCACGCTTACTTTCGACCAGGCCGCCGCGGCTTCCGCGCAACAATGGGAAAACTATCTCGGACGTATCCGGGTAGAGACACCCGTAAAAGAGGATAAAGTGAAATTCTATACCGGTCTGTATCATGCTCTGCTGGGACGCGGACTGGTGAACGATGTGAATGGCGCCTATCCCCGCCATGATGGTTCGGTAGGCCGGATCCAACAGAAGGATGGCAAGCCTGTCCATAATTTCTATAATACGGATGCCGCCTGGGGAGCCCAGTGGAATCTTTCGCAGGTGTGGACACTGGCTTATCCCGAATATGCTTCCGATTACATCAGCAGCCATTTATTGGTCTATAAAGATGCCGGCTGGTTGGCAGACGGTATTGCCAACAGCCGTTACGTATCGGGTGTCGGCACGAACCTGCTGAGTACGATCCTGGCAGGCGCTTACCAATGCGGTATCCGCGACTTTGACGTAGACCTGGCTTATGAAGCATCCCTCAAGAATGAACTGGATGGCAACAACCGTCCTTTGGGAGCCGGAAAGACCGATACGGATAAGTTCGTCGAATATGGTTATGTACCCCATCTGGATAAAGGCGATGGACCGGACGAAGCGTTTATGTTCTCTGCTTCCCATACCCTGGAGTACTCTTATAGCGCCTGGGCCGTAGCCCAATGGGCAAAGAAACTCGGTAAGACGGAAGATTACGATAAACTGATGTGGTTATCCAAGGGCTGGGAACGTATCTACGACCCTTCGACTAATTTCGTACGTCCCAAGAAGGCCGACGGACAGTTTCTTGAAGACTTCAACCCGATGCAGGTCTGGCGCGGATTTCAGGAAGGCAACGCCTGGCAGTACACCTTCTATGTGCCGCATGATGCTCAGGGACTGGTCGGCAAGGTCGGTGCGGATGTTTTCAATCAACGTCTGGATAGTATCTTCACGGTTTCTCAGAAACTGATATTTAGCGGTGGTACGGAAGTTGGTGCCTTTGCCGGCCTGCAAACCCTGTATAACCATGGTAACCAGCCTTGCCTGCATATCTCCTGGCTGTTCAATGAAGCCGGTCGTCCTTCGCTCACCCAGAAATGGGTACGTGCCATCCTCGATGAGTTCTATGGTACGGACGGGATTCATGGCTACGGCTACGGACAGGATGAAGATCAGGGCCAGTTAGGTGCCTGGTATGTGATCGCTTCGCTGGGAATGTTCGACGTGAAAGGCTTGACGGACGCAACACCGTCTTTTGCTTTGGGCAGTCCGGTATTTGACAAGATAACCATTCGGCTCAACAACCAATATTATAAAGGAAAAGAGTTCGTTATCGAAGCAAAGAACAACAGTAAAGAAAACGTTTATGTGCAGCAATACCGCCTGAATGGCGAGATATATCCTGCCACTCGTATTCCTTTTGAAACAATCACCGCCGGAGGCCGCCTGGAAATGGATATGGGCAATCAGGCAACAGATACTTATTGAAAGCAGAAAAACTGTAAGAATGTTCCTCCGGCCGTTTTTTTAGTTTTCTCACAGTTTTCTTGCTTCGCTGTCTGATTTTGGAGGATTCTCACTGTGAGACGGTAGGTAATATTTGTTTTGGTTGTATTTTGCTATAAAATAACTTTGATTAATAACATGAATTATGAATAAACAAAATTCAAAAGCCATTTACCCCATCCTCTTCGGATTCTTTGTGATGGGCTTTGTGGATGTCGTAGGCATTGCGACAAACTATGTGAAAGTCGATTTTGGCTTGTCCGACACAATGGCCAACCTGATCCCGATGATGGTGTTCCTCTGGTTTGCCCTGTTCTCGATCCCGACAGGTATCCTGATGGGGAAAGCCGGGCGGCGCAATACCGTTGTGATAGCGTTGAGCGTGACTACCCTGGCTATGTTGCTGCCCCTGTTTCTTTACGATTTTGTTTCAGTCCTATTGGCTTTTGCTTTGCTGGGTATCGGTAATACAATCCTTCAGGTTTCGTTGAACCCGATGGTTGCCAATGTCGTCAACCCTGATCGAATCACCAGTGTCCTGACTCTGGGGCAGTTCATCAAGGCCATCTCTTCTTTCCTGGGACCGATCATAGCGGGAGCAGCCGCCTCTTTCTGGGGTGACTGGAAACTGATCTTTGCTGTCTATGCAGCGACGACACTTGTCTCTACCGTCTGGCTGATCTCTACCATTCCGGGAAAAGAAAAACTGGAAGAGGCGAAGGCTACTTTTGGCACGACGCTATCCCTTTTCAGCGATAAATACATTACCTCCCTGTTCCTGGGGATTCTCTTTATAGTCGGTATAGATGTCGGTCTGAACACGACCATTCCCAAGCTCCTGATGGACCGTACCGGCATGGCTCTTTCCGAAGCCGGATTGGGAACCAGCTTGTATTTTGCCGCCCGTACGATCGGTTCGTTTGCCGGTGCTTTCCTGCTGGCAAAAGTTTCGGCAAGCCGTTTCCTGAAATACAGCATGTTTGTCGCCATCGTGGCATTTATCCTGTTGCTGGCTGTCCCTGCTACATGGAGCATGTTCGTGATGATCGTTATCGTGGGGCTGGCTTGTGCGAATGTCTTCTCGATCATCTTCTCGTTTGCCCTTCAGCATAAACCGGAGCGGGCGAACGAAATATCGGCCCTGATGATCATGGGGGTATCCGGCGGTGCGCTGATCACTCCGCTGATGGGGATCGTGGCCGACGGTTTCGGGCAGGTTGCCGGATTATCCATCCTCCTGCTTTGTATCCTTTATATTTGTCTTATCTCTTTTGGAATCGATAAAAAATAGATGCTTATGAAAACATTAAAAACCTTGTTTCTGGCTGGATTGGCATTGTTCGCTATGTCGTCCTCCGTATGGAGTGCTTCGACAGCACCTCCGGCGATCGAAACCCACCTGTTCCCTGCCTTATACAAAACGGTGAAAGGCCCGGTGCAGAAAGTACGGGTAACCGTGAAGCATAGCGGTGCGCCTGTTTCTGCAACACTTACGTTGGGGAATCAGTCGCGGAAGGAAAAACTGAACGACGGTACTAACCAGTTCTTTTTTGAGATACCGGCTGTGCAGTCTGCCGTGCAACTGCCTCTGACGGTAACGGTTGGAAAAGAAAAAGAGTCTGCTCTGGTAAATGTGAAACCTGTCCGTCATTGGCAGATGAATATGGTACAGCATACCCATACGGATATCGGCTATACCCGTTCGCAAACCGAGATTCTGGCGGAGCACCTCCGCTACATCGACTATGCGCTCGACTATTGCGATGCAACCGACAATAACCCGGACTTCGCCAAGTTCCGCTGGACTTGCGAGATCGCCTGGGCTGTCAGCGAATACCTCAAATGCCGTCCCGCTGAACAGATCGCCCGCCTGAAACAACGTGTAAAGGAAGGACGTATCGAATTGGCTGCCATGTATCTAAATTTCGACGAACTGCCGGACGAACAGACTTTGGCCGCTTCCCTGTATCCCCTGAAACAATTCCGCGATGCCGGTTTGAAGGCGGAAGTCGCCATGCAAAACGATGTGAACGGTATCGGCTGGTGTTTCAGCGAGTTCTTTGCCGATGCCGGTGTGAAGTATGTCAATATGGGAACACACGGCCACCGTGCCCTGATCTGTTTCGATATCCCGACCGTCTTCTGGTGGCAGTCTCCTTCGGGTAAGAAGGTATTGACTTATCGTGCCGAACATTATAACCAGGGTAACTTCTTCGGCGTCCATACCGATAACTTCGAACAGTTTGAGGAACGTGTACTGAATTATCTGGGAGAGATGGAAGCGAAAAACTATCCGTACGACATCGTTGCCGCCCAGCACTCCGGTTATTTCACGGACAACTCACCCCCTTCGACAAAGAGTTGCGAGATGCTGATGAAATGGAACGAGAAATACGAATGGCCTAAACTCCGTACAGCTGTAGCCAGCGAGTTTATCAAAGAGGTAGAATCGAACTATGCCGATAAGATACAGACCATCCGTGGCGCATGGCCCGACTGGTGGACCGACGGTTTTGGTTCCGGAGCACGTGAAGCGGCTATTTCCCGTATCACCCATTCGGACATCATCGCCAATCAGGCAGGCCTTTCGTTTGCCGGTATGCTGGGAGCGAAACTACCGGCTCAGGTAGATAACCAGATTGACGATATCAACAAAGCCTTGCTCTTTTATGACGAACATACCTTTGGTTACAGCGAAAGCGTGCGTGATGCTTATTGCAAGGAGACTTGGGAGCAACGTTCCCTGAAACAATCGTATGCCTGGGAAGCTTACCGCCATTCCGGCCTGCTGGGAGAGGTGACGATGGGATTGCTGCAGTCTTTCGTGCCGAAAGCCGAATATCCGTCTGTTGCCGTTTTCAATACATTGAACTGGACGTATAGCGGCATTGCCAAAGTCTACATCGACCATCAGATATTACCCCGCGAGAAAGCATTCGAAATAACAGATGCCGCCGGTAATGTTATCCCGGCACAGCCGGCAGAAAGCCGTTCCGATGGAACTTACTGGTCTTTGTTCGTAAAAGATGTTCCTGCTTTGGGATATGCGCAATACTATATCAAGGTAAAAGACGAGCCTCGTCCGGAGATTGTATCTTCTGCCTCCTTGGAAAAGGCGCATGTGGAAAACAACTGGTATGCCATCGACTTCAATCCTCGTAAAGGAACCATCAGTAAATTGTTCGACAAAGAGCTGAATAAAGAGCTGACCACCCCGAATGCCGAATGGGAGATGGGTGAGTTTATCTATGAGATCATCGATAGCCGTCATCCGATGGAACAATACCGTGAACCTCAGTTCCTGCGTCGTCGTCCCGAACGTATCCGTTTCGAACGTTACGAGAAGGGGGCTATCTGGGATACCTTCCGTTTCCGTGGAGAAACTGTTGCCGGACGCGAACCGAATAACCTGATGGTGGAGTTCCGTGTGTTCAATGTCGATAAGAAGATCGAGATCGTTTACCGTTTGCGTAAGAAAGCGGTTACCGATCCGGAAGCGGTCTATATCTCCTTCCCGTTTGAAGTGAACCAGGGTAAGATCATGCTCGACGTGCCCGGTGGTACCATCGAAGCTGGTGTCGATCAGATCCCCGGATCATCGAACGACTGGTATACCGTTCAGAACTTTGCAACAGCACGTAACAACGAGTCGCAGGTCGTTATGGGAAGTCCGGAGATACCTCTGATGCAGTTCGGTGCCATCAATACCGGACGGTATAAAGCAGGTGCCGTTCCCCAATCCACCAATATGTATTCCTGGCCGATGAACAACTATTGGGTGACCAACTTCAACGCCGACCAGATGGGTGAATTGCAATGGAGCTACTTTATCAATTCAAGTAAAGACAACTCGGTAGGTTATGCCACCCGTTTTGCCTGGGAGAACCGTATCCCGTTCCTGACCCGCGTATTACCGGCAGGTGCGAAAGGTAACAAAGCGATTTCTCCGGCTTCCGTATTCAATATCGTTCCCGATAATATTCTATTGGTAAATATGAAACCTGTGGAAGGCGAAAATGCAGTCATGCTCCAGTTGCGTGAAATAGCAGGCAAGCCGGCAACGTTTGCCGTCACTTCCGATAAGGTGAAGTTTACCGCAGTAACCGTTTGCGATGTAGTAGGAGACCCGGTGAAAGGAACTTCCGAAGCGACATTCGCTCCCTGGGAAAATAAGTTTATAAAGCTTTCCTGGTAAGTCCCGGAATAGAACCGGATACCCCTTCGGACATCTGTCTAAAAAAAGACCGGTGTTTTGAAATGTAAAGACAGGACTTTTGTCATCAAAAGTCCTGTCTTTTGTTTTTAAAAGCTATATCTTTTTTTCAAAGGCGTTTTTATCCCTTGTAAGAGCGTGAAACAGTGTTAATCACGAACGTTGTAAAGGCATAAATGTAGATCTGTAAAATATTAACATCAATTTCAATAAATGAAATCTTTTAAATAAACATTCTTATTATGAAAGTATCTTTTATATCTTTGCTGCACTCGTTTTATGCAAATGACAGATATAATAATATAATCAAGATTGTACAAGATGCCGTTAAACAACACAAATACGTTAGCTCCGAGTATACGAAGTAATTTCGACCAGATTTATGTGACATATTATTTTCGTATGTATCGTTTTGCTAAGGAATATGTTCTGTTTGACGAAGATGCAGAAAATATTGTACAGGATGTATTCCTGTTGTTATGGGAAAAACGGGATGTGTTGGATATTCGTATAAGCCTGATTTCTTATCTTTTTAGTTTGGTGAAAAATAGATGTTTAGACTACTTAAGGCATCGTTTGGTCGTAGAAGAATACCAACAGGAATTTAAGGCGAAATTATCTTCTCTCGAATCATTGAATTATACCTTAACCTCTGAGGAGGATATCGAACGGATATTGACGGATGCAATCAATAAATTGCCTGAACGTTGCCGTGAAATCTTTTTGAAAAGCCGTATTGAAGGAAAGAAAAACCGTGAAATAGCCAAAGAACTGGACATCTCCGTCAGCACGGTTGAGAACCAAATGACCATCGCCTTGAAGAAACTGAAAATTGAACTGAAAGACTACCTACCTTTATTACTCTTTCTCATATTTGTTAAATAATATTTATTCCTTAGGTGGCTTTGGGGGGAAATAAATTCTTAAACGCTCTCCCTTATAAAAGTCGGAAAATGCATAGTTTAATTACTAAATATTTCAATAAGGATATAACGGCAGAGGAAAAAGCAGAGCTATTTTCTTTGATGCAAACAGATAAGGAATTGCATAAGGAGTTCGTGTTTATGCAGAACCTGTGTGCTTTATCGGCTTCATTACCCGTAGAAGACGATGAGGTGAAAGCTGTCGGTAAACTTATACAATTCAAAGAAGCTCATAAAAGAGAGAAAAAGAAGTTCGCTGGTCTGATCAGGCATCTGGTAGGATATGCGGCTGCTATCTGTATGGCTGTCATTTCAACTTGGGCAATAATGAACAATCGGCACGATAATGCAGTCGAAGAACAGCTTGCTTTCGAAGAGTTTTCGACTCCTCCCGGACAACGTGCCCAGGTAAAATTGCATGATGGTACAGTGGTATGGCTGAATGCTCGTTCCCGGTTGCGTTATCCCAATCGGTTTTCCGGTACGGAACGAAAGGTGGAATTGGATGGAGAAGCTTTCTTTGAGGTCTTCCGTAATGAAGAAGTCCCGTTTGTCGTTTCCACGGAAAAACTTGATATAAAAGTACTGGGAACCAAGTTTAATGTTTTTGCATATAAAGGAAACGATGAGTTTACAACAGCTCTGATTGAAGGTTCGGTCAAATTGTATCAATCGGACAATGAAGCGGTTGCCATGTACATGAGTCCGAATGATTATGCGGAACTGAAAGACGGAAGATTAGTGAAAAGTAAGATCAGCAGCACCGATTTCTTATTATGGAAAGAAGGTATTTATGCTTTCGATGATATTCCTTTCGGTGAGATAATAAAAAAACTGGAGCTTTATTATGATATTACAATAGAAATAAGGAACAAGAATCTGAATAATTATAAGTTTAGTGGTAAGTTCCGTCAGAGGGATGGCATAGAAAGCGTCCTGAAAACTTTACAGAAGATCTATTATTTTTCATTCGTTAAGGATGAGGAGTTGAATAAGATTACAATACGTTGAAGCAAATAGAAAGAGTCAAATATATGTATAACCTTTAAATCAGTAATTGCCTATGACGAATTGAGCTTTTTATATAAAAAGCGGTCGATGGATGTTCCCGCATCCATCGACCGCTGCTAACACTAAATAAATTAAGTATTAACAAGTAAACGAAGCAAAGTTATGAAAAAAGAACCGAAATTTCTAAGCATTATGAGAATTTCAGCCTTCCTTCTTTTCCTTTGCGTATTCTCTTCTTTTGCGGCAAAAACGAGTTCGCAAAATGCTCAAGTGAATATCAATGGAAGTAATTTAACGATCGGAAATTTGATCGATCAGATTGAAAAACAAACGGATTATCTGTTTGTGTACAGTAAAAATGAGGTCAATATAAATGAGGCCATTTCTGTGAAAACCGGTAAAAAAGCCGTTTCGCAGTACCTGAAAGAAGTATTTGACGGTTCAAATGTCAGATACACTTTTGAAAATGACTATATCGTATTGACAAAGAATGCGATGCTTCCTGTCGTACAACAGGGTAAAAAAGTATCTGGTATGGTTACGGATCAGTCAGGTGAGCCGATTATTGGGGCGAATGTGATGGTGAAGGGTACGACTAATGGGACTGTTACCGATATCGAGGGTAACTATTCATTGGAAGTGACGACTGGTACGACTCTATTGATTTCTTACATAGGCTATCTGACAAAAGAGTTGCCTGTGGGAAATCAGTCAATGATCAATGTCACATTGACCGAAGACACCCAGGCTTTGGATGAAGTGGTAGTTGTGGGATATGGTACTCAGAAGAAAGTAACACTGACCGGTGCTGTTTCTGCCATTAAAAGTGATGATATCATTACGACAAAGAATGAAAACGCGCAGAATATGCTGACTGGTAAGGTTCCGGGCGTACGTGTTGTTCAGAAATCTTCCGAACCGGGTTCTTTCAATAATACATTTGATATCCGTGGTATGGGTAACCCGTTAATCATTATTGATGGCGTGCCTCGTGATAATATGTCCCGTCTGGACGCAAATGATATTGAATCTCTCTCTGTCCTGAAAGATGCCTCTGCTGCCATCTATGGCGTACGTGCAGCAAACGGTGTCGTGTTGATTACCACAAAGAAAGGTAAAGAAGGATCCTTGGAATTGGAATATTCCGGAAATGTAGGTTGGCAGAATCCTACCGGCTCGCCAAAAAGTGCCAGTGCTGCCGACTGGATGGTATTGAAGAATGAAAAGGCTATGCATAATCTGGAAGGTGGTGTCCGTCCATATACGCAGGAACAAATTGATGCGTATCGTAATGGTGACATGCAGGGAACAGATTGGTGGGATGCCTGTATGCGTACGCTGGCACCTCAAACCCAACATACACTGAATGCTACAGGTGGTAATGAAAAGATCAACTTCTATATCAGTACAGGTTATTTGTATCAGGAATCATTCCTGAAAAGTAAAAGTTTGGATTACGACCGCTTCAATGTCCGTTCCAATATTACTAGTAAACTGACTGACCGACTGACTGTATCTTTGAATATGAGCGGTATTATGGATGAGAAGAATCAGCCATATCAGAATTCCGACTGGATTATCCGTGCTTTCCAGCGTGCTCCGGCTACACAACCGATCTATGCTAACAATAATCCGGAATATCTGATGAACGGATGGATTGAAGGTGACAATCCTGTAGCCATGATGGATGCAAACCAGGTCGGTTATAAGAAGTACAATAATAAATGGTTCCAGACTTCGGCTGATGCAACCTATGATGTTCCTTATATCGACGGACTGAAAGCGAAAGTAATGTTCAGCTATGACTATCAGATAGCAGACAATAGCCTTTATGAAAAGAGCTACAATCAGTACACTTATGATGAAGCTTCTGATACTTATATGGTTAATCCACGTGTTGGAACAAGTAAGTTCCGTCGTGAACATTACACCAAAGAGGCGTTACTTTATCAGGTTGCGTTAAACTATAATCGTATTTTCGATGAAAAGCATAATGTCAGCGGTTTGATTCTATTGGAAGGAAGTAAGAGAAATGGCGATAATTTCTTTGCACAAAGGGAACTGTCCCTTGCTTTAGACCAACTGTTTGCGGGTAACAGTGAAAATCAGGAGGCGAACATGAGTACCGGTTATGATGTTGATGATCCGGCAAGGCGCGATTTATATAAAGAAGCTAACCTGGGTTTGGTAGGTAAGTTCGGATACGATTATATGTCTAAATACCTGGCAGAGTTCAGCTTCCGCTATGATGGCTCTTCTAAATTCGGAACAGGCGGACAATGGGGATTCTTCCCTTCTGCCTCTGTAGGATGGCGTATCTCTGAAGAGAGTTTCTGGAAAGAATCCAAACTATCGTTCGTTAGCAATGCAAAACTGCGTGCTTCCTATGGTAAGATGGGAGACGACCGTGCTTCTAACTATCAGTTCGTAAACGGCTATCTGTATCCGGGTAATGGTTTTGACGGCCAGGGATCGAGTGGTACTGTATTTGACGGAACTTTTGTTTCCGGTGCTCAAAATAAAGGTATTACCAATCCGTATATCACCTGGTATATATCCAAAACATTGAACTTGGGTATTGATTTGGAAGCATGGAATGGCTTGTTAGGTATTTCTGCTGACTACTTTACCCGTGACAGAACAGGTTTGCTGGCGACAAGAAACTTGAGTCTTCCCGGTGTTGTTGGTGCTGATCTGCCTCAGGAAAACCTGAATGGAGACTTTACTCAAGGGGTGGAAGTGGAACTTAGCCATAGAAACAGAGTCGGTGAAGTGGGTTACAACCTGAAAGGTATTTTCTCTTTCACTCGTACAAAAACCACTTATCAGGAACGTGGCCGTGCCGGAAACTCGTATGAGAACTGGAGAAACAATGGGAACGACCGTTATAATGATATCAAATGGGGTAGAGGCGATGGCGGACGTTACGGTTCATACGATCAAATCCTGAACAGTTCGATTTATGCAGATAAGAATGTACTGCCCGGTGATTATATTTATCTGGATTGGGATGGTGACGGACAGATCACTGACCACGACGTACATCCGATCGGTTACAGCGGTCGCCCGATGATCAACTTCAGTTTGAATGTTGGTGCTGATTATAAAGGTTTCGACCTTAACCTGCTGTTTCAGGGAGCCGGTATGAGTTATGTAAGATATATCGAACAATTGCGCGAACCGATGTGGGGTAACGACCTTTCTAATGCACTTGACTATTTTATGGACAGATGGCATCCGGTGGATCCTACCGCAAATCCGTATGATCCATCTACTTCCTGGGTATCCGGTAAATACGGTTATACCGGGTCGATTGCAGACGAGAACTCCCGTTTCAACTTCCACAATGCAAGCTACCTCCGTTTAAAGAGTGCGGAAATTGGTTATACAATGCCACAAAGATGGGTATCTAAAGTTGGTATCAAAAATCTTCGCCTGTATGTGAATGCCTATAATCTGTTCACTATAAAAGGTGTGGAGATTGACCCGGAACATCCGGAAGATAGTTATGGCAATATGTATCCTCTGAACAGAACGTTTTCTGTCGGTGCAAATGTTAAATTTTAATCTGTTCTAAAGTTATGAAAGTATCAAAATATATATTATTACTGGCGTTGGCTTGTGGAATGCCTTCATGTATGGATCTGGATATCCCCCCCTTGAATATAGTTCAGAATGACGATGTTTTTGCTTCGGAGAATGGGGTGAAGAGTTATTTGTCAAGATTGTATAGTAATTCATTTATTGAAGATTTCCGCTATTCACATACACGTGGATTTAATAACTCCTATGCTTTTCAGTCAACTTTCGGTATGACAGGTGAGGCGTTAAACCGTGATATTGGTGGAGCGGCTACCGAGTCGAACCAGATATGGAACGATGCATACAAACTGATCCGTGAAATAAATTATTTCATGGAAACACTGCCTCAATATGCGGCAAACTTCTCGCAGGATCAGGTAGATACCTGGACCGGAGAAGCTTACTTCATGCGGGCTCTTACCTATCATGCGCTGGCAAAACGTTATGGTGGTGTCCCCATTGTAAATAAGGTGCTTAACTATCCGAGCGAATCGGTTGAGGATATGAAGATTCAGCGTTCTTCGGAAGAGGCTGTTTATGATCAAATGGAAAAAGACTTTGACGAGGCCTATCGGCTATTACCTGAAAGCAATCAGAAAGGTCGGGCAAATAAATATGTAGCTGCCGGTTTTAAATCGAGAGCGATGTTGTTTGCCGGTTCTATTGCAAAGTACAATGAGGTCGATAAAAGGGACAATAACGACAATAGCATTCGTGTTTGTGGTGTCCCTAAGGAAAAAGCCAGGGAATATTTTAAGAAGAGTTATGAAGCTGCTTTGTTATTGAAAGGTAAATATTCTCTGTATAAAGATGGCTGGAAGGCTGACGACAAGGAAGCACAATATCAGAACTATGTGGATATGTTCTTTGCAGAGAACAGCAGCGAGAATATTTTCATCCGTCAGTACAGCTATCCGGAGTCCGTACATGGTTATGATGCTTACAATATCCCGCGTCAGTTCCGTACAAACGGATGGACGGCTTCAACAAGTCCTACACTTAGTTTTGTTGAAATGTTCGGAGGTTATCCTAAAAACGAGAAAGGTCAGATCGATGTTTTTAATGCAGATGGAACCTATAAGCTGTTTGATAAAACGATGGATCTTTTCGCAGAGGCTGAACCTCGTTTAAGGGCAATTGTCATCCTGCCGGGAGATGATTTGAAAGGCGAACAGGTTGAGCTTTGGCGTGGTATTTATACGGGCGATGTAACAAATGGTATCCCTCGTTTGCAGAAAGACGATGATCCTGCCGAGAAATATGAGAATGATGCCAATTGCAAAGACTTATTTGTTAGTTCCCAGAGTGCCGACAACCAGACAGTCCACGTTTTACCAAATGGTGAAAAGATGAATGCCAGCGGTAGAAGCGGAAGTTTCTTTAACTCGGGTGAAGGTGCTATTGCCGGTTTTGTGGTTCGCAAATGGATCAATCCGGATATGCCTGCCGAGCTGGTGATGGAAAGACGTTCGGATCAATCCTGGCTGGAGCTGCGTTATGCGGAAATCCTGCTTAACCGTGCCGAAGCTGCTTACGAACTATATGAAGAAGGTGAAACCGGCGTAGATTACCTGCAAGATGCTTACGAATGTATCAATGAAGTTCGCGAACGGGCTGGTGCAACCTTATTGACCGGCAAGAATGAATTGACTAAAGAAGCAGTCCGCGTAGAAAGACGTAAAGAACTCAGCTTCGAGAACAAAGTCTGGTGGGATATGAGACGTTGGAGAACCGCTCATAAAGAACAAAACTCCACACGTTACAGATCTTTGTTTGCATTCTATGCAGAAAAAGCAAACAAATGGTTCTTTGATGCCAGACCGGACGATCAGAACAAACGCTTTACTTTCGACGAAAGATGGTATTACAATGAAGTTCCCAACGACGAAGTTACCAAGAGCGGCCTTACGCAGAATCCTGGTTATTAATTTAATATAGAGAAATAAAATGAAAAAGATAATATATTATTTTTCAACGGCTCTGTTGCTGCTAACGAGCAATGCATGTACTAAATTTGATAATTACGAAGAGCCTAAAGAAACCATCAAAGGGGTTGTAATTGATAAGAATACACAGAAACCCGTACAGACGGAAGTCGGTGAAGGGGGTGTTCGCATTAAACTGATGGAGTACAGCTGGAGCGAAAGTCCTACTCCTTACTATTTTGGTGGTATGCAGGAGGGAGATTTTAAGAATGAAAAGATCTTTGCCGGTGAATATGGTATTACTGTTATGGGAGCTTTCGTCCCGGTTCCGGAAGAAAGATATCAAGTAAAAGGTACGCTAGACCTGAAGCTGGAAGTCGAACCGTTCCTGAATGTCGATTGGGTGGGCGAACCCGTGATCAATGCAGATAAAACCGTAACAGTAAAGGCTACGATTAAACGGGGAACAACCAATCCGGATTATCAACAGAAAGTATCGGACGTTCGTTTCTTCGTTGTTGCCGGGGCTCCTTATGTGGGTGAAAATAATAAAGACGACCGTTACTCTGTCTATATCGACGGTGATAATGCCAGTGCAATGTTGGGAACAACGGTCACACTGACCACCAAGACTGCTTTACAGTCCGGCTTTACTTACCATTTCAGAGTTGGTGCCCGTATGGATAAGGAAATAGAAGGTAGCAGGCGTTATAATTATACGGAAATGATAACCATTCAAATCCCATAAGTAGACTAATGTAATTTTTTTAGGGCACCTTATCTGGATTATTCATACATTTAGGGTGCCCTTTTTATATCGAACAGTTAAATTTTAAATCATGAAGACAAATGTAAAAAAACTAGTATTGAGTTGTATGGCCTTTTCTTTGTTAACCACTTCCTGCCTGACCGGGCAAAGGGGAGAAAAGGGAGCGGAAGCGACTCCTGCCGAAAGACGGGAAAAGACCGCCTTTCAAACCGGTCAACCCTGGAAACCGACAACCGATGTGCGTGCCGATGTGGCTATCGTTTATGGAGTGGGAGGAAACCCTTCCGAAAAACGTTCCGGTCTTACTTTTGAACAACGTGTGCAAAGCTGGCGTGATAAAGGATATACCACTCATTTTATGACGGGAATCGCCTGGGGAGAATATCAGGATTATTTTACCGGTCAATGGGATGGTAAGTGGCATTTGGATGAAGGACAGGTAACGATGAAAGGGGATACGATTTGGCATGGCCATCTGGTCCCTTATATCGTTCCTTCAAAGAATTTCATCAAATACATGCAGGAACAACATATAAAGAGAGTGATCGATGCCGGTATCGATGCCATTTATCTGGAAGAACCTGAATTCTGGGCCCGTGGCGGTTACAGTGAAGCATTCAAAAGGGAATGGAAAGAGTATTACGGTTTCGACTGGCGTCCGCAACATGAATCGGCGGAGAATACTTATCTTTCCAATAAACTGAAATACCATCTGTATTACCGGGCATTGAACGAATGTTTCACTTATGCGAAGGAATACGGTAAAAGCAAAGGAATGGATGTGCGCTGTTACGTGCCTACCCATTCGCTGGTGAACTATTCCCAGTGGCAGATCGTAAGTCCGGAAGCAAGCCTGGCCTCTCTGCCTTGTGTGGATGGATATATCGCCCAGGTATGGACGGGAACATCCCGCGAACCGAACTACTTCAACGGGGTTGCTAAAGAACGCGTATTCGAAACCGCCTTCCTGGAATACGGTTGCATGGAATCGATGACAGCCCCGACCGGCCGTAAGGTATTCTTCCTGACCGACCCGATTGAAGACTGGCCTCGCGACTGGGCAGACTATAAGAAGAACTACCAGGCAACCTTTACAGCCAAGCTATTGTACCCAAACAATAATAACTACGAAGTAATGCCGTGGCCGGACCGTATTTATGAAGGTTTATATCGTAAAAGTGCCAACAGTGAAGAGAAAGCACGCATCCCGCGTTTCTACTCCACCCAAATGCAGGTCATGATCAATTCACTGAATAATATGCCTTTATCCGACAATAAGGTATCCGGATCTTCCGGTATCAGTGTTTTGATGGCCAACTCGTTGATGTTCCAGCGGGCACCCCAGCCGGTTGCCGGTCATGACGATCCGCAGTTATCTAACTTTTACGGCCAGGCCCTGCCTTTCCTGAAACGGGGAGTCCCTGTACATCTGTTGCATCTCGAGAATGTATCTTATCCGGAAACCTGGGAAAATACGAAAGTATTGTTGATGACTTATTCCAATATGAAACCTCTGGAAAAGGAAACACATAAGTATATTGCCGAATGGGTTAAAAACGGAGGAGTATTAGTATACAGCACACGCGATACGGACCCTTTCCAGTCGGTACAGGAATGGTGGAACCAGGATGCGGAAAAGTATAAAACACCTTCTCAGCACCTGTTCGGTTTGATGGGAATAGACAAAGACGCTAAAGAGGGCGAATATACTTATGGCAAAGGAACGGTTTTCGTTGTTCGCCAGGACCCGAAGGAGTTTGTCTTGAAAGCAGATGCCGACAAAGAGTTCGTGGCTACGGTGAAACGTTTGTATGAAGAAAAAGCCAATGCCGGCAATCTTCAGTTCAAGAATAATTTCTATCTGGAAAGAGGATATTATGATCTGGTATCCGTGTTGGATGAAGGAATGATTAGTAATGAACCATATATTATAAAAGGCAGACTGATCGATCTGTTTGATCCGGAGTTACCCGTTCTGAGCGAGAAGATAATAAATCCGGGTGAACAAGCCTATCTGGTCAATATCGACCGGGTGGAAAACCGGAACAAGCCACAGGTGTTATGCGGCGCAGCACGTGTGTATGACGAAAAAGTAAACAAAAATGCTTATTCGTTTGTTGCTAAAAGCCCGGTCAACACAACGAATGTGATGCGTGTCTTATTACCGCAGAAGCCGGAGAAGGTCACTGTCTCGGATGCTAAAGGGCAGACCCTTGCCGATGCGATCTATGCATGGGATGACGTGAGTCGAACCTGTCTGTTGAAATTCGAGAATGCTCCGGAAGGCATTCAGGTTTCTTTTGATTGGTAATAAAATGCCGGAAGTGAAGAAGTTTACTTCCGGCATTTCTTTAATAGATTCAAACGCAATTAATTTTAATTGTGTTCTTCTGCTATGAAATAGTGATTATCTTTGTGCTTATTAAAGATCAATGAATGTATTAGTAATTGAACCAAATATAAACTAAATCATGAAAAGAAAAAGTGTATGCGCTTTCGCTTTGGCCGCCATGTTGGCTTTTGTAGGAAAGCCCGCCATGGCGGCTTCAGGAAATGAAGCGTTTGATCCGGTAGAGTACGCACTGCCGTTGATGGGAACTCAATCGAGTTTCGAGCTGTCGACAGGAAATACGTATCCGGCCATTGCCCGTCCGTGGGGTATGAATTTCTGGACGCCCCAGACCGGTAAGATGGGGGACGGATGGCAGTATGTATATACCGCCAATAAAATCAGAGGGTTCAAACAGACTCATCAGCCGAGCCCGTGGATCAATGATTACGGACAGTTTGTTATTATGCCTGTCGTAGGCGCTCCCGAGTTTGACCAGGATAAACGTGCCAGCTGGTTCTCCCATAAGAGTGAGGTGGTAAAACCTTATTATTATAAAGCATATCTGGCAGATCACGATGTGATCACCGAGTTGACACCGACCGACCGTGCCGCTCTTTTCCGTTTCACTTTCCCGGAGAACGATCATTCTTATATCGTTGTCGATGCACTCGACAATGCTTCGTATATCAAGGTGATCCCCGAAGAAAACAAGATCATCGGTTATTCGACAAAGAACAGTGGGGGAGTACCCGAAAACTTCAAGAACTACTTTATCATAGAGTTCGACAAACCTTTCACTTATGAAGCTACTTTTGCCGACAACTCTTTGAAAGAAGGAGCGAAGGAACAGACCGACAAACATGTGGGAGCTGTGATCGGCTTCAAGACCCGTAAGGGCGAGATCGTTCATGCCAAGGTAGCCTCTTCATTCATCAGCTTCGACCAGGCTGCCGTGAATATGAAGGAACTGGGTAACGACTCTTTCGAAACATTAATGGCTAAAGGCAAACAAGCCTGGAACGATGTACTCGGTAAGATCGAGGTGGAAGGTGGTTCGTTGGACCAGTACCGCACATTCTATTCCTGCATGTACCGTGCCCTGCTTTTCCCCCGCAAATTCTACGAAATAGATGCAGCAGGCAATGTGGTTCACTACAGCCCGTATAACGGTGAAGTTTTGCCCGGCTATATGTTTACCGATACCGGTTTCTGGGACACCTTCCGTGCCCTGTTCCCATTCCTGAACCTGATGTTCCCGACTATGAACAAGGAAATGCAGGAAGGTCTGATCAATACATATAAAGAAAGCGGTTTCTTCCCGGAATGGGCAAGTCCCGGTCACCGTGGCTGTATGGTCGGCAACAACTCCGCCTCCGTCCTGGTAGACGCTTATATGAAAGGTGTGAAAGTAGACGACCTGGAAACCCTTTATAAAGGCTTGATCCACGGAACGGAAAACGTACATCCTACCGTTTCATCTACCGGCCGTCTGGGACATGAATACTATAATAAATTGGGTTATGTTCCCTACGATGTGAAGATCAACGAGAACGCAGCCCGTACGCTTGAATATGCCTACAACGACTGGTGTATCTACCAGATCGCCAAAGAACTGGGCCGTCCGAAAAAAGAACTCGAGCTGTACGCAAAACGTGCGATGAACTATAAGAACCTGTACGATAAGGAAAGCAAACTGATGCGCGGTAAGAACGCCGACGGTACATTCCAGTCTCCGTTCTCTCCGTTGAAATGGGGCGATGCCTTTACCGAAGGAAACAGCTGGCATTACACCTGGTCTGTCTTCCACGATCCGCAGGGACTAATAGATCTGATGGGTGGTAAAGATTCTTTCGTTATGATGCTCGACTCCGTATTTGCCGTTCCGCCGTTGTTCGACGACAGCTATTACGGACAGGTGATCCACGAGATCCGCGAAATGCAGATCATGAACATGGGTAACTATGCACACGGTAACCAGCCGATCCAGCACATGATCTATATGTACAATTATGCCGGACAACCCTGGAAAGCACAGTACTGGGTACGCGACGTGATGAACAAGATGTACACCCCGACCCCCGACGGTTATTGCGGTGACGAGGATAACGGACAGACTTCTGCCTGGTATGTATTCTCCGCTCTTGGTTTCTATCCGGTTGCACCGGGTACGACCCAGTATGTCTTGGGTGCTCCGTTGTTCAAGAAGGCTACTTTGCATTTCGAGAACGGAAAGAACCTGGTGATTAATGCTCCTGAAAACAGCGACAAGAACATCTATATCGAGTCGA
Source organism: Parabacteroides leei (assembly GCF_023369805.1). Taxonomy (NCBI): domain Bacteria; kingdom Pseudomonadati; phylum Bacteroidota; class Bacteroidia; order Bacteroidales; family Tannerellaceae; genus Parabacteroides; species Parabacteroides leei. The sequence goes on from NZ_JAMBQG010000001.1 coordinate 951,626, forward strand.
TGTCGTTCAACGGTGTGAACTATACCAAGAATTATCTCGACCATAACGAACTGCTGAAAGGCGGTGTTCTCGACATCAAGATGGGCGACAAACCCAACCTGAACAGAGGCGTTAACCCGGAAGACCTTCCTTATTCATTCTCTGTCGACGACGAGAACTTTAAGAAGCTGGTTCCGGCTGCAAAGTCAAAAAAGAAATAAACAGACAGGTATATGAACGTAAACAAGAAAATTAAAACAGGTGTGGCCCTATTGGCTTCCGTATTTCTGCTGGCCTCTTGTGCAGCCGGAGGCGATGTCTCCACACAGAAAAGCCCGGTAGATTATGTGAACCCTTATATGGGAAATATCAGCCACTTATTGGTGCCTACCTATCCGACGATACATTTACCTAACAGCATGCTCCGTGTTTATCCGGAGCGTGCCGACTTTACAGGCGACATGTTAAGCGGATTACCTATTATCGTGACCAGCCACCGCGGAAGTTCCGCCTTCAACCTGAGCCCGTATCAGGGAGAAGCGTCCGGACTGAAGCCGGTTATCAACTACAGCTACGATCATGAAAAGATCCGTCCGTACCGTTACGAGGTATATCTGGATGATAACAATATCGCTGTAGATTACGCTCCGTCTCACCAGAGTGCCGTGTATAATATCACCTTCGAAGGGGAAGGACCTGCCTATCTGGTATTCAACAGCCGCAACGGTCAGTTGAAGAGCGATGGCAAGAATATCAGCGGTTACCAGTTCGTAGACAAAAAGACAAAAGTCTATCTTTATGCCGAAACCGACATGGCTCCGCAGCAATGCGGTGTACTGGCTGACAACGCTGTGAAGTACGGGGAAACCTCCGTGGAAGGAAAAGACGCCGCACTGGTATTGGCTTACGGTAACGATGTCAAGCAACTGGGTGTTCGTTACGGTATCTCCTTTATCAGCGAAGAACAGGCAAAGAAGAACCTCGAACGTGAGATTGCCGCTTATGATGTCGACGTAGTAGCCAAGATCGCCCGCAACGACTGGAACGAAGCTCTCGGCAAGATACAGACACAAGGTGGAACCGACAACGATAGGGTCGTATTCTATACCTCTCTCTACCGTTGCTACGAACGTCCGGTCAACCTGAGCGAAGACGGCCGTTATTACAGCGCTTTCGATGGAAAGATACACGAAGACGGCGGCCGGCCGTTTTATACCGACGACTGGATCTGGGACACCTACCGTGCTACTCATCCGCTGCGTATCCTGATCGACAACGAGGAAGAAAGCAATATCATCAACTCCTTCTTATTGATGGCCGAACAGATGGGGACAAATTGGATGCCGACCTTCCCCGAAGTAACCGGCGACTCCCGCCGTATGAACTCCAACCATGCCGTAGCTACCGTGATCGATGCCTGGAGAAAAGGGGTACGCGGTTTCGACCTGGAGAAAGCCTATATCGCATCGAAGAAAGGTATCGAAGAAAAGACCTTGATTCCCTGGTCGGCTAAACCTGCCGGATGGTTGGATGATTTCTATAAGGAACATGGTTATATCCCGGCCTTAAGACCCGGCGAAAAAGAAACAGTAGAAAATGTATCTATCTGGGAAAAACGTCAGCCCGTAGCCGTTACATTAGGTACGGCTTACGACCAGTGGTGTCTTTCGCAGATCGCAGCCGAATTGGGTAAGGAAGACGAGGCAAAGCATTACTTGCGCGAATCGTACAACTACCGCAACCTGTTCAACCCCGACACCCGCTTCTTCCATCCGAAGGATAAAGACGGCAAATTTATCGAACCGATGGATTACCGTTACGACGGCGGTCTGGGTGCACGCGATTATTATGACGAAAACAATGGCTATATCTATCGTTGGGACGTACAGCATAACATCGGCGACCTGATCTCTATGATCGGTGGAGATAAGGTCTTCACTTCGGCTCTCGATTCTATGTTTAACGAACCCTTGGGTATGTCCAAATGGAGTTTTTATTCTTTCCTGCCTGACCATACCGGTAACGTGGGAATGTTCTCGATGGCGAACGAACCCAGTTTGCATATCCCGTATCTGTATAACTACGCCGGCCAGCCCTGGAAAACGCAGAAACGTATCCGTACGCTGCTCAACCAGTGGTTTCGCAACGACCTGATGGGTGTTCCGGGTGATGAAGACGGCGGCGGTATGTCTGCTTTCGTAGTATTCAGCCAGATGGGCTTTTATCCGGTCACTCCCGGTTCCCCTACCTATAATATAGGCAGCCCGGTATTTACCGATGTGAAGGTTGACCTGGGGAATGGCAATACGTTCGAGATCAAGGCGAACAATGCCTCCGAAAAGAATAAGTACGTGCAGTCGGCCAAGTTGAACGGTGAAGTACTGAACCAGCCCTGGTTCCGGCACAGCGATATCGCTCAGGGCGGTCTATTGGAATTGGAAATGGGCCCACGGGCTAATAAAGCATGGGGTACTGCAACGCCTCCGCCTTCTGCTGCTCCGATGCCGTAATAATAGGAATACAGGATAAATAAAAAGCCGGTTGATTTTTTTCAACCGGCTTTTTGTTGCTTTACCTATTCTTTTGTGTAGCCTTATCTATTATATAATCTATTGTGAACCAACTCCCTTAATTTATTAATATCGACCGGTTTGACCACATAATCCGTAAAACGGCATTCTCGGGCAATCTCTTTTTCCCTTTCAAAAGCAAACGCAGTCAGTGCGATGATCGGTATTGTCTCCGACAATTCACGGATGATACGGGTTGCCTGGAAGCCATCCATTACGGGCATTCTCAGGTCCATCAGGATCAGGTCCGGATCATATTTCCGGTACATGTCTACCGCTTCATCCCCGTTCCAGGCATGGTGTAGCTCATATATTTTCCCGAACAACGTTTGTAGCAGGAAATAGTTTTCGGGAACATCCTCGGCGATCAGTACCTTTTTCCTTTTGGAAACAGGCTTTTCGACTACGGGTGGAGGGAGAGGTGTTTCTTCTTCCTCCGGTAATTCATGTATATCTTTATTATCCGGTTCAAGCGGAAGCGTGAACCAGAAGGTAGAGCCTTCTCCCTGCACCGAATCTACCCCGATACTGCCCCCCAGGTTTTCCACGATCATTTTGCTGATCGTAAGGCCGAGTCCCGTACCCTGCTTAAAGTCGTTTATTTTGATAAAACGCTCGAAGATACGGCCCCGGTTCTCTTCGGCAATACCGATACCGGTATCGCTGACCCTTATTTTGAGAAAACTGTTCTTTCTGGCATAAGAAATGGTGATACTGCCTTTGGAAGTAAATTTGATTGCGTTGTTTATAAAGTTCGTAATCACCTGTATCACCCGCTGTGGATCTGTCTTGAGGATGACGGAAGGTAAATTGTCGTCGAACAGCAGTTTTACATCCGAAGTCATTTTGAGCGATTCTGCCTGGTGTATTTCGCGGCAAAGCTCTTTGATATCCGTTTGTGCTATGTTATACTGTAATGTGCCCGATTCTATTTTAGAGAAGTCCAGGATATCCCCGATCAGGTTGAGCAACAGGTTGTTGTTCTTATGGATAATATCCAGGTATGCCTGCCTGTCTTCCTTGTCTTCCGTTTCCGCTATCAGATCGGAAAAGCCTACGATAGCATTCAGGGGTGTACGTATTTCGTGGCTCATATTGGCCAGGAAAGCCGATTTAAGTTTGTCCGCCTCTTTTACCTTGATCAGTTCGATCTCTTTTTCACGTTGCTTGCTGATGTTGGAGGTGTAGCTTATTATTTTGCTGGGCGTACCATCTTCGTTCAGTTTGTAAGAACGAACATTCGAGTTGATCCAGTATGTTTTTCCGTCGAGGATACGGCGGTATACCGACGCATAACTGTTTATTTCACCGTTGAGCAGCCTTTTGAACTGTTGGTTGTATACCCTGTCGAAGTCTTCCGGGTGCAAAGTTCCGGCAAAATCCTCCATATAGTTCAGGTTCTCCCGGTTTAGATAGGATAGGAGCTTGTTATCTCCAATATTTTCACTCAGGCTGAAATCTACATTCAGCTTGTCGGAAGCCACATCATACTCCCAGATGATAGAGTCGCCGGTGTCGACAGCGACTTTCAGTTTGGTCAGATTGTACTGCGTCTGCTCCGCCTTGAGATAATTTTCCGTATCGTCGAATACGATATAGAAAAATCCGAATATGACGCCCTGTTTATCTTTCAGGACGACACCTTTTACCTGTAAATATTTGATATGATCTTTGACGGTTGTCCGGTAGTAGCCGGTTTCCGAAACAGCTTTGAAGTTATAAATCAGCGTGAAGGCAACATCTTCCCCTTTTTTCAGTTTGTCGTTTACCCATGCCGGGATGTTGGGATTATCGAAGGCGTTCAGCCCGATGGCCTGTTCGCGCGTGGTTCCGAATATCTCAAGATCCGCATTATTCAGGTCGAGCAGGTTGCCTTTCTCGTCATACAATTCCACTCCCCAGGGCAACTGGTCGAATATGATCTGGAATTTGGATTCGCTTTGCAGCACTTGCTTCATGGAGTACTCCATCATGCCCTGTGCATGTTCCCGTTCGATGGCTATGAAAACGATATCGGTCAGCATCCGCAGGTTTTCCACGTCTATGGCATTCCACGTGCGTTGGGCCTTCACGCAGTCCAGTCCGATAAATCCGCTGACTTTTCCCATATGGAAAACCGGAAGGACCAAGAGGGAGACAACATCCTGCAAATGTAGCAGATGTTGTTCAGCCGCAGCTTCCCGGGGCATTTTCTCCACATCGGGGATGATGACATCTTTACCTCCTTTTATCTGTTCGATCCACCAGGGGATATCTTCTGTCGACAACTGCCGCAACAAGTCTTCACGCATGGAGATCACCCCTTCGTGCGTCACCTCATGCGTGAAGTCTATCATACATCTTTTTTCATCGAATATACCTATGTATACGCGATCTACTTTGAAAAAGCGTAGGACAATAAGCAAAGCCTGGTCGATCGTTTCGTTTTGTTCCGACCTTAATAATAAGGACAGCACATCGGAAAGTGTTTTCCGTAATGCGATCATATCTATCAGCATCCGGCTCTTATATAAATCACCATCGTTAAAAGAAGAGCATTCTTTTTTCAAGATCTCAATTTCACGGATCAACTCTTCTCTTGAATAGTCTGCATATGCGCTGCTCATATTAGGTAAATGATATTTATATGTAATCGTATATTGTACAAATGTACATATAAATATTTATTACCAAAAGAATTTCAAGGCTTTCATGTGGAAAATGCTTGTTGTGTCATATTTGGGGCAATACCCAGGGAGCCCGGTAGTACGCTTTTGATAAAGCAGTTGCTTCATTATCACCTACAAACAGGCTGTTGGTATCGTCCCAGCGTACTTCGCGTTGCAAACGGCATGAAATATTTGCCAGGTGCGACATTTTGGCTACCCGTGCGCCGATGGCTATGTCGGCATGGGGTAATTCGCGACTTTTGATACAGTTCAGGAAATTCCCGACATGGTTGTACAACCCTTTACCTTCCCCTTTTTTGAACGGAACGGCTTCCATACGTGCTTCTTTTCCGGCAACGACAGGAATAACTTCCCAGCCTGCACGGGTGAGTACCAGTGTTCCGTTTTCTCCATAAAAAGCGAGTCCCTCTTTTTTGTCGAACGGGCCGTGGTTGATCCCGCAGGCATGATCCCAGATAATGTTGAAATCGTTGTAGGCGTAAGTTGCCATCAAGGTATCGGGAGTTTCCATCGCATCATCGGGATAGGCGAACTTGCCGCCACCGGAGAATACGCGGCTGGGCAGGTCGGCATTCATACCTTCGAGGGCATAATCCAATAGGTGCACGCCCCAGTCTGACATCAGGCCGCCGGCATAATCCCAGAAGAAGCGGAAATTATAATGGAAACGGTAGGTGTTGAACGGACGTTTCGGAGCCGGGCCCAGCCACATGTCGTAATCCACTCCGGCGGGAACAGGGCTGTCGGGAATGACGGGCAGGGTGGGTTTGCCATCTTGGTAAGCCCATACTTTTACCGTACGTATGCGGCCGATGTTACCGGCTTTCAGGTAATTGGCGGCCTCGTCCCAGTGAGGGTCGCTGCGTTGCCATTGGCCTACCTGTACAATGCGGTTGTATTTGCGGGCGGCTTTCTCCATCAGGTTACATTCTTCGATGGTGTTGGAAAGCGGCTTTTCTACATATACGTCTTTGCCTGCCTGGCAGGCGTATATGGTAGGCAGGCAATGCCAGTGGTCGGGAGTTCCGATGATCACTGCGTCTATATCTTTATTGTCTATGACCTTGCGCCAGTCTTTATATAAGTTAGGGACTTTCTTGCCGGTTGCTTTTTCAACATCGGCTGCCCGTTTGTTCAGCCATTCGTCGTCTATGTCGCAAAGGGCTACGCATTCTACTTCCGGATATTTCAGGAAATTGCTGAGATTGGAAAAACCCATCGAGCGGCATCCGATCAGGGCTACTTTTACTTTATTGCTGGGAGCCGTTTGTCCGTAAACAGCTCCGTACGCACTACCGAATAACGGCGATAAACCTAGTCCGGCAGCAGATAATGCGGACTTTTGTAAAAAATTTCTTCTATTCATGGTATTAAAATTATGTGTTCGCAAACAGCTTTGCAATAATACGAAAAATAGTTCTATATTTGTGCCCTGAATAAAAAAAAATGTCAATGATATCCCCTCAAGATACTAACTGGTATGTTTTATATACGGCTCCGCGTGCCGAAAAGCAGGTAAAAGAGCGAATCGACTTGTTAGGAGTAGAATGCTGGTTGCCTTTACATCGTACTCCGCGGGTATGGTCGGACCGTGTGAAGATAGTTGAGATACCTTTGTTCAGTTCGTATGTGTTTGTCAGGTGTACGGATGCAGTTTTGCGCGACTTATTGAAGGTATACGGCGTTATCCGGATTGTTTTTTATAACGGAAAACCGGCTATTGTCCGCCAGGTCGAAGTGGATGCTATCAAGGAGTTCCTGGAGCAGGCTGCCGAACATGAGCTTTGTCCGGGTGAGGAGGTAGAGATCCTTACCGGTGCGATGCGGCATGTATCGGGAAAGATAAAGAAGATAAAAAAGAACCACCTCATGCTCTTCCTGGAGCAACTGGGCGCAACAGTCTGTGTAAAGTTGACGGATGTGGCGCGGGTGAATAGGTTGAAATAACATCTAATCTTTACTCCCTGTGCAGCTAACAACAATTGGCTGCGCAGGGAATGACGAATGCCTGCGCGGGTAACTTTTATCTTTCGTCAAATGTTGTTATTCCACCGTCTTTATCCATACCCGTTTGCCATCGAATGTGATGGCCATTTTGAGTATATCGGTGACCCCTGCGGCATGCAGGGTAGCTGCGTATTGTTTGTCTTCGATCTGCCCAAGAGCGGAGTCGAGAACATCATCCACCGACTTGTCGAACATCGGGTCGTAGAGTTTCAGTTCCATGATAATGCCGCGTTTTTGGATATTACGCGGACGCATCAGGATATCGTAACGCCCCAGGCCCGACTCGCGGTTGCTATTTACCTCATACGCTCCCGAACTGACCAGCATACCGAGCAGGAATGCCTGGTAGACTTTCTCCGGATCGCGTCCGGAAGTATCATAATAGGAAAGCGTGTTAACCACAAAATCGTTCAGCAGCCGTTGGAAGATAGGCATATTGTTTTCATCCAGTGCTTGCAGCATCCGTTCGAGACGGTCGTTCTTCACCGGGCCATTGTTTATCCAACTGCGTATAATAGTAAAGAATACTGTTCTCACCTCCCGGTTGGGTACTTGCAGGGTATATTCCGTCAGATCCTCACTGTTGTTTTTCGGATCGGATGCTTTCAGGTAACCGCTGAAAAGCATGAACGACCAGATATTGGAGGGTTCTGCCAGCAGATCCGGAAACGCCAGTTTGTCGTTAACCACGCTGCGGATCGGGTCGCCTTGTATCAGGGCCTCCACACCGTCACGTATCTGTGCAGGCCCTTCGGCCAGCAAGTGGCGTAGCAGGACGTCTGAACCGGTGTTTACCCAGTAGGGAGCCAATACGCCGCCTTTATTAATATAAGATAATACCGACCAGGGGTTGTAAACCGTCTTGCCGCCGAACAGGTAGCCGTTATACCATTCTTTCACTTCTCTTTTATGGCTGCTGAGTGAATAATCGTCCAGCATCCGGTCTGTTTCCTCCTGCGTAAAACCAAAGGAGGTACACATCGGATGCTCCAGAATGGTATCTACATCTATATTATTCAGTCCGCTGAAAATCGATTCTTTGCTCACTCGGAGGATACCGGTGATAACGCCACGGAAGATATCCGTATTATCTTTGAACACCGCACTCATAAAGTTTCGCATGAAACCGATCATCCTGTCGTAGTAGCCTTTGTCGAAGGCTACGTGGATGGGACTATCGTATTCGTCGAGAAGTACGAGCGGGGGCATGCCCCAGTAATTGGTAAGCAATTCTGCCAACAAACTGATCGAACCGGCCAGCTCGTCGGGGGTTGCCTTACGGTTTTGCAGACGGATAAATTGATCCAGATAGTCTGTTTGCCGGATATGCTCCCGCAGATAATCGTGCCGGATATATTCTGTTTGCATTTCGCGGGCAAGCATTAACAACACTTCATCAAAAGTATCCGCCTTGCAGTCCTTGAGTGTGATGAATATCACGGGATATTTCCCCTGATACTTATCGAAGTCTTTCCATCCTTCGATGCTTTTCCCTTTAAAGAGCGGACGGTACACATTGCCTTCGGTCTTTTCGAAGAAGTAACGAAGTGTGGAAAGGTTAAGTGTCTTTCCGAAGCGGCGTGGGCGGGAAAGCAGGGTGATCAGGCTCCCGTCTTCTACTATCTGGCGGATAAAGTCTGTTTTATCCACATAATAGTACTCTTCACTGATCAACAGCTTGTAATCGCTGATACCTATCGGTAATTTCTTTCTGTCCATCACTTCTGTTTATTTTATGTATGAATACAAAGATAAAACAATTAATTGATGTGCCAATCAGGATAACGGTATAATATAACGTGGCCTTTGCCGGTCGCTATGATCTCCATCTCTGTTATCCGTGCGGGTAACTTTTATCTTTCGTCAAATGTTATATCTTTGCCCTCCAATAAAAAATAGAGGGAAAGAGTATGAAAAACAAAGATTTTAGAATTCAAATGTTTAAACAGGAGCAGGAAAAGCGCCAAGCCGGCGATGAGAGTACTGCCGACTTGTACCGTGCTGTGCGCAACCACTTTAATAACTTCAACCAAGGACGTGAACTGCCCTTGAAGCGTGTGACGGGTGAGATGGTGCGTGCCTTTGTAGAATGGCTGCGTGAAAAGGGGCTGCGTGTGAATAGCGTGAACAGTTATATCAGCAACCTGCGTGCCATGTATAACCGTGCGTGCCTGGGTTGGAAAAAGAAGCCTCAGGAGTCACCGTTCGCGGGTGTCCGTTTAAAGCGGGAGGAAACACGCAAACGTGCCGTATCGATCGGAGTGATCGAGAAGATTGCTTCGCTGGATCTGAAAAAGGAACCTGAAAAACAGCTGGCAGCCGACCTGTCGCTGTTTTCTTTTATGGCTTGCGGTATGCCTTTTGTCGATCTGGTTCATCTTACGCGGGAGAATATAATCGAAAACGGCAGGATTTTGTCGTACAACCGTCAGAAAACGGGTATACTGATCCAGATAGAGATAACAACGGGTATGCAGCATCTGATAGACCGCTACAGCCGTCCGGATGCGTTGTATCTTTTTCCGGTCTTGCCGGAGGATGCCTCGCACGAACAGTATAAATACTGCCTAAGCAAGCAAAATGATTATCTGAAAGAAATCTGCGTCATGTTGAATTTGCCGGAGACGTTGACCACGTATGTCTTTCGTCATGCCTGGGCTTCTGAGGCCTATCACCGTCATGTGCCGGTATCGATTATCAGCCAGGCTCTGGGGCATGCCTCGGAGAAAATGACGCATACGTATCTGACAGCTTTCAGTACGGATAAACTGGCGGAGGCTAATAGGCTGGTTTCCGGAGAGATAGGTGCTTTGGTGAGTCTGTAGTCGATACCCTTATTTATATAATAAGGTAGAATACCCTTTTTTCATCTTATATACAGAGACTTAGGCTATGTATAGTTTGTCATTTATGATGAAGTCCGATGCAAACATAGAAAGAATATATCGGATAAACAAGGTCTCCAGATGTATTTGTAAAAAATAGCACAATGATTTAACATAACTTTACTTATTTGCCTGCTTTGTAGCCTCACAACCTGATTTATCAGTCGTGTTGACATAAAGGGGGGCGGGACTGTCATCTTTTCATATCCGCCTGGAAAAAATTATACCCATTTCTGTTTATTTTTCCTTAGCAAGCCCTTAAAAAAGACATCAATCCTGCCTGATTTCCCTTTCCTAAAGGGAAAAAGACTCTCCTTAAAACGCCTGTTTCCTACCTTTCTACCTTATTATATAAATAAGGATGACAAGAGTTGGTAATAATGAAAATCAAAGTAAGTCGAAATATGCGTAATATGAAGCAGCAAATATGTAGAAGGATCATGGAGGCAACATTGGGTCTGTTTATACTTTGTGGGCAGTGTATGTTGCAGGCAAATGCTCAGACGACTTCTTATACGAAAGCGGAATTCTTTTTATTCTCTTTTAAAGAAGGTAGTGATATGTTTCTGGCTGACTATGGCGACAATGCTTACCAGTTGGAACGTATGGGACAGCAGTTACCTGTTTTTCGTAATCGCCTGTTGGGTGGAGATTGTCATTTGCTGATCGTCTCGCATGTGAGTGCTTACGACTCTAAAGAGGATGCCGTGATCAATGAGGCTTCGCTCCGTGCCGCCCGTATCCGTGCCTATCTTAAAACGCGTTTGGATATTCCGGGTGAATGCGTTGCGTTCTACATCGACCGCAGCGGTAATTACCGTGACCGGGTACATGTCTACCTGGTGGAATCTCCGCTGCCTTGGTTTGCCAATACGGATATTTGTTACAGTGAAAGCCGTTATCCGGTGGCTGTCAGGGCGGCTTTGGAAAAATACGGTGCATATCCTTTTGTGGATCTTTACCGTCGTGGTGAGGTAGGTGGCTATGACCGGGTGGTGTACCGTATCGACGATCCGCTGTTCGACCGTTCGGAGCTGGACGACTACCGGTTGGCTTCGGTTGTGGATATGCCGTCAGATAATCCTCGTTCGTCAACAATGGTGACAACCCATGAAAAGACACGGGTCGTCAGGAAGGAGATACCTGTCAATAAAATCCCGTCAGAAGATGTGGGGGCAAACGAAAGTGATCCGGTAACGGTTGTCGTCCGGCCGTCTGCTGCCCGCATGGCGGTAAGTCCTGTACACATGGCTGTCAAAACGAATCTGCTGCCCTGGTTTACTGTGGCTCCGTCCATCAGTTTAGGGACAGGAGATGTAAAACTGCAAAGGGGTTCGTTTATGCCGAATATAGAGGCAGAGTGTTATTTTGCTGAACGTTGGTCGGTGGTTGTGGCGGGTATGTATTCCGATTTTGCTTATAAAGATAAAACGCGCGACCGCTGGTCGGTGTCCGAATTTTCGGTCGAACCCCGTGTGTGGCCACTGGCTCCCGGCGAGTTCAGTTGGTTGAATACCGGCCTGTTCGTCGAATACGGTGATTTCGATGTACGGGGCAGCGAGATTGATCCCGACCCTGATGTGCTTTACGGCAGGACGGGTCGTTTCTGGACGGTAGGTGCTTCGATCGGTTGCCTGGTGCCTTTGGGGAAAGGTTTCTGCGCCGAGGCAAGTCTGCGGACGGGTTATCGTTCGGTCTTTGACGGTAAGAAATACCGTTACGATAAAATAGACGATACGAATTACCTGGAAAGCCGTTTCACATCGACGGGTTTTATGATTGGGCTGAAAGTCAGCCTGGTGTATCGTTTTCAAATCAGATAAGAAAAGGGTAGAAATATGAAAAAACAGAAAAAGGGTAAAATTAGGGGTTGGGCGGTATTTTTTGCAGGTGCCGTTGTCCTATCGTCGTGTGTCTACCATACGCCTGATGAGGATTGGGAGAAGAATGGAAAAGTGCGCCTGCATCTGGATTGGCAGACGCGTAGCGAATATCCGTCGGGCATGACTTATTATTTCTATAAAGACGGAATCGGGCATCCGGTAGTTCGTCGGGGAAGTGCTTCGGGTTACGAAGGTACCCTGCCGGCAGGACAATATAGGGTCGTGGTGTGCAATACCGATTGCGATAATGTCATACTTGATATGGATAACGGCTACGAACAGGCTTGCGGCAATGCGCGGCAGATGTCCGGGTTAAAATCGTCTACTGTCCATATTGCGTATCCCGGCAATTTATACGGTACGGGCTGCCGGCAGATTGATGTCGGAGGAGAACAGACCGTCGTGGAGGAGTTGTATCCGGTCAGCCTGGTCAAAACCCTGGAACTAAATATAAAAGTAACAGGAGGGGAGGATGTCCGGTCTGTAAACCTATCCGGCCGGTTGACAGGTGTTTCGTCGCAGGTACATATCCCGACCGGGAAAGCGTTGTTTGACACACCGGCTTTTATGTCATTTGAGCCGGAGCAGGCCGATCCGGGGGTGTATACCTCTTCCCTTAACCTGTTCGGTCTGTCAGGAGGAACAGCGGGAAGCGAACCGGTCGAACTTTACCTGACGCTCACATTGAAAGACGGGAAAGAGATCACTTCATTGACCAATATAACCGGAGAAGTGGGCGACGCATTCGAAACGAGTGTATCGGCCTATATCGTACTCGACCTGGAGGTCACCTATGATGAAGTAAATGGCGCAACGATAACGATCACAGGCTGGAAAGAAGGAATAGGGGAAGTCGGTAATTAGCAATAATTGAACTATTAAATATAACAATGAAGATAGAAAACAAACATACGCTACGATGGCCTTTGCCGCTATTGGCTTTCCTCCTGTGGGGGATGATGGCTGGCTGTTCGGACGGTGACGGTCGATTTCCGGTTGAGGACGGGCAAAAGTTGATGCTTCGTGCCTCTTCGGAACAGTTGGCGGGAGAGCTCTCTTTTTCCGATACGGTGTTTTTTGCCAAAGGCAATGAATCGGGAAAGTATACAGAGATATGGAAAGCTTACGTAAAGGCTGACGGGAGCACTGACCTGGCGGAACCGAAATATTATCCATCCGATGACAGCCGTGTTTATCTGCGCGGATTTGCTCCCGGAGGCAGGCCAAGTGATGACGGACAGATAGCCTGGTCGATCGACGGAAAACAGGATATTCTGGTAACCGGCGAACAAAACGGTTGCCTGACGGATATGTTTTGGCAGGAGGGGAAAGCGTTTGTATTCATCCATTTATTGACTCAGCTCCGTTTCCGTTTCCAGTGTGATACGGCGGGGAAGGAAAAGGGTTGGAAATTGTTCGGACTGTCTGTGGAAGGAGTACAAAGTGAAGCCGTTTTGTCACCGGCAAATAAAGGATTGTCTTTCTCCGGTGAAAAAGGAGCGGTAACCGTTCTCGACCGGACGGATGGCGGTGAACGGTTGCCATTGGATTCCGATTGGCTGGATGTCCCGGAGATGGTCATGATACAATCCGGAGTAACGGTCGGCCTGACGGTGGTATTGGAAGATCGCCGGGGTAACCTGACCCGCTTTGAAAATTTGCCGGTATCGTTTCACGAATCGGATGGTTATACGGTTCCGGGTACCTCTTACCTTTTATCTGTCATACTCCGTGCGGGAGGCAGTTACTCCCTGGCGGCACAGGTGTCAGAGTGGAAGAGAGGGAATAACGGAACGGGAATTATCGATTGAATATCTGTTTTTAATCATTTAATAAAAGGAAAATATGAGACAAGTTTGTATGTGTGCCGCTCTTTTGGCGGTAGTGGTATCCGGTTGTTCTTCTTCTGAGGAGGGAGCTCTTCAAACCGCAGAGATCAGGGTGGGAGCCACTGTGAGCGGAGCGATTACCAAAGCACCGGTAGTTACGGGTGATACGTTTACGGCCGCTATTACAGCTATTGAAGGGACCCAGCCGCCTGCATCATGGACGGCTGCTGTTGCCTGGCAGAACAGTATCACGTTGGTAGCGTCCGAAACGGCGACAGGAACTTCGGTTCCTTTGAATGTATCGAAAGTGTATCCGGCCGCAGGAAATGTATATATGGCAGCCTGGCATCCGGAAATCGCTTCCGTATCAGGGGTGGTGACCTTTCAGCAGACAGGAACGGAAGATGTGATGTATGGCGGTATTGTGAGTGGAAATAAAGATGTTCCCGCAGGTGCATTTACATTCACCCATACACTGACGCAGCTAAACTTCCAGGTGCAGGCTTCGGAGGGTTACCTGGGGGCGAATCCGGATAAGAAGATATCTAAAATAGAAGTCGTAGACGCTGCCTATCCGAAGACGATGACGATTGCCGATGGTGCCGTAACTTATGGGACTGCGGCTACCCTGGCTGTTCCGGGTCTTACTGCTCCTATCCAACTGACCAAAGAAGTGACGAAGGTCGGCGAGCCTTTTATGGTGAAGGCTCTCGATGGCGTGAAAGTAAAAGTGACCTATGAAGGTGGTACAACCAGTAAAGAAATTAATATCATAGACGCTTCTACCCAGGCAGGACTGAATGCCTTGGCCGGCAATTCGCATCTGGTGACCCTATCCTTTCTGAAAACAGGTGAAGTTGCGATTGAAGGCACGGCAACAGTCGCTCCCTGGCAGGTAGGCGCTTCCGGCAACGGGACGGTGACGGAGTAATAATTGATAATTTCTAACACTAGTATAATATGAGAACAAGTAAATTTTTAGTAATGAGTATGTTGGCTACGGCCTTTTTGTGCAGTTGTTCCAACGAAGAAGAACCGGCAATCGCCGGCCGGGGAGAAGCGATGCAGGTAAGTGCCGGTATCGGAGAGGCTACCCGTGCGGTGATCGATGCCGGTTATGGAAGCGACCTGGCCGTATCGTTTGCCCGGTTGGATAATCCGGTATCAAATACGGATTGGACTACACCGGCTATCGATGCCACCCGTCTTGGCGGTGACGGCAATACCTCCGTTACCTTTGCAACGGCACAGACGTATATGACGGCCAATGGGCAGTCGACTCTGATCGGTTATTATCCGCAAGCCGCCCTGAGTGGAAAAAACAACCCTACAGTTTCGTACACTATTACAGGCGACGAAGATATTATGGCAACAGAAGTGCAGACAGGTGCTGCGAACGCCAAGTTTACCCCGTTTACCTTTCAGCACCTGCTTACCCAGTTGCAATTCAAATGTTCCGGTTCGGCGGAAGCAGTTAAGAAATGGACGAAAGTTTCTTCTATTGCGGTAAAGAACGTTTATGAAACACTGTCGTTGTCGCTCGACAAAACGAGCGGTGCCACGCTGACGACAACCGGTTCGGCCAATACCGATCTGAATGTGATCGGTTGTCCGGCAGAGGTATCCGGCCCCGATGCTACCGATCCGCAGACCGGTTATCTGATGATTTATCCGGTAGCGGATATGGGTACGGAGTCTGCCGCTATCAATCTGGAAGTGAAGGCTACTTACGATGGAACTGAGAAAACATTGCAGGTTCCCATCACTAACATCAGCGGAGGAGCACAGAAAGGACAGTCGCACCTGATCACCCTCAATTTCACCATCGACGGTGAGATCACCATCGAAGCCGGCATTGCCGAATGGCAGCCGGGTAACGGAGGCAGTTCTACTATCACTCCCGGAATATAACCTTTTTTAGAATAGCAGGAGATGAAGAAAATAATAGTGATAGCCACCATCGCTTGCCTTCGGGCATTAACGGCCTGTTCAGACGGTAACGATCCTACTTTGCAGCCGGTTGCTGAAACGACGGTATGCCTGGAGGGAGCGATCGGTGTATCCACCCGTACAGTAATCGGCTCCGGCTATGAAAAGGATCTGGCAGTATGTTTTGCCCGGCAGGATGAAACAACCTCCGGTGTATATGGTACATGGAGTGTATGTGGAGCCGTTCGGAGCGGCGGTAGCGGCAACCGTCCGGTGTTGTTCGAAGAAGCGCAACTTTATCCGCCGGATGGAAGCAGTATCCGTATGCAGGGGTATTATCCGGCTGCCGGTGAAACCGATGTTGCGACAGGCCGGGCGATCTTTACGATAGACGGAATGACGGATGTGATGGCAACTGGCAACCTGTCGGGCAACGGCTTTGTGCCCCTCAAGACATGTACGTTCTACCATCTGCTGAGCCAGCTCGGACTGGTTTGCTACAGCGACCGTGCCGACCGGTGGGGAGAGATCATCCGGATAGAGGTGGCGGCTGTGCATACCCGGCAAGAATTGGAATGGCAGTCGGTATCGCCCGTACTGGCCGATGCCTCTTCTGGCGGAGATATAAAACCTATATCCGTACAGGAGATTGACGGACTTCCTCTTCCCCAGGTGGAGGAAGGCGGAGAGCTTCCCGAAGCGCAGGGGTATGTCCTGCTTCCCGCCACGTCGGCTCCGCTGCAATTGCATGTGACGACAACGAAGGACGGCAACGGCAATGCGGTGGAGACCCTTTCCCGTGTATCTGTTACCGTAGAGGGCGGCTTCCTGCCCGGCAAACGGCATGTCGTCTCCCTGTTTTTCACCGACGGACGGAAGATACAGGCTACAACGGTCGGTGTGGAGCGATGGGCGGATCAGGATGCCGGCGAAATACCGATTTAAGTAATAGAATAAGTTATAACTAGTATTTATATTAAAACGAACGAAAATGAAAAAGACAATGACAATGGGGGCTATGGCTATAGCCCTGCTGACAGCAGTAGGCTGTTCGGAGACAGAAACAGATTTAATTATCGACTCAGGCGATGGCGATCAGGTAGCCTTGGGTATCACACCTAATCTGAAAGTGGATGCCGGCACCAAAGCGGCTACCAAATCGGTGGTAAGCGGAGAGGCTCTTACTTACGATATCTCGAAATATGGCGAGGCCGATTATGCACCCGGATTAGGTGTCCTGATAACCAACAAAAATGCAAACGGCTGGTATACGCCTGATGGTACGGAATACACCGGCCACCATGTGTGGTATATGGGAACAGATAAAGGAGCCGGCTGGATTTCCATAAAGGAGAAAAAAAATACTTTTGCCGATACTAAGGAAGTCCCTTATTATCTGACCAAGGAAGTAGGAATGGTCTATGCTTATTATCCTTATGATGCTTCTATAACTACTAGTCTTTCAAGTATATCTGCAGAATCTGATCTGAAAATCCCGGTAACCATTCTGGCTAGCGGAACGATAGATGCTGCAACTAACAATGCGAAGAAATACTGGAAGGATGGTGCATGGGCAACTACTCCCAAAACCGACCTGTTAAACCTTTCTCTGGCAACGGAAAAAGATTACCTGTATTTTGCCGCTGAAAACGGTCGTTACGTAAACAACGGACGTACTGCCGGGCAAACGCCTGTCAAGCCGGAGGATGAACCGAAAAATACTGACGATGTCAATCCCGGTTATAAGATCAACCTGGATATGAAGCATGCCATGGCGATGGTCACTTTCCGTGTGTATGACGGTGGCAAACTGAGTGTGAATGATGTGAACTTCACGAAGTTCCAGATCAAAAATACGGATAGCAGTACAGATAAATTCTTCAAGATGGGTACTGCTTATATGTCGTTGGTCGACGGAACGATAACACCCAACTCACTGACAGACGGTGATATCAGCCGTACGATCACCAACTATACCCTGATGAGACAGGTGGAGAGCGGCGAAACGGAAAGTGCCCAGTCTTTTGTCGCTAACGGCAATACGGTGAATGCCAAGATCGTCTCCAAATCGGTCAGTGCCATCGTGTATCCGACCGCCGCTTTCGGCGATGACGACATCCAGGTGATCATAACCCTGAAAGAAGGATCTAATGCCGATATGGTATTTCCCGTTACCCTGCCTGCCAATGAATGGCAAGCCAACAACAACTACATCTATACGCTTTCTGCCGGCCGCAACAAGCTGACGGTTATGGATGTGACTGTTGAAGCCTGGAATGATAACGAACAGGACGAAATCCCTCTGTAATCATTTCCATTAAAAACTAAGCCCATGAAACAGTATCTATATACACTTTCCGTAGCCGTTTTCCTATCGCTGTGTGCTGCCTGTACACAGGCGGATATCGTTGTACCGACGGCCGGTGACGGTGAAGGAGGTGGCAACACGGAAAAGGGAACTCCTTTATCCGTAAAGAATCTGGGCTTGTCGGTAGAGATCGAATCGAGAAGTATCGTGACGGGCGGTCCTGTCGCTGATGCGACAAACCCTAATCCGTTGACTACGGTCGGGCTTTGTGTCACGAAACAGAGCAGCAGCGGTTCGGTGAGTGTCTATGCCAGCGGAAATAATACCCAGGTGTTCACTTACAATACGCAGGTCGATCCGGCTGTCTGGCAACTAGCGGAAGGGGAAGAACAGCTTCTTTTGTATTCGGATAAAGGAACGGTGTATGCTTTTTCACCGGTGGAGAAGAGCGTGTCGCTGTCAGGCAATCCGAAAGTACCTTTAATGAGTAGTATAAAGGTATTGGATAAGCAGAAGTTTTACTTCAGCGACGGCGGTAATCCGGTGGATGCTTCTACCGATGTACAGTGGGAGTCCGATCAGGATGATTACCTGTATTGCAAGGCTTCAACCGAGGTCGACCGGTGGAATCCGGAAGTGTCGCTCACGATGCATCATGCACTGGCGAAGGTCAGTTTCCGTATTCTGGAAGCGGATGGAGGTTCTGCTTTTGCGGGCAGCACTGTAAAGAAGGTCGTATTGAAAAGCAGCGCGGGTTTTAAAAAGTCTACTTCCGCCAAGTTAAGTCTGGAAACGGGCGAGTTGAGTGGCACGACGACTGCTGTAGATGAATTATGGTTCACGGCCGACGGAGATATGCGTGGTATAGGGACGAATGTCACCGATCCTAAAAAGGTGTCGGTACAGGCCTTCGGGCTGGTGATCCCTGTGACGGGCATAGCTGTCACGTTGGAGCTAACGCTCGATGATGGCCGTGTCTTTACGATGGCTCCTGGCGAAGGAAGCAGTACTCCCGGTACTTTTACCGCCAACTGGTTGAAGGGAAACAATTATATCTATAATATTCAGATGCTTCCGCAAGGCATCGAGATAGCGGATATACAAGTAGCCGGCTGGAATGAAGGTGGAAGCACCGACGTTCCGGTAGAATAGGTTGCCGTAAACAGGGCGGGCGGGGAGCGATACCCCTCCCGCTAACAATTAAGAATTGAAAATGAATAGAATGAAACGGAATCGAATACAGTTATATCTGATCAGGCTACTGGCCGGTGGTCTGCTGGCGGGGTGTACGGCAGGCCCGGTGGAGGAGATCGTGCCGGAAGAGAGCCGGCCGGTAGCAATCAGTTTCGGTAAACCCGACTTGGGCGTGCCTGAACTCCTGACCCGTGCGGGGGAGGAAGTTACTCCGTTGCCGACTCTTCTGCCTGAGGGAGCTACCGTGCGTATCGGTGCTTACTTTACCGGCTATGTGGGAGATAAGCCTCAGGAGGCCTCTTTTTCTACGACCGCCCCTTCGTTTGAAGCGACCTATGCGGTAGGAGCCGACGGCACTTTGATCCCCTGTTGTGTGGATGGAAACGGGAAAAAGATAGATGGCGAGGCCAAAGGGCTAACCGTGAGGGGAGGGGTATACGATTTCTATGCTGTCTCTCCGGCGCGTCCGCTACAGGAAGGGGACGACGGCTATTATAAAATAACCGGCCTTCCGCATAAGGAAGATGTGATGACCTCTTTTGTGCGGGGAGTAGCGGTGACGAAGGACTCCCGTCAGGTAACACTGGGAACGTTCAGCCGGAAATGTGCGCAGGTGGTCTTTAATGTGGCTCCCTCGCCGGATAATGCCCTTCCTTTCGAGAAGCTGTATGGAACCGACTTGGTGATCAAAAAGATTTCTTCTTCTGCTGCCGGCCTGATTGCCGGTAGCGACACCGGGATTTCTCCTACAGGGGGAGCTTCCGGGGTGGAAGCACAGGTCGTCTTTAGCGCAGATGAGTTTGAGCCTGTTGAGCCGGAATCTGATCCGGATGGTTGCGGCCTGAATAAAACCAAAGGTGTTGTCCTGCCTAAAAACAGCTTGCCTTTCGATGTGGAAATAACGGTGGTAAGGGATAATGAAACAGCGACGCTGAAAGCGACGATCGACAAGAATATCTCTTTCGACGAAGGTAAACGTTACATCTTCACCTTGGAGGTAAAGAACAATGAAAGCAGTTTGTTGATGAAGGTGCTGGAATGGAATGCAATCGCCTTTAGAGACGACAATGTGGGAGGCCCCGATAGCCCGTACCCCGATCCCGATATAAACGAAGGGATCGGAACGACGATAACGGTAGCCACCTGGAAAGTGATAAACTGGAACGATATGAATGTAGGTGGAGGTTGATGATCTCTTCTGATTGCAGGAAAAATTAAAAACCGAAGCGTTCTTTGACATGGTGGGGTTCAGATTAGGGAAAAAAGAGAATATTTTGTGTTAGATTTTCATTAGAATAGAGAAAAAAGTTATCTTTGCAGACAACAAAAACTGTAACTATGAATAATAACACAAACATTTCAGAAACAAAGGAATATTCCCTATTCCTTTATGAAGTTAAATCCCGTATTCGTTCTGCTCAATATGAAGCAATGAAAGCTGTCAATAAGGAAATGATATCTCTTTATTGGGAGTTAGGTCGGCGTATATATGAGCAACAAAATCAGTTGGGCTGGGGAAGATCTGTTGTTGAGAATCTTTCGAAAGATATTCAGAAAGAGTTTCCGGGGATTAAAGGGTTTGGTACTTCTAATCTTTGGGATATGGCCCGATTTTACAAAGAATATCAGGCTGATGCAATTCTCCAACCATTAGTTGGAGAAATTAGCTGGTCGAAGCATATTGTTATTATGACCAGGTGTAAGAATACACAGGAACGTCAATTTTATATTTTGGCTACCCGGAAGTATGGTTGGACGAAAGATTTACTTATCAATAAGATTGAGTTGCAGACCTTTGAAAAGTATTTACTTGGACAGACTAATTTTGATACGACATTGCCCGAAGAATTAAAGAATCAGGCAATACTGGCTGTAAAAGATGAATACTCGTGGGGATTCACCGGTTTGGAAAATGAATATTCAGAAGAGGAACTGGAGCAGTCTATTATTAAAAATATCAGGGCTTTCCTGATTGATTTCGGGGCAGATTTTTCATTTATTGGCAATCAATATCGGCTCATTGTAGACAATAGAGAATATTTTATTGATCTACTGCTTTATAACAGACGATTACAGGCAATGATCGCTGTGGAGTTAAAGATAGGTGAGTTTAAACCTGAGTACAAAGGAAAGATGGAGTTTTATTTGAATGTGTTGAATGATACCGTAAAACTTCCGCATGAGAATTCCTCTATCGGTATAATTATCTGTAAGTCTAAGAGTCGTATGATTGTCGAGTATGCTTTGAAAAATTCCAACTTACCTATCGGTGTGGCTACTTATGCTCTTTCATCCAAGTTGCCGGAAGCTTATCGGGAATATCTTCCGGATACGGATACTATTGCTAAAAAGCTAGAAACTTTAATGAATATGTAACGATTACATTTTATTATCCTGTAGTCTGAACCCCATCATCTGTCAAAAGAATGTTGGGGTTTTTTATTGGTGGAAATTAGCAAACTGATTATTTGTCAGAATTTAGATCTGACAATAGTTGAAACAAAATATATTAAAAACGAAATACAATGAAACGAGAAAGTAAAACAAGGCGCAAACCTTTAACGGGAATCGGACGGTTACGTATCGGCTTGTCGTTGGCGTGGTTGTTTGTGGTATTGCTTCTGTTGTTTGCCGGCAGTTGCACACAGACCGATGTGGAAGAGGATGTAATCCCGCCTCATGCTTTGAAGGATGTGGATGCGGGGTTTAACCTGAATGTGCTGGCTAACCGGACTCCCGTGACGCGTAGCATTACATTCACTCCCGCCGGTACGATCGAATCGGACACGCTGGCTGTCGGAGTAAAGGACTCGGTGCAGACCAAAGCCGCCACTGCATTGTCGGAAGCGCAGGAAAGCCAGATCGCCAGCTTGTGGGTGGGGCAGTATGATGCCACGACCGGTAAGCGTTTGTTTAA
Organism: Parabacteroides leei; assembly: GCF_023369805.1. Classification (NCBI taxonomy): domain Bacteria; kingdom Pseudomonadati; phylum Bacteroidota; class Bacteroidia; order Bacteroidales; family Tannerellaceae; genus Parabacteroides; species Parabacteroides leei. The sequence continues at coordinate 973,796 of NZ_JAMBQG010000001.1, forward strand.
CCAGTATATATCTTCCATGACCGGCACTACTGTCAACCTGAAACTGAAGCAGAGCCAGAATGGTAGTAAGAGTCATGTGTATTTCGTATCAAACGCAGGTGATCTGGGGGCAGTTGTCGATGAAACTACATTGAAGAAACAGACATTGCCATATGCATCATCGGGAACGGGCTTGCCTGATAATAACTTGTGTAAAATGGTGGGTAAATGGGAAGGTGAGGTTGTTGCCGGCGGTGTGAAAGATATTACCGTGGAGCTGACCCGTCTCCTTGCCAAGATCAGTTTTAGCTATTCGATGGGTGCTGATTTTGCTTTTACCCCTACATCGGTCACTTTGAAGAATGCTCCATCCGTTTCGCAGGTGGAGGCTCCGACAGGACAATTGACTGGTGTTGAATATAAAAACTATACCGGTACAGGCAGTAGTTCTGGTGCTACCGTTTACTGGTATTTGCCTGAAAATATGGCGGGTACGGTCAGCGGTGACAACGTCGTCGATTCCGAAAAGAAGAAGATCGGTCGTGGCGTAACGAATGCCACCTGTATCGAGTTGACCGGCAATGCCGTGCAGGGCGGTGTTACTTATAAAGATGTTACGTTCCGGTTTTATCCCGGTCGTAACGAGAATAATTATGATATCGAACGCAATTCGCATTATACGATGAATGTTACTTTGGTAGGTATAGACGTATCCGACGAGCGTATCACGGTTGGCGAGATACCGGATATCGAGGTCGATCCTACTGAAATGCCTGCCAAAAAAGGTGGTGAAAAAGAGATACAGATCACTGCCCGTCCGGGGCAGGAGTGGATATTCGATATGCCTGCGTGGTTGTCTGCGGTATTAAACGGAAAAGACATCCCTTCGGGTGCAACTATTACGCACCAGGGTCCTGCCAAGGTGGTCTTTAAGTCTGTGGAGGCTAATCCCAGAGCAGACAAGAGGTCTGTATCTTTTAACATTGAAGTGAATGGAGTTGATCAGGAAATAACGATCACCCAGAGCGGTTCGACGCTGACAAAAGGCAGTTCTGTTTCTTTGGCTGCAACTACCGGTTCTGAAGGCTCTTCTTCTTTTACGGCTACCGAGGGTTTGCGTTGGTCTGCTGCATTGAGCGGTGGCGAATGGCTGGCCTGGTCGGCTACTAATCCGGGTACATCTGGTAGTGAAGCACCGGCAGGTGCACAAGGATTACAAGTAAAGGCCGGCTCTGCTAATCCGTCTGCACAGGTGCGTACCGGTAAAATCACGGTGAAAGCCGGTGCTTCGGTGGGTGATGCTGCTTACACTGGGTTGAAGCAGGAGATAGCTGTTAGTCAGGCAGGTTCGACCGTTAATGGTTCGATTATTAACAGTATAGCTGCCAAAGGAGCGACCGGTGATGCTTCGTTTACAGCCACCGCAGGTTTAGCCTGGGCGTCGAGTATCACATCGGGCAACTGGATTACTATAAATACCGGTGGAGCGGGAACACCTACTACCGGAGCGGCTCAGACAATCAATTATACGGCTGCCGTTAACCCGTCTTCTGCTGCCCGGAGTGGAAAGATCACCGTCCGTGCGGGTGACACTTCTGCCGGGCCAACAGGTGATATCGTTCTGAACCAACTGGGTGCAACGTTGAAAGTAGATGCTGCCACCAAGACGGTAGCAGCAACAGCTTCAACAGATAACACTTCTACTTTTACCGCAACGTCCGGTTTGTCGTGGAATGTGGGCATCGTTTCTACCGACAACTGGTT